>JBCBGC010000170.1:0-14381 GCA_038527215.1 Bacteroidota bacterium
CCCGGATAAGTCTTTTTCCTTTCAGTCAAAAGTCTTTCCGGGGTCTCCATGATCTTGATGCTGTCTCGGAGATCCCGGATATGTTCCCCTCCCTACGGTCGGAGGCCATTCCGGGATGACATATATGTAGGAGGGTTGAAGAGGCGCAGGCCCTTTGGGGACAAGCATCACCACATAGGCCATGTCACCCCGGAAAGGCTTTTGACTGTAAGGAAAAAGGCTTATCCGGGGTTTCCATGATCTTGATGCTGTCTCGGAGATCCCGGATATGTTCCCCTCCCTACGATCGGAGGCCATTCCGGGATGACATATATGTAGGAGGGTTGAAGAGGCGTAGGCCTGTCGGAGATAAGCATCACCACATAAGCTATGTCACCCCGGAAAGGCTTTTGACTGTAAGGAAAAAGACTTATCCGGGGTCTCCAAGACTCAGATATGACACCTAGGCAGAAGGGGATGTCCCCATCCCTAAGAGGAAATTTTCCTCAACATCCGCTTTCCCTTGCGAAGCAAACTGGCAAAAGGCATTTTTTCCTGCCGCATCTTTTTGTCGTAAGCAGCTTGCTGGAGGAGGAAATTCTGCGGATCGATGCTTACTTCCTGGGGAGCAGCAGCCCGTGAAACTACGGCAAAAAGTTCTTGCCGGTTGGCTTGATCGCCTTCCTGCATCCACTGGATGTGCAGGCCGGCCAGATGGCAAAGATTGGTTAGGCTGATGCGGTTGAAATAATAGGTATGCACTACCCGCAGCCAATGGGTGAAGAAGGCGCTTTCTTCCAGATACAATGCGTTGGGCACGGCGATGTACAGCTGCCCGTTTTCACTCAGCACCGAAGCTACTTTTTTCAAGACCTCCAGAGGATTCATAAAGTGCTCCAGCACATGCCGCATGATGATGAGGTCATACTTTCCTTCCTGTCCCAGATGCCAATCGGTATCTACGTCATGGGTAAGGACCTGTACGCCTTTGCTGCGCAGAATCTCCTGACAAGTTTCAGAAGGCTCGATGGCGGCAAAAGCCGTTTCAGGATAGACCTCCTGAAAGTAACTCAGGATATTGCCTTCCCCACTGCCGATGTCCAGGATAGTGCGAGGGGTTTCTTCCAGCAAATTTTTGCTGCTGAGGCGGCGATGAATCAGGCCATAGCGTTCCCGGTCCAACTCTCCACTCATGGAAGCGTCTACTTCCTTTTTCCGGTAGTGGGTATCGTATTCCTGGGCGTAGTATTTCAGGTAGCGATCTTTATTCCAGCGTGGATTGAGGTAGGAGAGGCCGCAGTTTTTACAGATGGCGAGATGGAGGGGAATGCCAAATTGCCCATGCACGGCATAGGTATGGGGATTGTCATGCTGGCAAATGATGCAGGAGACTTTTTCGGTGTGAGAAATTGGTTCGGACAATTTTCCTTTTGAAAGCTAAGTTACGGATAAAAGATAGCCGAGGCTACCCTAGGGCGGCCCTAACGAGGGCTAGGGGACAGAGCGATCCAGGTACTCCTGTAGGATCAACACAGCACTGATTTCATTGATCAGCTGCTTATCTCGTCGCTTTTTCTTCTTGACGCCTCCCTGAATCATGGCATCCATGGCCATTTTGGAGGTGAAGCGCTCATCCCACCGGACCACCTGAAGGCCAGGGTAGGTGCTTTGCAGATGTTTTTCAAATTCCCGAACGGCTTCGGTAATATGACTGTCGCTGCCATCCATGCGAGTCGGATACCCCAGAACGATGGTATCTATTTCTTCAGCCTGGATAAGCTCGGCGAACTTTTCCTTCAAGGTATCTGTGGAGAAACTGCCCAATCCCGTGGCAATCAATTGTAAAGGGTCCGTCCAGGCCAGGCCGGTCCTTTTACCACCATAATCCACTGCTATAATCCTCGCCAAAATTTATCCTTTAAAGGTTTTGGGCAGCAAAATACGAAATGTCGTGCCCTTTCCCACTTCAGAGCTTTTGACAAAAATTCTTCCCTGGTGGTAGTTCTCCACGATCCGTTTGGTCAAACTGAGGCCCAAGCCCCAGCCACGTTTCTTGGTGGTAAAGCCTGGCTCAAAGACTTTTTTGAAGTTTCCCTTAGGAATGCCCTTGCCGGTATCGCGGACGTCAATGAAGTAGTTATTGCCTTTGGCTCCTGCTTCCAGGCTGATAGAACCTTGCTGGGTAGCGTCAAGGGCATTTTTGAGCAGGTTCTCAATCACCCAACTAAAAAGCTGAGGATTGATGTACAAGGTACTTTCGAGCGGGATTTGGTTGTTGATGTTGAGCTTGATTTTGCCCCGGGTGGTCATGCGCTTTTGGATATAACTGGCCGAAGTATCTAGGACTTCTTTGAGGCTAATGGGCAATAGCTCCGGTTTGGAGCCAATCTTTGAAAAGCGTTCGGCGATATTTTCCAATCTTTTTACATCCTGCTCCATTTCGTCTACCAGGCCTTTATCTTCCGGACGGTCTTTTTCTTTCATCCGCAAGAGCTCTACCCAGGCCATGAGGCTGGAAACGGGCGTCCCTAACTGGTGAGCCGTTTCCTTGGCCATGCCCACCCATACCCGGTTTTGTTCGTTGCGCTTGGCGATGGCAAAGCCATAAAAGACTAAGCCGATGAAGGCCATCAGGACTGCCAACTGGATGTAGGGAAACCAGCGGATGGCTTTGAGGAGATTAGATTCCCCATAGTAAATAGATTGAGAAAATGATCCTTGGTATTCCACGGGAATTGGCTCGAAACTTTTCCCAAATTCAATGCGCTTTTTTTCCAACAATGCCTGGTTCTCATCTTCCATGGCGATTTCATCCGGCACCAGATTTTGGTCAATTACATTGCCTTGCTCATTGACCAATAAGCGGGGGATTTGGGAAATGCTGTCCATTACAATCTTGTTAAAGACGAATTGGAGAAAATCCGAGGCCGCTGGACAGTTTTCACAAGCTTCATCATCCTCGCTTGTAATGATTTCATAGGCATCCTTGAACAGGTCAATTCGATATTTTTCCCGAACTGAAAGCTCTTCCACCAAATAGTTAGAATAAAATAAAGAGCCTCCTATGATACTCGCTGCAATGACATAGATGAGGATTCTCGGTAAGGAAGTTGGACTAAAGTCGAACATAAACTCAGGGGATAACAGCTATGGAGCTGATCATATATTGAATAGAAAGGTACGCTTCTTAAGGGATAAAAGTGGCGTTAAAATCGATCTCCCTGTAAAATCAGGGCTTGATTTCCAGCCAGTCTGCCATCTGTTGATAGGCTCGATCCCAGGAATAGTGGGCCTGTACCCAGGCTCTGGCCTGCGAGCCCATCTCCTTTCGAATGCGCTCTTCCTTAAGCAACCGCAGGATATGCGTCACAAATCCATCTGCCTCATCGGCCAGGCAAATGGTCTCAGGGGCTTCCGCCCCGATGCTGCGGTTGACCAGGCTGGTGGTGATGACAGCTTTGCCCATGCTCATGGCCTCCAGGATTTTGTTTTGCTGCCCACTCCCAGCAAACAACGGCGCGACAAAGATGCTGCCCCGTGCGTAAGCCGTCCGAATGTCTGGAATGCGGCCACTCACCTGAACGCCGGGTAGGTGCATCAACTGGCGGACTTCCGGTGCTGGATCAGCTCCAGCCAGCAGTAAACTGGTCTCAGGGCGCTGCATCTGCACCGCAGGTAATACCTTCCGACAGAGAAACTGTGCAGCCTGCACGTTGGGGAAGTAGCCCATATTCCCTACGAAAACCAGGTCTACGGCTGGCGATTCAAGGGATTGAGACTGGAAGAAGTCGGTGTTTACCCCATTGGGTAGGACGCGGACGGGCTGGTCTACCGGTAGGTTCAAGGCTTGCTGGTCCTGCTCAGAGATGATGCTATGGCCTGAAAAATGCGGATATATCAGCTGCTCATACCGACTGAGCTTGTGGGCTTCCCAAGCATATAGCCATCGTTTCCAGGCGGGGGTAGCTTCGGCTCTTCTTTGCATCCCCAGGGAAAAACTATCCATATAATCCAGATATGCTGGAACGGTAGCCGCTTGTCCGTAAGGAGCCATTCTTAAGAGTTGGCAGATCACCCGATCGGGTTTAACCTGCTCCATGATGTCCTTAATTTGCTTACGGATGGGGGGACGGAAAAAATAGGCCACCTGAAAGGGCCAGTTATTGAATAAAGCCCGGATCAACCTAAATGGGCTTTGCCATTTGGGAAGCTGGAACAGGTAGACTTTTTCACATAGCGCTTCCAGGACCTGACGATCCGCTGCCTGCACAGGCTGATCACTCAAGGCAATCAGGATCACCTCATGGGATTGGGCAAGGTAGCGTATCTGATGGTAAGCCCGAAGTTTATCGCCTTTTTCAATGGGATAAGGAAAGCGGGATGTGAGAAAAACTAGCTTCATAGTCCGTTCCCCAAATTAGCAGGAATCGGAGGATCTCCCTAACGGTTTTCATAATAACCGCCGTAGTCTCCTTCGTCGTCATCATCGCCCAGATTGAGCATGCCACTCAATAGGTCTTTGAATTGCGTCCCGGCTTCCAGGCCGTTTTTGCTGAGCAGAGAGTATTCCGCCAGGCCGTGCAGCACAAATTCCATGAGCAGGAACTGTTGCGCCTTGCCGACTTTTTTATGGAATTTTTTCACCAGCTTTTCTAATCCAGGCACCATTCTGAGCTGCTCCTGATAATTTTTCTCAGAAACATCATAGAGCAGGTCCAGGGTATGTCCTCTGCCAAACCACTGCGTAATTTCCCGGTAGGGATTTTCGGGATCGTTCCGCTTGAGCTTCTCTGGATTAGGGAAGAATTCCACGAAGGTCTGACGAATCGCTTTATTGATCAGCTTTTGAGCCACGATGGCCGGTCCTTCCTGTTCGCCTTCATAGACCAGTTCTATTTTTCCGGTAATCGCGGGCACTACGCCGGCCAGGTCGCTGACCCGGCTGTAGCCTTCAGGCTCATTTTGCAGAATGAGACGGCGCTCTACGGCAGAATGCAGGTTTTCGTATGCTGAAATGGTCAGACGGGCGGAAACCCCACTGTTTTCATCTACATATTCGCTTTGGCGGGCTTCAATGGCGATTTGCTCTACCAGCTGCGCGCAGATCGGGTCAATATTGACCACTGCGGCCTGATCCTGAGGGATGCGGGCTTCTTGCTGGGTGATCTGCTGCGAAAGTTCCAGAGACTTGGGATAGTGGGTCAGAATCTGGCTTTCCAGGCGGTCTTTGAGCGGCGTTACGATGCTACCCCGGTTGGTGTAGTCCTCGGGGTTGGCCGTGAAGACAAACTGGACATCCAGGGGCATTCTGAGTTGGAAACCTCTGATCTGAATATCGCCCTCCTGCAAGATGTTAAAGAGTGCCACCTGAATCCTGGGTTGGAGATCCGGAAGTTCGTTGATGACAAAAAGACCCCGGTGAGAGCGCGGGATCAGTCCGAAGTGAATCACCCTTTCGTCAGAGAAAGGCAGTTTCAGGGTAGCGGCTTTAATAGGATCAACATCTCCTACCAGGTCGGCTACGGTAACATCTGGCGTGGCCAGTTTTTCTACATATCGGTCGTCCCGGTGTACCCATTCTATCGGCGTATCATCTCCTTTTTCGGCAATGAGGTCTCGGGCAAAACGGGAAATAGGGGCTAGCGGATCGTCGCGCATTTCCGATCCGGCCACCATGGGGATATATTCATCCAGGAGTCCTACCATTTGGCGGGCAATCCGGGTTTTGGCCTGCCCACGCAATCCCAGCAGGATGATGTTGTGTCGAGATAAAATGGCACGTTGTATATCAGGAATAACCGTCTCCTCATAGCCGATGATGCCAGGGAAAGGATTCTCCCCGGAACGCATGGTTGCTATCAAATTTTTTCTGAGTTCTTCCTTAACGGAAGTAGGCTGATAACCAGCTTTTTTGAGTTCTCCTAATGTTGCAATTGTCGTCGATAACTGAGCGTCTGACATGCGGTATATTTTGGCTGAAAATTGAAATCTGGAAATTTTTGTGTGTATTCGCAGGGGAAATTTCGGAAATTTGCTCATCGAAACCTAGCCTGCTACAGGTCTATATAACTAGTTTTGGACACATAGGTTATGGAGAATTGGGATGTAAAGCGCTTTCGGGAAAAAGTTTATGAACCAGACCGGGATTTTGAGGCCCTGGCCCAGGAGCTATGGACCTATCAGCGACAGCACAATCCTTTAGTGGAGGCTTTTGCTTCCCGCTTGGACGCTACGGGGCCAGTTTCCTTGCCGATCCGATTTTTTAAGGAATTTTCGCTTCAGAGCGGGGATTCCTGGGAGCCAAGGCAAATTTTCACTTCCAGTGGGACGACCGGACAGCTTCCTTCCCGCCATTTGGTCAAGGACCCAGCCGCTTACCGGGAAAATGTATTGCGTGGATTCCACCACTTTTTCCCGAAGAAAAAATATAAAGTCCTGGCTTTGCTGCCTTCTTATCTGGAAAGGGACAGTTCTTCGCTGGTGCAGATGGTAAGATACTGGATGGAGGAATTTGGCTTGCCAGGGAGCGGCTTTTATCTGTATAATTTTGAAGCCCTGAATCAGGCTTTGGGAGAAGCCATGGATGCGGGAGAAGATATCCTGCTGATCGGGGTAGCTTTTGCGCTTCTGGATTTTGCGGAGCAATTTCCCAGCCAACTGCCTCCGGATACCCTGGTGATGGAAACCGGCGGCATGAAGGGTCGCAAGGAAGAATTGGTGCGTACAGCGCTGCACCAACGGCTGAAAGCAGGCCTGGGGGTATCGCGTATCGTATCAGAATATGGTATGACGGAGATGATGAGTCAGGCTTACACCATGGAGCATGGGCGCTTTCTACCCGCTCCCAGTCTGAAAATCTGGATTTCTGATCTGCATTTGGACCGCCTGCGTTTACCCTTTGGCCATACGGGCCGTCTCCACTTTGTGGATTTGGCAAACATTGATAGCTGTGCATTTGTTGCTACGGATGACCTTGGCAGGCTGTATGAAGATGGGAGCTTCGAGGTGATGGGACGAATCGATGCCGCCGAACTCCGTGGTTGTAACCTGATGTATATTTGATGTGGAAGCATTCCTTATGTAGTCGTTGCCAGTATTGCCGGGAAATCGGGAATAAGCGAGGCAGTACGTTTTTGATGTGCGAAAGAAGTCGCATAGGTCCTTCATTTCGTAAGTATCCGCCGCAACCCGTAGGCTCCTGTCCCGGTTTTGAACCCCGTCCGCCCAAAGCAGAACATTCTCATGAACAGTCAAGCTGATTCGCCTTTTACCGCCTATTTCTCCCAGGATATAAAAGCCTTAGATAAGCGCTTTCGGCGTAATCTGGTCAATTCCTTAAGTGGGTATAAAAGTGTATGTCTGTGTGGGACTTCCGACCCTGCGGGCATTCATAACCTGGCTATTATCAGTTCTGTATTTCACGTGGGGGCCCATCCTCCCCTCATGGGCATGCTCCTACGCCCTCCGGTGGTGCAGCGCGACACCTACGAAAACATTGCCCGGACCGGATTTTTTACCCTGAACCATCTTCATCCTGGCATCACCCACCAAGGCCACCAAACCAGTGCCCGCTATCCGGAAGAGGTTTCAGAATTTGAGGCTACTGGCCTAACCCCCTTGCTCGTGGAGGGATTCCCAGCACCTTTCGTGGCGGAGTCCCGGGTGAGAATCGGCCTGCAGGTGAAGGAGAGGCATCACTTGATTTCTAACTCTACGGTGCTGGTGATTGGAGAGGTGCTATATGTGTCCCTGCCTGAAGCAGCGGTGCAGGAGGATGGGCTGATTGATTTACAAGCTACGGAAACCGTGACGGTTTCAGGCTTAGATACGTACCATGTTGGGGAAAAACTGGTTAGGCTCAGCTACGCCAAGCCCGATGAAGACCTAAGGGAACTAAAGGACTAAGTCCAGTCGCTCCAGATCACATCGTCCACTTCCAATCCTGCCTGGATGAGATCCAGACTTTTTAGGGTAGTAATGGCTTTGTTGAGGGCAGAACGGGAGAGGGACCGTCGGTAAGGCCAGGTAATGGAGGTGAGCCATTCTGTTACGTCCTCCGGTTGTAGCCCGTAATAGTTAGCGATAATGGAATCTATGGAGGGATTTTGTCTCAGCTTTCGGGCCGCTTTGTAAACCTCTTTTAAGCAAAATTGTATCTCTCCGGCTTTCTCGGCCAGGGCCTTCTCTGTGGCACATACCACAAAGCAGGCATAAGGGGTAGGCCGCTCGGCGATTCTTCTGAATTCTCCGGCATCCACCAGCGGCTTCGTCGTAAATTTTTCCCAGAAAAAAATATCAGCCTCTCTCTTTTGGAAAGCCTCGCGTGCGCCTTGCAGATTTTTTACCACTACAAAATCCAGGTTCTCATAGGACCACTGTCGTTTCTGAGCGTCCACAAAAGACATCAGATGGGAACCTGACCCATAGCGACTGATAGCGTAGCGCCGACCTTTGACATCGGCCATCTTTTGATAAGGGGAGTCGGCAGGCACATGTATCCCCCAGAGCAGGGGAGAGCTGACGTAGAAGCTAAGAATGCGGTAAGCGCCTCCCTGGTTGATCCCATGGATCGCTCCTTCAGTCAGGAGGACGGCCATATCTACTGCACCGGAATTCAAGCCTTCTACCATGGCCCCGGTTCCCCCGTGAAAGTCGGTCCAATGGGGTTGAATACCTGCTTCCTGCAATACCTGACTTTCGAATAATCGGTGCCAGGGCATATTGAAGTGTTCGTGAACACCACCGATGGATAGGGAGGTCATTTTTTCTGCTTATTATTGAGGGGCCAAAGCTAAAAGATTTTTTTACCGGGAAAAACCAAGAATCGTCCTATGTGTAAGCTTCGCCTGCTTTCTATCCTGATCTTCTTCGGAGTCCTGGCTTGTCAGGAGGTAAAAGATATCCCATCGGGATTCGAAAGCCATTTTGGTCCTGAAGAAGATTTACCCGTACAGGGCTTTTTTCTGGATACTTCCTCTGCTGACCGGGCTCCGGGAGATAGCATTCCTGGCAAAGAGCTATTCTCTGTATTGACTCCACTCATGCGGGAGGAAATAGAACTATACATGGATTCGCTGGGGCTATCGTGTTTCGCCGGGAAGCGGCTACACCTGGATAGTACCCTGGAAGCCTATCAGGTTTACCTCAAGTACAACTGGTATCAGCAACAACTGTTATTGGTCAAAGATCTGCAACAAGGACAGTGGGTCGATCACCTGACTGTAGCCTTGTTTTATGGAGGAGAGGGCGGGCAGATCGCCCAGGAAAGCTGGCTATGGAAAGAGGCAGGCCAAGTGAAGCTGCTGCAATGGAACAGCAATCATGGGTTGATTCCTGAAGGAGGGGAAATGGTGGAATACCAGGATAAGGCTTCTCGTTTTGTGTGCCTTGAAGGCCGGCAGTTTGAGACCTGCACGCAAGCAGATAGTGCCGGACTGGCAGCTCGCTTTCCTATGCAATGGAAGTGGTAGGACAAAAAAAGAGATCAGCTTCAAGGCCGATCTCTTAAAAACAACGCAAAACTGTTTATTCGTTTACTTGGATTTGAACTTTCCGTATTGGAAAGTACCCTTTTGTATTTCTCCGTTGGACTTGGTGAGGATGCCCTGTCCGTGGATGCGCCCGGCATTGAACTCACCGACATAGATGTCTCCGTGGGAGTAAGCGTAGGTGCCTCTGCCATGGCGTTTGTCCATGTTCCAGTCTCCTTCATAGCGGCTTCCATCACTGTAGGTGTAAGCGCCCTGGCCGTGCTTGCGACCATTTAGCCACTGTCCATCATAGATGTCGCCGTTGCTGTGCTCCAGCGTTCCCTGACCGTTGTAGCGGCCATTTTTGAAGTCTCCGGAGTAGACTGAACCAGCCATGGTGGTCAGTTTTCCTGTTCCAGTCATGTAGCCGAAATTCCAGTCGCCTTCATAGACCACGCCAGAGGCAAACTGCATGGTGCCATTGCCGTGCTTCTTTCCGTCCTTCCAGTTACCTGTGTAGACGTCGCCACGGTTGTTGACCATTTTTCCCTCACCATTGCGTTTGTTGTTGATGAAGGAGCCTTCGTAATAATCCCCGTTAGGGTAATAATACTTGGCTGTGCCATTCACCTTGCCATTGGTCCAGATGCCAGAAATCTCCGTTCCACTAGGATGAGTGAGGGTACCTTTGCCGTTTTGCTTGTCATCGGCCCACTCACCTTCATACCTGTTTCCATTACTAAAAATCAGGGTTCCTGTGCCTTCCATGCGACCTTTGTGAAAGTCGCCATCATACACATCCCCGTTGCTAAAGGTATACTTACCTTTACCGTGTTGCTCATCATTCTTCCACATCCCCTCGTATTCATCTCCATTTGCTCCGCGATAGGTGCCAAACCCATTTCTTTTTGCGCTGCGCCACTCTCCTTTATAATAATCCCCGTTGGGATAAGAGTAAACGCCTTTGCCTGTATCACAGTCTCCCTTGATACACTGGGCCTGAGCAGAGGTTACAAAAAAGCCAGAAAGTAGGATGCTAAGTACTGTAATCCGATATATCCGTGTTGGAATCATTTCAGCAAGTCGCGTTTATAATTCAAAATTAGCCGAAAGCGGTAAAGGTGCGTCTGCATATAAGGCTGAAAATCTTACATGCGTGAGGATTACAAAGAGAAGTACGGTCGTTGGCTTGAGAAGCAAAGAGGTGACAATTGCAAAGATGCTGAGACAGATTCAAGAATTGGGCCAAATTGCCTATTGGCGAAAGACAATCTAATTTTTGTCCTGCTTTTGCGCAATATGTCAAATTAATTTTTTCCGTACTTTTCATGAAGCGTATCCTTTAACAATACCGAACTTCCGTACTAAAATTGGTTTTTTTTACCGAAAAGCCCAAAATCTTACTTATCAAATAATTCCGAAATGCCCATTACTTAGGTATTTGAACTATTGGCTATTCCAGTTTTCGAAGGATAAAAAGGCCTTTCGAGCATTTTTTACCTACTGGATAAACTCCTCTGACTTTTTTTCGTTTTGATAAATAGCACAAAAGCTCAGCTGTATCGTCTACCCTAATATGATCATGTCTTTTGCGCATCACGCTTAATTCCCACCATGGCAAAGAAAAAAAGAGATATTCCTGCTGCATACACCGCCTACGTTCTGGAAAAGGGACAACGTCCTCCTTCCGTAAAAGTTTTTGCGGATGAGTTGGGCCTGGAAGAGGCTGCATTCTATCGGGAATACAGTGGTTTTGAGGCCATTGAGCAAACCTTATTCCTCGGTTATTTTCAGGAAACCCTGGAAGTGCTGGAGAAAGATGAAACCTATCAGACCTATAATAGTAGAGAAAAAGTTCTGGCTTTATTCTTTACCTGGCTGGAAACCCTCAAAGGGCAAAGGAGTCTGGTGGTGTTCATGGATCGACAGAAACTTACCCCCTTTGGGGTGGGCTATGTAGCGCCTACCCAGTCTCTTTTTGTGGACACTGCCCGGCAGTTGATTACAGCGGGAATTGACCAGGGGGAAATTGCAGATCGCTGGTTTGTCCCACGAACCTACCGAAATGCTTTGTGGTGGCAAGCCCTGATGATCCTGAACTATTGGATCAGCGATACCAGCAACAATTTTGAAAAAACGGATGCCCTGGTAGAAAAAAGCGTCAACTTCTTTTTTGATGTCATCGAACCAAATGCTCTTGATTCTGGTTTTGATTTGGTAAAGTTTTTATTCAAACGCTAGATGGCAGAAGAGCAACGAAAAATCCCCACCTCAAAAATTCGCAGGGCTTCCAAATTTGCCCGCACGGGCTTAAAGGTAGGGACCAACTATGTAAAGCATTATTCCCGCAAGCTGGTGCAGCCCGATCTTGACAGAGAAGTGCTGGACAGTAAAAATGCGGAGGAAATCTACCAAACCCTGAGTGAACTTAAGGGGAGTGCATTGAAGGTGGCTCAGATGTTAAGCATGGACAAGGGGGTATTGCCCAAAGCCTATTCAGAACGCTTCCTTCACGCTCAATATAATGCCCCCGCGCTTTCCGGTCCCCTGATCGCCAAAACCTTCCGACAATATTTTGGGGCCAATCCCAAGGCCATATTTGATGAATTCTCTATGGAGGCTGCCCATGCTGCTTCCATCGGGCAGGTCCACCGGGCTAAAAAAGAGGGGGAAGATCTGGCGGTGAAAATCCAGTACCCGGGAGTAGGCGCTAGTGTGATCTCAGATCTTAAGCTGGTGCGCCCTATCGCTCGACGGATGTTTGGATGGAAAGATAAAGACCTGGACGAGTACTTTCAGGAGGTGCAGGCGCGGCTGGTGGAGGAAACGGATTATGAGCTTGAGTTGGAACGCTCTCAGTTTCTTTCTGAGCGCTGCGCTGAACTGGATAACCTGGTCTTTCCTACCTATTATCCCGAATACTGTGCCGAGCGGGTGATCACCATGAGTTGGTTAGAGGGGATGCACCTGGATGCTTTTTTAGCCACCAACCCGAGCCAGGCTATCCGGGATCAGGTAGGGCAGGCCTTGTGGGATTTTTACAATTTCCAGGTCCACCAGCTCAAGATGATGCATGCTGATGCCCATCCCGGCAATTTTCTTTTTCAGGAAGAAGGCAAGGTCGGGGTCTTAGATTTTGGCTGTGTGAAAGAGATTCCCGAAGCCTTCTACCAAAGCTATTTCCGCCTGCTCAATCCTGCCATTCTGGAAGATGAGGCTGCGCTATTAGAGAGTTGCTATGCAGCAGGGATCCTTTTGCCAGATGACTCGGAGGAAGAGATTGCCTTATATATGGGGATTTTTAAAGATGCCTTACTGCTGGTGGTGCGCCCTTTTCATCAACCGCAATTTGACTTTGGAGATGATGCCTACTTTGAGGAAATCTACACCTATGGAGAAAAGATGGGACGAGACCCTGCTTTGCGGCAGTCCCGTCAGCCTCGGGGGGACAAGGATGGGCTTTACATGAACCGCGCCTACTTTGGATTATTCTCCATCCTCAACAAACTGAAAGCCCGCGTCGAAACAAGGCGGTATATGCCGACCTTCTGATCTCCCCCGCTTACATATTTTTTCAAAAATATAGCAGATTTCTTATGGAATCTGATCTCCTTTTCTATCTGTAGGAGGTAAGAATGTCTATTCTTTGGAAGAAGAGGCATACGTAAGATCTTTGAATATGTTGTATCCAAAAGGTTGGTAAAGGGAATTTTCGTCACCGTTTTCGGTCGTAAAAATAGCCCTAGGAGTCTTATTTTCGCGATTTTGGGAATATTATGTGCATGCAATAAAAAAGCCCAAATTCTTTGTGCTTTCGATTGTTATACATATTTTTGGCTGACTTATTTTGAGAACGTACATCAAATAAAAGGCTACCAGACATGGCTGACGAAACTAACAAACCAACTACATCATTCGCTTCGGAAGAGGTAGAAATTAAAGCGGCAAGTCCCTTTAGAGCTGTATTTCCCGTACTGGCAATTATCGTACTGGCAATCCTGGCACACGTGATCTTTTATCAGGGTTTTGGAAACC
Source organism: Bacteroidota bacterium (assembly GCA_038527215.1). Classification (GTDB taxonomy): domain Bacteria; phylum Bacteroidota; class Bacteroidia; order J057; family J057; genus JAWPMV01. The sequence continues at coordinate 13,485 of JBCBGC010000170.1, forward strand.
CAGTTAATTTTGAGAACGGAGAGACTAACGCCGTGGCCCACGCTGAGTGGGAAGAAAGAAAAGCTGTCTTCGAAGATGCAAATCCAGGAAAAGCTTTCTCTGAAGAGGAGCCTGCAAAGGCAACTGACGGAGAGCCAGCAAACCTCTACGGACTGATCTTCAAAGGAGGATTTGTAATTCCTATCGGTATGACCCTGACACTGGTTCTTTTCTGCTTCGTAATTGAGCGGGGAATCACCATCTTCCGCGCTAGTGGAAAAGGGAACACCGACGTATTCGTTAAGAAAGTAAGAAGACTGCTCCACAACGGCGATCTGGAGGAAGCCGCTGACCTTTGCGACAGACAAGCTGGTTCTGTTGGAAATGTCATTAAAGCAGGTCTACGCAAGTACCGCGAAATGGAAGCTACTCATGACATGGATAAAGAGCAGAAAAAATCTTTGATCCAAGGTGAAATTGAGGAAGCTACCATGCTGGAACTCCCTATGCTGGAGAGAAATCTCTCTATCATCTCTACCACTGCTTCTCTCGGTACCCTGGTGGGTCTGATTGGAACGGTACTGGGTATGATTCGTGCCTTTAGTGCACTGGGTGAAGGGGGTGCTCCTAACGCAGCCGAACTTTCCGTAGGTATCTCTGAGGCATTGATTAACACGGCATTGGGTATTACCACTTCTGCCCTGTCTATCCTTGCTTACAACTTCTTCACGACGAAAATCGATGGCATGACCTATGCCATGGACGAAGCCGGATACAGCATTGTTCAGACCTTCGACGCCAGAAACTAGATAGAATACAGGACAGGAGGGTAGACCTCCTGTCTATTTTCTCAAGTTTCGCTTTCAAGGAAAGAATTTTGTTCACCGATTAACCGGCAAAAAGATGTCTAAAAAACCA
>JBCBGC010000171.1:0-13991 GCA_038527215.1 Bacteroidota bacterium
CTGGCAGGGTAATAGAAGAACCCTGCCAGATATCAATAGCCCTGCTTCCGTTTATCTCATCGGATACGATGTGAATGGATGTCCTGGTGATACGGCTTTTGCCAATATCTCTCTGGAACCTACGCCTACGGCAAACTTTGGGGTAGATGTGGTTTGTCAAGGAAACATAACCACTTTCTCTGATAGCTCCCTGTCCAATGTATCGCCTATCGCTTCCTGGAATTGGGACTTTGATGACAATACGCCTATTGATGTCAATGTCAATCCTAACCATACCTTTACCAACGCAGGCAGCTTCGACGTATCGCTGGTGGTAACGGCACAAAATGGATGTCGTGATACCCTGACCAGAAATGTAGCGGTGCGCCCATCGCCACAGGTAGACTTTACCTTCACCAATGTTTGTGAAGGTCTCCCTAATATCCTGACCGATAACTCGACCATCAGTGCCGGTGGATTGATTACCGAATACTATTGGGACTTTGGAGACAACAGTCCGCAAGGGGCCGGAAGTGTGGTCAACCACACCTTCCCGGGTTCTGGATACTATAACGTAACCCACACCGTCAGTTCTGACAATGGATGTTCTAATGAGTTTACCAAAACGGTTTTTGTCCATCCTAATCCGATTGCTGACTTTGATGTGATTAGTGCCTGTATCAATGGGGTCGTACTCGCTTCGACTTCCTCCACGGTAGATGGTTCGCTGGATTTCATCCAGACCCATGACTGGAACTTTGGTGATCCCGGTAGTGGAGCCAATAACCAATCTAATGAGACCAACCCAACCCACGTTTATGGTTCAGCCCAGGTATATACTGTTTCTCTGACCGTAACCACCGGCAACGGCTGTTCAGATACAGAAGCCAAGCCGGTAACGGTCTATCCTGATCCGGTAGCTGACTTTGTGGTAGACGATCGCTGTGAGAACCAAAACACCCAGTTCACCAATACCAGTACTGCCGATCCTCAAACCCCTATCGTAACCTACGCCTGGGACTACGGGAACGGAGACAATAGTGCCGGAAGAGACGGCTCCCAGTTCTATGGAAATCGTCCAGGACCTGGTGTTTATCCCGTAAGCCTCACGGTAGAAACAGATCAGGGTTGTGCAAATACCGAAGTGAAAAACGTACGGATCTTCCCCGCACCAGAACCGCAATTCGTAGCGGATCCGGTTTGTTTCGGAGAGCCTACGCTATTTGAGAACCAGTCCAACGTCTTCACTGGAGATATCATTTCCTGGTCCTGGGACTTTGGGTCTAATGGACAAGTCTCTGCGGATTCTACCCCGAGCTTTACGTATAATGCTCCTGGAACCTATGGCGTATCTCTGATCGCTCGGACGGATTCTGGATGTGAAAATATCTTCAGCCGGGAAATCACGGTATATGAACTCCCAGAGATTCTGGAAGTAAGAGATGCCACGGTTTGTTTCGGAGACGTAGCTACCTTGCTGGTAACTGCCGACCCAAGCGTAACCATCAACTGGTTCTATGGCCCAACCGGAGGCGCTCCTTTCCACCAGGGATTTGCTTACACCACGCCTCCGTTGCCCGTACCCACTACCTTCTACGTGGAACCCCAGTCAGAAGAAGGCTGTATCAACGGAAGAAGAGAAGTTAATGTCAACCTTTTCAACGACGAAGCCATGGAAATGGAGTCGAGCGCTGATGTAGTAGAAATGCCCGTAGCCATCGTCAACTTCAATACCGTATCCTCCATTCAGATCGTGAACTGGAGCTGGAACTTTGGGGATGATAATACCTCTGCCGAGGCTTCTCCTGCACACGAATTCCAATATCCTGGTAAGTACCGCGTAACCGTGGTTACTGAGGATGAAAACGGTTGTGAGCTGACCGATAGCAAAGTGATTGAAGTCAAGAAGATTGTGAATGTATCGCTCCCCTCTGCTTTCTCTCCGAATGGAGATGGATTCAATGACCTCTTTAGAATCGGTCATTATAAGTTGGGAACCTTCAACATCGCCATCTTCAACCGCTGGGGCCAGAAAGTATTCGAATCTGATAACCCCGACTTTACCTGGAATGGTAAAGGACCAAAAGGAGATGACTTGCAGGAAGGCGTGTACGTCTACCAGCTGATGGCCACTGACTTCGAAGGAAAAGAAATCAAGGAAAGCCGGACCATTACCCTGGTTCGCTAAGGCCTGATTATCTGATAAAAAAAGCCCGGTCCTGCTGAGGACCGGGCTTTTTTTATGCCTCGTTTTTTATCGTTCCTCTCCCCATAAGCCATGGGGCACCACCTCCAATACATGCCCATCGGGATCTTCGAAATAGCAGGACTGAAGTCCGCTCGGCCAAGTAATTTCCTGCATAATCTCAATGTCCAGTCCCTGCAGCTTCTTTTTCCAGTCAGCATAGGCTTCCGGTTCGCACCCAAAAGCAATGTGCTGAGGTCCGCGAGCCCCGTGGGCAGGTAAGCGCGCTTCTTTCAACGTTACTTCCGCCAGAAAACAAAGGAGTACGTTTTGTCCACACCGGAAAAAAATATGCCTTCCTTCCACCTTGGAGATCAGGGGAAGGCCCAGCTTATGATGGTAAAATTCAAGGCACTGATCCAGGTCTGACACATAGAGACAGACCTCGGTTATCTTTGAAAAGGAAAGGTTCATCAAAGGGCTGGCCCTACACCTCTTTGCGAAGACGGGCTACAGGTACCCCCAATTGTTCCCGGTATTTGGCTACCGTACGGCGGGCGATGTTATAGCCCTTGGCTTTGAGCTTGAGGGCGATTTTATCATCTGACAGCGGCTTTTTCTTGCTTTCTGCTTCGATGATTTCCTCCAGGGCCTTCTTCACCTCACGGTTAGATACGAAGCCATCCTCTGTTTCAATGCCCTCCGTAAAGAAGAATTTGAGGGGATAAATGCCAAAGTCGGTCTGCACATACTTACTATTGGCAACCCGGCTCACGGTAGAAATATCCATTTGGATTTCTTCCGCAATATCTTTGAGGATCATGGGCCGCAGTTTTTTCTCATCTCCTCCGGAAAGGAAAAACTCTTCCTGCTTGGCCGCGATGGTCTCCATGGTATTCAACAGGGTAAACTGTCGCTGACGGATGGCGTCAATGAACCACTGGGCCGCTTCAATCCGTTGCTTAACGAAATCCAGCGTCTCTTTGATCTGGGTATTCTTTTGCTTTTTATCGATGCCCTTATACTCCTGATACATGTTCAGGTAGTTACGGCTCACCTTCAGATCAGGTGCATTGCGGCTATTCAGGCGGATATTAATTTTCCCGTTCTCGGTGGTCAGGATGAAATCGGGAATGATGTATTCATGCTTAATGATCGACTGAGATTCTCCGGGTTTCGGATTCAGTTTGACGATCATGCCATAGACCTCTTTGAGGTCTTCCTCTGTGATGCCTAATCGGGAGCGGAGCTTGCTAAAATGCTTTTTGGTAAACTCCTCGAAATAGCGCTCCATAATGGTAATGGCGATCTCGGTTTTGTAGTCCCGGGGTTTGCGCTTTAACTGAAGAAGGAGGCATTCTCGCAGGTCTCTGGCTCCCACGCCTGGAGGATCGAAACGCTGAATCCGTTCCAAGACAGACTCAACTTCTTCCGGACTGGTGGATATATTCTGGCGAAAGGCCATATAATTCACAATGGCCTTAATAGGGTCTACAGAGCCCCGACCTCTTAAATAGCCGTCTTCGTCAATGTTGCCGATAATGTGCTGGCCGATCAGCAGTTCTTTCTCCGTCAGACTCAGGAGGGTCAATTGCTCCTCCATCTGATCGTACAGGGATTTCATCTGTACGATGGGTGCCTCATAGTCATCCTCGTCATCGTCCCCACCAGAGGGGAGGCGTGTCCGATAATCATAGCCATCGTTGGCTAGGTATTCGTCCAGGTTGATTTCCTGACCGAGATTATCTTCGGATTCTTCTTTGGTAGATTCCTGGGGCTCGTTATTGTCGAGGTCTTCGTATTCATTTTTCGGCTGTTCATCGCCGAAGCCCATTTGATCATCTTCCAGGGCAGGATTACGCTCAAGCTCCTCTTTGATTCGTTGCTCCAGGGTAGCCGTCGGCACCTGAAGGAGCTTAATAAACTGAATCTGCTGAGGAGATATTTTTTGGAGCAGTTTGAGCTGCTGGTTTTGCTTGAGCATAAATAATTACTGAATTACCGTCGAACAATTGGTGATGTTGTAAAGACGAATTACTTATAGTTTTCCGAAGCTCGAAACAATTTTCACCTGATTGGTGAAATATACTGTTTAAGCGGCTGAAATTTTCTTGAAGAAGGAATCTCCAAAAATGGGGGTATCCCTTCGATCGAAAATCGAAACTAAATCCTTGTATTCAAACTGGCAATAAGGGGAATATCAGTAACTACCGCGCTTTCTCACCGAGTCGGCGATAGGTTTACCCAAACCCAAACCCCATATTTCGAAAATTAGGGAATAAGTTGGGAAAATCCAATGATCGAATAGACGTTTTGTAAAAAATGGCATGTTTGTTGTGCGCCATTTTTGCTTCGCAATTTTCGAATCGAATTATTAGCGGCAAATCCTCCCATCTTCCCCGCAATAAGCGCCTCTCTTCCTTTTTATCCGAATTGCCTCATTCTCTTATACTTAGGACCGTTCCATGGCTTGCAAAGGTTCATTTGAATATATATTTTGCCCGCGATCTATTTTTAAAACCTACAAATCAAATCATTATGATGAAGGAATTTCGTGAATTTATCTTGCGGGGCAATGTGTTGGACCTCGCTGTAGCCGTGGTAATCGGTGCAGCATTTGGGGCCATCATTACCTCCTTTGTAAATGACATCCTCATGCCACCGATCGGGGTCATGCTGGGCGGAGTTGACTTTGCAGACTTAGCGATTACCCTGCAGGAAGCGGTGGGAGAAGATCCCGCAGTAACCCTCAACTATGGTAAGTTTATCCAAACCATCATTGACTTTCTGTTGGTTGCTTTAGGTATTTTCCTGGTGGTAAAAGCCTACAATTCTACCCAGAAAAAAGAAGAGGAAGCCCCTGCTGCTCCACCGGAGCCTTCTAACGAAGAAAAATTACTGGCTGAAATTCGCGACTTATTGAAAAACAACTAATTCGATCTCTTCGCGAAATGCCTGAAAACATAGCCCTTTTTATATAAGCTGGCGGGAATGTGAAACTCGAGTTCATATTCCCGTTTTTTTTAAAATTTTTCCTTTAATTTGCGCGACTAACGATTACCACTAATACATCGCGATATGCATTTTCCTGATAATTTACTGTACACCAAAGACCATGAGTGGGTCCGTATAGAAGGCGAGGCCGCTTTTGTTGGGATCACCGATTTTGCTCAAAGTGAATTAGGAGATATTGTGTATATAGATATTGAAACCCTCAACCAGAGCGTAGAACTCGGCGGCATGTTTGGAACGGTGGAAGCAGTAAAAACTGTTTCAGACCTCTTCATGCCGATTGAAGGGACGGTAATTGAAGTGAACGAAAAGCTGGCCGACGAGCCGGAACTGGTCAACAAAGACCCTTATGGAGAGGGGTGGATGATCAAACTATCTATCGAAGGAGACCCCAGCGGCTCCGACCTGCTTTCTCACGCTGATTATGAAAAAATGGTAGGTGCTTAATCACCTTACTTAACTTTTATAAGAGTCATCCTTGAAGGATGGCTCTTTTTTTATGCCGAAATCTTTCCTCCCTATGCCGAATATCCGCAAACCAGACGGGTCCTAAATGGTTCTATTGACAGAAGAAGCTTGTATATTCAGGTATCTTTCCCCTTTCTTTTTCGTTTAGGATGAGTATGAGAACTTTGATCATTAGTATGTTGTTCTGCTTTGGCAGCCTCTCCATGATGGCCCAGTCCCAGGCAGAAGCAGCCTTGGCTGAGCGGTATTATATCGATGGAGAGTATGAATCAGCCCTGGATTTATTTCTAAAAGTCAATCGACAGCAACCGCAGGAAAAATACGGTCTTCGCATTGTAGGATGCTATGAAGCCCTCACGCAGTATGAAACCGGCCTGGAGTTCCTCAATAAGGAACTGAAGAAAAAACGAGCGCCGGTTCTCTATTCCGTCGTCAAAGCAGGCCTTTTGGAAAAAATGGGCCAGATCAAAGAAGCAGACAATCTATACGAAGAGGTCATTCAGGATCAGTTGACCACCCAGGGGGACTTTATTAAAGTAGGGGCCTTTCTGAGACAGAATGGAAAACTGGCCCTGGCTAAGGATGCCTATCTGCAGGGGCGCAAAAATGAACGGGATCCTTATCTCTTTAGCAACGAGGTGGCCGACCTGCATGGTAGACTAGGCGAGTTTGGAGAAGCTGCGGCGGAATATCTCAACCTCTATTTTGACAAGCCGATGGACCTGAACAGCTCCAAAATGGCCATTTTAAACCTGGTGAATCCCTCTTCCCAGGAGGCCATTGAAAAGTCTCTGCTTCGGGCCCTGGATAAAAAACAAACCGACTTAGGCTTACGGACCATTTTATACGAATTCTATGTACAGGCCGAAAACTTCTTTGAGGCTTTTGTCCAGGTAAAATCCATTGATCGACTTTTTCGGGAGGAAGGAGAACGCGTGTTCAACTTTGCTGAGACCATGCGAAACAGCAAAGACTATGGCATGTCCAACCGATCTTTGGACTATATCATCGATCGCAAAAAGAATTCCCCCTATTATTATCGAGCGCACCTGGAAAAAGCCGTCAACGGAGAGTTGAAAGCCTTCGACCAACTTCCGGTAGATATGCCCTCAGTCTTACAAGCTGTTACCGACTATGGCTTGCTATTAGATGAGTTTGGCAGAGAGCCAGCCTATTTCGATGCGATTTATCGCCGCGCCCGCCTCATGGTCTTTTATCTGAACCAATTAGACGAGGGGAGACAGGAATTGGAGCAAATTGTCGCCAGGAAGCAAGCCTTACGCTTGCAAGACTGGGCCGAAGCAAAATTGCTGATCGGAGATATCCTGCTTATCCAACAGGATTATAACAAGGCTAAGCTCACCTATACCGAAGTCAGTGATGTCTTTAAGGATCGTCAGATTGGCGCTATGGCCAAGTACCGCCTGGGACAGCTAGCTTACTATAAAGGAGAGTTTAAGCTCGCACAGGCGCTCCTGGGTGCCATAAAGGATAATACGTCCAATGACATCTCTAATGATGCCATTAAGTTGAACCTGCTGATCATGGATAACTCAGGCCTGGACACCACCACCACGGCCCTGGAACAGTTTGCCCAGGCCCAGTTGCTGAATTATCAGCGGCAGTACAAAGAAAGCCTCACCCTGCTGGATACCCTGGCTTATGCCTTTCCGGATCATCAGTTGGCGGACGAGATTCTTTGGGAGAAAACCCAGATTTTCCTCAACCAAAACGATATCCAAACAGCGCTTACCTATATCGATCGCATTTTGAATAATTTCCCGGAGGATATCTATGGAGATGATGCCTTGTATACCAAAGCACGCTTGCATGACTATTCCCTCAAGGATCCTGAGGCAGCGATGCAGCACTACCTGGATTTCCTGGCTAAATATCCCGGAAGCCTCTTTTCGGTAGAGGTGAGAAAACGAATTCGCGAATTGCGAAAAGCAGGTTAATCCTGCTTTAAGTTCATCCTGTAAAGCCGCGCGGGCCGGAAAAGTACCGCTTCCGAGCCCAACCAAAGGCTGTGATCATCCCGAAATTCTACCGCTTCTATCTGGGTAAAAGGCCCAGTACGCATTCGGTATTTCCGCAGCTGACCGGTCGAAAATTTTGTCCCTTCAAAATCCCGACAAACGAATAAGCTCCGGGGCAGGCGAGGGGGTAGGCCTTTTTTCCGCACAAAGTTATACGTAGTGAGTACCAGGGTCTTGCCATCCGGGCTGAGGGCCGCGGCCGTGGGGACCCTTTTTTCCAACCATATACTATCCCTGCAACTAAGTACATAGTCTCCTGGCTGATCAGGTATAGCATAGATATAGGTCCAGTAGTTACCAGTACCCATTTGGTTTTTGGTAAAAAGAAAGAGAGAGTCCCGGAACCATACAGCAGCCTCGGTATTAAAATGGCGTTGGACGGGGGCAGGAGGGTAGGCTTCTTGATCTGCGAAGCGGTAGGTAATCCTGCCCAGCAGCCCCGCCTGGGGATGCCATTTATAGATGGTCAGATCCTTTCGGGCATGGCCATTATTTCCAGAATCAAACAGATAAAAATTTCCCGCCTCATCCTGGCTGATCTCTTCCCAGTCTACGTTTTCTGCTCCGGGAATGACCACCGAGTCCAGGAGTTGGCCCTGGAGGTTGAGGGCAAAAAGGCGGGGCTTGCCCCCACTGTCGTTGTGGGTCCATAAGGTATCCTTCCGCAAGCTCAGTCCGGAAATCTCGTGAATAGCCGGAGGGAGCTTAGCGATTTTTTTCTGGGCAAAAAGAGGGCTCAGGGCTAACCAAGCCACAAAAAAGGCCGTACAATAAGTTACCTGCCAACGCATTTTATCTACACACTTTATCGGAGTTCCTACCACGGTTTGTCTCTTGACCAGCCTGGGATGGGTATATACCTTCCTGGCTAGCCAGAGGAATCATTAGTCAAGGGTCAGTCTTCACATATGAGTGGTAATTTATTAATTTACGGCGCATTTCGACTTACCTTATCATTAACCCGGTAAATCAGTTTGCATGAATTTTCAGGAAATTTTCAAGCATTGGCGGGGGGATACCTTCGGGGGGATTACAGCTGGCATTGTAGCACTTCCCTTGGCACTTGCCTTCGGCGCTCAAACCGAGCTTGGAGCAGAAGCGGGCCTCTACGGAGCTTTTGCCCTCGCCACCTTCGCGGCCATGTTTGGCGGTACCAATACCCAGATCAGTGGCCCTACCGGTCCGATGACGGTGGTATCTATCTCAGTCATTCTTAGTGCCATTGCCCTGGCGGGAGGAAAGCTCCCGGACGGAAGCATACCCGAAGCCGCCATGAGCCTGATCATCGCCACCTTTGTGATGGCAGGGGTCATCGAATTTTTATTCGGGGTCTTTGGCTTAGGAAAATATATCAAGTACATGCCCTATCCGGTGGTATCGGGTTTTATGAGTGGGATTGGCTTTATCATCATTTTCCTGCAGGTATTTCCCTTTTTCGGCTATACGGGAGAAGACGCCCCTAAGAGCATCATTGGCATCGTAACCGGCATCGGCCTGGCCATTGAAAACATGAACCTCATGGCCGTGGTGCTGGCCCTGATCACCATAGGAATTATTTATCTCTTTCCCCGACTGACCAAAGCGGTTCCCTCTACCCTGGTGGCCTTGATTCTGGTTTCCCTGGGAGCCTTCCTGATGAAGCTGGACGTACCGTTGATTGGGGATATCCCCTCAGGCCTGCCCAGCCTGCAAATCGGCACCCTCTTGGGTTTTGATATTACCAACGGATCTTATATCGCCTTTGTGTTGGAATACGGCTTTGTCCTGGCGGGTTTGGGGGCGATTGATTCCCTGCTTACTTCAGTGGTAGCGGACAACCTCACCAAAACCAAACACCATAGTAACCGGGAGCTAAGAGGACAAGGGATTGGCAACATCATTTCTGGCCTGATTGGCGGTCTGCCGGGAGCAGGAGCGACCATGCGTACCGTGGTCAATGCTAATTCCGGGGGCGTAACCCGTCTTTCCGGTGTGATCTCTGGCTTGGTCCTCCTGGTGGTTCTCCTGGGACTGAGTTCCCTCGCTTATTATATTCCTTTACCGGTGCTGGCAGGCATCCTAATCACGGTTGGCATTGGCATCATCGATTATAAAGGCTTGAGTCACCTGAGAAAAATTCCCGTCGCTGATGGGGTCGTCATGATCGTAGTGCTGCTCATGACCGTATTTTGGGACTTGCTGTGGGCGGTTGGCATCGGCATGGTCATGGCTTCGGTCCTTTTTATGAAAAAAATGGGGGATCTGGCGGAAGAAAACAGCAAGGTAGCCAGCCTGGAAGAGCTGGCCCCCGAAATTCCCTGGGAAGACGAAGGCAGCCTGCCTGCAGCTGTGCAAAAAGAAGTCTTTATCAAGCACCTGGAAGGTCCGCTGTTTTTCGGTTCCTCCAACTACTTTAAAGGGCTGGTCAACCAGGTCAAGGATGTTCGCTTTGTGGTGATTCGGATGGAAAAAGTCCCCTACATCGACCAATCCGGGCTGTATGCCTTTGAGGATAGTGCGCTTTCCCTGGAGACCCGCGGCATCCAGGTCTTACTCTCCGGCCTGCAGGTACAGGCCCGCGACCAGCTCGAACGCATCAATATGATCCCGGGACTGATCAGTGAAGAACATATTTTCGAGAATTTTGACGCATGCGCAGCCTGGCTGGGTGAGCATGCGCCTGCTGCGATGGCCTCTTGATCCAACCACATAACCGATAACATAATCCCCTGGCGAAAACCGTCAGGGGATTATTTTCTTCATAGACTTTTCCCAGAGAGGGCCATAGCTTAGGCTTCAAAATCGGCACCTTCATGAAGCACCTCTTCCCTGGTTTACTGCTGGCTATGTTCTGCTCTGCCTGCATCAAAGAAGTAAGCCTCCCACACCCTCCTTTTGAACCCCAATGGGTCATATTCGGAGAGCTGATATCTGGCCAACCTGTCCGCATAAAAATAGGCCTGACCCAACATCCCCAGGATAGCCTTCCGCCAGCATTGCCTGCACAGACCAGCGTAAGCCTGTGGGAGGATGAGCAATGGGTGGAAGATCTATCTCCCGGAGCTGAAGGATGGTTTGAAGGAAGCCATCGGCCTCAGGCAAACCGGCAGTATCGGGTTGCGGTAAACGCCCCCAATTGGCCCACCGCCATCGCCAGGGATCAAATGCCTGCTCCCATGCCAGAAACCGAAGGCTTTTATCAACTGACAGGCCTCCTGACCTCCTATGGGACAGCCGAAAGCCTTTCGCATCTTCAATGGGAGGATCCAGAGGAGGAGGCCAATTTTTACGAGATAGATATTTCTCTTTGCAACTTTGATTTTGATGAAATCATTGATCCTGCGGTCTTGCAGGAAGGCGATAACGATCTCTACAGTTGTACGCCTACGGCTTTTTTCTCCGACCAAAGTTTTGAAGGGCAAAAATATGACTTCCAATGGAGAAGCCAGTGCTCCAGCTGTCCTTTCCTTTCGCCCACCCAGTATCCCATAGAAGCAATCGACTTCCGGGTCATCAGTGAAGTGGGGTACCGATATCGTAAAAGCCTGGTCCGCCACCTGGCCGGGCAGCAATGGGCACCGGTGGATGTCGCCAGCCTGGAGGATTGGCTGGACGTACTCTTCCTCGCTGAACCTGCGCCCCTTTTTACCAATGTCGAGCAAGGCGTTGGCATTTTCATGTGCAGCCACAAACGCAATATTTTACTCCCTCATCGCCCATGAAACCATTTTTGCTGCTTCTATGCGCGCTTTGCCTGAGTCTTTGCCCGCTCTTGGGTCAAGACAGTATCCGCATCTCCTTTGAAGTTTTTTCCCAACAGAGCGAAAAGCCCGTCAAAGCCATCGCCCAGTTATCTGATGGCAGCTCGAAACCCATAAAAAAAGGGGCACCTACCCACATTTGGTGGACTAGCCAGCAGGCCTTTTCGGCCACGGTCATGGCTTCCGGGCACCGTCCGTACCCGCTGGATTTTATCGCCCAAGGCGATACCCTAATTCGGCTATCGCTCCAGGCAGAAAGGCAGCTAGCGGTGGTAGAGATCACAGATAAAGTACGGGTGCATGAGGAAAGCCAGCTTAGCTTGCGCAAGCTCAGCCCCCAGGAAATCACCAGCTTACCGGCTCTCCTGGGAGAACCTGACGTATTAAGGGCTTTTCAATTTCTACCGGGCATACAGGGAGGGCGGGAAGGCAGCACCGGTCTTTATGTGCGAGGCGGCACCCCTGACCAAAACCTGGTCCTGTTTGATGGCTTACCCTTGTATCACCTTTCACATTTTGGCAACCTCACCTCGCTCTTCGATGCGGACCTCCTGCGCCAGGCAGAACTTTATCAAGGAGGATTCCCCGCGCAGTATGCAGGTAGATTGTCCGCAGTGCTTGCGCTTGATTTGAAGCAGGGGAGTAAAAAGACCTCAAGAGGGGTTCACCATGTAGGCCTGCTCACCTCCAAGTTTCTACGCGAGGGCCCAATCAGAAAGTCAACCTCCTCTTATATTTTTTCCGTTCGAACTTCCCCGCTTGGTCCGTTAAGTCTGGGGGCTTCCACTTTGCTCTTTAGTGGGCAAGAAAGCTTTGGGTTCGGATTTTATGATCTAAGCGGCAAACTGCACTTTGAGCTGAACAGAAACAACTGGATATCCGCTTCCTTCTACCGAGGGGAAGATGGATTCTTATACCGACAAAAAAGCAGTCCTCCTAACCAGGACAGTCTACAAAATCTTTTTCAAGGTAGCCTGCGCTGGGGCAATACCGCTTTAGGTGTCCAGTGGAAACATCTATACCCAAACCAAAAAACCTCTCACCAGCTGAGCGTAGGGGGCAGCCGCTTTACCCACCTCACCCGGGGAAAGAACCAGTTAACGCGCACGCAATCTCCTGCGCCTCCGGCTGAGGATCGTTTCCAACTCAGGTTTGGGATTCAGGATATGGTGGGTCGCATAGCTTTCCAATCCCAACAGGGCGATCATGTATTTCAGTGGGGCGGGGAGGCTATCCACCATCAGTTAACGCCAGGGCTGACCCGTCTGCATCTCATTCAGCCTGGGGAAGCCGCACAAATTCGTGAAGAAGGCAGGCGATGGCAGGCTTGGGAAATGGGCCTTTACGCTCAGGGAACCTGGCAACTGGGAGCCGCCTGGAAACTCCGGACTGGTTTGCACGGAGCCCACTTTCTCTTTGAGGGGAGCGCTTTCCCTTCCCTGCAACCACGCATCAGTCTGCATCATCAGGCTGGTGCAAACTGGGCTTGGAAACTCTCCCTCAGCCGCATGGTACAGCATCTTCATTTACTGCCTCCGCGCACCCCGGGCCTGGGAAGCCAGCTTTGGTTACCGGCATCAAGGGACCTGCCTCCCGCCCGCTCCTGGCAGGGCGAAATTGGCCTTGCCTGGTGGTTACCCGGACCAGGCCTGGAATGGGATGCTACCTTCTACCTTCGAGACAATCAAGGCCTGGTCGCATTTGAAGAGGGCAGTGGCAGCCTTCAACTGCAAGGAGATACGGGTGTTCAGGGCTTAAAAGGAGGCGGAAGTGGAAACTCTTTCGGTTGGGAAATGCTCGTCAAGAAAAGCCAGGGGAAATTACAAGGCTGGTTCAGTTATACCCTGGCTTATCATCAGCGACAGTTCCCATTCCTCAACGAGGGCAAGCCTTTCCCTTTTGTATATGAAAGACGACACGATATAGCGCTGGTCGCAAGTTTTCCGGTACGTCCTCATCAGCGGCTGCACTTCAATATGGTTTTCTCATCCGGCATGCCGACCACCACCGTGCAAAGCACCTATAGCTTACCGGGAACAGGTAATTTCAGCCCACAGATTGAAAGCTATTCGCCTCGAAATAGTCAGCGCCTGCCTGCCTACCATCGCCTGGATATCAGCTTACGGCAAAAGGAGATGCATAAAAAAGGGGAGATTACCTGGACCCTGGGACTCTACAATGCCTACAATCAGCAGAATGCCTGGTTTTACCTGAATCGCTACGATACAAATGAAAAAAGGAGCAAGCTCTACCAAGTGAGCTTGCTCCCTATTCTTCCAGCGATCAGCTATCGCTATGCCTGGTAAGGCATTAGCCGTCGGCCAGGGCGTTGGCGCCAGCAGAGATCTCAAGGATCTCGGTCGTAATGGCCGCCTGACGGGCTTTGTTGTAGCTAATACGCAGACTTTTCAATAATTCCTCCGCGTTTTCTGTCGCGGTATCCATGGCTACCATTCGAGCACCTTGCTCAGCGGCATTGGATTCCAGTACGGCCCGGAAGGCCTGGGTACGGAGAGACTTGGGAATCAGATCAGAAAGGATCTGTTCGCGGTCTGGTTCAAAAATGTA
>JBCBGC010000172.1:0-13669 GCA_038527215.1 Bacteroidota bacterium
AAGAAGCAGAAATTGACCCGGAAAAAGCAGAGGAAATCCAGCAGTTGAAATTCAGGCTGGAAAAAGTAAAGTTGAGCCTGGATTTTCGGAAGCAGAACCGCAGTAAAATCGTCACCCAAAAAATGCAGGACCTCCTCCATCCCAAGCAAGACGAATAGGTCTACTTCCCTCTCCCTTCCACAATCACGATCAAGGTATACAAGAGGATTTTAAAATCCAGGGCCAGAGACATGTTCTCAATGTAAAGGATATCGAACTTTAGCCGTTCTATCATCTCATCTACATTCGAGGCATAGCCATATTTTACTTGCCCCCAGGAGGTGATGCCGGGTTTTACCTTGTGCAAATGCAGATAATGGGGGGCTCGTTCTACGATTTTGTCAATAAAATACTGACGCTCCGGACGAGGCCCTACAAAGCTCATCTCACCCTTCAAAACATTCCAAAACTGGGGGAACTCATCTAACCTTAGTTTCCTCAACTTCAACCCAATGGGCGTGATCCTGGGGTCATTATCACTGGACAGGGCCGGTCCTTTTGCCTCTGCATCCACATACATGGAGCGAAATTTATAAATGTAGAAAGGTTTGCCTGCCTTACCGACGCGTTGCTGCTTAAAAAAGATGGGGCCAGGGGAGTCCATCCTAATCAATATGGCGATGACCAGGTAGACTGGACTGAGGAGAACCAGGGCCAACAGCGAAGCCACAATATCAAAGACTCTTTTGCCTGCCCTTTCCCACACTTTCATGATCTGCGGAAAAACCTCAATCAGAGGTGCCCCGAGGATATGGGAAATTTTTACACTGCCTACGATATAGTCATATACCCCAGGCACCACCTTGATATAGGCTGTAGTCCTTTCAGCCAGCGCAATCACCTTCCCTACTCTATCTGCTTCATCCTCTTCCAGGGCTATGATGATTTCTTCAATCCGCTGGTCCCGGGCTACGGTTTCCAGCGAGTCAAGCTCCCCCAAACACGGCAGGGCATCCGCTAACTCCTGATTGACCTTCCCATTGAGGCTTAGGTATCCTACGAATTCATAGCCCAGAGACCTTTTCATTCCTTCGAGCTCATGATAAATGCGCCGGGCCTGGCTTTTACTGCCAATCAATAGGGTCGGAAAGCGTAATTTTCTCCGCCGAATCCGAATATTGGTGCGGGTAGTGATCAGGAAACGGACCAGGGCCACGGCCCCAAATTGCAGGGTCATATAGGTGCCCAGGAGGATGCGCTGGGTAGAGGGATCGTCTGGTGCGTGGGCTTTGGAGGCATCATCCAGAAATATGGCAAAGAACAATACCAGCACCCCAATGAGGGTATATTTGAAAATCTGAATGATCTCGTACATCCGGGAACGACGGAAAGGTTTGGTGTAGAGTCCGGCTATCGCGTAAATACTTACCCAGATCACCCCCACCACAAAAGCGTTGATCAACTGCTGTTGATCGATATGCTTATCCTCATTAAAGGTCTGCCAGCGCAGCATGGCAAATCCCAGCCATATGCCGTAGCTACTCACAAAATCGCCGAGTAGATAGCCCAGATTTTGAAGTCGCCGTTTTAGCATACTTGTTCACCTTGCCGCATTCCTACAGGTTTTCTCCTGTTCTATTGGGTGGCAAATATAAGGACCAACATAAAAAAAACCCACCCGGAGAGGGTGGGTCGCTACCATTTGCATGAACGGTGAAACTACTACTACTACTTCTTTATTCTAAGCTGACGTCCTGAACGACAGCCTGACCATCTTTAATGATGAGTTGTTTCTGGCTTGGGAAGGGCTGAATGTGGGGCATCCCTCGGGAAGCTACCACGATGTAATACATCCCATCTGCCAGGTTGCTGAATCGATACGTCCGGTCCCGGCCAAAGGCCTGGGTGGAAATCATATCTCCATCAGCATCATAGAGAGAGAGGTGAAAAACACTCGCCGTGGTTTTGGCAGGCCCCGTGGCCTTGCCCATAATAGCGCCCGTGAACTGGAGGCCAGCCTTCTTCGCTTCCGGCTTCTTCGCTTTCAACTCTTTACTAACCTCCCGCCTGTATCTAATCAACATCCAAGCTGAAGATGCCTTCTCCTCTATGCCTTCTATCTGTGCCAGCAATTCCCCACTATGTTGTTTCAATCTCACTTGAAGCTTACGGTTCTCTCTATTCCTAAACGCCGCAACCAACACCGGTTTTGCTTCTCCACTAGCTTTGGAAAAAGACTGAGCCTCCACTTTTTCCAGTTCACAGGTACCTGAGGGACATTTGCCCCAGGCTTTTATATATGTACTATTTCCTTGTTGACTTATGACTATCCTGGGAATTTCACTGGTCTGGTTTACCCAGGTACCTAGAAATCCTTTCCAGGAGTTGGCATGCATGATGCCGGGATTACAAAGGAGCGAAAGTGTAAATGATAAGATTAAAAGGGCAGATTTCATTACGATTTTATTTCATCAGCAATTGTTTGGTGGCTTGTACAGTGTTAAAAACAATTACTGTTCCAATTGGCGAATGATTTGTTGCCATGTATGAATATAGACGCGTTTTATGCCTCATTTGCATGTATTTTGCGGGTTCACGGTCGTTTTGCCTACCTGAATGGTCCAAAAAACACCTTAAACTGTCCTATTTTTTACTACATTGATGTAAGAAAAGTTCTTCATGCGCGAGATTTATGCGGAAAAAGTGGCTGCATTTGTCAGCAAGCATCCTCTTCCCAAGCCTCCAGAGGTCATATTAGTAGGAATTAGTGGGGGAGCCGACTCTGTCCTTCTGGCGCATGTCCTAAGAAAGCTTGGCTATCAGATTGCCTTGGCCCATGTAAACTATGGCCTGAGGGGTGCAGAGTCAGAAGCAGAAACTCAGCTGGTAAGCCGCTACGCTCAGACCTGGGAAGTCCCCCTTTATATCCACCGGCCTAGTCCGGAAGCCCTTGAGGCAACCACCCTATCCTTTCAAGAGGTGGCACGGAAAATTCGCTATGACTGGTTCGAAGAGGTAATGGCGCAGGAAAAAATAGCCTGCTGTGCCCTGGCTCATCATGCCGATGATCAGATAGAGAGCATCTTGATGAACTTTATGGAAGGGCATCATCCTTCCCTCTTGAAAGGCATTCCTCCGGTGCGTGGTCCTTATGTCCGTCCTTTACTCAGGCTGAGAAAAGCAGAGATCTTGGCGGCAGTTGAAGCTGAAGGTCTGGAATATGGCATGGACAGTTCTAACCAAGAACTCAGTTACAGGCGGAATCAATACCGCCATCAACTCCTCCCTCATTTGGAGGCCTGGCAGGGCGGATTCCAGGAACGGCTGCTGAAAAGATACCAACTACATTCCCAAGGACAGGATTGGCTGACAGAACAGTGTCGGGCGGTTTGGCAGCAGCTCTATCGCGCTGATGAGCAAGGATGGGAGGTCCACTTAGCAAACATGCCACCGCATGCTCCTCCCCTGGAACTGGTCCTGGCTTATGGGCTGGAGCTACACCATATACACGGATATGCGTTGTGGGCTGCGCTGGACTTAGCGAAAGGTCCGGCAGGGAAAAAACTGGAAGTAGCTCAAGGGGTACTCTATCGGACGAGCAGAGGCTTACAAATGATTTCTTCCTCGCCTTTTGGGCTAGCAGAGCCGATGACGCTGCTTCGTCAATATCCACAGGAAGCGGTGGAAATCTCCCTGCCAGGGGAGCGGATTCGTCTCCTTCCCTGGGAAGGGCCGATGGATTTTCAGTCTGGGTACCATTTTCTTGATGCCGGGCGCATTTCCTTTCCGCTACACCTGCGGCCCCTGGCCACCGGAGACCGCATGCTGCCGCTGGGAATGAACGGCCAGCAAAAACTCAGCGACATCATGGTCAACCGGAAGTTTAGCCCACGGCAAAAGCAACAAGCCTGGGTCTTGGTTGACCAGGACCGCATCCTGTTGTTAAAAGGATTTCGCATTTCAGAGCATGTCAAAATCAGCGATCACACCCAACAGATCCTGGCCATAGAAGTGACAAAAGTGTCTGCTCCCTGACTGGAAAAAGTGCGGGGAAGGACTTAATTTTGTTAAAAATTTCATTCAGCATATGGTTGATTTTCAGTCCCAGGTTATCGCTCGTAGTCATGAGATTCCCGTGGTGGTCGATTTTTGGGCTCCCTGGTGTGGACCTTGCCGTACCTTAGGTCCACTGATTGAGCAAATGGCGTCAGAGGCCGCAGGAGCCTGGGAATTGGTCAAGGTAAATACGGAGGAACAGCAAGATATCGCTCAGCAGTACCAAATCATGAGCATTCCGGCCGTGAAAATGTTCTGGCAAGGGCAGGTCAAAGGGGAATTTGTAGGGGCCTTGCCGCGCCATCAGATTGACCAATGGCTCAAGCAAAACCTGCCGGATCATGCCAAGGAAGCTTTTTCCGGGCTCCTGCAAGCCTGGGAAGTTCAGGACCCTGCCAGCCTATCTCAGCGCCTGGAAGCCTTTGAAGCGGAAAACCCCGGCCATGCGCAGGTTTCCTTAGCTAAAGCTTTTATTCACCTACCGGAAAATCCTGCCTTAGCAGAAGAAGTCCTGGCCCAAACCCCACAAACAGGAGAGAATAAAGACTGGATTGAGGATCTACAAGCCCTGCATGCTTTTTTACAGACGCCCGCTGCCGGACCAGAATCCTTTGTGGACGCCTTTTCAACTGCCCAACGAGCCTTCCGGGCCAGAGAATGGGAGGCAGCCCTGAAAGCCCTCATTCAGGCGGTCATGGTGGATAAGCAATTCGAGGATGAGTTGCCGAGAAGGGCTACTGTCGCGCTCATGCGCAGACTCGGCCAGCAGCATCCCCTCAGCCGGCAGTATGACCGCATGTTTAGCATGGCTTTGTATTAAGCAAGTAAATTTTTCGTCGGATTCATCCATGGTACGCTGCCATCCCCTCAATTCCTGGGTAGGCTTACTAAAAAAAAAATACCGTTTACTCAATATCGGATACCACTTACCTACAGGCCTTGAATTTACCCCCTTGTTTTAGGTTCTTTGAGTAAGGAAAAAAGGAAGCAGCCAAGGCTTTTTGATCCTTTACAGCATAACCAAAAAAACCAATTACATGGACGCTAAAGGTTCACTTAAACGTCGTCAATTTTTAGGTAAAGGTGCCACTGCGCTTGGAGCGGTCAGTCTCCTTCCTTTATTAGGCTTTACCGAGGATGAGGCGCTCCAACTTGAAGCTAAGCTCACCGCACCAGTTAAAACCATTTTTGTATCCGAAAGTGGGGCTTATGCCGAAAAAGGTGTCCCAAAATTTGTTCTGGGAGCCTTACGCGCCAACGATCCGGAAAAAGCCGAATCGGATTTTAAAGCCTACAGAAATACCCACAATTATTTCACCAAGCTTAGTTATAAGAGTACAGACAAATATAAAGGGCCTCTGGTAAATAGTTGGATTCAGTACATGCTAAACTCCAATGGGAACCTGAATTTTCGGGCACATATCATTGATAATCCCCAAATGTATTCCGGCCAGCCCGTTCTTGGGATGAGCAAGAATAACAATCCTTCAAGGCTCAAAAGATGGGACGAGAAAACCAATATTTATAAAGGCCTGGTCCAAAATTGGTCAAAGGCGCCTGATGTCGTCGTAAAAAGTCAATCATCCTTTGGACCGACCCAATCTTTTATCCAAAATTTCCTCAGTAAAACCGGCAAAAATATAGCTTCAGTAGCTACGCACGACTGCCAGCTACTACAATTTGCCGATTTTCTGACAGGTTGCATCTGGGGAGATATTACACAAACCCAAAGCACGGTAAAAAAGGCTTGCATCAACGATCTTAAAAGCTTACTCAGCGTATCTGAATTAAGCAGCGTAAATAAATCAGCTTTTAAGGTTTCCTGACTTGATAAACATATATCCTGGCACCAAAGCTATGGGCGTTGGATGTGCGAACGATCGTACGCATAATTTCAGGATTAACAATATATTTTCATTACCTGGCACCAAAGCTATAGGCGTTGGATGTGCGAACGATCGTACGCATAATCTCGGGTAATTTTACAAGATATTCATTACCTGGCACCAAAGCTATAGGCGTTGGATGTGCGAACGATCGTACGCATAATTTCGGGTAATTTCATAAGATATTCATTACCTGGCACCAAAGCTATGGGCGTTGGATGTGCGAACGATGGTACGCATAATTTCGGGTAATGCTACAAGATATTCATTACCTGGCACCGAAGCTATGGGCGTTGGATGTGCGAACGATCGTACGCATAATTTCGGGTAATGCTACCAAATATTCAGCGAACACCGGTTCCGTTGCAGGTAAGTTCCAGGAACTTCCAGGAAATCCCTGTTTCTACCTTTTGCCTGCTCCCAGGTAGAGAAGCATCCCTTTCAGCTTTTCTCATCCGGGAGGAGAGAATCTATGCACAAAAGAGGCAATCATATTGATCACCTACCATGAATACCAATCACAACTTCCGCTATGCCCTTCTAATGGTTCTGGGCATTTTTTGCAGCAAAATTTTGCATGCTCAATGTCCTGAAATCACCGGCAGTTCTGCCGTTGAGCTTTCGAAGGGCGGGGTATTTATTTCTGAATACCTCCATGGGAGTAATTACAACCATGCCCTTGAGATTTACAACGGGACCGATCAGACCGTCAATTTTGAAAATGAGGGATATGCGCTGCTCCTGTATCAGCCGTTGGCTCAAAGCACGGTTAATATCAATTGGGATCACAGCCCTATCCAATCTATCCCGCTGGTCGGTAGCATTAGCCCTGGAGAAACGCATGTAATTGTCTCCACCGGGGCCTCGACTGCTTTAAAAGCCTATGCGGATCAATTGGCGGTCTTTGCCTTGTCGGTACCTACCGGTAATGTAGGGAACCGGCCTGTCGTCCTGGCAAACAGAAGAGGCACCCAGGACATCATCGGCAATGTAGGCTGTGACTATACCGAATGGGCTACGGCCTCGAACGGCGTTACGGTGATCAATAAGTCCTTGATTCGGAAGCATGAGGTTACCCAGGGAGTCAAATTATTTGGTCAATACACCAGCTATACTGACTGCGAATTTCCGACTTTGGCCACCGAGTGGAATATGCAAAGCAATGCCACCTACAGCACCTTAGGCGCTCACGATTTCGACTTGGCAGCCTGTAATTTTAATGGGCAAAAGGTTTTCAGGGTTCAGGTAGATGATGGAAAAAACTTACCCGCCGGCCAAAAAATCGAATGGTACGTTTCAGACGTTTCGGGCTTTGACCCTTGCGCGGGAGAAGGGACGAAATTCGCGGAGAATGTAATTCCTGCGGAGTTAAACCAGGTTTATACCGGCAATGTCGAGATCAACGAAGTGATGGTAAATGCCCGACCTGGCTGCGACGGAGGTTGGGCTTTCGGTTATAGCTTCAACGGAGAGTATATAGAGTTAGAGGGTCCGGCTGGTACCGACATTAGCGGATGGGTCGTCACTGACGGACAAAAAGCCGGTGTATCCGACTTTGCCATTGCCATTCCAGCCGGCACCACGATCCCCGACAACGGGCATTTTGTGATTGCCCATAGCGGTAGCCCTTGTGCACCGCCCGTCATTAACCTTGACTTAAGCACCTGTGATTGTGATGCCGAAGAATATTACATCAACAATATAGGCCAGTCTTATTGGTCTGGCACCACGGCCAACCTCACCAACGAAGGGGAATACCTCGCCCTGCTGGATGCCGCGGGTAATCTGGTGCACGGCATCAGTTGGGGAAATCCCGGCAAGGCGCAAAATATGTCCTCCGGGGCATCAGGGAGTCCTATCACCGTCCCCGACGGTTTAGGGACCAAGCAATTGACCATTCCCAGTCCCAGCCAGGCCCCTAACCAGTGGGAAGAGACCTATCTCTCTCCTGTAAACAACATTCTGGAAGGCAAAAGTATCCAGCAAAGGTTAGACAATGCTGGTCAACCAGACTGGCAGATCAGGCTACAAACGCCTACGCTTTCTCCCGGAAAGGACAATAATACCAATGTAGGCTATCCATTTACCGCCATCTATACCTCTCCCAACGGCGCGGAGGGGCTGAGATATGTTGTCGGAGTAGTCAGTTCTACCTGTTCAGGAGGCGCTTGTTCGGCAGCAAAAACGCAAGAGTTAGTCCTAAACCTTTCTCCCGATATTCACTACGCTTTTGACCCCGGAATCCCTGACGCTCCTATTTGTACAGATCCAGGTCCCGAAGTTCATGATCAGGACAAAAACTGGATAAAAACCACCACTTACGGTACAGGAAATCAAGGGAATTCCGTGATCACCGGAGAAGGTATCGTTTATTTCGATTTGCTGGGTCGACCCACACAGGTCCAAAAAAAGGATCTCCAGGAAGGTAAAGTAATGGCTTCTGCCACCTTATACGATGATTTTGGCCGGGGCGTGCTGGAGACTTTCTCCGCTCCGCTGGACAATACCTGCAACTTCGAATATGATGATGATTTCATTCTGGATGAGGCGACAGGCAATCCCTATACCTTCACCTATTTTGATGATTACTCCCAGAGTGGTACCAGTAATACCCGGGAGTGGCCCAGGCCGGTAAACAGCAACTCGACCTTAGGCCAGTATTATGAAAATGGAAGTCAGGATTCCTATGTGGCGCACACCAACTATCCCTATACCCGTCAAGCCGTTACCCAGCATGGCGTCATCCGGAGCGGCGGACCTGGCCATACCCTGAGAATGGGCGGAGGACATGAAATAGTCATGGGCCAGTTTCAGATTCAGGAAGAACTCAACCACTATATCCAATTCAGAGACGATCTGATCCCAGGGATTCAGGAGGTCCTCAGCATGCAGGACAAGGGGGCCAAGATTGTTACCATTGATGGGGAAGGAAAGGAAACTGTCCAGTTTTATGACCGTTACAGAAACCTGGTGGCCACTTGTGAAAGCGGGGATGGTGCACCGGTAACCCGCATCGCCCACGGCCGGGATGTTGGCGGAACCGGGGCAGCATATTACACCCAGGTTGAAACGGATGATAAGCTGCACTTTGTAGATGTGCATGTCTCTCAGGATCAGATCAATACGCTTTACTGGCTGGTGGGAAAATGGAAGCCCGTGAAGATCTATAACATGATCACCGATGAGCTGATTTACAGTGGAAAAGCCAAAGACTTTGGGGCCTTTCCTTATGGAGGTTTTTTCCGAATCATCCTCACTGACCATTTGAACCAACCCATCAAGTTCAAATACAAGCTCGACTACCACAACTTCACCTATTATTACTACGACCGCACCGGGCAGCAGGTATCTGAAATTCAACCTGAAGGGGTAGATATCACCACCGATAATTTTATCAATGCTATCAAATTGGAAACCCGGGAAACCTTCCATGGATGGTTTAGCCTTTCGGTTGACAACCCAGATGAAGGCAAAGCGGATTTTGTTCATCGGCATGATGGATCCCTTCGATTTACCCAAAATGCAGAACAAGCCCTCACCGGTGCCTATACTTATCTCAACACAGATGCGGAGAGTGGAAGAGTATTTGAAATTGGGGTAGCGCATCCTCAAGCTGGCGAGCCTGCTTTTGAGGCGCATCTGGCTGCAGGCCAGGGCTTGAATACCGTTCATGATATCGTCGATGACTACGGAGCCCTCAACTTGCCTTCCACCCGTACCGACCAGAGTTTCACCTATTATGACTTGCCTGACCCAACCCTGCCGGGTTTAATCAGTGCCACACCCTGGCTGGCCCCCTACGCAGATGAATACCGACAAACCTTCCTGCTCGGGGTAGCCTCCAAGACCTGGAACAACCATTCCAGCACCTGGTATAGCTACGATGAGTTAGGCAGGCTTCGCTGGTCCATTCAGGAAATCCAGGGTCTGGGCGTATTCACGGTCGACTATGTGTATGATTTCCAGGGCAACCTAAAGGAAACGCTGCACAATAAATATAAACCCGGTGAGTCCAGTGGACAGCGGTATGAGTATGACCGGGACAATCGCCTGGTGAATGCCTTTTTCAAAAAAGACCAGGCAGGCGCATACCTTCGGCAGGCTCAATATCAATATTACCTCCACGGCGCAGTGAAAAGATTGGAGCTAGGACCAGATTGTATGGAGTTGCAGGGCATTGATTATGTGTATAATCACGAGGGAAGGTTGAAGTCTATCAATCAACCTGACGGTTTTGCTGCCTGGGACCCAGGTCAAGATGGGCATACTTCTGGCGATCACACCGGTTTTGCCCAGGATGTGTTCGGCCTTACCCTGGACTATTATCAAAATGATTACGCCAAGGCTGGCGCCAATTTTATCAGTCGCCCCGGTGCCCTGCCCGGACAGCACCATAATGGCTTAATAGCGGCCGTACGCTGGAAATCGCAAGGAAATCCTCATCCATTAGGGCAGCAATACACCTACCAGTATCAGTATGACGAGCGGTACCAGTTGAGTGAGGCTGAATATGGATTTTATCAGGTAGGCGGAGGCTACACAGCCAGTGCCTATAATGAATACAAAGTTTGGAACCTCAGTTATGATCGTAACGGGAATATCCAAACCCTCTATCGAAATGGCATCGTCAGGACCGTGGGTCAGGGCGACACCGAAGAAATGGATAAGCTTCATTACCATTATGACGCCGCCAGGCCCAACCGCCTGAATCGCATTGAAGACCAGGCAGGCTTTGGGGACCTGGGAGACATTACCAATCAAACCACTACCCTTAATTATGTCTACAATGCTATCGGACAGGTCGTGGAAAACCATTCGGCTCCGGGCGGTGGGACCCATTTGTACGAGTATACTGCCTATGGGCAGGTCAAGCGTGTGTATGAAGACAATGGAACCTACACCTCCGAAGTAGCCCAATTTATATTTGATGAAGGAGGCTATCGAATCAAAAAGACCCTTTATTATCCAAAAATCAATCAGGCTACGCCTCAGGAAGTCCAGCAGATCACCTGGTACGTGCGGGACAGTGATGGCCATGTGCTCAGTATTTATGAACAAAACTTCCAGGCCGATGGGACCCCTGTACAGGCTAGTCCGAGCCTTGCCGAGGTAACCATTTATGCTGGAGGAAGACTGGGAACCTATCGTCCCGACCCAGCCAATACCAGCCTGCAGGAAGGGGTGCATTATGAAATCACCGATCATCTCGGTAATGTCAGGGTCGTGATCCGTGGATATAAAGACGCCAATGGCATGGCCATCGTGGAAGACTTTGCGGATTACTATCCCTTTGGCTGGGAACTACCCGGTCAGCAAAGCATGGCAGGCTATCGCTATACCTATCAAGGTACCGAACAAGACGATGGCCTGGGCTGGAATTTCTTCGCCCTAAGAACCTATGATCCCCGGACCGCTCGCTGGGCCAATCCAGATCCATACGCACAGTATTACTCTCCATACCTGGCGATGGGCAACAATCCCATCAGCATGATCGACCCGATGGGAGGCATGTCCTTTTCATTCGATCCCTGGGTATTCATTGGCGGATTGCTCAACAAAGCGGGTAATTACCTCATGGAGGAGTACAATTTCTATGTAGAGGTAGAACAAAAGTTTAATCCAAATGGTGCACATGCCTATGGCTCAACCCCGGATGTAAATATTGTCTGGAAGAAACACTGGATGTATAAAGTAGGCAAAGAGCTGGCAGATTTTGGGGACTTCATGCGGGAAAATGGTGATATGTTCACCGATCTGGGATTAGATGGCATACAGTTCTTCCTGGGGCTTATTGGCTCATCCGAGATACCGGTAGTCAGCCAGTTAGCAGACTTATTTGATGCGGGGATCTCGTTTGGACGTGGAGATAAATCCGGTGCCTTAATGTCGCTGGGAGGGATTCTCCTGGCCGGGGGCAGTCAATTAAAACTGGCCAAGACCGGAGGAAAAATGGCCAAAGGCCTCGACAAGATTCTAGATACCTATCAGAAGTTTAGAAAAGGAAAAGGTAAGAAGCCTAAGAAGCCGAAGACGCCTCCCAAAACCGGATGTTTTGTAGCTGGCACCAAAGTTCTGACCGATAAAGGCTTTAAGAACATCGAGGATATCGAAGCAGGAGATAAAGTCTGGATTGTAGAGGAATCTGAAGATGGAGAAGGCTTCATCCTGGTAGAGTTCGACTGGAAAGCAGAAGAACAAAAGCAGCAGGAAGCAGAAGCTGCTGAGCAAGCTGCCAGTGAAGAGGCTGCTACAGAAGAGACGCAGGAAGAAGAAAGAGAATAACAAAAACAATGATCACCATGGGACAGTGGATTATCATTTGGCTGACGATTTTTGGGGGAGGACTCACCTCCCCCCCTTCCTCCCCAGCTTTGGAAGCGCTCGCCAATGGACCTGTGGAATGGTTTAACCATCCTCAGCTCACCATCCAATATTGGGGAAGCCGAAGCTATCGGCTAGAGGAATATTCTCCAGAAGCCATCACCATCCAGGAGGCTTTAAATGCAAAAGAAGATGCCGTCAT
Source organism: Bacteroidota bacterium (assembly GCA_038527215.1). Lineage (GTDB taxonomy): Bacteria > Bacteroidota > Bacteroidia > J057 > J057 > JAWPMV01. The sequence goes on from JBCBGC010000172.1 coordinate 12,445, forward strand.
CGCGCAGATCCTTCCGGAGCAACAGTGGACCCGTTTTGACCAGGAAGAAATTACCCCTTATACCTGGAAGTGGTGCCACCTGGCAGTAGATCAGGGCCATGGCAGAAAAGCGCGGGTAAGTCTACGACGCCCTAATTGGTGGCTGCAGGCTTATGGAGCCACGCAGAAAGGGGATACCCTTCCGATCAATCTGCCCGAGCTGGGCATATCCGGCAAGGCTACCGTTGCAGATCTTGCTCCCAATCAACTGGACACCCGGCTCTGGGAGTATGAGCTCGATCAGGAAAAGGAAAAAAGCCCCATTACCGGGAAGTTTGCTTATCAGGCCAGCAACGTATGGGAATTTTACTTCGACAATGGCGAAATCATTCAAGCTACCCCAGTGCACCCTTTCTGGTCATTGGATGACCAGCGGTGGGAAGCCATTGGCAACCTCAAATCAGGCGAAGCCATCAAAACCCAAAAGGGACGGGCCAGGCTAGATTCCTTCAAAGTGCTAAAAGGGGTTCATTGGGTCTATAACCTGGAAGTATATAGAAACCATACCTACCAGGTCACCCAGGAAGCCTTCCTGGTCCACAATATCTGCGAGGAGTTGCATCAGCGATTGTCGGATATTGTAGATGGATTTAAAAACCTTGATTGTGTTCCCTGTGCAGACAAATTGGTAAAAGAACTCAAGGACAGCGGCACGAGCGGAAAACTAATTGAATTTCCTTATGACGGTGGCGGTATGTTCAGTCGAAGTGCGGATAAAGTTATTTCTGAGAATGGACGCCATCGGGCTGTTTTGGTGGATGGCAAAGTCTATGATAATTTTAACAAAGGAACCCCCCTGGATGAGTGGCTAAATGACTTTGAAGGATTCGGGGGCAAAACCTACAACGCAGATAGTTTTAACGTTTTAGAGGAATTTTAAGCATGCACCCATCTATCCAAGCTACGCTAAAGGAAGTACAAAGACGGCCCCAGTTATACCTCCATCGCATTTCCATCCTCTCCCTCCGGGACTTTATCATGGGTTTCAGGTTTGGGTTGGAGGTAGAACAAATAGAAGATTGGGATCAGTACGTAGCCTTTCAGCCCTGGATAGAAGCCAAATTTTCCGTACAAAAAACCTTGTCTTGGGCTAGGATAATCCTGAATGAGTCCCAAGATGAAGAAGAGGCTTTTTACGCCTTTTTTGCCTACTACCAGGAATATCTGGAAAGCCTGAAATAAAATC
>JBCBGC010000173.1:0-13346 GCA_038527215.1 Bacteroidota bacterium
AGATGTTATATTTTTCTCCAGAAATATCCAGAACCAATTTATCTAATTCTGGATATTTCTGGAGAAAAATATAACATCTCTCTTCCAAAGGGAACTATTAGAAGCGTATTAAAAATGGCAAATACTGAGGTATCTCAGCCAATAATTTTCTCAATTGATAATTACTTCTTTGGAACAAGAGAATATAATGAAAAAACAGAGAACGAAATGTATAAAACAAGAAGGGGAGTTCTAACAAAAAGTCTACCGAGAGGTAAAAAGGAAAGCATGGCTATGAGTATTTTCTCACCTTTTCCCTATCTAAAAAAAGACTTCCTTCTTTTACTAATGAATTACGATATTTTTTCCCATTGCTTAATCTGCGAGAGTCTTAAAGATGGCTTAAATATTCACCCGTTCTATCAAGAAGGCTTAGAATCTCCCAGAGAGAGGACAAAATCTTATTTAAACCCTACTTATCTTAATAAACAAAGCAGTTTGGATTATTGGCGGCTAATTGAAAAATATACCTATCCTCCAACCTGTATCGGTTCAGTTCATTTTTTGGTAGATTCTTCTTCTTACGGATTACCTGTAAATCTGAAGGTCAAGACTTCTAGGTTTTTTATTGCCCAAGATTGGGAAAAGGAAATATCTGTTTTAAAGGCAGAAGAAAAGAGAATTGCAGAATCTCCATATCTATCTTTAGGTACCCATATTGAGGAAAACTGGGTAAGGTATAGAGCAAATTTTCCTCAAATTGATAGTTTATCCTCGATCGTTGAAGCTTATAGCATTTTACTTTTATTGAAAAGAAACAATCTAAAATTATTTCAGAAATTATTTATAGATGCCACAGAATCCAAGACTTCAATTTCCACGTTGGCTAGAAATAGAAATGTCTCCCCTATTTTGAAGGAACAAGAATGGCTAGACTATGTTGGGCTATTAGTTGGCTCTAACATTGACGATATAAATGAAGCAAGACGAAAACTATCTCTGCTAGTTGCTGAATACAGCCTAAAAAACTCAATTAGATTTACAAAATTAACCGAAAAAGAACTATCTGAAGCTGCATCTACGGACTCTTATTTTTATTTAAGGTTCCTACTATTCCATACTATTTTCATCGAGAAACAAGTCCCATTTAATAGATTAGATGATTTTTTCGAAAAAGTGAATATTCTACAGAATAATAGTGAGAAGTTTATCCTTTGGGCAATGGGAATAACTTGGTTTGAAAAAAGATCAAACCTTTTCTTAGAAACTCCTGAACCAAACTGGTTTAGAAGACGCATGAAGACCCATAAGGAGGATTTTATCACGAACTTCTCTGCATACCTTAATACTTGCTCTAGCAACCATAAGTTAAAAAACTCCAAACTAGAAGAAATTGTAAGATTAATATATGAATCTGGAGTTATGAAGATAGCTCAAACAGTTCGTGAAAATGAAAATGGGCAAAAAAAAGAAATAAACCCAGCTTACATCCAACTTATACAAGAGATTTCAAAAATTCACTGCTTAGCCGTTAAGGCTACAAATACACGTAATTCTGAGCTGGTCCATTTCCATTATAGATTTATTTTAACTATCCAAAATACTATTCCCGATGATGACCGAATAGAGGCTGGAAAGCTTGAGGAAATTTCAGAACTTCTGAGTGAAGATTAGTTACTTTTATAAGGCTGGAAACTCTCTTTAGGTTGGTTACAACAAATGAGAGGCTACCAATCCTTCTCTAAAGAGTTTTCTTCATTAAACTTCCACAAAATCATATATCTTTAGATGTCTTTACCTCCTATTTCAATAAAAAACAAATCCGAGAAAGAATCTTTAATAAGAAAGAGGGATTACAGGAATGGTTATTTTCACTATAATCCCTCACTTAACGATGGGGAGAGCCTACAACATCGTAGTCGGACAAACATATTCCGAAACCGAAAATTTCTCCGAATCCTTAATAGCCTTAAAACCGCCTTTCACATCCACCAAATTACGGTAGCCTCGGGATTGCAGGATAGAAATAAAAACCAGGGACCGATAGCCACTGGCGCAATGCACATATTGCTTTTCTTTCCCCACAATTTTCTTCATGCTGGCATTGATATAATCCAGCGGTGCATTCAACGCGCCCATGACGTGCTCACTCTCAAATTCACTGGCCTTACGGGCGTCTACGATGGCGGGTGCTTCCAAAGCCGCTAGTTCCTCCACGCTGATCGATGCTATGACATCTATCTCTTTGCCTGCCGCTTTCCACGCCTCAAATCCCCCTTGCAAAAAGCCCCTGGCCTGATCGTAACCTACTCTGGCCAGGCGGGTGACCACCTCTTCTACCCGATCTTCGTCCGCTACAATGAGGATTTCCTGCTTGACATCGGGCACCAAAGTACCCACCCAGGTCGCAAAGCTCCCGTCAATGCCAATAAAGATGGAATTCGGAATAAAGCCTTTGCGGAAGGCCTCTTTGGAGCGGGTGTCGATGATCAAGGCGTCCGTATCGTTGGCGAAGCTTTCAAAGGCCTCCACTGGCAAGGCTTGGGTGCCTTGTTCCAGGACGGTATCCAGACTCTGATAGCCGGTAATGTTGAGCAGAACATTTTGCGGGAAATAGCCCGGAGGAGGCATCAAGCCTTCCAATACCTCATCCACGAACTCCTGTTCGGTCATGTCTGCCCGCAAAGCGTAATTGGTTCGCTTCTGATTACCCAGCGTATCGGTGGTTTCACTGCTCAGGTTTTTCCCGCAAGCAGAACCCGCGCCGTGCCCCGGATAAACGATGATATCGTCCGCCAAAGGCATGATTTTATTCCGCAGGGAAGCATATAAATGCCGGGCCAGTTTGTCCTGGGTCAGCTCTGCGATCACCTTTTGAGCGAGGTCCGGGCGTCCCACATCCCCAATGAACAAGGTATCTCCGGTAAACAGTCCGACCTCCTTACCTGCTTCATCCCTCAGCAGAAAACAACTGCTTTCCATGGTATGTCCCGGGGTATGCAGCACTTCAATCGTTACCTCCCCTACGTTAAACACCTGTCCATCTTCTGCCACCAGCTTTTCAAAACCCGTTTCCATAGTTGTCGGACCATAGACGATGGTGGCCCCGGTTTTCTTCGCCAGGTCCACATGCCCCGAAACAAAATCCGCGTGGAAGTGCGTTTCAAAGATATATTTGATCTGTGCCCCGTCTTTTTGCGCGCGCTCAATATAGGGCTGGCTTTCCCGCAGCGGGTCAATGATCACGGCCTCTCCCTTCGATTCGATATAGTAAGCCGCCTCCGCCAAACATCCGGTATAAATCTGTTCTACTTTCATATTGATTGATCGTAAATGATGCGTTCAACCAAATGTAGGGAGCATTTTTAGGCGGGTAGGTGATGCCGATCACTTTTGGAAGGAGGAGGGGGATGATTATTGTCAGTGGGGGGGGGGTGAGGTGCTTGGCTTATGATTACATTGGTATCGGCTTTAGCCCCTGCTTGTTGTTAACAAAATTATCTTAGCTATAGCAGTAGTTTCAATCAATTTCCCAATTCTGAAAAAGATCTATCCTTCTTATTTGCGCAGTTTTTCAAGCCGGGTGTTTATAGATTCTATTTTTGTTTTATCTGAAGATTTGACCCATAATTCTTCGAATTGCTTCTCTAGCGTATGAGCAAGATCTGAATTCTTTTTTACTTCAACCCATGGCCAAAAAGGAGACGATTTCCCCCTTAAATAAAACCCCATATATATTGAATCATCGTACCATATTATTGGAACGCCAGGCCATTCGTCATAGAATCGTATATCAATGCTACCCTTGTAGGTTTCAATATTGTCCGATATCTCCTTTATAAATTCATCTATGGCATCTTGCCCATGTTTCTTTTTATGTTTTGCACCTTTACTTCTCATGGCCAAAATATCAGATTTTGGTTCACATAGCAGAAGGGTTATTTCTGCTCCAGCTGTAAGGGCATCAATTATTCCTGCTTTTATATTATCATCATCGGGGAACCAAGTTTTCAAAACTTTAATTTTCTTGGCTTTCCGAAGGACATGACCTTGCTTACTGGGTTCAAAGTGAACATCCAATCTTTTCATGCCATATTCACGAAAGGAGTTGAGCTCTGAGGTCTTTCTGAAATAATAGAAATGGACAAATGAAAATGCCAAAAGAGCAATAATTAGATCAGGCAGAGAATCGATTAATAATGCCAGGAAGGCATTAGGGCCGGTGTAGCTTGGGGCATCAAGTAATCCATATAATATGATGATGATTATCGCAAACATACATGCTAAAACGGCGTCTCTTGTAATGTATTTCGATTGCATCTTTGTAAAGAATTGGGGTAAAAGAAGCTCAACTATCGAACAGTCCTTAGCAAGGATTTTTTCTTATGTTTTATAAAATATTAATCGGAATTTTTAATTAAGGCTTTCTAGGGCACTTCGAATCAAACTTGCACTACTTTCTAATGCCGCTCGTTCGCTATCAGAAAGAGTTAAGGCAATAACCTCAGAAACCCCTTCTTGATTTATAATCGCTGGAAGGGATAATGTTACGCCGTATGCTGGTTGAAATATTCCAATAGGAACTACTAAGCCTTCATTTCTTAGCATAGCCTCCACGATTCGTGAAACAACTATGCCTATTCCATGCTGGCTGGCCCCTGTCCCCTCAATGATTTCAATGTTGGCGTATTTAACGCGTTTTTCAATGTTGGACTTGAAATCCGTTTTATCCCAGCCATTCCTTTCCACAATATCCAGGATCAACTCGCCGCCTATCCGGGCTGACGACCAAACATAGACTTGAGAAGTTCCGTGTTCTCCGATTACCATGGCATCTATAGAGGATGGATGGCAATTAAATTCTTTTGCTATCTGAATCTGAAATCTAACCGTATCCAGAAATGTCCCTGAACTGATTATTTGGTTTGAAGCCCCTGATGACAAAACGATTTCACGAGCAATATCGGCCAGGGGATCTGGAGGATCTGTAACCACCAGAATGGGAGCAGTGGTTGTCTTTTGCAGGATTTTTGGGACGATGTCTTGATAGATTACATAGTTTTGTGGCAATAACCTAAGCCTCCCTTGTACATCTTTTCGATCAATGGCTTTGCCAGCTTTTTCATTAATTCCAGCGGTAATAATTACAATATTTGCATCGGCTAAGTCTGAATAATCTCCAGCGTAAATATGTGTGGCCTGACAAAGGACAGCTCCATGAGATAAGTCAAGACTTAATCCTTGAGCAAGTTCTCTTTTTTTATCTATGAGCACGATCTCTTGACAGATTCCTCTAAGCAGCATCGCTTTGGCACAAGCTGCACCTACAAAACCAGCTCCAATTATCCCTACTTTCATAGTAACATTGATTGAATGGGTTTTCATAAACAAAAAACCTGATGACAGATAGCCGAATATTGAAATATATTTCAATTAATGATTTATCCAAATTGCCAGGTTAAGAGCTTGGACCGCTCCCAGGCGCTTCGAAAATCGAGCCAGACGAAGCTAAGCAGCCCCCCCTTCCCCTCCTCCCCCACCCCCCTCCCATTTTACTACGAAAATTGAACGGTTGGACAATAAATTTTCTTGCCCTACCTTTCCCCCAGATAAGTAGAGAAAAGGCCTCTGTTGCAGAGACCTTTTACGCTATTTATGTCAACACGCAAAGCAACTCTCAAACCAGCCAAATCCATGGAGGAAGCCCTCTGGGATTCGGCCAATAAGCTCCGAGGCACCGTCGAAAGTTCGGAGTATAAACACGTGGTCCTGGCCCTGATCTTCCTAAAGTTTACCTCGGATAAATTTGATGAGCGAAGGCAAGAGTTGATCGAGGAGGGCAAAGAAGCCTATCTCGAGATGCGGGACTTCTACACCATGAGGAACGTCTTTTACCTCACCGAGCCCAGCCGCTGGTCTTATATCATCGAACACGCCAAGCAGGAAGACATTGCCCTCAAGATCGATACCGCCCTGCACACCATCGAGAAAAACAACCGCAGCCTCAAAGGCGCGCTGCCCGATAACTATTTCTCGCGTTTAGGCATGGACCCCAGCAAGCTCTCGGCCTTGCTGGATACCATCAACAACATCCACACCGTCTCCGAAGCAGGCGAGGACATTGTAGGCCGCATCTATGAGTACTTTTTCGGGCGCTTTGCGGCGGCAGAAGGCAAAGGCGGCGGGGAGTTCTACACCCCCAAGAGCGTGGTCAACCTCATAGCCGAAATGCTGGAACCCTATAAAGGCAAAATCTACGATCCGGCTTGTGGTTCGGGCGGCATGTTTGTGCAGTCGATTAAGTTTGTCAAAAGCCACCAGGGCAATACCAAAGACATCTCCATTTATGGGCAGGAGTTCACCGCGACCACCTATAAGCTGGCCAAAATGAACCTGGCCATCCGGGGCATTTCCGCCAACCTGGGCGAAGTACCTGCCAATACCTTTTTCAAAGACCAGCATCCCGACCTCAAGGCCGATTATATCATGGCCAATCCGCCCTTTAATCAAAAGCAGTGGCGGGAGAAAAACGAACTGGAGGACGATGCACGCTGGAGCGGCTACCTCACTCCGCCCACCGGCAATGCCAACTATGCCTGGATTTTGCATATGCTGAGCAAGCTCTCCGAAAAGGGCACCGCCGGCTTCGTCCTGGCCAATGGCTCCATGAGCTCCTACACCTCCGGCGAGGGCGAGATCAGAAAACAACTGATCAACAACGACCTGGTAGATTGCATGATCGCCCTGCCCGGTCAGCTTTTCTACACCACCCAAATCCCGGTTTGCCTCTGGTTTATCACCAAACACAAAGGCGCGAATCCCGAGCAAGGCTATCGGAACCGGGCCGGAGAAACCCTCTTTATCGATGCCCGCAACATGGGCAGCATGCTCGATCGCACCCATAAAGAACTGACCGACCAAGACATTGCCCACATTGCCCAAACCTACCACGCCTGGAGGGGCGAGGAAAAGGACGGCCCTTATGCGGACGTAGCGGGTTACAGCAAATCCGCCACCTTAGCCGACATCCAGAAAAACGATTATGTGCTCACCCCCGGTCGCTATGTAGGCGTAGCCGAGGAGGAAGACGATGGAATTCCGTTTGAGGAAAAAATGGCCGGACTGACGAAAACGCTGGTGCAGCAGATGGAGGCGAGTAGTCAGTTGGATGCGGAGATTAAAAAGAATTTAAAATTGTTGGGGTATGAGTAATGGATGGAAGGAAGTCGAATTAGGCCAGGTATCGACTATAAAAGGCAGAGTTGGTTGGAAAGGATATAAAAAAACTGATTTACGAGATAGTGGGCCCGTAGTGATTGGAGGATCGAATGTAAAAAACTCAGTTTATTTAAACCGAACTGAACTAAAATATCTTTCTATTGAAAAGTATGAAGAATCTCCTGAAATTATGTTGAAAAAAGGAGATGTATTAGTGGTCCAGAGAGGAAATGGTGTTGGTGATATATCATACTACAATGCAGATTTTGAAAAGGCCACCATTAACCCTACGATGATAATCATTTCTGATTTTCAAGGCTTATCAAAATACCTTGCTTATTATTTATTATCGAAAAAGGGAAAGGGTCAATTATTATCCTTAGTTAGTGGGAGCTCAATTCCAGCATTATATCAAAAGCCTCTAGCTACTCTTTCATTTAACCTCCCTCCCCTCCCCATCCAACAAGCCATTGCCCACATCCTCGGCACCTTAGACGACAAAATCGAGCTCAACCGCCAGATGAACCAAACGCTCGAAGCCATGGCCCAGGCCCTCTTCAAATCCTGGTTCGTAGACTTCGACCCCGTCATCGACAACGCCCTCCTGGCTGGCCACGCACTGCCCACCGCTCTCCAGCCCAAAGTGGATAAAAGACTGATGGTTTTAAAAAACAAAAATCTTGAACCTAGAAATATATTTCCCTCAAACTCTTTCCCCGATGAATTTCAAGAAACGAGAATTTTAGGCTACATACCTAAATACTGGCAAGAAGTAGATTTTGAAAAATTAACTACTGAATCAAAAGAAAAGGTTGGGGATAGAGAATTCAAAGAATACTCAAGTACGAATGATGGGTTGTTTCCAAGAGAATTAACTTTCAATAAGAGACTAGCTAAATCTAGCTCAAAAAATAAAGTAATCAGATTTGGAGACATCGTATTTGGGATGTCAAGAAAGGTCTTAAACTTTGGTGTTATGGAAACGGAATCAGGTTCCGTTAGTTCCGCCTATAAAGTTTTCAATTTTGACATTGAGCAGTTGCCTATAACTTTTGTGAATGATTACATGAGAATGAGACCTCATATCTATTTCTCAATGTTAAAACCATCTTCGCGAGAAGGTCAATCATTGTCAGTTGGCCACTTTAAGAAAACCCCGATTTTAGTTCCCCCCAAAAATATTGTGACCCAGTTCCAAACAATCTACCTGGGGTACAAGGAAAGGATTGAAAGAAACAATCACCAAACCCAAACCCTCACCCACCTCCGCGACACCCTTCTCCCCCAACTGATCAGCGGCAAACTCAGCGTACCGGAAGCCATGCTCGCCGCAGAAAAAGCCCTGGATTAACTTTTTCCCGTCAAGATGGAGAAATACACCGAAGCCCGACTAGAGGAAACCATCATTGGCTTACTGCAAGAGCAGGGCTATACCTATGTCCAGGGGGAAGCTGTGGCCAGAGCTTCTCAGGAAGAGGTCTTGCTTATGGCCGATATCGAATCTTTTCTGAAAAAAAGGTATCAGGTAGACCAAATTCTGGATTCGGAAATCGCCCAGCTGATCCGGCAGTTCAAAAGCCTCTCGGCCCTCGATAGCTATGAAAGCAACAAAAAAATCCTCAAATGGATGGCTGATGGGCTGCTCCTCAAGCGCGAGCAGCCCGACCAAAAGGACATTCATGTCCATTTTATCGACTATGAACATCCCGAGAACAACCAGCTAAAAATCGTCAACCAGTTGGAGATTGAAGGAGACAGCAGGCGCATCCCCGATGGCATCCTCTATATCAATGGTTTTCCCCTGGTGGTCCTGGAGTTTAAGAGTGTCATCCGGGAAGAAGCCACCCTGGAACAAGCTCATCAACAGTTGTGCAGGCGCTACCGCCGGGACATTCCCGAGCTGATGAAATACAATGCCTTTTCGGTGATTTCGGATGGGGTGAATACCAAAGCAGGTTCTATCTACGCCTCCCGGGAGTTTTGGTATGCCTGGCGCAGAACCGATGGCCTGGCCAGGGAGGTAGACGGTATTCCGGCCTTATTCACCATGATCGAGGGCATGCTGGCCCCGAGCCGCTTGCTGGATATCATCCACCATTTTATTTTCCTCCCCGAACCGAGCTCCCGGGAAGAAAAGATCATTTGTCGCTATCCCCAGTATTACGCCACCCGCAAGCTCTATGACAACATCCTGGCCCACCGTAAGCCCGAGGGCGATGGCAAAGGCGGCACCTACTTTGGCACCACGGGTTGTGGCAAGAGCTACACCATGCTCTTCCTGGCCCGCCTGCTCATGAAAAGCGAGCGCATGGCCAGTCCCACCCTGGTCATCATCACCGACCGTACCGACCTGGACGAGCAGCTCAGCGGACAGTTCCTCAAAGCCAAAGGCTACATAGGCGATGATGAGATTTTATCGGTCGCCAGTCGCAGCGATCTGCGCGAAAAACTCAAGGGCCGCCAGTCCGGAGGCGTTTTTTTAACCACCATCCATAAATTCAATGAGGACACTGAAGTCCTGAGCGAACGGAATAATGTGGTCTGCATTTCGGATGAGGCCCACCGCTCCCAGATCAACCTGGACCAGAAGGTCAGGATCACCGAGCGAGGCGTAAAAAAATCCTATGGCTTCGCCCGTCATTTACACGACTCCTTGCCCCATGCCACCTACGTAGGCTTTACCGGCACCCCCGTTGATGCCACCCTGGATGTGTTTGGAGCCATCGTGGATTCCTACACCATGACCGAGTCGGTCAAAGATGAAATCACCGTGCGCCTGGTTTATGAGGGCCGGGCCGCCAAAGTCAGCCTGAACGATGCCCAGTTGCAGCAGATCGAGCAATATTATGAATCAGCCATTGCCGAGGGCGCTTCTGAATATCACGTAGAGAAAAGCAAAAAGGAATCGGCCAGCATGAAAGCGGTGATTGGCGATCCCGACCGCATCAAAGCCGTGGCGGAGGATTTTGTCCAGCATTACGAAACGCGGGTTAGCGAAGGTTCCAGCGTCAAGGGCAAGGCCTTGTTTGTGTGCGCAGCCAGGGAGATTGCCTATGATTTATTCCAGGAATTGATTCGCCTCAGACCGGCCTGGCATGAGCCAAAAGTGTCCGCTCCGGAAGAGGCCGCCCTGACCGCAGAGGAAGCCAAGAAAGTCCTGCCCATGGAGCGGGTGAAAATGATCATGACCCGTGGCAAGGACGATGACAAAGAGATGTACCAGTTGCTGGGCAACAAACAATACCGCAAGCAACTGGACGGCCAGTTTAAAAACGCCAAATCCAATTTTAAAATCGCCATCGTGGTCGATATGTGGCTCACGGGTTTTGACGTACCCTTTCTGGACACCATCTACATCGACAAGCCCCTGCAAAAGCACAACCTCATTCAGACCATCTCTCGGGTCAACCGAAAGTTTGCTGGCAAAAATAAAGGCCTGGTGGTCGACTACATCGGCATCAAGAAAAGCATGAATGAGGCCCTGGCCATGTACAATCAGGAAGAGAGCCAAAACATCGAGGATATCCGGCAGTCGCTGGTGGTGGTGAAAGATTGCCTGGATTTGCTCAAGCGCTTCTTCCATCGCTTCGATGCCTCGCCCTACTTTCGCAGCGACGACGGTTTGGTGCAGCTGCAAACCCTGAATAAAGCCTCGGAATTTGTTCTGGTGACGGATAAAAGCAAGCGGCGTTTTATGGACATCGTCAAGCGCCTGAAAATGGCCTATGACATTGCGGTGGGCAGCGAGGAACTCAGCCAGCGGGAAAGGGATTACGTCCATTTTTACCTGGCCGTCAAGTCCATCATCTTCAAACTCACCAAAGGAGAGGCCCCCGACACCGAGCAAATGAACGCCCGGGTAAAAGAGTTGGTCGCCCGGGCCATTGAAAGCCAGGGCGTAGAGGAAATCATCCAACTCAAGGAAGGCGAAGCCCATCAGCTGGACATTTTTGATCCGGCCTACCTGGATCGCCTGCTCAACATCAAGCTGCCCAACACCAAGATTCAGTTGCTGCAAAAGCTCCTCAAAAAAGCCATTGGCGAACTAGCCAAAGTCAACCGCATGCAAGGGGTGGATTTTACCCAAAAACTGAAGTCGGTGGTCGACCGCTACAATGAGCGCAAGGGCAACACCTATACCGGAGAAGAATTTGACCTCATCACCCACGAACTGGTCGAGTTGATTACCCAGGTAAAAGGGGAATTTCGGGCGGGCGAGGAACTGGGCATTGATTTCGAAGAAAAAGCCTTTTATGACATTCTCAAGGGCATGGCCCGCAAGTATGATTTCGAATATCCGGAAGATAAGCTGGTATACCTGGCCCAAAAGGTAAAAGAAATTGTGGACGACAAATCCACCTTCACCGACTGGAACAAAAGAGAAGATGTAAAATCAGAACTCCGGGTAGAACTCATCATCCTCCTGGCAAACAACGACTATCCACCCGTGGCCAATGACGAGGTATTCCAGGAGATCTTTGCCCAGGCGGAGAATTTTAAGCAGAATCGGTGAGGCTTCAGGAATAGCCTAAGCCGTTCAAGCCCAGCGCCATTTGCTAAACTGCGTTTCTGGCCATCATGCCTAAGGTATCTCTTTTAGGACAAAGGGTGGAACCAGCAAGTGAATCGCCAATTATTTTATATCGCTTATCCTAAAACTCCAGGCATGCTGGCAGGGTAATTCATCAATGGTTAAACGAGGCACGGTAATAACCAGGTTTTTTCCCTTCTTTTTATAGGCTAGCGCCTCAGCATGTCCCAATAGCATCACTTTGGTCTGGCTGGAAGGGCTCACATCTTTGATCACCAGCTTGTCCACAGGATAGCTGGGAGAAATCGCGTATAGGTCATTTCCTTTTCGGGTAAAAAACACCTCTTTTACGGCTTTGCCGGGTTCTGGGTCCAGGGTTTGTTTCAGGATAAATTCCCCTCCGAGATAATGCGTGGTTTTTTCAAAAGTCTGATCCCCTGCGGACCACTGCACACTTCTTTCGCTCCACCGCCTACTGCCATAAATCGCTTCTCCATTTACCTGCAGCCAGGCTCCCATTTCCTTCAGCCTTTCCTGCATGATAGGAGGAATGCTGCCTCTGCCATCCGGCCCGATGTCCAAGAGCAGGTTACCGCCCCTGCTGACAATGTCCACCAGCAAAAGAATCAGGGTGCGAGTGCTGTTATAATCTTCGGCGTCCTCGTTTTGATTATACCCAAAGGAAAAGCCCATGCCTCTGCATTCTTCCCAGGGTCTATCATATTCCTCCAGCGCCCCATACTCTGGCGTGGCATAACCTCCATGCTTAGCCCTCACCCCTTTGCCCCAGCGGTCATTGATAACAATGTGATCCTTTGCCTTAGATTCGTTAAACAGCCAGGCTAACAATTCCGGAGTTTTCCAATCCTCCGGTTTCATGTCCCATTCGCCATCGCCCCAAATAATATCCGGCTCATAGCGCTGAATCAAATCTTTAAATTGGGGATGAAAATGTTCCGCGACGAAGCGTGCCCTATCCTGTGACCACCAGGGATGATACCATTCGTAGAGGGAGTAGTATAAGCCCATTTTGATAGCCCTTTGCTTGACCGCCGCACTCAGCTCACCGATCAAATCCCGCTGGGGACCGATCGCTCCACTGTTCCAGGGGAATCCCCGGTCATCTGCTTCTTTATTGGGCCAAAGGGTGAAGCCGTCGTGATGCTTGGAGGTCAGCACGATATACTTTGCGCCAGCTTGTTCAAATAAGCTCGCCCATTCCTCCGCATTAAATTGATCGGCTTTGAACATCTCTCCAAACTGGTAATAGCTAAAGTGATCTCCGTAGGTTTTTCGATGGTATTGCCATACCTCGTCCCCTTTAAAATCCCCATTGCCAAAAAGCGCCTTACTCTGCATCCAATACTGGTACCACTCTGAATAAGTCCCTTTGGGAGACCAGGCAGGCACTGAATAGGGACCCCAGTGGATGAAAATGCCGAATTTCGCGTCTTCAAACCAAGCCGGAATCGGTCGGCTGTCAAGGGATTCCCAATCTGGCGTATATTTTTCCTGGGCGACGAGTTCGCTCATCCAGCCACAGAGGAGAAATAACAAACAGAGCGTAAAGGATTTTATGCGGAGCATGGTTCACGAGGGGTTAAGGGGCTATCCGTGC
>JBCBGC010000174.1:0-13215 GCA_038527215.1 Bacteroidota bacterium
ATAAACATCATCCTCAAAAAATCACCCTAAACCAGGACCAGGAAAGGGCGCTGGCCGAAATCAAACAATATTTTGGCAAAACTCCTTTAAAACCCGTATTGCTGCATGGCGTAACCGGTAGTGGGAAAACCCACGTCTACCTGGAGTTGATTAAGGAACAGCTCGCTCAAGGAAAACAGGTGCTATACCTTTTGCCCGAAATTACCCTCACTAAGCAAATCATCGACCGGGTAAAAAGTGAGCTGGGAGAGAAAGTGGGGGTGTATCACTCCCGCTTCAACGATCGGGAACGAGTGGAAATCTGGCAAAAAGTCCGGAAAGGAGACTATGATGTAGTTATCGGGGTAAGATCCGCCATATTTCTCCCTTTTCAGAAACTCGGCCTCATCGTGGTAGATGAAGAACACGACCAATCCTTTAAGCAACACGAACCTGCCCCCAGGTATAATGCACGAGACGTAGCGATTTATTATGGATTTAAGGAAAAATGTCCGGTGATTCTGGGGTCGGCAACCCCAGCCTTTGAAACCTATGAAAACGCCCGGCAGGGAAAGCACCATTTGGTAACCCTTGAAAAAAGGGCCATCTCTACCCAAATGCCCCAGATAGAACTGGTGGACATGCGAATCCAGCGCAAGAAAAAATTACTCCAAGGTCCTTTTTCTCAAGTCCTGGAAACCGCCATCGGAGAAGCCCTGGAGCGTGGGGAACAGGTCATTCTCTTCCAAAACAGACGGGGATATGCCCCTTACCTGATATGCGAAAATTGTGGGCATGTCCCCCAATGTATCAATTGTGATATCAGCCTGACCTACCACAAAGAGCGCAATCACCTACGCTGCCATTACTGTGGTCATACCGAATTCAATACTCAGAAATGTGATAATTGTGGGCATTTCGCCCTCCGAAGGGCCGGGCTCGGCACCGAGAGAATCCTGGAGGCGGTAGCGGAGACCTTCCCCGACTATACCGCAGCGCGCATGGACCTGGATACCACCCGGACCAAAATGGGATACCAAAATCTCATCAATCGCTTTGAAAGCGGGCAGATTGACATCCTTGTGGGGACGCAAATGGTGTCCAAAGGCCTGGATTTTGAGAATGTAACCCTGGTGGGGGTCATCGCCGCTGACAACCTATTGAGTTTCCCAGATTTTCGCGCCTTTGAGTATGCGTATCAGTTGCTTACGCAGGTCAGTGGCCGGGCCGGACGCCGCAGCAAAACCGGGCGGGTCATCATCCAGAGTTATATGCCGGATAATGTGGTCCTAAATGCCATTGAAAGGCCCTATCTCGATTTTTATAAGATAGAATTACCCGGTCGCCAGCATGCGGGATATCCCCCCTATAGCCGGCTGATTCGGATAGAGATCCGCCACCCCAAAAGAGAATTTATTGAACCGGAGAGTCTGAGGCTTCACCGCCTCCTCAAACCCTATTTTGGGGAAAACCTTCTGGGCCCTGATTATGCCCTGATTCCCCGCCTTCGGAATCAGTACCGCATGCAGTTCCTGATCAAACTGGGGAAAAACGTTTCTCCAGAACGAATTCGGGACATTCTTTTTGCCCAACGAGAAAAATACTACCAGGAAGCCCCCGTGAAAAACCTCCGCATCATCATAGATGTGGACCCAGTTTAAGCAAGCATGTAGGAAGGAAATCCTAAATCCTTTTTTGGTTTAGGAAAGGGTGTCGTAGCTTTATAGCAAAAAGGTATTTATGGCCGAAGAGAAAAAGAACCAACCGCAGCAAATCAACATAGAACTTTCCCAGGAAATGGCCCGGGGTGTATATAGTAATCTGGCCATGATTGCCCACTCCCATTCGGAGTTCATTTTTGACTTCATCCAGGTACTTTCTGGCACGCCCAAAGCGGAGGTGAGATCCAGGGTGATCATGACTCCCCAAAACGCCAAGCGCTTTTTGATGGCCCTCAAAGAAAACCTGGAAAAATTCGAAAGAAGTCAGGGAGAAGTGGTGTTGCCAAAACAGGAAATTCCCTTACCCCCCAATTTTGGAGGACCTACCGGCTTTGCCTAGCGTCTTAGAGACGCCAGTCGTTGGGTAGCCAGCGCTGCTACCGCCTCATTTTCGTCCATATCCAGCACTTTTTCATAGGCCTCAATCGCCTGTGAGGGTTGGTTAATTCTTTCCAGGCAACGCCCCCGATAGTATTGATTTGCAGGTAGATGCCCTTCTTCCTCCAGGCCGGCCAGCTGAGCCATTTTTAAGCTTCGGTCAAAGTACTGTATCGCTGCCTGATATTGGTGCTGGTGCTCCATGGCTTCCCGCCCGAGATAGTGATAAACCCGCATCATACAGAGGCTGGTCAAAGTAGATTCCCGGCTGTCAATCTGCCGATCATGGGAGCCAGAGATTTTCTCAAATTTCTCCGCCATGCCAGCCAGGATTTCTCCCCCCTTTTCAAAATGCCCAGCGATCACCAAAGCCCGTCCATAATCCGCTAAAAACCACGTATTCCTTGGATATTTTTCCACCAATTCTTGCTTGATCCGCAAAGCCTGGGCATAGTGTTGAGGATTTTCCAGGTAAATATCGCCTAAGTAAAAAGCCGCTTCCGTTTGAGAGAAATTGGGCGTGCCAGCTGCTTTGGTAAGCTCTTGTAGACCCAAATGCGCATCACCATCCGGGAAAAACACCATGAAAGGCCTTACGTAGAGATGCTGTTCGGGATAAGTTTCTGCATAATAATGATAGATCCCGGAGCTGAAGAAAAATTCAGGCGTTTCCTGGGTCATCTGGAAGCCAGCTTCCAAATACGGCAAGGCTTTTCTACCATAGTTTGCCGCGGTGAACCATTCCTTTTTCTCTATCGCCAAACGGGTATGGAAAGCATAACACATGTACTGGAAAAAAGTGTACTCCACGCGGTATGCCTTATTGTGTTCAAACACTTCGTTTAGTTCCAGCGCTTTATCGAGATTTTTTTCAATAAAATCGTGGTATACATCGGAGGAAGTGATATAACTCTGCCACCACCGATTAAGGGCCAACAAAAAATAGGGAGCCGGATGGTGCGCGTATTTCGTTTTGAGGCGGGAGAAATCTTGATGAGCAGCTTCAAACTGAAAATTATACACCTTAAAGATCCCTTTATCCACCTCGGTTCTAAAATAGGCGTCCTCCAATACCTGAGCAGGTAGGGAGAAGCTCAACAAGATCATTCCGAGTGAGAGCAGGCCATTTTTCCACCTTAGGTTCCACATGTGAGGATTCTGTTTAAGGTTGACAAATACTGCTGATGGTGTTTATCCTTCAAATGCCATACCAGTCAGGCTTGGCATCCATTAAGTTATCTTTAAGACTGAGCAAAGGTGGTCAAGTCAACTTTTTTGCACATTTTTTCCTCCTACCTTTCCTCTAACTTGAATTTGTAACGCAGGTGCCCACCAATTAGTTACCTCATTTTCAACACCTTCCTAAATAATACGAGATTTTAGGCATAAAAGGATGGGTAAATGCGACAATTTCCTGCACCCCTTTCCTCATTTTTTCATGCAGCGGAAAAATCAGGTAGGAGAAAACATCATTGGTTCTTGGCAGCTGGCGTAAAGACCTGTAAATAGGATCAGCAAAGACCTCCCCACTCACAAACATCTACCAACCCTCAGGCTTGTCAATCAGTTTCACTCCTATTCCCGGGTGTTGATCCGGGAGGTATATCATTCATGCAAGGACACCAAATCCGATTCTACTGTAAACACTTGCTTTTCACCGCTATCTTCTTAGTGGGATTATTTCCATTTATGGCTGAGGCCCAGCATCTTAGCGTAGATCCATGGGTAAAAGTCTTTTCGGGTAAAGCCAGAGAGGGAAAAAACGGGGTTGGGCTGTACAAAGCTCTCAACCCACCTGCCACCCCACCTGCCTTCACTGCTCCCTTTCCCAAAACGCAAACCACCGCGGATTGGGATACCGCTTTTGCCTTTGATGCCGCCCAGCAAGTCCCCAGTGGAGATTTATTGGCGGTTACCTGGACGGGCCAGGAATTTTGGATATCAGGTTTTGCAACCAATATGATTTTTCGGTTCGATAGCCAGGGGACTAAAGTAGGTGAGTTTTTCGTGAATCAGGCTGAATTTATATCCGGCCTTACCTACGACGGCAATCATGTCTGGGCCATTGATTCGAACCGGGTAGTATACCAATTTGATCCTCAGAATTATGCGGTGTTGAGAAAAGACACCCTGGTTTTACCCCTAAAACCTTCCTTCATTACCTTTGATCCAAGTTTGAATAATCAAAACGGAGGATTTCATATTGGCTTGTGGGGAGAGTATCAGCCCATTTTTCAGTATGATACCAATTGGCTCCAACTCGGCCATATTCCAGCCGCCACCCATGGCCGGATGCTTATTTTTGGGGCCGTTTATGATGACTTACATCCAGCGGGACCCATTCTTTGGACCCTGGGATTTGAACCTGCTTCAAGGATTTTTCTTACCCAACTGGACCTTAACAATGGCGGCATTCCGACGGGTGTGAGTCGGGAAGTGAACCTTGATTTTGCGCAAATCACTACGCCCACTCATCTGGGCATCAATCTTTTTTTCATGAAAGATTATCTGGGCCAGGATCAACATGTGTTAGGCGGGATGGCACAAAATGGCCCGGATGGGGATATTATTTTCGGGTACAAAATGGATTATCAATTTGTCTTGGTGGATGCCCGGGTCCAAGGAAGTAGGCCTCAGCCTGGATTTGCCAATATGCCACTTTCTCAAGCCCAACCTATTACCATTAATGGCTTCCTTAACAATCGTGGTTTCCAGGATTTGGACAGCGTGAAAGCCACCCTGGAAGTGATCAATCAAGCCACCCATCAGGCTATTTTTTCTCAAAGTCAGACCTACTCCTCTCTGGCCAGCAATCAATCTGTGGCCTATCAACTAGGCCCCTGGACCCCTTCTGAGGAGGGCGTTTTTCACATCAAAACCCGGGTAGAAACCCCCGGCCTGATCGATGAGGTTGAAGAAAACAATCAGGAAATATTTCAGCTGGTGATTGGAGATTCCAGTCTCCAGCGGCACCGTGGCACCGCCAATGGGCAGGTATCCGTCAACCTGGGGCCTAATAAAGGCAGCGTACTCGGGCAGTTATTCGAAAACCCCCAACTGGGATTAATGACCTCCATCAGCTTTGAACTCTTGCAACCTACCGAAGGAGATGTAGTATTTGCGTCCATGTATGCCTGGAGCGATAGCTTGAGTCTTCCTATTGGCAATCCCATCGTGAGCACCAAACCCTATACCATTACAGCAGCGGATGCCAGCCAGGGATTGTCCATGCCGCTTCGATTTCCACTGGATCCTACCCCGGTTCCTACCGGCAAGTACCTGATCGCCGTCCATGAAAACGGGGGGCCGGTTACCCTGGCAACCACGGCGCATATCTATACCCCACAAACGACCTTTTTATATTCGGAAGCTCCCGCGGTAGGTAGTCAATGGCTGGACTTGGCCCAGCAATTTTCTCCCCCCCTGGAAGCCAGTTTGATTTTATATCCAAATTTTGGGCCTTGTATTCCGACCTATATGCAAGGAACTATCACGGTGGACAATGACGATGGTTCGGGACAGGCCAGTGCCACCGTAAGCGTTTCCGGCGCTTCCGGGGAATACAGCTACCAATGGGATGACCCGCTAGCTCAAACAGGTCCTACCGCCACGGAATTGGCTGGAGGCCAGGTTTATGCCTGTACCATTGAAGATACAGCGGGCTGTAGGCTGATCTTACAAACGGATACCCTGGTATCCTGGGCCACAAGCCTTGAAGAGGAAGAGAAAATTGGGCTGGCGGCGTTGAAGCTGTATCCCAACCCGGCCCGAGATCACCTACAAGTAGAAATTGATTGGGCTGTAATCCCTCGCGGCTTCAGCCTGGCACTTTACTCCCAGGCTGGGCAGTTGGTGGATCGGGTCGAAATCAAGGAATTAGGCTTAAATAAAGCCCAACTCAAACTGGCCGATCATCCACGCGGGATGTACTTATTGAAAGTCGAGACCGCGCTGGGCATGGTTTATCGAAAAGTATGGTTGAAGTAAGGCATTCCAACCCTTGGACAAAAAGGGCGTCTTTAGGATGTATGCAAATCTTCATAAAGAAGCATTGCGCAACTTTAGAATGAGAACTTTTTTGTAAATTATCCGAATAATAGATTGTACACATTCATAAACCGTGAGTAAGATGAATAAGAATTGGCTTGTGAAATCGTATATGAAGCTGCCCTTGTTAGGCAAGATTATTCTGCCCTTTGGTGTGGTATTCCTCGTTAGCGCCATGTTTAAGCTATTTAAATTTGCGCTGATCTTAGGAATCGCCGCTGCAGCGATTTATGCCCTCCTTAAATTTGGAGAAAAGAATAACAGCTAAGCCAGCTGTCGTAATTGACAGAGGGGGTCGTTCACATGAACGACCCCCTCTGTTCTTTTTTGCCCAATGGGCTTATTCTATGGTTAGTTTTTTCGTAAGCGTTCTGCCCTCTTCTTTTAAGGTAACCATATAAAATCCAGCCGCAAGTTCTCCCACGGGAAGAGAGATTTCCATGAGTCCAGGCGCGTGAGGCATGGTTTTCTGCCATACTGCGGCACCCTGCAAGTTTGTAATGCTGATATCCAGTGGGCCACTGGCTTTGGCTTCAAATTTTACTGCGACCTGATCAGAAGCAGGGTTAGGAAAGAGTTCCATCGCGCCTAGCTCAGAAGGATCATCAATATCCAAGGCTGTAAACTCTTCTATACTGACCACATCAATGTAGAGGTTATTTTCGTAATTGGTGGTATGGCGAAAGTTCGCCACGAAATACGTGCTACCGGCATAATCGCTGATGTCTACCCAGACTTTCTTCCACATCCAACTTGCTGGCACAAACATAGAAGTGGTAGCTGGAGCAGTAGCCAAATCCTGTCCCCAGGCTTTGTAGACCCGATCATAATTCAATCCGCAATTGCCAGAGACCCAAATCTCCAGGGTATCAGCAAAGCCGGTATTGTCTCCAAAAGGAGCATAGGCCAGATAAAAGCTGAGGGCAATTTTGGTTTCCCCCGTCAAATCGAATCCAGCAGTCTGAAATTCATCTACCTGCCCAATGGCATTGTAGTTAAAATTGTCCATGTAAATGGAGGTGTTCCCGGTTACGCTGGCCAGGCTGGTTTCTTGCCACCCCACACTGTTGTCAGGGTTTTGAAGGATCCAATCAGTGGGAGGCCAGGTTCCACTCTCAAAACTCTCGAAGTAGGGAGCGGTCAGTCCCTGGGAAATCAGAATGCTGAAACTCTTGACCTTTTTATCGTTGCCGGTGTCGCCATCATTGTTCCCATTGGGGAGAGAAGTTTCTACTTCCAGGCTATGGTTGCCATCGGCGAGGGTCAAAGCTGGAAAAGCGACCTCAATGGACTGACCAGGACCCAGGCTATCCACCGAAAGGTAGTTTGCTACCAGGGTGCCATCTACGGTATAGGAAATAAAAAATGAGGTTACGGAATTATCGCCATAATTCTGAACTCGGACCTCTACCAGGACATTGTTACCACATTCTGAGGGAGCGGGCCGTAAGATCTCCGCTATCCCAATATCGTCAGCTACCATGGGCTTGGCCGAGGTCGAAAAAACCAGGGCATTCAGGAAGGTGAAACAGAGGAGGAATCGTAGTGCTAGGGACATAGTAGTGATAGATTAGGTTCTGACGCTGAAATATACATATTCTCCTACATAATCCCAGCAAGGCCCTAAAGGGAAAATTCTTTTCAGCCTTTTCATCCCCGATCTACCAAAAATTTCCTTTTACACTTTTCTCTGTATCCCTCCCTGCGCTTTTCCGTATAAAAAATGCTGTTACAACCAAGGATTTGGCGTAAATTTGCCCCCCTCAATAGCAATTTTTGCCTTCAGAAAAATGAGTAGCGAACTATCAAAAAAGTACAGCCCGGGCGAGATCGAAGACAAATGGTATCAGGCCTGGGAGGCCGCCAAGGTTTTTAAATCCGTCCCGGACGAAAGAGAGCCTTACACCATCGTCATTCCTCCGCCTAATGTGACCGGTATCCTCCATATGGGCCACATGCTCAACAACACTTTGCAGGATGTCATCATCCGTCGCAAAAGGATGCAAGGTTACAATGCTTGTTGGGTTCCCGGTACCGACCACGCTGCCATCGCTACCGAAGCCAAAGTAGTGCGCTTGTTGGCTGAGCAAGGCATCAAAAAGTCAGATATCGGTCGGGAAAAATTCCTGGAGCATGCCTATGCGTGGAAGGAAAAATACGGGGGGATTATTCTCCAGCAGTTGAGAAAGCTCGGCGCGAGTTGCGATTGGGATAGAACCGCCTTTACCATGGATCCGGAATATTCCGAAGCCGTCATCGGGGTTTTCTGTGATTTGTATGAAAAAGGACATATTTACAGAGGGCTACGCATGGTCAACTGGGACCCGCAAGCCCAAACCGCCGTTTCTGATGAGGAAGTAATTCATAGGGATACGCCGGGACACCTATATCATGTCCGCTATCAGATTGAGGGCCTGGAAAATGAATACGTAACCATTGCGACCACCCGTCCGGAAACCATCCTGGCGGATACGGCCATTGCCATTCATCCTGAGGATGAGCGCTATACCCATCTTCATGGTAAAAAAGCTCTCGTCCCGCTGCTTAACCGTCCTATTCCTATCATTCTCGATGACTATGTAGATCGGGAATTTGGTACTGGCTGTCTGAAAGTTACCCCAGCCCACGATACCAACGACTACGAGATCGGCCAGCGTCATGATCTGCCCACCATCAATGGCTTGAATGCCGATGGCACGATCAGCGAAGAAGTAGGCCTTTACGTAGGACAGGATCGCTTTGTCGTTCGCAAACAGATCGCCAAAGACCTTAATGCTGCTGGCCACCTGGTCAAGCAGGAAGACTATATGCACTCCGTCGGATATTCTGAGCGGACCGATGCAGCCATTGAACCTCGGCTTTCTCTGCAGTGGTTCCTCAAAATGAAGGAGCTGTCTGCCCCAGCCCTGGAAGCGGTAGTGGATGGAGATGTCCAACTGATCCCCGGCAAATTCATCAATACCTATAAGCACTGGATGGAAAATGTCCGGGACTGGTGCCTGAGCCGGCAGCTCTGGTGGGGACATCAAATTCCGGCTTATTATCTAAAGGATGCTGATGGATATGTGGTTGCTCCTACGCCTGAAGCAGCGGTAGAAAAAGCTCGGGAAAAGTTCAAGCGTCCGGATCTGACCTTGGCCGACCTTCATCAGGATGAAGATGTCCTGGATACCTGGGCCTCTTCCTGGCTTTGGCCAATCAATGTTTTCCACGGATTGACCCAGCCGGACAATCCTGAGATTTCTTATTATTACCCTACGCAAGATCTGGTAACCGCTCCGGAAATCTTGTTCTTTTGGGTAGCTCGTATGATCATTGCTGGCAAGGAATATATGGGAGAAAAACCCTTTTCCAATGTATACCTGACTGGTATTGTACGAGACGACCAGCGACGGAAAATGAGTAAGTCTCTGGGGAATTCTCCCGACCCACTAGATCTGATTGCCCAATATGGAGCAGATGGGGTTCGCGTCGGGATGTTGCTGGCTTCCCCTGCCGGCAATGACCTCTTATTTAAGGAGAGCCTGGTTGAGCAGGGGCGAAACTTTGCCAATAAAATCTGGAATGCCTATCGCCTGGTTAAAGGCTGGTCCGTAGCGGATCACCCAGCCAACGAGCGAGAGAAACTCGCCATTGCCTGGATGGAAGCCAGACTAGCGGAAGCATCGATAGAGATCGAAGATCATTTCAGCAAATTCCGGATTTCGGATGCGCTTATGTCTGTCTATCGGTTGAAGTGGGATGATTTCTGTTCCTGGTTTTTGGAGATGATGAAGCCTCCCTACGGAGAAGCCATTTCTCAGGAAGCTTATGACGGCGTTATTCGCTTGTTCGAGGAAACCATGAAACTCCTGCATGCCTTTATGCCTTTCATTACTGAGGAGCTATGGCATGGGTTAAAAGAAAGATCTGCCGGGGAGTTTCTGGCAGTGGCTCAGCTCTCCGACTTAGACAAACCTAATGAGACTTTGCTGGAGGATATAGCCTTGATAAAAGAGGCTATTACGGCTTTGCGTGCCTTCAGAACGGATAAGCAAATTCCTTTCAAGGAAGCCATCACCCTGCACATCAAATCTGACAACCCTGGCCTCTTTCAACAATATGAAACCCTCCTGGCAAAATTCCTCAATACTGAGGCGATTCACTACCCTGCAGAAAAAGTAGAGGGGGCCAGCAGCATCCGGGTTCAAGCTCATGAATTCTTCATCCCACTTGGCGCTATCGATGTAGAAGCAGAAAGAGAAAAATTGCAAAAGGAGATTGCCTACCAGGAAGGCTTTTTGATCAAGGTGAATAAAAAGCTGGAAAATGAACGCTTTGTCTCCAATGCTCCTCCTCAGGTAGTCGAGCTTGAGAAGAAAAAGAAAGCCGATACGGAAGCTAAGTTAGCCGTGCTAAAAGCTGGATTAGCTGAACTCAACTAACATATTCGAAGGGCGGAATCTAACTCCGCCCTTTTTCTTACGCTGTATGCGCAGCAAGTTCGGTTATTAGGCCGCTCCTACCCTTCCCCTTTACCTTACCTAACCCTTCCTTTTTCCCTTTTTAATGTTCGATCAAAGACCCCGCCTCATGGTTTGGGGCGCCCTTCCCGTGAGCATATTTTATTTCATCTAGGCACTTAGGTGGTATAGATCATCCAAATAAAAAACATTACAATTTACTTTATATCCGAATATCGGCATAATACAATCGTAATACCATATTGATAGGATCATCACACAACCAGATTACTTCCATACCCCCCACTTGATAGGATGGTGGGCACAATAAAACCCAATTTAGTGCCCGGGAAAAGCAATGCCTCTACCAAAACCTTGCTTTCCCTTTGCTTTAACCACAAGCAGCCAAATCCCACCCAAACAAACTGGCAACCTGCCCTAAGATGTGTTCACTCTTACACCGAGAGGGACAGCACACCTATTTAACAAAATTTAGATAAACTGAAAAATTCTCAATCCTACACTTAACCCTAAATCCTAACATCCACTCATTTTCCTTTAACCTAATTCTTGGATGTATTAATCAACTTTATCATGATCAACAAAATGTTACCTCCCTTAAGCAGGGATTCCTGGCCAAGGTGTCTTGCGCCACCAGCCAGGGTATTAGGAACCCGGTTTCTGACACTCGTTCTATTCTTCTGGGGAGGTGTAGCTTGCCTGCTTGCCCAACAGGATGGGCAGAACTTATTTCCTTCCGCTAAGCTAAAAATAGAGCTTGAAGCTCAATTAACCGAAGCGGACGGACCTCAAGAAAAAGCCTCTTTCTATTACCAACCTACCTCCAATGGAGATATTCGGGTAGAGGTAACAGCTACAAGAGAAGGGCAACTAAATCCTTACCAGCTCTCCTATGCCTATCAAATACAAAAAAATGAATCTCAGGGATATTTGATGGACATGCAAGGAGTAGCTGAGCCTTTTCTCTTCTATTTGCATGAAAAAGCCAAGCTGAATTACGTAGGTGATCAAGTGGAATTCCCTGCAGAATTGGCGAGTAACGCTAGCCTTGCAAGTGCTAAGGGGATTTTCACTGTTTCTCTGCCAGATCAAAGTAGTATTCAGTATCAAATTAGCCTTACTAACCGCACGGTAAGTGGGCAACAAGAAATAAAGCTAGGCAGGGAATACCTTCAGGCCTGGGTGATAAAGGGAGACTATCAAAGGATGACCTTAATCAATGGCGAAGAGGTAGATCGAAAAAAAATTCCCCTTACGCAATGGCTTATTCCTGGTCAGGGAATCGTCAAGCAAAGCCTAGGTAAACTGCGCATGACCCCTACGGTCTCCAATTGAATTTCTTAGCGAATATGTTTTTGGTTTTATAGCCAATGAAAAATGAATAATTATTACATAAACTCATTAGTAAAAAAAATTGGAACCTGGATGTTCCTTTTTTGTGTGATGGGTATTCCCAGGTTGTTCGCTCAAAATAATTACACCTGTATATCCGTCAACGGCTCTTCAAGCATTGTGCTTAAAAACGATGCTTGTGGCCTAACTACCACCACTAGCTGTGCTAATTCTAATCTGGCTTTCCCCCTGGTTGGAGATGCCTTTTTTTGGAATGGGAGTTATTTTCAAAACCAATCCAGCGGTAATCGTCAAAGTACCAATGGCAGCCCGGTGGTCTGCCCCCCAACTTGTTCAGATCTTACCAATCCTGGCAGCATCAGTGGGGGTAATACTTTCTGTAACTTTGGCACGACCCTCATCCTCCAAAGTTCAGCAGCGTCTGGAGGAAGCGGCTCTTACATTGTCTATCAATGGCAGTCAAGTTCAAACGGATTCTTTTGGACCGACATCCCTGGAGCTGGGGGCTCTTTTTATTCTCCGCCCATTGTTTACAGTACTACCCATTACCGAAGAAAAGCCAAGCGCAACGATTGCGGGTCTTGGCTATATTCGAACTCGGTATCTATTGTAGTCAACAGTCCTCCTTCTCTGGATCAGTATATCTCTGTCAATAGTGCGCCGTTTAACCAGACCAATACCGTCACCATTTGTCAAGGGTCTTCTGTACTCTTTGATCTTGGTGGGAGTTTTGGAAATGACTGGACCATAACTTATACCCGACCGGATGGAACCGTATTTAATGGTGGGGCAAATGGATCAGCCAATGACCAAATCTTTATTCCAAATGTGCAGGATGGCAGTCTGAATGAAGGTACCTGGACAGTTAATTATACCGATCCTAACGGATGTTCTGGCTCGGGGACTTTCACGCTGAATGTAAACCCTATTCCGAACCCGGGTCAATTCATTAGCGTTGACAATGCTGCGTTCAGTCAGACAAATAGTGTTTCCGTATGTGAAGGACAATCTGTCCTTTTTGACCTTGGCGGAGCCTTCGGTAACGACTGGATCTTTACTTACACCAGACCAGATGGCACCACCATTCCTGGAGGAGCAAATGGGGTGGATAATGATCAAATCTTGATTCCAAATGTGCAGGATGGGAGCTTAAACGAAGGCTCCTGGACGGTGAATTTTACCGACCCCAATGGATGTTCCAATTCTGCCACTTTCACCATTGCTGTCAATCCCCTTCCCAACCCTGTCCAATTCATCAAAGCCGATAACAATCC
>JBCBGC010000175.1:0-13049 GCA_038527215.1 Bacteroidota bacterium
CCGACCAACCATTTTCCCTCCAAAGCCTCTTCAGGCTGGCCTTTTTTCAACCTATCATACAGCACCTCAAAGCGAGCTTCATCATCCAACAAGCGTTTCAGCCCGGCGGCATGATGCTCCACACAGTAAGCACAATCATTTAACTGACTGACGTACACGCCCAGGCTTTCCAGGTACCATTTAGGCAAGGTGTTTTCCCGATGGTGGAGGACATTTTTGTAAAGGCGCATATGTCCTTCCAAACTATGAGGGCGGAGGCTGTGGACCTGAAGGATGTTGTCGATTTGTCCGTTGGGACCTTTTACCCGTTCGAAGAGCTTCCGGAGTTTTCCCGTGGCTTCGGAAAATGCGATGACCTTAATCCAACTCATGCTTCTTCGGCGATGACCATGCGAAATCCCTTGCCATGAATGTTGTCGATGCGGACCCGGGGATCGGGCTTGAATCGCTTACGCAACTTGCTGATAAAGACATCCATGCTGCGGGCGTTGAAATAATTGTCATCTCCCCAGAGGGCTTTGAGGGCCGTTTCGCGAGAGAGGAGGTCGTTTTTGTTGATAAGCAAAAGCCGCAATAAGTCGGCCTCCTTGGGGGAAAGCCGGGCCGCTTCTCCGGCGTGGTGGATGGTGTTGAGACGATAGTTGAATTGAAAATCGCCAAACTCAAATTCGTCCGGAATCTGCTCGGCTTCATCCGCTTCGTCTTGCTGTCCGGAGCGTTTCAGGATGGCTTTGACCCGATAGAGGAGTTCTTCCGAATCAAAAGGTTTGGTAATGTAGTCATCGGCTCCGGTTTCAAAGCCTTTGAGAATATCTTCCCGCATGGAACGGGCCGTGAGAAAAATCAGCGGAACCTGCTCATTGACCTGCCGGATTTGCTTGGCCAGGGCAAAGCCATCTTTTTTAGGCATCATCACATCCAGAATGACCAGCCGGAATTTTCCTTGTTGGAAGGCTTGCCAACCTGCTTCCCCATCCCGGGCCAGGGTGACTTCGTAATCATTCATTTGCAAGTAATCCCGGAGCACAGCGCCAAAGTTGGCTTCATCCTCTACCAATAAGATTTGACTCATGCTGTAATCTGTTCAAGCTTCTTTTTCGTCAGAAAAAAGCAGCACCTCTGCTAAATCAAGGTGAGCTTATGGTTGACTTCCAGGGCCATGGCTTCCTGCTTCAATTCCCGCTTCATCATTTTGATATAATCCACTACTTCATCCAGATAGCGGTTCATGTCTGCCCGGGTAATATAAGAATGTATGATGTAAACTACTTCTCCTACCAGGCCCAACTGCTCACTATGCCATACGCCATTGGCGACCTTACAGGTTGCCCCGCCAAAGCGTTCCGCCATGAAACTCATGGTCTGGTCCATGTGGACCGTGGTATCGATTTGCTGGTCTACGTCGACCGTGGTAGGGATAAAAATGCCGATGCTGTTGTTGCGCTCCAGGCGCTCCACCAGGTGGATCATCACCTCCTGAATTTCTTCCGGCACATCTTCCGGCAGAAGATCAGGCAGCTGCACCCGAGGGAAATTGGGCAGGAAGGGCAATTCGATATCTGCCCAGTCCACTTCCGGCATGTCTGCGTATTTTTTCCGTCCGCGATTCACGATGGTAACCACCGAGGTTTCGTCGGGCTGGATTTTTCCTTTCAATTGCTTTTTCAGGGTCTCTTCCTGTCGCTTGCCCTGGGGACCCGGTGGGACGAGCAACACTACCTGATCGGCATGTTCCAAAATCAGGCGCACACTGTCGTCTACAAAGTCATTCACCTGGATGACGATGTTGCCGTATTGGTTGCGGGCCCGGTCCAACAATAATTCCGTCCGCGTGGTAGCGGGCAGGTATTGCTCCATCTGAGGAAAGAGAATATCAAAGCCATCCCGATGGTGAAAGACCTGGGTGTTTTGGTCCAAAGGCTTCCCATCCAGGATGCGCCAGGAATTGGGATACTCCATCAAAGCCGTGGCCTGTCGGGTGTCCTTGGCCAGACGCTGCGCTAGCAGGGCGCTGAGGCTGGTCGCCCCGTTGCGCTCCTCCGGCTGCATGATGATGATGAGCTTCATGTCCTTTTTCTCGCTGCTGAGGCGGCGATTGGACTGCACCAGATAGCGACCTAGGGTTTTGGCCAGTTCAATGGCTACCACAGGGTAGGTGTGCAGCATTTCCAGAAAATCGTCTCGCTGAATGGCCAGCACATCCACCTCACTGAGGGCAGAAACCGTGGCAGAACGGGCCTGATTTTCCAGTATCCCCATTTCACCAAAGCTATTACCGGGCATGAGATAGGCCAGGAGATGCTCCTTTTGGCCCATCATGCTTTTCACCGCAACGATGCCATTGAGAATGAGAAACAAGGTCGTACTGGGTTGCCCCTGCCAGACGATCACGTCCTGCGGGAAGAATTGACGTACCTTGGCTTTGGTGGCCACATCGGTCAATGCAATGTCTTCCAGTCCACTGAACAGCTGACAGTCTTTGAGGGCCTGAATGATTTTTTCCTGCCCCATCTGTGTACTTGGGCTAAGCTGGCCTTCCATTTGCATGATGTTGAAAAACGGCGTACAAAGATAGTACGAATTTTTGCGAAATAGGGGACAATCGTTACTTTAGGTTGCTGAAAATTTCGGCCCTTTTGTCCCTTGTTACCTGTTCCACTGAGGCTATGAAACTACCTTTCAGGCTTTTCCTGGTTTTTATCTGTGCGGGCTCATCCCTTCTGGCACAGGTAGATCCGGCTGCCATCCGGGCAGATCTGGATACAAAACCCGACGATTTTAAGAAAATCGAACTTTATCTCGAAGCTTCCGCCAAGGTCGCCCGAGCCAATAAAACTGACGAGGCTATCGCCTTCGCTCAGGATGCCCTGGACCTTGCCCAGAAGCGCATCAACCGGGTGGGGGTAGTGAAATCTCATAGCCAGTTGGGCCTTTTGCACGTCAACAAAAAAGACTGGACCCAGGCCCGGGAGCATCTGGGAAAGGCCATTCGTCTTAAAAAGCAATTACTCAGTACCAAACCTCAATTCAAAGGGAGTTTGGCCAAGGATTATCGTCTGCTGGGCTTCGTTGAAGAACAAAACCAACATACCGATGCCGCTTTGGCTAACTACCGCAACACCGTAAAATACGCGCTGGAAGGCAAAAGTCGACACGAAGCAGCCTGGGGATTTTTTGGGGTAGGGCAAATGGAAATTTCGAAAGGAAATTATGCATCGGCAGTGGGAGCCCTGAAGCGCAGTATTTCTCTGGCTGACGACCTGGGCTTGACTCGATTGTCCAGGGATGCTAACAGAAGCATGAATGCGGGATTGGCAGTCCTGGGTACCCAAATGGAAAAAGAGCAGATCGAAAAGGAGATCACTGCTTTCCAGGAGGAGGTACAAGTCATCCAGGATAGCCTGGAAACCCAGCAACAAGCCAATCAGGTCCTGATCTCAGAACGCGAACTCCTGGAGATGGAACGCCAAACTTCGGAAGCAGAGCTCAAAGCCGCAGAAGCAGAAATCGAAACCGTGAATGCGGAGAAAGCGCGGGTAGAAGCAGAAAAACTTGCCCAGGATGAGGTCCAGCAAAAATGGTATGCCGTAGGCATTGGGGGAGGCGTAGCGGCTTTGCTGATCATTTTTACCCTCATTAGCGGCAACCTTTCGCGTCGTCGGCATAACCGTGCCCTGGCCCAGGAGAAGAAAAAATCCGAAGACCTGCTGTTCAGTATTTTGCCCGAAGAAACCGCCCTCGAAATCTTACAAAAAGGCAAAGCGACTCCGCACAAATACCATACTTCCTCCATCATCTTTACTGACTTCGTCGGTTTTACCTCTATTGCTGCCAACCTGCGTCCGGAAGCCTTGCTGGCCGAACTCAATCATGTGTTTGCGGAGTTCGATAAAATCATGGACCAGTATGGACTGGAAAAAATCAAGACCATTGGCGATGCTTATATGGCCGTAGCGGGCGTACCTAAGAAGGATGACAAGCATGCCCTGCATGCGGTCGCGGCGGGCCTCGATATGCAAGCCTTTATGAAACGCTGGCGCAGTCAAAACCTGGCCAAAGGCAAACCTACCTGGGAGTTACGGGTAGGCATCCATTCGGGACCGGTAGTGGCCGGGGTAATCGGAGCCAAGAAGTTTGCCTATGATGTGTGGGGAGATACGGTCAACGTAGCCAGCCGCATGGAATCGGCTGGTGAAGCCTGGAAGGTCAACATTTCTGAAGCGACCTATCAACTGGTCAGTGAATTCACCCGCTGCACCTCTCGTGGTCAGGTCCCTATCAAAAATAAAGGCTCCGTCAATATGTTTTTTGTGGAGGAAATTACCGACCTCATGGCGGTACTGCCCCCGGCGGAACCCGCTTCCAAAAAGAAAAAAGGGCGTAAAAAAAGCCCGGCCTAAGAAAAAGACGGCCGAGCTACTTTCCGGTTCGAAATTCTTCTGATGTAATCAGACCTGGACGACGCCAGTGCCCCATCCATCATATTCCCCCTGACATTTCTCTGCGAGTTGCATGAGAAAGATGACGACGTCATCAATGGCAGAGGCATCTATTTTTTCCTCCCTGCTAATGACCAGGCTGTAGGTCTCAGGGGTTTTTTGATCATCGAACTTGCGAGAGAGAATCTGAAAATTCTCCTCTTTTATTTCTTCCAGGAATTTCGTCAGGTGCGTTTCCTGTGGGAAAAAGAAATAATGTTCTACCTCCCGGGCCGCTTGTAAGTTGTCTCCTTGCTGCTCCAGTTTTTCGATCACTCTCCGGTTCAGAATAGACTGATACTCCCATTTGGAAGGAAAGAGAAATTGCTGATAAAAGGCCCAGCTGGGATCCCGTTGAATCTTGACGGTGTATTCGTAATCAGCGAATCTTTCCATGACTTCTTCTACGATGCTTTTATAATCGATAGAAGTCTGACAGTAATAGTAAAAAATGCGCTGGCCGTTGGTGGTGTTGCGCGCTACATAAAGTCCACCAAGGTTTTCTAAAATGTGCTCGGAAAGTTTGTCTTCGAGTATATAGAGCACTTCCGCTTCGCCCGTTGTGGTCAACCCAAAATCATTGGGAGCTTGAAGATCAACAGCGAGTTGTAAAAAGTTTATTTTATCTGAGAGGGGAGCGTGGGTATGAAGAGCAAGGTCAAGCATGATTGAAGCAGGATGCTCCTCTACGGTGCAGAAATAAAAGTCCCATTCTGCCTGGGGATCTTTGGTACCAGAATCCATCATGGCATTACCTTTCAATGTGCAGATTTCTGACGGACAAGTCGCAAATGCCCTACCAGAAAGCCTACGGGGTAAGAAACACAGAAAAAGAAATTGCGAATTGAGAAAAGAACGCCGGGGTTTGCATGTGTGCGAAGGGTCAAAAATAAGCGAATGGAGCAGAATAGGAAGGATTCCGGGGGTCAATGGTCAAGATAGCAGCCTGTTTGGTTCGGCTGGTGACTAAGGGGTAATAATTGAGACCTTTTCGCCGGATAACCACTTCCGGGCCAGCTCGGGATGCTGGTTGAGGCTACCCACAACCCATACTTCGGATTGTTCAAAGGTATCAGAGGTCCTGGCTGCTTCCCGGCATACCCTGGTCGGAGGGAAGTATCCGGCGTGGATAAACTGCACACCCTCTGGAGCTGCATACAGGAATCCTACATGGTAGGACTGCCCCAGGATAAACAATTCTCCCGGATGAGCAGCGACAAAGTCAAGGCAGGCTTGAGGGCTACGAAAACGTTGGACGTTTTGGGTCAGGCTCCGGATGATCGGTAAAGCCGCTTGCTGAGCCAGCCGGTAGCGGTTTAAGTTGAATCCGATATGCTTGAGGGTGGTAGAGACGAAATAACCACAGGCAATGCTGCCTTCTCCGGGCTGGTCAGTATGACCTTCAAAGGTCCAGGGGGTGCCATACCAACAAGGGAATATTTTTTCCACCAGGGAATGGACGAGGCTATCCATGGCCTGGGCTAACAAACTGTTCCGGCTGCTGGCAGCAGCGCCTTGATATTGCCGGGCCAGGGCCATTCGTTTTTCACGAATGTGCTGGCGAACTGCCGCATAGGCTTCTGCCCCACAAGGCGTAATGGATGCAGCCGAGGGAGAGCTGACAGGCAGGGAGACGGCCTGAGCTGGTTGCGAAAGGGCAGGAGGGCTGGTCTCCTGACAAGCAAGCAGCAGCAAAGGCAGCAAAAGCAGGCAGCGGAAAAAATGATGGGAGTGCATATTAAATGGATGCCCAAGGGAGCCATTTTCCATAAAATCCCCTCCATGATGGGAGGGTAATTCCCTTTTGCCCTGCTACTCACTTCACAAAGACCATTAAAACTTGTGAAATGCATTTCCTTCGAAATATCCAGTCTCACAATTTTTTATTCTCTTCTGCTTTGGCTAATTTTGAGAGATAAGGATTCCTAATAGATCATAACCGAATGAGCGTAATTTCTATCGCGAATCATAAAGGAGGCGTAGGTAAAACCACTACCACGGTTAACCTGGGTGCAGCCCTGGCCAGGATGGGATACAAAGTTCTGCTAATCGACATGGATGCTCAGGCCAATGCGTCTACCTCGCTGGGCTTGAAAAAGCAGGATCAAACCATTTATCAGGTATTGGCCTTTCAGGACGATATCAGAAAGATGATTCAGCCGGTGGGAGAAATGGACATTGTTCCTTCCTCCATTCATCTGGCAGGCTTTGAAAAGAACATGGAGGTGGGGAAAGAATTCATTCTTCAGGAGAGCTTACAGCAGGTGAGAGATCAGTATGACTTCATTCTGATCGATTGTCCCCCGAGTTTGGGCACCCTGACGATCTCCGCCCTTACGGCCAGTGATTTCGCGATCATCGCCTTGCAACCAGAGTTTCTTTCTCTCCAGGGTATGACCGAGTTTATTCGCGTTCTGCGTACGGTCAAAACCCGGATGAACCAGGAACTGGAATTGCTGGGGATTGTGATTACTCAGTATGATCACCGCAAGGTATTGCACCGGGATATCATGGAGCATGCGCGCCAGCAATATGGAGAAGTCATGTTCAATACGCCCATCCGGGGAAACATTGCCCTGGCAGAATCTCAGAGTTTAGGGCAACATATTTTCCAATATGACGAATTCTGTAATGGGGCCGAAGATTACGGCACGCTGGCTGGGGAAGTGGACAACCGCCTGAAAGCGGAAGTCGCTGTTTAAGAAGCCATCAACTTAAAGGGATATATAAGAAAGTATGTAGGGGTTAGATAGGGAAGTTAAACGCACATGGCGAAGAAATTTTTGGATAGGATAGGAGAAGCATTTGATGATTCCGCACTGGAGGAAGTGATCCCGGTTCGGAAGCAAACGCCTACGCCCACGCCTCGCCGGAAAAAAAGCTTTCTGGATTCTGTCAACCAACAACAAAATCGGACCAGTCCGACTCCCAAGCGTAAACCTACGCGCAAAAGCTCCCCGCGTCGGAAGAGCTTCTTGGAAACCATTGAGGATGCCCTGGATTCAGATGCTTTTGATGACATTATCCCACCTAACGGGCAGTGGAAGCGGAAGGATCGGGAAAAAGTGCCAAGTCGTAAAGAATTGGACCTGGATGAAACCCGCTTTAGCACCATGATTACCACGGAAGTGCTGCAAAGGGCCCGGGAAATCGCCGAGTTAAAAGGGATTCGGATCAAGGACGTGATCAATAAAGCCTTGAAGATTTACATTGAAAAAGAACACGGCAATTAGACCGTATCTTATAACATAAAACCCCCGGTTGTCCTCAACCGGGGGTTTTTCTTTTTGTGTACTTTCTGAGATTTCTGGAGTTAGCTTGGGAAATTTGTGTAGTCCTAAGGACCCATCAGGTAAACCGGATCATCATCCTCCAGCAAGTCTTCCGGGCTTCTTTCGCGGCCTAGACCATGCTTGCGGTACTCATGAATGACACCGAACAAAGTAGCAAGGAAAAAGATCGCCCAGAAAAGAACGATAATGAGGTCGAGTACAGTTTCCATGAAATCAATAGTTAAATTTCCCTCATAAAGTATTTGTTGTCTAAAGCCGAAAAAGACAACAATCGGGCCATGATCCTGAATCCTTGTGGTCAGTTAGCCCTCAAGCTTTGCCGGACAGGAGCCGAATCTGGTCCTGTAGTCTTGATTTCAGCTTTTTTATATAGTACCCTTCCAGACGATTTTCGTCACTTGTCAAATGCCCGAAAGGAATAGGAGAGGGGAGGAATCCTTGCTTGCCAGGGATGAATTTAGGAAAAACGGGAAAAAACGAAAGTTCGAACTAAGCAGAAGTATTACCTCCCATTTCCCATTTTTAGGGCTCAGACCTTTTCTTTTGTCCCTGTCGATGGTAAATTCCAGAAAAAAAGATGCCCAAGTTTCCCGTTTTATCATTCTCAAAGTGGATCGATGACAACCGTCATCTACTCAAACCACCGGTAGGTAACAAAGTCGTATATGAGGAGACGGAGGACTTCATTGTCATGGTAGTGGGAGGTCCTAACCAACGGACGGACTATCACTATAATGAAACGGAGGAATTTTTCTACATGCTCGAAGGGAATATGGTGCTCAGAATCCAGGAGGATGGTCAGGCTGTAGATGTACCCATTAAGGAAGGGGAGATTTTCCTGTTGCCGCCCAAAGTACCCCATTCTCCCCAACGTGAGGCGGGCAGCGTAGGACTGGTGATCGAACGCAAACGCGATAGTTCTCATACGGACGGGCTTATGTGGCATTGCCTCAATTGTAATCACCTCCTTTATGAGGAATACTTCCCGCTGCAAAACATCATGACCCAGATGCAAGGCATCTTTAAGAAGTTTTATGCTTCCGAGGAGGCGCGTACCTGCAAGAATTGTGGGACCGTCATGGCGGCTCCCGAAAAAGCCTAACCATATTTTTCCTCCCTCAACGGGTGTCAGCGCATGCGCTGACACCCGTTTTGCTTTGTGAAGTCGGCATATGTTATGTAAGAAAATTCCAGGCTTTGCACCATTTTGGGGTTTGCAGTACTACGAACACCCCTGCATTCTAGCGGATGAGCCTATCATATTGGCTACTCAGGCTCTTTTGTCAAGAATAAATAAAAATCGCCCTTACCTTTAGCTTATGATAAACCAAGTAAGGTTTGTCTGAAAATCTTAACCAGATTTTCTTAGGAGTTTCCGGAGGGGTTTTTCCTGATCCCATTACCTGTCCTTCCTTCTCGTCCATCGGGACTCCTGTATTGCACAAACAATGGCACGCTCAACGTTCGTTGCAGGTCCTTCTGGTGGTCAGCCAGATGGGGATGCTTCGGTATTGTCTGAAATAATCATGCAGAGACACGCCCTATTTCTGTACCTCCCAAGCGAAGATTAATGCGATGAAAAGATTATCCCTAGTTTTCTTACAGACAGCCTTTTTGCTATTTATATTGGCTACCCCGCGCCTGATGAAAGCGGAAGGTACCAAAGACCTCATGCCCGATCCTTCACAGACCCAATGCGTAAGCTACGTACAGGGAAATGATGAAAGAGGGGGCGAAGGTGGCAAAGAAGGTCCTACCTTTGGAGATCCGGCAGACCGCTGGATTTATGTTCATATCGACGATCCTACTACAGAGACCATATACTACGGCTTCAACAAGTTGGAACCCCTGGGCGAAGCTTTGTATTACATCATTCTCGCGCCTAATGGAGATACCCTGTGCCGGGGACAGGTAGCAGAAGGGGTAGGGGACCCAGGCTATATTCCAGATGATGGGGTAGCTGCTTACACCGGTCCTAAACAGATCGCGGGCGCTACCTCAAATGGTTACCAGGCCCTGGAGTGTACGCCGACCATCCCTGGAGACTATGCCATCCTGTTCAATGTGGGGAATCCCCATACCCCGGCAAACCTGACGACCCGCTATTATGTGCATCCCTTTGATGTTACGGTGGCGGACGTGAGCAATCCCATCAACTTTGAGCCTGTACAGGGAAGACTGTTTAGCTATCGCTGGACCTTGAATACCAACTCTGGTAGCAATGAGTCTTGCGCTACTTTTTATACCTGGACCCTGGACAGCATCGTGGTGGCTTTCGACATGAACAACATGCAGCCTTATGGGTATACCGTTTCTTTTAACAGCTATGGGGTACAGAACACCGGGGACATTGTAGCGGATAGAAAATCAAATAATAATCCTCAATCAGACGTGGAGGAATTTCGGGTCTTTCTGAACGATCCTGATCCCAATGTCTGGCCTTCTGGTAATCCGGGGACGCTGTCCGTAACCGCAGTGAACGGGTGCGAAACCGCCCTCGATTTTTGTATAGAAGTAAATGTCAATAAAGGCAGCCAGGTCAATGTGTATTTAGACCTGGATGGC
The DNA here is from genome assembly GCA_038527215.1 of Bacteroidota bacterium. Taxonomy (GTDB): domain Bacteria; phylum Bacteroidota; class Bacteroidia; order J057; family J057; genus JAWPMV01. The sequence goes on from JBCBGC010000175.1 coordinate 10,337, forward strand.
AATGGTGCCTATGATCCGGGAGGAGTAGATGTCTTTTTCCCCTTCAACCAAACCAATGTGGGCATTGTATGTATTCCCTGGGATGGGCTGGATGGCTTAGGCAATCCTGTAGCCTCAGGAGCGGTAGGCACCGTGCAGGTCGAATACTTTGCCGGGCTATCTCATTATCCACTTTGGGATGGAGAAGCCCACGTCAATGGCTTCAATGCGCAGGTGGTGCGTCCGGCAGGGACGCCCCAGCCCCTGATGTATTTTGACAACTCTAATATCCCATTAGGTACCGTCAACCTCACCGGCTGCTCCTCGGGCTGTAATACCTGGAATGCCAACGATGGGGATGGCTATATGATCAATACCTGGATTGCTATTCCTATGGACACCGCCGAAGCTCAGTTTGTGGTAGGAAGCGTTTGTCCCCCCAGTGTGGAGAATGACACCGGTTGTGTGGTGGTCAACAGCAATGTAGCCCTGATCCTGCCAGTTCTTGACAATGACTCTGACCCTGAAAATAATATCGATACTGCCAGCGTAACCGTCTTTGGATTGGATCCTGCTCATGGTACAGCCACGGTTGATCTTTCCAACGGGCAGATTTCTTTCCTCCCCGCCAACGGTTTCTCTGGCCAGGCCACCTTTCAATACCAGGTATGTGATGAAAGCATTGGTTCACCGCTTTGCCGCAACGCGGTGGTATATGTGGATGTGAGCTCCAATTGCGATAATACCAGTGTATTTCCGGTAGAATGGTCGTACGTAGAAGTAGAGCAAGACGGGGTGGACGGGGTCCTGTACTGGGCTACCCATCGGGAGGTGAATACCGACTATTTCGAAATTCAGCGATCCCTGGATGGACATATCTACCAGGGCATAGGCGAACAAGCCGCAGCCGGGTATAGCGAAGACGTAGAGACGTATAGCTTTCGGGATGAAGACATCCTGCTGAAAGCTACTTCAAAAGTATATTACCGTATCAAACAATCGGACCTGGATGGCAGATATAGCTACAGTGATAAAGTGGTTTTGACCATGGAATCTCTGCAAAACCTGCCCCTCAAACTCCGGGTCTATCCGAACCCCACAGAGACTATGGTAAATATTGCGGTGTCCGCACAGGCCCGCTTCCGACTGGTATCCACCAGTGGACAAGAGGTGATGAACCTCGATCTGACTGACGAGGTCACCTCGATTTCTTTGGCCGGACTGGCCCCTGGAATTTACTTTATCGAAGTAAATGATGGCGAAAAGCAAGCCTATTCTAAGTTAGTTTTACAGCCAAAGTAATTTTTTTTCAAACCTACAATCTAGCCGCTAAAGATTACCCTTGGGTGATTTTTAGCGGTTTTTTTGGGGGGAGGACGAAATGGTGAAGGGGTAATAATCCCCGTAATTGAAGGTGAGGTGCCGAAAATAGACAAGGTCATTCGAGATGTCGTTTTTTTTCTTTCACAAACCAGATTATCTCAAAATTCCGGGTAAGCAGTGTGTAGGTTTCTGGAAAACTGGGTTTGAATATTTTTGAGGGTAAAGTATTTTACTTTTGGCGCAATTCTTGGTCTGTTTGGGTAGACCTAATCACACTATTTAAAACTTCTGACTCGGACGCATGTTGACGAGCAATGCTTCACTGACCCTTGGTCAGGCCGTTCCGTCCCTTGCTACATCCAAAGACATCTCTCGCCTGACTTACCGGCAGTTGTACATCAGAAAACTGTTCAGCGGGATAAAAAATTTTCGCTACGCCCTGTTTGACCCTATATCCGGGTCCATGTCTGAAATTGCCAGGGCCACCGCGATTCACCTTTTTGTAGATCAGGCCGATCTGGTAGAATGGAAGGCGATGTGCCGCTATTCTACCTACCTCAAAAGTGCCAACTACCGGATCCATGCCCATCAGGTTGTATTCTCCCTGCTGTTTTTGGATGAATCCGAACTCAGCCTTCATTTGCATTTCCGGATGAGTCAAAAGGATTGGGTGATCGGGGAGAAGGAAGTGGTATTGTCAAAAGTGCATATCCTGGAAAACGGGTTGAAATTGGCCCATCCGGTCCACGCTTTCGAATACATTTACATTTCTCATTGTATGGACCAGGCACCTATCTCGGAGGAAGTTCAATCTTATTTCCTGGGGCTAAGTCCAGAAACACGACAGGAAATCAGAAAATATTTCTGGTATAAATACGCCACAAGTGCTGAAAGCATGGAGATGTTTTTTCAGTCGGTGAAAGATTATCGGGATAAGATTCTCCACGCCTTGGGGAATCATCCTAAGAATAAAGGCCTTCTGCGGCTCAAAAATGTAGGAACTTACACATGGGATTCTTTAGTGGACCGCCTGAAAGGCACACGCCCTCTGAGGATAAGTCGTTGAAAAATAGTTGGTTATGACTTGGTTGTTGCTTTTTGTGGCCTGTTGACAGATAGGATAGAGACAATATGTAGGGAGGTAAGCCTTTTTGCTTCCTAAAGCATATATAGCATGTTCTATTTCAGGGATTACTGTCGCGTGATTCCTGAGGAGCCTTTATATTTTGCCAAAAATAAACAGGCTCATTACATCCTTTTGAAGCGACCTCCTCACATTACCATCTTTAGCAAACCCTCTGGTTCTGGTATCCATCCTGCCTATCTGCAGGCCTGGACTATGCTCAGTGGCCAGTTGGTAGAGCAGGGAGGGGTCTCTACGGTTACGCCTCAACAGAAGGACTCGCCTCAG
>JBCBGC010000176.1:0-12941 GCA_038527215.1 Bacteroidota bacterium
AAAATGCCTGCCGCTGCCATAGGCGCGTGGACCAAGGCATTTTCCGGGTTCACCAGGCCACAGTTGCGGCGGGTATGGCGGTCCATTTTTTTGCGGCTGCGGGAGAGTTTCTGCCGGAAGTTCTCCGGACTTATCTCCAGGATTTCCGCCCCTTCCTGGCTGTTGAGTTCCAGGATTTCTCCTAGAATGTAGACCGCGCGCTGACTGGCATCCAAGCATTGCAACATGGCATTGGAACAACCAATTTTGGCTTCCTGCACCAGGAGCTTTCTCACGCCTTCTTCCTGGCTATAAGAAATATCTTCCGCCAGTCCACTCTGTAGAAAGTTTTCATGTAGTTCGAAGGTGAGCGGATAACGAAAATGCTTCTGCTTATAGTTGATCAGGTGGTTGGTAGCCAGGCGATACAGCCAGGTTTTGAAGCTACTTCGGAAAGAAAATTTACCCAGATTGGTGATTAGGCGGATCAAGATTTCCTGGGTAGCGTCCTTGGCATCCTCCGGATGCCAAAGCATCCGAAGGGCCAGGTTGTAAATCATGTCCTGGTGTTGGGTGATGATGCTCTCTAAGGCAGTTTTATCACCCGCCATGGCTTTTTTCAATAGCTCTTCCATAGCTGAAGCTTAAGCGGCAAAGGTAGAGGCAGCATGCCTGTTTTCTAACAAAGTTTTTAGGTGGGCCAACTCAGCACATAAGCCGGGAATGCCTTCTTTTTCCCAGGCCTCTACCGGCATATTTTCAGGTTTGGCCAGGGTAAACACATAGGTACAGCCCGCGCCATTGGGCAGGAGTCGGGTGGGGATGGGCTTTCCACCTCCCAGGATGATATCCAGGGTCCCTTTTTCCGGATCAGCGTCAATGACTAAGCTAGCCCAGCCACCGGGCGTTTCTGCCAGAAATCCTTCCGGCATTTCTCGCACCGACTTCACAAAATTAATGGCCCATTCCGCCTGATGGAGGGGATTGGCCAGATATTCGAAAGCGGTTTGATAAGGGACGGCCAGGTCAATCGTCTGGGTAGTCGCGGGATGATAGATAGGATGTTTCATTTCATCATTGGTTTAAATGTACCCGCTTAGACAAGGTTTTTTTCTCAGCTGTGACAAAAGCCTAAAAAAAATTTCAAAGATGGCCTTTGAGGGTTTCCCATTCCCGCTTCAACATAGCGTAAATAAACTCACTGCCCCATTTTCCCTTAAAAAATACATTCTCAATAAAATGGGCCTCTCGTCGGAAGCCCAGACTTTCCAACATGCGCACCGAAGCCAGGTTTTCTGCATCCGTCAGTTCCTCAATTCTTCGGACCTGCAACTGATCAAATAAAATCCCCATGAGGCCCAGCATGGCTTCCCTGGCATAGCCCTGTCCTTGCACAGCAGGAGAGAGACTAATCCCAATTTCGCCAATTCTAGGCTCCTCCTCTTTTTGTCTCAGGGCACAATCTCCCACCAATTGCCCGGTAGCCCGCACTTCCAGGCCGTACTGCACCCACTGACCGGGCTTTCCCAGCGTCAAGGGCAACTGCTCTTCAATAAAGGCTGCGCAAGCCTGCTCGTCCATGGGATAAAAGCCCTGATACTGGCACACCTGCGGCAGACGACGGTAGGCATGAAAGGCCCCCACATCCTCAAGTCTGAGTTTGCGGATGCGCAGGCGCGCTGTCTCAAAGGGGAAAAGCTGGTCCATCATGAGCGGCTCGGCATATGAGCGATCCCCCAGTCGCGCATACTGACAATGACGGGGAGCAGGCTTTCTCCGAAAGGCGTGATGGTGTACTCGACGCGGGGAGGTATCTCGGGAAAAATTTCCCGATGCAAAATACCGTCCTGCTCCAGTTCCCGTAGCTGCTTGGTCAGCATTTGCTTGCTAATGCCAGCTATCCCTTTTTGCAGCAAACCAAAACGATTGGCCCCTTTGGAGATCAGGAACAAAATAATGGGTTTCCACTTTCCTCCGATCTGGCTCATACAATAGGTAACCGGACATTCTTCGGGAGCTACGGAGATTTTTTTCTTCTGACTATTTTTTTCCATTTCGTAACCGTCTGTAAATCAGCATAGGTCACATTATTGTGACTAGGAAACAAAAATATAACTACTTGACAAACAGGGAGTAAGGTAGCATTTTTGACCTATCAATCAAAATCAGGCTGCTGACGCAGACAAGGCGATATCCTTTAAAAGAAGCTGGGATTCCACCTATGAGTCACCTTTTGGTGACTTACTCAACCGAACATGACTAATCCTTCCCTGCGTACCAGCAATTACCCTCAATCATTTCTCAATGAAAGCCATTATTCGCACCAAAAAAGGAGCTGACTTCAGCAACATGGAAGTGAAGGAACTTCCCTCTCCTACTCCAGGACCCCGGCAAATCAAAATTAAAGTAGCCGCCAGCCGGGTAAATCCGGTGGATCAGGGCCTCATGAAAGGTATGCCTTTTCTCCGCTATCAGCACCCTCAAATTGGGGGCATAGACGGATCGGGCACCATCCTGGAAGTAGGTGGTCAGGTAAAGCGCTTTCAAGCTGGGGATGAGGTCTTTTTCTACCGCAAATTCACGGATATCGGTACCTGGGCAGAAGAGATCCTGCTTGATGCCCAAGATGCTGCCCTGGTTCCTCAAGCCCTGAGTCTGGAGGAGGCAGGGGCCGTGGCGCTTCCCATGCTCACTGCCTGGGATGCCCTAACCCAGCTAAAGGCTCAATCAGGAGAAAGCATCCTGATTCACGGAGCAGGAGGAGGGGTAGGTTTCCAGGCCGTACAACTGGCTCGACAACTCGGCCTGGAGGTGCTGGCTACCGCCGGAGAACGTGATATGGCTGACTTAAGAAAGGTGGGGGTTTCCCGCATTTTTAATTATAAAACGGAAGACTTCTCTCTGCTTCTGGAAGCAGGAGAGCTGGACTACATATTCGATGTGCTTGGAGGAGAAGTCTTAAGTAAATCTATCGGATTACGACCCAAGAAAATAGTCTCTACCAGTCTTCCCAATCCAGGAACCATGCACAAAACCGGTATTCGCTTACCGGGTATCCTGAAATGGGTCATGAAGCTAGCCAATGGGAAATTTACCCGGCCAGCCAAAAAGTTGGGCGTGGAACTTTTTGGGCAGGTGACCGGCCCCCATGGCTCCCTGATGGAAGAGGCCAGTAAGCTAGCCGGGAATCATCATCAGGTGCGCCCCTACCCTACGCTTTCGCTGGCTCAGATTGAGCAGGCTGGCATGGCAGGGACCCGGGTAGGAACCGTCATTACTTTTTAAACAACATTTATGTATACCATTCAACAAACCAGTGTTCAACGCACCTTAGATCGCATGCACCAGGAAGCCAATTCCGAAGGGATGACGATCCTGAAAGGCCTGACTAAAGGGGTCTTTCGCAAACTAGAGCCCGCAGACATGTCCAAGGCTTACATCGCCATTTCGGAAGGCCAGGGAAAATATATCTATGACCTGCTGGTCGAAAATCAGGTGCGCCACATCGTGGAATTTGGAACTTCTTTCGGGATTTCTACCCTTTACCTGGCCGCAGCCGCTCAAGTCAATGATGGCAAGGTCATCACTACCGAATTGCTGCCAGAAAAATGTTTGGTGGCCGCACAGAATTTTGAGGAAGCGGGCATGACGCCCTGGATTGACTTACGAGAGGGGGATGCCATGGAAACCTTGAAAGAGGTAGAAGCAGGGATTGAATTTCTTTTGCTGGACGGTTGGAACGACCTCTACCTTCCCTTGCTGAAGTTGTTGGAGCCCAAGCTCAAGCCAGGCTGTCTGATTTATACAGACAATGCCTCCTTCCCCAGTGCGCAGCCTTTCCTCCGGTATCTGAAAGCTCATCCGGAGACATACCGCAGCCGACGCCTGTATGATGATAAAGGAGGTTCCGAATTGACCGAATTCTTAGGCTAAATAAGGAGAAACCCCACCTTCACAGAAGGTTGGGGTTTCCTTAGTTATCAGGCTGATTGAAATTCTTGGTCCTACTGGCAGCCAGCCATGTCATTGACCAGGCGCTTGAGGTCATCCATTTTTCGAGAATACATTTTTTTCGCTGCATTCTCAGCTACCAAGGGACATTGTCCTCCAAACTTCTGACGGATGGCTTTGTTTATATTTAGCTCCAGGTAGGGACGAATAATCACTACCGGATCGAGCAAAATCACGATATGGTCAAGGTCTGCCCGACCGCCAGCATCCCAAACCGTGAATAAGGAAGCTTTATCATTCCCAGAGATATATTCGGCCAGGAAGTAATTCCCGGGGGAATAAATCAATACATCAAAACGAGTCCCGTCCATTTCCATTTCCTTGATCTGAAAAGCAGGTACCGCCGTTTGGTCCTTACTGGTTTTAGCCACCACCACTTCATCCAGCATATCGTCCGCATCAAATTTGCAGGTGATTTTTCCTTCCATTTTTTCCCCATTGTTCAGCATGACAAAGCCATTCGGCACATAGCTGGTTGCGGGTAGGGCTGCGGCTCCCCCTTCGACATAGGCACTGTAGGTCTGCGGAATGTTGGCGTTGGTTTGGAGGCGGGTTTCCAAATCCTTGAGCCAGGAGCCCAGGTAACGCGTGGCAGGCTTACGGATCCCGGTAGTCTCCAGCAAGCTGATCATTTCCCGGGCCTGCTCAAACTCCTGGTTGAGAAGGTAGACGACGGCCTGGTTATAAGCAGCGGCATACACTACTTCGCGGCCTTTTTTATCCGTTGCTTTATAAGCCCCTGCCTGTTCCCCCCAGTATTGCATAGCTGGTATAAGCGCGCCCATTTTATCCGAAGTCCACAGCTGATCTTTCAACTGACTCTTTACTAATTCGAACTGCTGGTCAAAGCCTTCCAGCTTGAACTTTTCGGCTTTTTTGATGGTGAAAAAGCTCTGGTTGCGGGCTACTTCGTGCTTGTCGATCCGGTTTTGCAAGTGCTTGCTATACTGGCTCAGATCATTGCGGACGGTCTGGCGGATGGTATTGGTGAGTTCTTTTTCACGATTGGCGCGAAGGGCGTTGTTGGCGGCGGCGCTGGAGGCATAGCCGTTGCGGGTAATTTCTGCAATGGTGTTGTAGGGCCGGATGGAGGTTTCGCGCATGAGCGTACCTACCCCATCGTAAATTTCAGCGAATAAAGGCACCCGATACTTGATGAGGTATTTATACTTGGTAACTTCTTTGACATTATCACCGGAACCGGTTTTTTCCGTATAGGATTCGACTTTGGATTCCACTCGATTATTACCCTGCAGGCGGATTACCAATTTGAAGTCCCCTTTGCTTTCAACAAAACGAAACTGTGTGAAGGAACTAAAGTAGCCTTGAATCTCCCGTTGGGACAGGCCATAACGCGCGAGATTAAGGCCTTCATCCTGGATACTGACCTGGTAGGTTTTGAAGGGGCCCGCCAGGGGTTTAGCCGGGATATTGGTGTAGCGCATAGTGACGTTCTTGGCGTCGGATTTTTGGGCAAAAAGGCCGGACAGGCCAAGGAAAAGGGCGAGAACAATGGAGGTTAACTGTTTCATGTAAGTGATTAAATGTTGACAAAAAGAGGGGTGGTCTTTTTCGTCCGACAAACGAAAAAAGCACCAGAAATAAGCGAATTACTAAAAAGGAAAAATCTGGTCTCAAGCTGATTTCAACTTAAGCCATAGCCTCGGAATTTCGACAAATACAGGGTAGATGATAAGAGAGGGAGGTACGTTAATTGTGTCATGCCAGGGATTAGATTAGCATGGCAAAATGGGGGAATAAGATGGAACCTCCAAGGGAGATTGAGCAAGCGTGTCAGATTTTTGAATAAGCGTGAAAAGGGAAACTTCCCCTCTACTTCTGGCCTCTTTCCTCCACCCGACTACCGGCCCAGCCTGATCTGGAGGAAGAGAAATCTTGAAGCGAGGAGAAGCTCGCGCATTTGGTTAGTTTCTTCGAGGGTTTCTTAGGTTCGCAGGTAGCTGCTGACCTCGCGCGGGGTCAATTCTCAGACTATCTGGCAGGATTGGTAGGACAGTCTGGCTATTATCTCTCTTCATAAAGCTCTGGTGAACCCAGTTTCCTTGCTTTTTATCCTCCACGGTAAAGCGCAGATAGCCCTGCTGGTTTTCTTCCGTCTTCCAGCTAGCCCCCTTCCCAAGGGCAAACTCCTTGGTCGCTTTGAGTTCTTTTTTGGTCTCCTGTAAGTATTGCCCCACCTTGGCCTGGTTCAACATTTCACATTGCTCCTGAGTACTCGTAGCCAAGGCTTCGGTAATCATGGATTGTAAAAGCTTGGGCCACATGGCTTCGAACAAGGCCCGTTGGTTATAGAGTTCCACGCCATATATCTCGCCATTGATGGCAAAAGCGACGCCCAGGGCTTGTGGATGCTGCGTTAATAAAGGCTTGAGTTTCCGGCTCATCTCCTCCTGGGCTTGCTTCAGATCCTTGTTTTCCAAACTCAATTGCAGGCTGCTCCCGGAGCGGCTGTCGGACACGATCACGGTATCGGTACTGGATTTGGACAAATTTAAGCTGAGCTTTCGCTGGGTAGCACTCACCTCGTTCCATACCTGGCTTTGGTTCCCATGATAGCGCGCCGCCATGCGCAACTCTTTCGAGCTCAGCATGTATTCATTGGAACCAAACTGATCCACCGCTTCCTGGCCCCGTTTTCGCCATCTTCCCTGCTCTACACAAAAGCTGTTCAGCGGGACATTTTTGGCTTTGGGTGGAATGATCATGTCATAGGCCAGGGTTCGATCTTGCTTCCCGCCTTTAACGATATCCCCCGATTGTATGTAGATAGGCTGATTGCTCAGGTTGTCAATGCTCAATTGGTTGACCGTGCCGGTTTCCTTAATTCTGACCTTTTTCTGCTGCATAGCCTCCTGAAGCGGGAGGTATTGTTCATCGGTTATTTCTTCCTGCTTCTCCAACATAAATACCTGCAAGTGCTCGTAGGCATAGGCTGGGCTGATTTTCTCAATAGAAAAAGGGAGGGCTGGTTGATCCTGGGGAGGTTCGGGCATTTGTTGGGCTGACAAAAAGCTCCAACCGATGAGCCAATAACACAGGACAGAGCATCGTAGGAATTCGTGTGGTTTCATGCTTTTTCTCGAAACATATTCAGCCTCCCCCTTTGCCTCAAGCTCCACTGTAGGAAACAGCCTTTTCAATCAACCAAAGGGCAGGACCACTATGTCTGGCAAAAAGGGAGGGTCCTCCTAAATCCCATTTTTTTCATATGACGGAACAAAAGATAGATTTCTGTATATTGAAAACAGGACACGTATGAGGAAGCCAGAAAGGATCTCTGGCAAGGACTCTTTGCTATCACAGGGCCTATGCACTACTATTACCTGAAACTCACGCTGAGTCTTCTTTTATGTTTGAGTTTTGCGCCGCCCATCTGGGGGCAAGAAATCTGCGACAATGGACTGGACGACGACCGGGATGGCTTAATTGACCTCCGGGACCCAGACTGCGATTGTCCGGAAATCGCCCCCACCTCCCTCATCCCTAATCCTTCTTTCGAAAACAACAATTGCTGCCCTGACCGACGGGCTCAGATGAATTGTGCGCACGATTGGGTGCAGGCGTCTGAAGCCACTACCGATTATCTGCACACCTGTGGCTGGATGGGCTGGCCGGATATGCCTGTCCCTACCCCTTTTCCCGATGGGGAGGGCTGTGTAGGATTCCGGGATGGCTTCTTCGCAGTATCAGGCATTGATCCCAATCCTAACTGGAAAGAATATACTGGTGCCTGCCTCACCTCTCCCCTGCGCAAGGGCGTGGAATATCGCTTTGAATTTTACATAGGCTTTTCCTTTACCCAATTCTCTCCGGCTATTGATGTCACCTTCTTTGGTTCTCCGAATTGCAACAATCTCCCCTTTGGCAATGGCGACGATGAATTCGGCTGCCCCACCAATGGGCCGGGATGGAAGAGACTGGCCTCGGTTTATGTGGGCGGGAGTATGTCCTGGAAAAAAGTTCAGCTCACCGTTACGCCAACGGAAGACATGTACGCCATTGCGATTGGCCCTTCCTGTGCCGAGCTGACCAACCGCACCCAAAACACCTACTACTTTTTTGATAACCTCGTTCTGGCAGAGAGAAGCGCGTTCGATACCCCCATCACCCAGACTGAACCGACTTGTCCGGAAAACAGCACCCTGGAAGTGCTGGATGTGCCCGGCTTTTTGTATCAGTGGTACAAAAATGGCGCAGCCCTGGTCGGAGAGACGATGCCTCAGCTTTCTCAGATGTACGGGAATGGTACCTATGAAGTACGGATGGAAGAGCCCGGCGTAGACTGCAGGGTATCTGAGGCTTTCAACTATGTGGAACCCGACCGGACCCATGTCCAGCCGCTCACTATTTGCGAGGGAGAAGAAATCCGCTTTGGCCCTCAATGGCTTTCCCAAAGTGGCTCCTACATAGACACCTTTAAGACGGACCTGGGCTGCGACAGCATCGTGCGCCTGGAATTGGTCGTCAACGTAGACGAGCCCGATACCCAACGGGTCAAAGTCTATCCGGGCGAAGCCCACCGGGTGGGAACCATCGATTATTATAATCCCGGCCAGTACAGCCCTACCCTGGTCAATCAATACGGCTGTGATAGCACCGTCTATGTTGAATTGAGCTTCTATGACCTGTTCCCGCCTACAGGGTTTACGCCCAACGGAGACGGCGTCAATGATTTCTTTACCCTCTTCGGCAATGAGGATTTAATTTCCATTGAGCTATTCCAGGTATTCAACCGATGGGGCAAACTGGTCTTTGAAGGCAGAGGCTGGGCTCCAAATGATCCTACGACGGGATGGGATGGGTTTACCGGTGGGAAACCTGCGCCGGAAGGGGTGTATGTTTACCGGAGCAGTTTGTTGTATGAGGATGGAAAAACCAGGATTACCTCCGGTTCCTTTACCCTGATTCGCTAAGGCCTTTTTCCCGAAAAAAACACCTCTCCTCTTATTCAAAAACAGGGGACCAAAAAAAAAGGCCATCCGCCAGGCGGATGACCGGAATTATGTATTAAGGCTTGGAGGATTGTGGTTATTCTTTTACGACTACATCTACGTACTCGGTGAGAAAGTCGCCTGACTTCAACTCGTCAAAAGAGAGCTTAAAGACATCATTATCATTGGTCAGGAAGACTTTGGTACCGGAGCTTTCGTTTACGGCCTGTACGCGGAAGTACAAGGAGTTAGGACGGTAGATCCACTGGTCATTTTCCTGGAAGGAGCTGCCTTCAAGGGCTCGGGCGCTAAAGAAAGCCACCCCAGAACCGTCAGCTACGGCTACATTTTCCGCAGGAATATTGGGTGTGATCTGATCAGAACCATCAGGATTCTGAGCAATATAATCTTCATAAGGACCTTCGAACCCAAACAGGTAAACCACGGCATTGGGCTGAGGATTTCCCTGAGCATCGGTGATTTCAAAGTACAGCTCCGCTTCAGGCGTGATGTTGAGGTTGAAACCTTCTTCACAGGCGACCAAAGTGGTGGACAATAAAACCATTGCGAAGAGATGACGGGATTTCATAATGCTAAGTGGTTAGTTGGGTTGTGGTTGCTGCGTATGCGTGCGGTATAATATTTTGAACGAGGCCCTGAAATAAAAGGATACACGGAAATGTTTACCCGTGTCATATTTTTGGACATCCGTGATAGCTGCAGGATATTCGTGACGGAATTCCGGAGAAAAGTGTGCATATCCGAAGAAGTGTGTATCTTAGAGGAGATACTTTTTCCCCTGAAGCGGGCCCCTTCCCCATGACCCGCAAGGCAAATATTCGGATACTCCTGAGGCATGTTTAATCGACTCATTTTTGCTCTGAAGGAAATGACAGGTATGGATAAGCAGCAGGCAACGCCTCAGGGATCCCAGGCGCTCCCGATTCGAAAAACGATTTTGGCTGGTTTCAGCCTGGCCATACTGGCGGTAGCCATCATGGGCTATTACGCCTTTAGCAATGTGCAGGAATTGGCCGACTCCATGCGAGAGGTAACCAAGCCGGACGAGAAGGTTACCCTTTTGTCCCAAATCCTCGACAAGCTCTCTCAGGCAGATGGCATGACGCAGTCTTTTGTCCTCACAGGAAACGCTAAAGACATCGACGGCTATACCTGGATTCACCAGGAGATAGAAAAGAAACTCCTGGGCCTGGATTCCATTCAGGTTCCAGACCCGGTGCAGGCAGGCCGGATGAAACAGGTGCGCCCTTTGATCCGGGAAAAACAAATCAATGAATTCAAAACCATCCTGGCCATTGCCGATACAGCCACGGCCGGAGATATGATGAAGCGCCTTACCCGGGTGTTGGATTTCAGTGCAGAGGAGATCGGAAAGATTGCGGTCAAAAGTCCGGAACAGGACTCTCTCCTGAAAGCCGAAGGATTTTACGCTTTCATGGCGCAGGATGGAGATATGCGGGAAACCATCAACGACCTCAACCAAGAGGGCGTCAACCAGATGCAGCAAATCCGCCATTGGATAGAGCGGCTGGAATCCTATGAAAAAGCCCAACGCACCACTGCTTCCCAGGACGCACAGACCCTGAGCAACTGGACGGCGGCCTTCGTGGCGATTTTTGGCATCGTGGTCCTCATTCTGCTAGGTGCCTTTCTGGCCAACATCTTCAACCATCTGGCTCGCAACCGCCGCCTGCAAAACAGTCTCAAGGAAGAGAAAGCCCGAGCGGAAAAACTGGCCCGCGCTAAGGAAGACTTCCTGGCCAACATGAGCCATGAAATCCGCACCCCCATGAATGCGGTAATTGGTTTTTCGGAGCAGTTGAGTCAAACCCGCCTTAACCAGCAGCAAAATGCCCTGCTTAGTCCCATTCGAGACTCAGCGCACTATCTCCTGGCGCTACTGAATGATATCCTTGATTATTCCAAAATCGAATCCGGCAATTTCAAAATGGAGGCCATTGGCTTTCACCTGAGTACCATCATGGGAGAGGTGCAAACCATTTTTGCCCAGCAAGCCCGCCACAAAGGCATTGGGCTATCCTGCGAATCCACCGATCATTTGCCGAGTGTCCTGGTGGGCGATCCGCTGCGATTGCGCCAGATGCTCTTCAATCTCGTGAGCAATGCGCTGAAGTTCACCAAGGAAGGAGAGGTCAAAGTCTCTGCCCTGGCCGAGGCTGAAAACGAACAGGAGATCAGGGTAGCCATTACCGTTGAGGACACAGGGATTGGCATTGACCAGGAAAAAATAGACGGCATTTTCTCGAAGTTCATTCAGGCAGATTCCAGTACCACCCGTCAGTACGGGGGCACCGGACTCGGCCTTTCCATCACCCGCGAACTGGCTCGGCTACACGGAGGGGATATCCGGATTGAGAGTGAGGTAGGCAAAGGCACCCAGGCCACGCTCTCCCTTTTGTTCAAAAAAGGCACCATGGCGGACCTCGAAACCCAAAACGGCGTCGCGGAACTCCAACACAATCATCTGGCGGGTAAAACCGTGCTCCTGGCCGATGATGAGGCCTATAACCGCGCCCTGGTCTGCACCATCCTGGAAAAATGGGAAATGAAGGTGGACTCCGTGGAAAATGGAAAGCTCGCCCTGGAAAAACTAGAGGCGCAGGCTTACGATATCGTCCTCCTGGATGTGCAAATGCCGGAAATGGACGGCATCACCCTGGCCCGCACGGTAAGAAAAGAGCTTTCTATGGAGGTGCCCATCATTGCTTTGACGGCCACTTCCACACAAAAAGAAATCGAGGCCGCCCTGGCTGGTGGCATGAACGAACATTTACTCAAACCCTTTCGGGAAGAGGTGTTACACGCTTTACTGATGCGCTACCTGGCCCCCGAAGCGGTAGAGCAAACTCCTCCTGTTTCAACGCCAGAACCTACCCCCGTCCTGGAAACCGCTACCCCTATGGAAAAAGCCTACAACCTGGACGCGCTCAAGCGCATGGGCCAGCAAAACCCCGGCTTCGTGCAAAACATGGTCAAGCTCTTCATCCAGAACACCACCCAGCACCTGGAGGATTTGGAAAAAGCCCTCCCGGTTCAGGATTGGGACACGGTGAGCATGACCGCCCACAAAATGATCCCCCCTACCCGTCACCTCGGCATGAAAGGGCTGGTCAGTCAGCTCAAGGAAATCGAATTGGGAACCAAAGATGGCCCGGTGGATGAAGGTATGGCCGAGCAGGTCAGCGGAGTAATGAAGGAGATGCGGACCGTAATGGGCTTGATGAAAAAAGAGCTGAAAATTGGCTGATCCCTCTCCATCTTTCTAAAAAAAATTCACAATTAATTTGACTGGCATTCCTTAATCGGTATATTGCGATTAATATGGGAATTTCAAAAACTGTCGGGTATACCGAGACACAACAAAGGATGGCCGAACTGGCCAAGGCATTTAGCCATCCGGCTCGTATTGCCATCTTGCAGGAGTTGATCCAGCAGAAGACCTGTATCTGCGGCGACCTGGTGGAAGTCCTGCCCCTATCTCAGTCCACCGTTTCACAGCACCTCAAGGAGCTACGCGCTGTGGGCATCATTACCGGGGAGATTGAAGGTCCCAAAACCTGCTATTGCATCAATCCGGAAGTCTGGCAGGAAGCACAACAAGCCTTTGGATTGCTGTGGGAGGATTATAAACGGTGCTGCTAGGGAAACAGCATCTTCCGCCTAGCGCCCCCTTCGAAGGGGGCTGGCAGAATCTACTTGCCGAAGGCAGGCAGGCGCGAAAGCCCCTTGGAAGGGGCTGCGGAATGTGTGAGCGGTGATGTAAAGACCTCGTAACATCCCCTTCCGCCCAGCGCCCCCTTCAAAAGGGGGCTGGCAGAAACCACTTGCCGAAGGCAGGCCTGTGCGAAAGCCCCTTAGAAGGCTACAGCCTGTACACAAGTATGAAAAGTCAGAAAAAATCCATAGAGTGAAAAAAACTTCCTTCCTTACCCTTTGTGTATGTCATTTACCCCCCTC
>JBCBGC010000177.1:0-12880 GCA_038527215.1 Bacteroidota bacterium
AGGATATCTGGCCTATCGCTGGCTACAACTGGCTCCTCATCAAGTCTTGAGTCTCACCTAAATGAAGGTGGCCCCCCCGTCTCAGGCGTCGAAAAAATCTTCGCATCCGAAGTTTCAGGTCGATGCCCAAGGGGGCGCCAATTGAGGTGAGACTCAAGACTTGATGAGGAGCCAGTTGTAGCCAGCGATAGGCCAGATATCCTCCCCAGCCGACGCCTACCAAATGCAATCGCTGAATGCCAAGAGACCAGCACAAATCCTGAACATCTCGGATAAATCTTTGGTCCCGGCCAGGCGCTTCCCTTTCTTTTTCACTCAAGCGGGATAACCCATGTCCGGAAAGGGAGGGAGCCAGCACTTGAAAGTTGGAAGAAAAGAAAGACCAATTAGGATAAAAGGAGCGGCAGTCTAAGCCCCAGCCATGGAGGAGAAGTACCGCTTCATGGCCGGGAGGACCAGTCAATCGATATTCGATTTCGTCTTGATGAGGAGTGGTGAAAAACCTGCTTTCCATGGGCCTGATAAGGAAAAAGCAAGAAGATTAAATATCCGAGACGGGCCTATTTTCTTCAAACCTCCTTCTCCGAAATATTGACATCTCATTTCGCAGAATTTCTCACCCTTGGGTAACTTTCATTTCGACATGTATTTCCATTAAAAAACCCATTGTTTGAACAATAAATTCTGTGCAATTTAAAATTAATTCCTTCGAAATTTTTGTCAACTAATTTCGTTATGTTTACTAAAAATGGAGACGAACGGGGACCTTAGCTGCTAGGGAACCGGGCCGCTTTGTGTAATGAAAACTGCTACTGCCAGATTATTGATAATCGGAACCCTAAGTTGGATGCTGAGTTGTGCATCTAACGATCCCTTTTTGTCAAAATTGGAAGCTTCTTTGCCCGGACAGATTGACTGTCAGGGGGCTAGTTTTATTGATTCTCTTTTTTCCTGCGTGGATTCTCACCTTGATTCAGCTCCTTTCCCTGAGACTATCTTGACCGACCTTGCACCTTTTTTCGAAATTCTGGAAAAAAGCCCGGAGCTGAAATCCGTGCATTTGGCTTCGATTTCCTATAAGATGAGTCTGGCCGCTAAGCAAGGAGGAAAAAAGGATATTGCACGAAATTATCTCCGGCGGGCGTACACCTATTGTCCAGATACCCTGGCTGAAAAAATTACCTATTTGGATGCGCTCCTGGCGGAAATAGATGACCAAGCATTGCAGTATCCTTACCTGCGAGCCCGGCTTGAATTACGAAAAAAGATACTTGGTCCTCGTGCTACAAAGGTATTCGTAGCCTATATAGAACTGGCCAGGAACCTTTCCGACCTACTGGAATATCAAACGGCGATCCAGCTGTTAAAAGAAGCCGACAGCCTTAACGAAAGCAGTGAGGAAACCAACGAAGCCGTGCGGTCCTATCTCCAGAACGAGATAGCCATCAATTACTATGAATTAGGCGATTTTAAAACCGCCAAAGGCTACCTGGAGCAAGACAGCCGGTTGACCCAGGGAGCAGAGGAAGTGGATGAAATCATGCTTTTTAACCTGGCCACCTGTTTAATCGAAGAGAATGAGGCAGAAAAAGCGCTGGAATTTCTGCAGACCTATTACCAATCCTGGTTGGATAATCTCCCAACAGACCTCGATCCCAGATACGCTGAGAAGCTGTATAGCAATGCATTCAACCAAAGCCTGGCCTGGCAGCGATTACGTAACTTCCCTTCGGCGCATCAAGCGCTGCAAAAAGCTATCCCCTGGTTGCCGAGGGCTGAATTAGGAGCTGCTGAACAAGCCACCTATGACATGCAGAAGGCAGAGTTGTATCTGGATGAGCAGCAGTGGTCTGCGGCCAGGACCTGGATCCTCAAAGCCTGGCACAGTCTCGGGCGAGCGGGCGAAGACCTCAATGCGTTGAATCATCCCTTATCAGGGGCCCGGGGAGATTGGCAGCAAATGGCCGATATTTTGTTTTTGTGGGGAACCTGGTATCAGGAAAAATGGGAATCCGGACAAAAGGACCTCCTGAATTTGCGGGAAGCGCTCAAAGCATACCGTCATAGTCTGGCTTATATCCGGGCGCTTCGCAGGAGCTACGAAAGAAGTAGCGAGGATACTTATCTGAATCTCAGTAGTTTCGATCTGAACCAGAAAATTGGTAGATCAGTGAGTTGCGCGGCCTTGGTGATGGAACAAGATCCCACTGCAGACCCGCTGGCCGTGATCCAGTTTATGGAAGAGAACAAAGCCACGCTTTTCCTGGAAGAGATCAAAAGAGAGGAACGCCTGAGGACCCTGGGACAAAGTCCGGGTATGATGGCAGCCTGGCAGGAGGAGGAAAGCACACCAGTAGCGGTCGCCCCTCCTGCCGAAAGCTTGTTAAACCTCTCCTATGTTCACGACACTTTGCTGACGGACTCCAGCATGCTGCTGGAATTTTTCTGGGAAAAAGGGGAGGCCATTCATGGATTTGCCATCAGCCGTCAACAGCAACATTACTTTCGACATGAGATAGAAGCTGGCTGGGAACCCATGCTGGACAGTTTTCTGGTTTCCCTGGAAACGCCCAGCCTGTCAGAGTCCGTGTGGTGGGAGTTTGTTCGAAGAAGCCATACGCTTTATCAGCAGTTGCTGGCGCCTGCCCTTACGCAGATGGGCGAGGGAATAGATCATTTAATCATTATTCCGGATGGTCCCCTGGCTTCCCTGCCCTTCCGGGTATTGTTACCAAAAGTCAGCGATACAACCTGGACCCCCAGGGACTATAGAACGCTTCCATATCTCAATCGCACCCACCATATCAATCGCCTGGCCTCCATCCACAGCTGGCGATTCAGTCAACAAAAATATCCAGCCTGGCAGGAGCCGATGACCGTATTGGGGATGGCCTACGGGATGGCTGATTCTATTCGAAAATTGCCAGGCAGCTTGACAGAAGTGGCTTTTCTTCAAGCGCGGTTGCGGGGAGAATTTGCTATAGAAAGGGAGGCGAGTCCTGACTGGCTGCGCACCCGTGCCAATGCTCACGAAATCGTCCACCTGGGCATGCACGCCCAGGCGAAAGATGGCTATCCATATTTGGAGTTCCCTGGATCGATGGAGGCTGGCAGTCCCGTCCGATTGTATCCCCATCAATTGCGAAATTTTTCCTTTGAAGCGGCCCTGGCCGTACTGAGTGCATGTCAGTCCGGACAAGGGATTTTGGGGGGAGACGAAGGTATTTTTCACCTCGCCAGAGCTTTTCAGCAGGCTGGCTGTCAACAGGTGGTGATGAGCCTCTGGTCGCTGGAGGATCGTTCTACTGCCAGCATTATTCCCTTGTTCTATGAAAAGATGATGGAGGGTTTCAGACCGGAAAAAGCCTTACAGCTCTCCATGAATGCCTATTTGGAGCATGTAGATGTCATGGCAACCCATCCTTATTATTGGGCAGGCTTTACGTTTGCCGGTAATGGGGGAGCCCTCAACTTTCAGAAAAAAGAATCCAATCAGCTAATAACCTGGATGACCGTTCTCCTCTGTCTAATAGGGGGAATATGGATAGGGAACTACCTCCGTAAGAGAACAGGCTGAACGACATAGCCTGGCCGAGAAAAGGTGTCCCATAAAGACTTTTTTTATGTTTCATTATCTCTAATCCTTATTACAATGGCAAAACGAGTTGGAAGAGGTAAAATGCTCAGACATGATCTGGACAAACTTATCCTCGAAATGGAATGCGAAAATGGAGTTCCACAAACAGCTAATTACGAAGCTGACGCTTCTGAAACTGACGATGAGTTGGTAGCAGGAGATACCGTGGTATTCCTGGTCCTGGAAGTTCCTGTTGGAGGGAATCCCGGTGTCGCAATCAATGTAGTAAAACTCCCTGCCGAGAATAGCTGCATGTAAGGTGACGAATTTTGTACAGGCCCTCTTCGGAGGGCTTTTTTTTTTATAAAAAAAAGGGCTGCCCCTAAGGGCAGCCACAAGGTGGTAAGGAATGCTTTTTCCTAGCTTTAATTTTTAGGGGGCAATAAGTTTGCTTCTTGGGTTGCCCTTTCTCGTTGTTCCGTACCTAGTCGCTCAGAAGCCGCAGCCTCCAGATAGGCAGCTTTCGCTTTCTCAGGCTGTTCCGTCATCTTGTATGCCAGTCCTTTGAGCCATGCCGTATGGCCCTGATAGAAAGAATCTTTCACCTGAAGAAGGATTTCTAAGGCTTCTGGATAGTGTTGTTGTTGTAAATGGGCAATAGCGGTAATCAGTTGTCCCAGGGCCAGGTCCTCATCCTGGGGAGAAATCTGTTCCAGGAGCCTGGGTAGCGCATCCATCTCCTGGGCACGATAAGCAATAATCAGTGCTTGCAGGGCTGGACTATAGGTGGCCAGGCTTTTCTGGATTTCAGGAGAATCAAGGGTTAAAGGAGAAGCACTTCTGAGATTTTGGGGAATACCTATGAACAAATCCAGGTGATTTTCATTTGGGCTGTGCGCTGCAAATTTAGGCTGGTCCTCTTGCATGGGCCAAAGGAGGTACCCGACCAGTACCAGGATGATGCCAATGGCTACCAGCCCCCAACGTTGGTAAAAAGGAGGGGTCCCAGAGGTAGGCGCTTGGTGGTAATCTGATTTTGCAGAGGCAGAAACCCCCATAGAAGGATGTTCCTCGAGCAAGTTGGCCCATTCCTTTTCGAGTTGGGTACGCAGGATGAGTTTCTCTAATCCTTTTTGAAAGACGTACTCTTCTTCGATCGGAGGATACTGCTGCTTAAGCCTTAAAAATTCCTGTTCTTCCTCGGAAGACATTTTGCCTTCTGTGTATTGAAGAACCAGTTTTCTAATCTGTTGAATTTCCAAAGTTATTTCTGTTTTGCTGATTCGAAAGAATACCGGAAGTATTCCTGAACAAATGATTTTAATGCCGGGTTTTGCTCAACCCGTTTCAATAATTGTTTTTTACATTTCATCTTGAAGTTGCGACCTACTCTCGCATTCTGAAAACCAAAATGGTGGTATAAGTCGACCATCTTGCCTCCTAAGCCACTGGTTTTCATAAGAATTTCCCGACACCGCTTCTCCATGGTCATGATGATCTGCTGAAACCGGTGGAAACTATCCGCTTGCTCTAGCCTGAAGATCGCGCCAGGTTCCTGATCCGCTAAAAAGGGGAAGATCTCTTCTTCAGGATCTTCATGTAAGCGGTACCCTGTTTTCCTGGTTTGCTGCCAGGTATAAAGAGCCATTTGCATGAGATAGGCCTGAGGATTAGCGATGTCGTCCTTTTGGTCATGAATAACCCGGGTACAAAATTCTAAGACGACCTCATGGAGAATCTCACGACCTTGTTCTTTTTCACCACCCTGATTGTAAACAAAACCGATAATAGAAGGCTCTACCAGCTCATAAAGGCGGAGCATAGTAGATGCTACGGTATTAGGATCCAGCAGGTCGTCTAATAGCTTTTTCCCTTCCAAAGGACTCTCATGATATTCAGTACCCATAGTTTCCGCGGTGTTTAGCCTCGACAGTTCACGAAGTGTGAAAATAGGAGGTTTTGCGTTTACCACCTACATCTCCCTTGCTTTTCACCTGTTGTCTGATCCGACACACCGCCGCTACCACCATGGCTATGATCCCTGGGGTAGGGGTTAACTTCAACCTGTCAAAGAGCAAACTAATAAGGGAGGCTGTCATGCCGCGGGACCCGTTTTGCCACTTATATCCGGGCGCACAGATCTGGCTGATTTCTTCCTGAAAACCTTCATTCAGAAATTGGACAAAGGATGATCCTGTTGATACGAAAAATTGCCTTTGAGAAATTCCAGGTGGAACTTTCACTCGGGGCATGGTAATCAAAAAGGAACCACCAGCTTCTTCTGTCCGAATTGCCAGCTGCTCCCGAGACATAGATGCCCCGATGGCATAATGCAAAGCCTCCTCAGGTAAATTCACCTGCAGATTGACCGCATGGATCAGCTCTTCCAGCAGGTAAGGGTTCATTTCTAATGATATTCTTAGGCCAGATGGCAAGGTTTGAGATGGACTAAAGACCATCTTTTTGTCCTTATTCATCTTCACATATTGTTCAAAAAATTGTGCTTCATGGCTGGCGAGTGCTTCCCATGGTTGGGCAATGGGACTAGTTGTGCTATGATTATTACTATGGGTTACTTATATGTGGAAGGAGGAAGCAAAACGTCACCCCCTGGCGGGATTTTTTTTGAAAAAAAAGCAGAGGAAGTCCGCAAAAGGGGGCTGAAAGCATTCTTGATTTTTGCCAAGGGTCGAAAAAAAATTAAGGCAAAGCCTTACTGGGAGGCGCTCGTGGGAGTTTTTTGGGAAAAATCGCCAGATAATCCGGCCTTGGGCCTGAAACCTGATGAAGAGAACCGTGCCAGGAAAATTTGCCTGCAAAACCATTGGGGATTCAGCTACAGGAAGGCCTAATTGTAATCAAACAGCCATTATGGGATTCAATCCCCGTAATCCGGGATACTGCGCAGGGAGATCATATCGGCTGTTGGTACTTCAACAAACCAAACCGATATGAAACAACGTGTCAGAAACAATGCCATCCATCTCTTCTTTCAGCAAGCCTTGGGTCGTCCGGATCAAATAGCCATTATCGATAAATCTGGCGAACAGATTTCCTACCTGGAACTGGCGCGACAGGTTCGCGAATCAGCCGCTTCCTTAGAAATGATGGGCATCTCCAAAGGGGATACGGTCATGGTTTTTCTGCCTTTTAGTTTAGCCCAGATTCGAACCCTGTTAGCCTTGTTTAGCCTGGGGGCGAAAGTAGCGATGATGGATGAGCGAGCCGAAAAAGCCTACCTGGACGATTGTGCCGCCAGGCTTGAATGTAAGGCTTTGATTGCCCCGAAGGGATTTCGCCGGGTAGGCAATCGATACCCGCATTTGAAAGCCATACCGATCAAACCAGACATGGTGCAGATTGGAACCGGTTTGCTGGCTCCGGTTAGACCCGTAGCCCTGGATGATACGGTATTGATTACGTTTTCCCGGCATCCTCAGATGGGGCCTCTAGCCTTAAAAAGAACTCATCAAATGCTATCCGCGCAGTTTTTGGCCCTTGAGTCCGAAATGCATCCCCTGCCTGGAGATATGACCATGCCTAATCATCCTTTGCTCTTGCTCATGAATCTGGGGGCTGGAGCTACCTCAGTGATCCCCAATTATGCGTTGAAGAACCTGGGCAAACCCCAAATCAAAAAACTGCTCCGCCAAATCAAAACGCATCAAATCAACCGGCTCACCGTTGCTCCTGCAGTCTTGAGAAGATTAGCGGAACACCTGGCCCAGCACCCTGAGCCTACCCAGCACCTGGAAGCCATATTTACTGGGGGAGAACCCATTTTTCCCGCGGAAGCCGGGTTTATTCGGATGGTCTTTCCCCATACCCGCATCACGATCAACTACGGAAACCAGGAGGCGGAACCGATTAGCAGGGTATCCATGAAGGAGTTGTTATTGGACCCTCTGAGCCTGGAAGGTGAAAGTTTGAAAATGGGGCAAGCTTATGCTCAGGCGCAGGTGCGTGTGGTCAAGCCTGCCAAAGATTTTCTGGCTCCTATCAATCCCAAGCGGTGGTCCCAACTGGGGAGTGCCGTAGGAGAGGTAGGGGAAATTCTGGTCAGTGGCCAACACGTCATTACTCAGTATCACAATCAGGAGAAAGAAGCAGAAGTTAAAAAAGTAAAAGCAGCGGGCAGGATATGGCATCGCACCGGAGACGCGGGCTTCCTGGACCGCTGGGGCAATGTATACCTGAGCGGTCGCTATGTAGTGGACGCCTCCGGGAAAGTCGACATGGTGCCTATCCAAGCCGGGGCACCCTGGAAGTCCTTAAAGGAAGTAAAAACTGGAACTTTTCTTCAGATGGGAGAGGAAATTTGGTTTATCGCCGAAAGTAAATCCCAAACCTCGCGTGAAAAACTCTCCAAAGCTTTGCAACAAGAGGGATTGCGTTTCGACCGCCTGGCCATTCTTCGGGAAATCCCCCGGCAGGAAGATGCTCGCCAACGCATTGACTACCAGGCATTGAGAAAAATGCTGGCCTAAAAAGTGGCCCTGGACCCCTCAAGGCAGTTTCTGTAGGACCTAAGGCATTAATTAGCTGCATTATTTCCCCGAACCGGATTATCCCCTAATTTAGCGGTGGATTTTATCAGATGTTCACCCTATGCTTAGCCGGTTTTTTACGGAGGATAAATATGTGTTGAGTGTTATTTTCCTTAACGCCATCGTATTATTTGCCCTTTCCTTTAACCTTCCGTATTCCAGTATCATCTGGTTAGAGGTCCTGGATATCATCTTTCTGTTCTACTTCGTGCTGGAAGCCCTTTTCAAGATTAGAGAGGATGGCTGGGCCGGGTATATTGGAGAAGCCTGGAATAAGTTCGATTTCATCCTGCTGGTCATCAGTCTGCCTTCGGTCCTGACTCTTTTACAAGGAGGATTGCCTGACCCCTCCGTCTTCTTCGTCTTCAGGGTAGCCAGGGTCGTACGATTTTTCAAATTCCTTCGTTTTATTCCCAACATCCAGGAACTCATTGCCGGGATCAGGAGAGCCTTTAAAGCCTCTATTTTCGTGTTGCTGGCTTTCTTCATCTATGGCTTTGTGGTCTCTCTGATCAGTTATAGGATCTATGCGCCCTATGAACCGGAATTGTTTGGCAACGCCCTGCGTTCCTTTTACAGCATGTTTAAGGTCTTTACCATAGAAGGCTGGTATGATATTCCTGAAAAGATCATTGCCGGTGAGTATAAACCGATGACCGCAACCGGAATCTTTTTTACCAAGATGTATTTCATTCTGATCGTGGGGACAGGTGGGCTTTTCGGCCTGAGCATTGTAAACGCGATCTTTGTGGAGGAAATGGTGAGGGATAACAACGATGAGTTGGAAGCAAAAGTCAGGACGATGGACAAAAAAATGGACCGTATCCTGGAAATGTTGAAAAAAGAGGAAAAAAATTCGGCCAAAGACAACCAAAATCCATCCTAATCGTATCCTGTGTTGAACAAAAGAGGTTTTTGATTGTTTATTAAGAAATCTTAAACTCAAAACCCCGTTTGTTATCAAATTTTAAAATATTTAGAATTCGACTTCAATATTTGAAATTTGAAAAGGTGTTGTCTACCTTTATGATAGAAACAAGCCACACAAGTATCGTTCTTTGTTACACTAAGTTGATGAATTGAGAGATAGTAGGCTGATTTTGCCTGGCATTCTCTCAAAAATGACAGGAATTTTGAAGAAAAGTGAGCTTTTCTGGAAAAATTGGGAAATATTTTGTCAATACTGACGAAATAAAGAGAGGTTCGAGTCCTTTCCCTGTATCTCGCGAGTAGTAGTAGTCCTTTTTATCGGTCCCCGACGTCATGTCGGGGCTTTTTTTTACCCCTTCGCGAACTATTCTATAAAAATTTGTTAAAAAAATCGAAAATAAGGGCTGAAATATTTTTATATATTCAAAAAGAGCCTATATTTGTTATGTGATCAGCAAAAAACAGGGAAATCTGGTTGATCAAGCTCTTTTTTGGTTAACATCCAAAATTTACTGCAGGATGATGAAATTGGCAGCCATACCCTCCTGTCTCGGGGGCGAGGGTTTGGGATAAAGCCCCCCTTAATTGGGGGGCCTAACCACCTCAACTGAAGGTTCGAATCCTTCTCCTGCAGCTCGCGAGTAGTAGTAGTCCTTTTTAATCGGTCCCCGGAGTAGCAGCCGGGGATTTTTTTTTGCCCGAAAAAGCCCCATCAGATTGAGATCTGATGGGGCTTTTGGGGTAAAAGAAGCGGGAGGCTACCCGCTTGCTTACTGTTTCATCACTTTGATGACTTGCTTGCCATGGTTGATTTCCACCTCAATCAGGTAGAGACCCGCCGGAAGGGCTTCCAGCAAGAAGGTCTTGCTCACCTGTCCTACCGGATAGGTCCCATCCTTTTCGGTAAGCCAAACTTTTCCCATCATATCCAGGACCCGCCAGGTGATGGCCTCTGGCTGGCGTATACTAAAGTCCAGATTGAGTTGGCCCGTGGTGGGGTTGGGGTAGACGGTGATGCCTTCACTGCCCAGGATCTCTTCATCAATGGGAAGGGCTCTCTGCCCATTGCTGTAATAAACCCCCCATTTGGCGACATTGATGAAAGGTACCACGGAGGCACCCTGGGCCGGGGTGATTTTGTCAGGTCCCATGTCCACATATCCCAACACCGGATTGCCATTGCTGGTCATGTTGAAGATCAACCGATCGTCATTTTTAGAATAATTAGGGAAACTCGGCTGATTGTTGGTCAAAATCTTATTGAGATTACCTTGGTTGATATCGGCAGTCCACATCGAATACTCCCCGGTCTTTTCATTACGGTAGTCGAACGCAATGATATTAGGGGCATTCTTGGCGAATACCGGGTTGGAGATATTTTCTCCTTCCTCCAGGCTGGTAAATAGTTTGGTGATTTGCCCACTGCCATAGGCGTTGGTGGCATTGTCCCACACTTTGATGAAGCCGACGTCAAAATACTCAATGTTATTGCCGCTGGTGCCAGTAATGCGGTTGAAGGCATCATACAGGAGATACTCTCCAGAGTAATCCCACTCAATGGAATTGGCGTAAAAGACCTCCCCGGTGGTGATACTGTCCACCGAAGTCGGGTTATACAAGCCAAACTTAGCTACGGTTACCGGATTGGTGGCCAGGTCGAATACCCAGATGGCCGTATCCACCGCAAAGAGCAGGGCGGCGAGTTTGCTGCCGTCTTTGGAAATGGCGACGTTGAACCATTCTGGATTGGATGAAATAAGGATCTCATCAGGATTAGAGGGGTTCATCAGCACACTGTGGATATGCTGATCGGTCCCGACGAAAAATCCTTCAGAGCCGTCATCCTTGACGGTAACCCGGTTGAGCATAGGCGTATTACTCAACACCTGAAAACTGCCTCCTGATCCCTGGGTATCAGAGATATACAAACTCGGAGCGGTTGTCGTATCGGTATCTGTGCTGGCCAGAAAGTCCTGACCGGGGTTAGGGGGCAGGGTAGGAGGAGGGGCTGAACCCGTGCCATTGCTGATGCCCACCTGGTCAAAGGAAGCGGCGGCCTGACTCACTTCATTGCTGCTCGCCCCGTAGAGGTCGGTGGCAGCCTGAATGACGGCGAGTCGATGGTCGATAAACTGCGAAGAACGGGTTAGGTAATCCGTCAAGGCTTTGTAATAAACTTTCTCCGCCTTGATTTTATCCATGCCCGGAGCGGTGGCATATTTATAATAGGCGAAGTTGGGAATGCCGCTGTTGATGTGTACCCCGCCGTTGTCTTGATTGCCGGTATACAGATTAGCCATATTAGCTGGCTGATAGCCTGGACTATTGAAGGGATTGGAACCTGCCGGATGACCATTGTTGGGGTTAGATAAATCCCGGAGGGCACCGGTCGTAAAGACGCCTTTTACTACATCTTCGCCCATTTTCCAGTCATCATCATCGATCATGGCCCCAAAAATATCAGCGAAGGATTCGTTGAGGGCCCCGGATTGGCCCTGGTATTCGAGGTTGGCGGTAGCCTGGACCACGCCGTGCGACATTTCGTGCCCGGCTACATCCAGGGCGCCAGCCAGGGGCTTAAAGGCCGTCGCACCATTACCATAAAACATCGCTGAGCCATTCCAAAAGGCATTATCCATGGCTGCCCCGTTGTCATCTACCACATTGATGAAGGAGATAATGTCTCCCCCGCTGGCATTAATGGACTGATGTTGGTGCCGGTTTTCGAAGTATTCGTAGGCGATCCCTGCGTTGTGATGGGCAGAAATCGCATTGGCTGAAAAGGTATTGCTCCCGTTTTTGATTTCGTTGTAGGAGGGATTTCTGAGAGAGGTGTTGTTCAAATCTGCGGTCAGAATAAAGCCATCTCCATTGTCAGGCAATACATTGCTGGGGCCTGCATACATGCTCCGAGCCGCATCCAGCAAGTAATATTGATTATCCTGCCCCTGAAAGGTATTGATGGTTCGATTTTGTCCATTCAGGTCCTGGCCGCTGGTGGTCTTGGGGCCGAGAGAGCAGGTATGGTCGAAATGATAAAGTACCTGTCCGGTTTGGGCATCTATGAAGTATTCCCAGCGCTCCAGGACGTTGGGGCGTAGGGTAAAATGGTAAGCTAAAAACTGCCGGTTGATATAGCCTTTGGGCCGGTAGACCACCAATTCACTGTGAATCTGCTCCGTGCGAAGGATCTGGGTTAATTCTCCTTCCAGATTTACCCAATGGGCATGTTGAGCAATGGCCGTCATGGCTTTAGCCAGGCCTTCTTCTTGGGTGAGCCGGGGCTTGAGGTTCAGGCCAGGGGTCTGCTGGTAACGGCCCGCCATGATCTTGGAGCCATCGGTATAGAGATGCACCACTACTTCAGCCGCGTAGACCGGAATGCCTTCTATTTCCTGGGCAAATTTCAGGTGAGCATGTCCCTGGCTGTCTCTATGCAGGCGTTTGAGCTTAAACTCCGCTTCAGGTTTTTGGATCGCCATCAGCCCTTTCAAGTCTTGCAGGTAGTCGTGAGACTTATCCGTGATTTCCTGGTCTGTGAGGGCACGATTGTTCTGGGAGGGGGTTTTTTTGGTGCGGATAAATATAGGCAGCCCTGCATCGCCATAGGCTTCCACCCAATGGGTCTGTTGCGTATGAGGTTGGGTGAGACCTTGTCTGGCGGGGGAAATCGCCAAACTTGCTGGCGGTTGTAGGGCCCGGGGTTGCCAGGGTTGTTGGCCAGCTCTGATGGTCACATCTGCTTTTTGCAGGGTCTTCTGGCCCGCCTTTTTCATCCGGGCCTCGTGGAAATCTCTAGGTTGGGTTTGGGCCAAAAGGCCTGAGC
>JBCBGC010000178.1:0-12693 GCA_038527215.1 Bacteroidota bacterium
CTGGCTTCCAGCCGGGTCAACCTCTCGGGGGGACCCGGCAACCGCAGCTTGCAGCTGCGGGCAACCTACCAGCGAAGCTGGACAATCTCCTCAGCGAACGCTGAGCCCTCCCCAGCGGATGCAATCCGCTGCTACGGATTTCATCCGGAAAAAATGATGGAGAATGCCGTAACCCTGGCTTCCAGCCGGGCCAACTCCGCCGGAGGCTCCGGTAGCAGCAGCTTGCAGCTGCGGGCAATCCCCCAGCAAAGCCCCTAACATCTTCCCTCCAAAAAAATAATTACCCCATGCAGCAAAACACATAGACCCCACGTCATTAAGAAAACTTTCACAGAGGAGTTTCACACACCACTTTTTGTCCAACCTTTATCAAATCATCATTCATGAAAAAATGGTTTTTCATGCTGGGCTGTTGCGCCCTCATATTTGCCAGTTGTCAGGTGGTTAAGAATCCTCCTACGCCAGCGGTTCCGGTCGGAAAAATTGATTTTCGAAGCCTGGAAGCGGGCCAACTGAGTCGATATGTGGCATACCGCAGTGAATGCCTCGCCCTGGCCGATTCATTTGCCTATACCCGAGACACCCTGGAAGTACGGGTCCAACTCAATGAAGGCAAATTATTCCTCGAAGAGCGCTTTACCGAAGGCTCTCCCATGTGGGAATTCAACTCCACGCCAGTGGTCCATCGTATCATTCAGGGAGCAGATTATGTGCTGATTCCGGATCGCTTCCGCTCCCAACTCTTCTTTTTCTACGGCAATGATACCTTGCGCATGGGCTATGAGAATACCGCCCGACTCAAGCAGAATGATTGCACCCTTAACATCCAGGAAGATCCCTTTACGGGCGTAGAAATCGGCTACCTGCCCACATTTCGGGTAGGCCCCATCGAACTCCGAAAAAAGAGCGTGGTCAGTTGTCTGCCCGGTTCTATCATCCCCTCCTTTGGCGGGGCCTATATTTTCCATGACGACGCCCAGGTCTACATGAGCCATACCGTAACGGATGCCGTACGGGGCTGGGAGTTGTTATATTGAGTGAGTAAGCTCAAAAGTGTAGAAAAAAGCCCCTGCCGGATGGTGGGGGCTTTTGGGTGTTTGACCTGGTACGACAATCCTCCAGGTAAAAGATGAAATGTGAAAATTTTCCAGCCCAAGGGATAAGGCGATGGGCTGTTGGATTTCAAAAAATATCTGTACCTTAAGCATAAGTGATTGATATAAACCCCTATTTCCGGAAGGTAATTTGTTTGCTACCAGCTTCAAAATAGGCCTACCACGCTGACGATCAATCGGTTTCGTTTGCGCAGTCAAGTGTAAAATCCATTCGGAAGGGTCTTTGACGTAAGGTTTTTTTGTAAACTCAATAAGAAAAAAACGGCAATAAATCGCTGGTTAACAGTCACATACCATCAAACACGGCTTAGAGAGCACTATCCACTACAATGAGGATTGAAACCACCGTTTAGGTTGGCGTAAAATAGCATTGCGCCTGCTTAGAGAGCACTATCCACTACAATGAGGATTGAAACACTCAAACTCGAATGGCTTAACCTGCACCCCTTCGTCTTAGAGAGCACTATCCACTACAATGAGGATTGAAACCCTAGGAATATATCTCTCCATCGGCAGTGAATTCGCTTAGAGAGCACTATCCACTACAATGAGGATTGAAACGCAGCGCTGGTCGAAGGCTTTCTTCCCCTCCGCTTCTTAGAGAGCACTATCCACTACAATGAGGATTGAAACGCATCTTCCTCTAAATGAGATTCAACCGTTCCGCCCTTAGAGAGCACTATCCACTACAATGAGGATTGAAACAGGCGCTGTGTGATGAGAATGGCGACCCGGTGATTGTCTTAGAGAGCACTATCCACTACAATGAGGATTGAAACAGGGGCTCCCCTAAAATCCAATTTCCGGCAATCATTTCCTAGAGAGCACTATCCACTACAATGAGGATTGAAACCTGAGTTCCCGTGCTAAAAACCAAACAGCAAGGGCTCCTAGAGAGCACTATCCACTACAATGAGGATTGAAACATGGTATAGTTTTTCGTATCCAATTCGGCGAGCTTCCCTAGAGAGCACCATCCACTACAATGAGGATTGAAACTCAACTTTGTCGGCAATGAGCCTGCCGGACCGAATCCTAGAGAGCACCATCCACTACAATGAGGATTGAAACATTTCGTCCGGAAGAAGCTCCCCCGTTTCGCTCACTACGCTTTGAGAGCACCATCCACTACAATGAGGATTCTTGAACAAAAATTGGGTTATCTCTACCGGAACGCCTATATTTAATCTATTGGCATGAGTCCATTTTTGCTTATGCCATAGTTCCCTACCAACATTTGATTGCCGCAAGGCTATTTTATTCACCAGTCAGGTTCCTGGCTGCAATGCTTGGTATGAACATGAATCTCCTTTATTTACCCTTCGACCCTTCCCTTGGCTTGTCTATGCTGGCCTGGGGAACCGTGGCCAAAGCTCTGTTATGCGGGCTATGCTGTGCCTTTGCCGAAGAGGTATTCAGGCCAGGCCGATTCGCCCTTCCTTTTTATTTCTTCCACACGCTTCCCAGAGGTATTCAGCATGGGATGAATCATTACCGACATGGCACTCATTGATACCCTCTACAAAGCCTATGAGCTGATTAATTTTCTGAGCAAGCCCCCCAGAACCCCTCTCGAGAAACTGGCAGAATACCTAAAAATGAGCGAAAGGAATCTCCGTCGCTACCTGCAAACCCTTCGGGAATTTGGTTACCATATCGAGCAGGATCATCAAAACAGATATTACCTGGTTTGGCCCGAAGGATGGGCGGAAACCTATCCTCCCGAAAGTCATCCCCTGGCCCTCAGTCGCCAAGTCCTCTGGGTTAGGCAAGTAGAAATCATCCAAAACCTTACGACTGCCATAGAATCGCAACATCAGGTAATTCTGTGTTCGTATCATTCCGCCTCGGAAAAAAGTCAGCGAGATCGGCTGGTCTTCCCTTATCGACTGCTGCATGACGACAAGTACCTTATGGCCTATGAACCCTCAGCTAAAAGTTTCCATCCTTTTAAGATAGACCGCATTCAGGGTATTAAGTGGTTAGACAAAACCTTTGTCCGGGAGGAAAACAGTCCCCTTATGGACGTATTTGGATTTTCCGGTCCGGAGGCCACGGCCTTTCAACTGCGGCTCAGTTCTCTGGCGCACCGGCTGCTGCTGGAGGAGTTTCCGCATGCAAGCGGCATGATTCAGCGAAAGAGAGGGAACATCTATCTGAAAGGGAAATACTGTAATCCTAAAGGAATTGGTCGATTTATCATGGGCCTGGCTGGAGAAGTGGAGATAGTAGAACCAGTAGAGCTACAGGATTTTATTATCGTGGAGACCCAAAAATTACTCCCACCTCGCTAATCGGACCATTCCCGAAAAAAATCTATCCGTGACATCATCTGTCAATCCGCCACCATAGCTTCGATCAATTCATCAACATTATGCAGGATCGAGCGATTACTGCCATCGGCAGGCTGGAACTAGCCAGTCAGAAAGACCTGGCTGAATATGAGCTGTTTATAGAACACCCCTTTCCAAAGGAGGAAAACTTTCAGGTCCTCCTGATGGTATTTGACCTATCAGGCCCGGAAAACACGCCTAGCCTTAGGTATAGGGGGATAGATTTG
Source organism: Bacteroidota bacterium (assembly GCA_038527215.1). Classification (GTDB taxonomy): domain Bacteria; phylum Bacteroidota; class Bacteroidia; order J057; family J057; genus JAWPMV01. The sequence goes on from JBCBGC010000178.1 coordinate 3,676, forward strand.
GATCGGGCTTCCACGAAGAATTTCCAGGCTTTTCTCTACCGTAAAGGAGCTTCCAATGGGGGCGACATTACCTTTTCTACTAAGTCGGGAGATTTTGGTAAAAAGCTCAGAACCCTCCAACGTCAAATCAAGAATAGCCTGGCCCTGGCCGAGGCAGAAACCCTATCGGCTGATCATGCCCTGCTGTTGGCACTTGAACATGAGGTGGAGACACATAAGGAAGCCATCATGGCAAGTTTGACAGAACTGTACGCCTCCCAGGAGAAAAAGGCTCAATCGGCCACCCTGTTGAGCATGAAATTTCGTCGGGGTACTGAGGACTTATTCCTCCAGGATTTCGAGATATTTCGCCGACAGATTCTCCGCCACGGTATATCGGGCAAGTTCAGCAAGTACTCGGTGGAGTCTCGTACCAGGGACCAGTGTTGCGCTATCTGCCTGCAAGTCCAACCGGAGATTTTTGGCTTTGCTTCTCCTTTCAAATATGCAACCGTCGATAAATCCGGCTTTGTCGCGGGCTTTTTTGACCAAAGGCAGAACTGGAAAAACTATCCAATCTGTTCAGGCTGCGCCACAGAATTCGAGCTTGGCAAGCGAGTGGTCAATACACGTCTGCGTAAGTCTTTTTATGGCAAGCCTTTTTTCATGGTCCCCAAAGCGGTGATTAAGTCCGATACTGCTGCCTTGAAAAAAGCCTGCCGTCGAATCGAGGAGATTGACTACGAAAAGGCCAATTGGTTGAAGACTCAGGAAAACCAATTCATCCAAGAGCGCGAAGATTATGTCATGAAGTTGCTCGGACAGGAAGAAAACACCTTTTCTATGAGCCTACTCTTCTTCGAAGAAAATCCCACCACCAAGGCCATTTCTATTACGCTGATGCTCGAAGAAGTTTTCCCTTCCACTTTCAGACGCTTATTCATTGAACTCCCGCAGCAGATCAATGAGAAACCCATTTATAAGGGTCAGCTTGTGATTAAAAAGCAACGGCTTGATCTCCTGTTCAATTTTGGCCTGTTCAAAAGCTTTTTTCCGGACTTATTCCTCGACATGATTCACAAAGTATTCCGTCAGGAGTCGGTGCCCAGAGTCTGGTTGTTGGAACGCTTTATGAAAGTGATCCGGGAAAATTATAACAAAAAGAAATCATCTGATGGCTTTGTGGAGCCCTTGATTGTGACCATCCTCAAAGCCCATATGCTCTTGTCTTATTTCCACCTATTAACTGCCGATGTAGACCCTTCAAACTCGATTGATATGACAGAAGAAATGGATTTATTCACCCCTTCTCCCGGGCAGGAAGAACCCAAGCAAGCCCGCTCCTTTATGACCGAGAAGTTCCAACAGTTTGTGCTGGATCATCCTGACTTTTTCCAGGAATCCTACCATCAGGGCATATTTGCCGTGGGCATCCTGGTCAGATACCTCTTTGACTACCAACTGCGAGACTTAAACAATACGCCTTTTGAAAATAAACTCCAGGGCCTAAACCTCAATGCCGACGGCTTGCAAAAAGTCTATGTCGCAGCTATCGACAAACTCTCCCAATATCAAAAGGGGTTTTTCAAGGGGACCTATCAGGATCTACGCACCATCATCCAAGAGCATTTCAGTTTGCAGATCGCCCACATCCGCCTGCTGACCAACCATGAAATATCCTTCTACTTCGTGGCAGGCCTGGAAATGGGCCGACAATTCAAAAACAAAGACAAATCAACCGAAACTAATCCATCCTAATCATGGCAGATACTATCCAACATCGATCTGAGATTCTTTTCCTGTATGAGGTAGAGAATACCAATCCCAACGGAGACCCCCTCAATGAAAACCGACCCCGGTTCGACACCGAAGAAAGCAAAGTCCTGGTATCAGACGTGCGATTGAAACGGACTATTCGGGATTTTTTCTTTGAATACAAAGGCTACAACGGACAAAACGGCAAAGACATTTTTGTGCGGGAAACCACTTATCAAGAAAAAGACAAAACCTACGTCGCTGATGGAAAACGCCGGGCTAAAGACTTCAAAGAAGACAAGGCCAATGTCCTGGAAGCCTGTATAGATGTGCGCCTCTTTGGTGGCGTCATTCCGCTAAAAGGCTCCTCCATCACCCTGACCGGGCCTACCCAATTTCAGATGGGAAAATCCCTGCATCCCGTGGAAGTGATCACCGAACAAGGTACCGGAGCCTTTGCCTCAGGAGACAAGAAACAGCAGGCATCCTTCCGGACTGAGTACAAAATCCCCTATGCGTTGATCGGCTTTAATGGCATCATCAATGAAAAGGCGGCCCAGTACTCGGGGATGACAGGAGCAGATAAGGAATTGCTATTGGAAGGGATTTGGGAAGGGACCAAGAACCTTATTTCCCGATCCAAATTTGGGCAGATGCCCTTATTGCTCATGGTGGTAGATTACCATCAGCCATATCATATTGGTAGTCTGCGCCAAAGACTATCCCTGGAGACTGAGCAAAAGGGCACCCGCCTACGGGGAACGGGAGATTATCAACTAAAGGTGGATGATTTGCTGGCTTCTATCCGAGAAGTCAAAGAGACGGTCGCCCAGGTATCAGTCAGAGTGGACCCCAGGCTCAAAACCAGTGTTCCCTTAACCAACGGCAAACTGGACCTAAATGCGCTCTAATCAACTGCTCATCTTCGATCTAAAAGGGGAGTATGGTCATTTTCGAAAATTTAATACCACGACCTCTCCCCTCACCTATGCCATCCCCACGCGTCCAGCCCTGGCAGGATTGCTAGGGGCCATCCTGGGAATGGAAAGGGAAACCGGACCCGGAGCCTTTCCCGAAGGAGTAGTGCCTGTGCAGGAGGTATTTACCAGAGGCAAGGCTGATTTAGGTATTCAATTATTGACTCCGGTAAAAAAGACCATCATGGGGTTCAATCTGATTGACACCAAAAAGTCCTATTTCGAGATTAAACAGCGAACCCAAATTCCTTTCGAGTTGGTCAAAGACCCGCATTACCGGATTTATTTCCGCCATGAGGATGAGGCTTTGATGAAAGATCTCAAGGATAGACTAAAGCGAAAAGCCCACCATTTTACGCCCTATCTGGGCCTGAGTCAGTTCACGGCGGAGGTTCAGTGGGTAGACCGGGCTGAAGCAATCGAAAGAGCAGAACAAGAAGTCCAGGCTGTTTCTTTGGAGACGGCGCTGAGCCTACACCAGGCCCACGTAGAAAAACCGATCAACTTTGGCGGAGGCGTCCAATATCTGGTCGAAACCATGCCCCTCGATATGGACCGGAACCGGGTGGTCCATGCCTATGGGGAAGTCATCCTGGAATCAAAAGGAAAGCAAGTAGCCGCCAACCTTACCCACTGGACAGAACTGCCGGGCTGGGGCAATATCAGTTTTCTATGAAACATCTGTACTCTCATCCGGGAGTTCCCCTCCAGGACCATTTGGCGGCTGTAGCACACAGCTGTAGAAAATTGGCGGACGAAAAGCCCATTCGGCTTTCTTTTCCAAAGAAAATCCTCGTGGACCTATTGTATCTATGCGGTGCCTTGCATGATACCGGGAAGGCTACCTCCTTCTTCCAACACTATCTGGCCCATCCGGAGGAGCCTTTGACCGGGCCCAAACACCATGCGTTGCTTTCAGCGATTCTGGCTTCAGAAATCGTGACCCAATATCTGGAGAAAAAATCTATCCCGGAGGTAGCCTCAGAGCTATTACCATACTATGTCTTTGTAGCGATCCGACGCCATCATGGGAAATTGAGAGATTTTAATAAGGAGCTTTACCCATCCGAGAAAGCCCAAGATTTAGAGAAGCAAGTGGATGCTATACCTGGCCCTGTGATGCAGGCCTTGCTAGACCAGTTGCTCCAGCCCATTGGTCTTTCTTACAATTGGACCGATTTTGTGAGCCTTATCAAAAGCGGAAACTTTTGGGAAAAGGCCAGCTTCTGGGAGATGGATTTTTTTTCCGAGAAGTTTCCCGATTTACCCATCGAAACAAAAGCGGACTGGCATTACCTGTTCCAATTTATGTTCGGCAGCCTGCTATTGTCGGACAAAAGAGATGTCATTTTCGAAAAACCTCTTACGGCGAGTACAGAACGATGGAAGTTGGAACGGGTAGAAAATTTTCGTCGTAAAAAAGGCTTTCACCATCCAACCACAGATCTGAATCGCCTAAAAAACCAGGCTTATAACACCTTGCTGGAAGAGTTCCCTAAGCGAGTCCGGCCCGACCAACATCTATACTCGATCAGCCTGCCCACCGGTATGGGAAAGACCATCACCGCACTGGCCGCCGCTCTTGCGCTACGGGAGCGGCTAGACATTCCGGCCGCCAAGCTCATCCTGGCCATTCCTTTTACATCCATCATTGATCAGAATTACGAGGTATATCAAGAAATTCTAGGGGAAGAGAATTCTGCCCTCCTGCTAAAACATCATCACCTGAGTGAACCCATTTATAAACAGCAAGAGGACTATCTCGACCCGGATAAAAGTCAGTTTCTGATCGAGACCTGGGAAGCGGAAATGGTGGTTACCACCTTTGTCCAAATCCTGGAACTTTTTTTTACCAACGACAACAGCAAAATCCTCAAATTCCCTCAATTAGCTCATTCGGTTGTACTGTTGGACGAAGTACAAAACATCCCTTATAAATTATGGCCAGCGATTAGGGCTGCCTTTCAAGCCGTAGGTCGGATGTTCAACACCTACTTCATTTTCATGTCGGCTACCCAGCCGCTAATCTTTGATCCACACACTGAAATACAGGAGCTTATTCCTCATCATGAGCAATATTTTCAATCCCCCCTTTTTAACCGAACGCACCTGGCGCATCAGCTCCCACAAAAGATCGCCTGGGAAGACTTTTTGGAAACGATTCTTGCCTATCTGAGAACTAACCCAAAGAAGGATATCCTGGTGATTCTCAACACCAAAAAGTCCGCCAGGGCGTGTTTTCAGCGGGTGACAGAACACTTTGGAGAGGAGCAAGCATATTTTTTATCCACCTTGATTACCCCCTACGAAAGAAAAAACATCATTCAACTGATCAGGAAGGCCGGAGGGAAAAAGAGAAAAATCATCGTGTCCACCCAGCTGATTGAAGCCGGAGTTGATATTTCTGTTGATGCCATTTTCCGAGTGATTGCTCCTATGGACTCCATTATCCAGGCCGCAGGACGCGCCAATCGATATTTTCATCAGCCGGAAGCCGCCCCGGTTTTCCTCTATGAAATCGAAGAGCACCTGCGCATAGATGGCAAATTATACGGATCAGAACTGCTCCAAAAAACTCGTCTGGTTTTAGCTGATTCTCAAGCCTGCCCAGAGACCGGGTATCTGGACTTGATTCAGGCTTACTTTCAGGAAGTCCAAAAGCAAGCCAGCAGCATTCATTCTTCCGTTTTGGAACACCTGCTCCGCCTTGAGTTCGAACAGCTGGGAGAATTTGAATTCATTCAAGAGCGGAAGACAGAGTCGGTCTTTATCCAGCTAAACGAGCAAGCCCAGGCAGTGTGGGAACAATATAAAGCCTTATTTCAACGCGAGGATCTGACACCATGGCAGAAACGGAGTCAGTTCAGAAGGTTTAAGGCCAGCTTTTATGACTATGTGATCAATGTCCCGATTCCCTGGGATCAGCAAACCATAGATTTTGATGGAGAAAAAGAGATGGGGTTTTATGTTTCCTACCTGGAGCAGCCCTCCGGCTTTTATTCCTACTACCCCACTGACTACCAACTAAATACAGGTTATGAATCAAGCAACACCCACGCTTTCTAGCAACCACAGTACCGATTACACCACCATTTCCTTTCCGGGTTTGCAACTCAAAACCAGAGACGGACATAAGGTGAGAGGATATTTCGGCCGGCTATTCCAGGAACAATCACCGCTGCTTCATAATCATTTTGATGATGGAAGCCCTCTTTACCGCTATCCAATGGTTCAGTATAAGGTGGTGAACCGAACGGCTCATCTGATTGGGATCAAGCAAGGGAGTCAACTGCTGAACGAGCTTTTTTTCAAAATGGAAGAACTGCGGATAGAAGATCAAGTCTACCCGCTCTCCACTAAGCAGCTACAGAATGAGCAAATATCCCCGCATGTGTCGCCCAAACTTCACCGCTATAAATGGGAAACCCCCTGGATGGGCCTTAATCAAAAGAACTATCGGCTTTATCGGACCTTATCGGGACGGGATCAACACGACTTTCTGGAAAAAATTCTGCGCAATCAACTGGTAGGGTTCTTGAAGGAAATGGGCGCCTCACTGGACACTCCAATCCTCGTAAACGCCCGACTCCATAAAGTCCCGGTCCAGGTGAAGAATCAATCCATGATGGGGTTTTTAGGCTCTTTTGTCTGCAATGTGGAGTTACCGCCCCTGCTAGGTATCGGCAAATTCTCCAGTCGTGGCTTTGGCACCATCCTTCCCACTTAACTTCCACTCTTCATCCAAAATACCTCCATGCATTTATTCATTCAAACTCCTGGCACCTATCTCCACGTCTGGGAAGGCCTATTCGAAATTCGTCGAAAACTAAACGGCCAGGTCGAAAAACGGCAGTTTGCCGCCCATAAAGTCAAAGGCATTCTCCTCTCTAAAGGGACTGCCCTGAGTACAGACGCCGTAGCGCTGGCTACGCAGCATCAGGTAGATTTACTGTTCCTGGAACCGGGTGGCCATCCTTATGGCAGGGTCTGGCAATCCAAATTAGGTAGTACGACCCGGATCCGTAAGCGGCAATTGGAAGCCAGCCTCAGCCCCTTAGCAGTAGATACCATCAAGGCCTGGCTCACGCAAAAACTCGATCACCAAGCGGACTTTTTGGCTAGCCTGCTCAAGCACCGGCCTAAGCTCAAAGAAGAGTTGGGGGCAGCTATAAGCCGCATAGGGGAAATGAGTCATCAGATACAGACCAATAGCAGTATCAATATAGAAGGAGCAGGGCCTTCCTTCCGAGGCTGGGAAGGCAGTGCGGGCAAGGCTTACTTTGAAGCCCTCAGCCTGGCCATTCCGGACCGCTGGAGGTTTCACGGCAGAAGCAGTCGCCCGGCCCATGATCCTTTCAACGCCTGCCTTAATTATGCTTATGGCATTCTTTATGGGCAAGTGGAAAAAGCCCTGATCACAGCCGGGCTAGATCCTTATGTGGGATTTATGCATAGGGATGATTATAACCACAAAAGCATGGTCTATGATTTCATCGAGCCTTACCGGATTTTTGCGGAGAAGGTCGTGTTTCAATTGTTTTCCCGCAAGAAAGTCAACCAAGCCATGTTTGAGCAGATACCTCGAGGGGTATCGCTAGGCCCAGAGGGAAAGCCTACTCTGGTAGAAGCTTACTTCCATCATACCCTGGAAGAAAAAGTCTATTATAAAGGAAGGAGGCTGACCCGCATGCATATGATGCAAACTGATGCCCATCGCTTTGCCAACCAGCTACTAGGGCAGGAAAAGCCGGAAGAAAAAGTACCCGAATTAAGCTGGTTAGAATTATGATTTGTTGGGTCCTGTACGATATACAAGATGACAAGGCCCGGACCAAAATAGCCAAAGCCTGCAAACAGGCGGGACTACATCGGGTTCAGTATTCGGTCTTTTTGGGAACCCTAACGCCTAACCAGAAAGATAGCCTTGAAATTCAATGTGAAGATCTGATGGATCAGGATTCGGATCGGGTGTACCTGTTCCCGATGAACAAAAAAGAGCTCCAGGAAACCGTACTCCTGGGCCAGGCCTTTGACAAAAAATTGATTACAGATGAAGTAAAAGCTCTATTCTTTTAGCTATGCATGTGACACCCTCCCACCTTATTTCATATCTGTATTGCCCAAGATTTATCTACTTTGAGCACGTCATGCGTATCCCGCAACATTCGGAAAAATATATTAAAGTCCTCAAAGGCCGGGAAGTGCATGCCGCCAAGGCTCGGCAGCACACCGAATACCTACGTAAGCGGCTGGGAGTCGTGAAGAAAGAGCTTAATGTCTACCTGCGACATGATCCCTTACGGGGAGAGGTAGATGAGGTCCTATGGCTTAACAATGGGGAAATAGCGCCTCTGGATTATAAGTTTGCCCGGTATCAGGATAGAGTGTATAACACCTACCGTACGCAGCTCATAAGCTATGCTTTCCTGATTCAGCATACTTTTGGGTTGCCGGTAAAAAAGGGATTTTTGATTTATACCCGAAGCAAGAACAAAGTGGTAGAAGTCCCTATTGAAAGCGGAGATATCCTTGCTGTAGAAAAGGTCATCGGTGAAATTGAGCGCATCGTACAGCAAAATTATTTCCCGCGAGCCACTAAGCGTAAAAAAAGATGCGTAGATTGTACCTACCGGAACCTATGTGTGCGCTAACAGCCTATGCCGGTAGACAATTTGTACAGAGAACTTAAAAAATAGCACCCAATACGCTAATAATCAGCCACTTAATCTTGCGCAAAAAAGCTAAAAACGAAACAAAATTGATCTTTGACGTACGAAATAGCATTGAGTCAGGCAAAAAAAATACAACGTATCACACTGATTATCAGAAAGCTAAGTATCACCACGGCTTCGTGAGCACTATCCACTATAATGAGGATTGAAACTAGTATGCCACGTTGCTGGCTATGCCGGATTGAACGCTTCGTGAGCACTATCCACTATAATGAGGATTGAAACAGCCTGCTAAAGGCCCTAGGACGTCCGCTGAGGAGCTTCGTGAGCACTATCCACTATAATGAGGATTGAAACATACCAGAATTTCCCGGACCCAGGCCAAGGTCAACTTCGTGAGCACTATCCACTATAATGGGGATTGAAACCCCGGCGAGCGCCCGGAATTGAGTAAGGCGATACGCGCTTCGTGAGCACTATCCACTATAATGAGGATTGAAACTGATACGGTCTACGGGTATGACTACGGTTGAGGTCCTTCGTGAGCACTATCCACTATAATGAGGATTGAAACGGAGGGAGTACCTGCCCGTTCTTCCTACTTCCATACCTTCGTGAGCACTATCCACTATAAT
>JBCBGC010000179.1:0-12618 GCA_038527215.1 Bacteroidota bacterium
GGTACTCTCAAAGATGGCGTGAATCTGGTTGGCATTCTGCAGGATAGACTCAGAGTCTCCGGCTCCGTTGCGAGAAGCTTCCACCCCTGCCCAACGGGTATTTTTGGTGAAACGAATGTCTCCTCCCACGCGCTGACGGAAAAAGAGATCGTCGGTGATGTCCACATTCATATAAGCGTTGGCGTAGATCTTGGTCTGGAATTTTCTGCGATCCCTTTCCAGGACTTTTGCCAGGGCGCTTTGGTTAGAAGTTCCACTGATGTCTGTACCACTCCCGGTACTAGGCACCCCAGCAGCCAGATCGAAATCATCAAACATCCGCTCCATGGCGTAATCCCCAATCTGCGCATCAGCCCAGCGACCATTTTCACGGTTGCGGTTGACGAAGTTGATGGTGTGGTCATCCAGATAAAGGGGCAGCCAGGCATGCTGACGTACCGCGTCATGAATACCGATAGGAAAGCGTCTTTGTTCAATATGAGAAGGGTTCAACATGATGCCGAACTTCACTCGCTCGCGTACTTTGGTATCCAGATTCAGGCGAAAGTTGATTTTCTCAAAATTATCGGTCAGCAGTACCCCTTCGTCATTCAGGTAACTCAAGGACGCACGGTACTTGGTGTTTCTGGTTCCACCACGAGCCGATACAGAGTGGCTTTGGATGGTTCCGCCATCAAACATCACATCCTGCCAGTCGGTATAGGTACCCAGCTGCTCGATGTATTTCATGCGATCAGTCAGTTCACCATTGTTATTTTCCCGAACAAAATCTGCCCAGGCATCAACCGTGGTTAGGTAATCATTCGCAGGAACCGACTTGAATCCTACAAAGGCATTGTAGGAGAATTGGGCGGGTCCTTCTACGCCCTGCTTGGTGGTGATCATGATGATCCCATTGGCGCCACGAGAACCATAGATAGCGGAAGAAGCCGCATCTTTCAGTACTTCGATGGACTCTACATCGTTCATATCCAGGCTGGACAGGAAGTCAGCGTCCGTACCCACAACGATTCCATCTACCACGATCAACGGATTGGAGTCGAAGGAGATAGAGCCCTGGCCCCGGACACGGATCACCGGCGCTTCACCAGCCGCAGGGTTGGTCATCTGGATGTTTACCCCAGCCACCTGACCGACCAATGCGTCGTCCATACGGCTCATAGGAATTTGATCCAGTTGCTCGTTTTTAACTTTAGAAATAGAACCGGTTAAGTGAGACTTTTTCTGGGTTCCGTATCCCACGACCACCACTTCTTCAAGGTCGGTCACACTGGGTACCAGGGATACATTTACTGTAGCAGAAGTGCCGACCGTTACCTCGGTTTCGGCATAGCCTAAATAAGAAAAGCGGAGGACATCTCCTTCATTGGCTTCGATGGAGTACATACCAGCATCATCTGTCAAAGTTCCCCGGGCGGTTCCTTTAACGACGACCGTCGCGCTAGGCAGTGGATCACCACTGTCATTAGCCGTAACTTTTCCGCTGATCACCATCTTGATACCCTCCAGGTTCTCCGCCTGAAGCGTACTTGTACCCAGGATCGCGAAGAAAGCTAGCATCCAAGCCAGGGAGGCTTTGTAAAAGCTAGCTTTTTTGGGTAGTTTGGTAGTCATAATTTTAAGATTATAGTTTATTAGGGACATACATCGGCCGGATGTATGTCTTTTTATTTTGAAGACAACATTTTGCCATAATTTTGGCCATTAAAATCCCCGTCTCCGGGAGGAGATATTTGGGGCAATCATAAGCCAGGAATGGCTCAGATTAGGTCAACGCTACATGAAGGCTTGGATGTGTAAATCAGGAATGTTGAGTAGTAATAGGGGGTTAAAGGTTGATGGGTTAGTCCTTCTTTAATTCGAGGCTGTAGGCTTGTACATCCTGGAGATGTCGGAACATGGCATCGGCTGCCTGTTCAGGTTCTTGTTGTTTGATATGTTCTAAAATACGTTCGTGCTCTTCCATAGCTTTGTAGACCTTCTCTTTGGTGCTACAAATGTCCAACTTGTTGAACCAGTTGATGATATCCGGCGTGATAATCAGCATCAGTGACTTGAGCACCGAATTTTTGCTGGCATCTGTAATAGCCAGATGGAACATCAAATCTTCTTCTACTGCCTGCTGCCCTACATTGGCGAGCTTCTCATAAGCGTGTAAGGCTTTCTCAATCTGAAGAATGTCGTCTACTGTGCGACGTTCGGCAGCTAATCGGGCAGAGTTTACTTCTAGCATAACTCTGGTTTCCACCAGGGAAGCGAAATCGCTGTTATCCATTTTTAGTACATCGCTCATGAGACCTTCCAAAGCAGTAATGCCTATCCCCGCCACCACGGTGCCACTCTGAGGCATGGTCCTGAGAATGCCATAAAACTCCAGTTTCCTAATGGCATCTCGTATGTATCCGCGGCTCACACCAAGTTTGTCAGCTAGTTTTCTCTCCGGTGGGAGTTTATCCCCGGGCTTTAGATGTCCCTCTGAAATCAAGGTTCTTATCTGACGAATGATCTTGTCTACCGGGCTTTCTATTACAATCTCCTGGAAGCTATCCAGGAACGATGATTCACTCATAACGTTCTTTTTGGTCAACAGGAAATTGGTTGACCAATTCACTGTTGACCAAATATGAGCATTTATTCACAAACTTCAAAATTTTCATATGTCTCCTCTTCAGATTTATGGTTTTACGCAAAAAAAGCCCTGTGCCATGGCACAGGGCTTTTTCTCATTATGAAAAATGTAATGGGAGGGGATTTATCAAATGAACATCCCTACCACTATCACGGTAACTACAAGCAACAGGATAGAAAGAATCCGGTAGTTCTGGTACCAAGGCAGTCCTTTGAGGGACTCGGTATCTTCTTTGAAAACCTCTGGTGTCCATACGTAATCCTGGATTTCCTCTGGCTTCTGAGGAGGGGTAGCCAGGCTGACGCCAATCTGAATAGCCGCACAGATCACCAGCAGGATGCCAGCTTTATGCAGGAAGTGGATTTGGTTCATCGCGGTCATCAGGCTATTGGGATCACCTCCGATCACTCCCTCTTCAGCGCTGGCTTCCAGTACCAGTAGGAAGATCGCCACCGCAAATCCTGATAGCAGGCCGGCGATAGCTCCGTTGCCATTGCCTCTTTTCCAGAACAGTCCCAGAATAAATACCGCTACCACAGGCGGACAGGTATAAGCAATCACCCGTTGCAGGTAAGCGAATAGGGAACCAAAATTCTCAATCTGAGGTGCCCAGGCTGCAGCCAGGACCACCAGTACCGCAGTCGCGATCTGGCCAGTCCGGACGATCTGGTCATTGGTCATATTGGGCCGGAACTTGGTGATGAAGTCCATGGTGATCAAGGTAGAGGCGGAGTTAAAGGTTGCGGATGCTGAAGACATCATCGCCGCCAATAAACTCGCTAGTACCAGCCCTAACATACCCGTCGGCAACAGTTTAAAGAGCAGCACCGGGTAGGTTTGGTTCGGACAATCGGCCAGGTTGGTACAAAGCTCAGGTCCCGCATCCCCCTGGGTGTAGTAGTTCAAGAAAGAAATATCCAGATCATTATAGAGGACTAAAGCCGCCAGACCAGGCAATACCATGATAAAGATCACGGGCAGTTTCAACAATCCCGCAAAAAGCGCTCCCCAGCGACCGTGGTTCAGGTCTTTGGCACCCAATACCCGTTGTACCATAAATTGGTTGGTCGCCCAAAAGTAAAAGCCCAGGATCGGTACCCCGATCAGCAAGCCGGTCCAAGGCATATATTCATCCGAGGCCGGTCGGACCATACTTAATATTTCATCCGGCGTCTGTCCATTCACGATGCTGTGGTCCTTCATGCCTTCCAGCCCACTGATCAGACCTTCCCATCCGCCTAGCTCCGAGAAGGCAAAATAGGTCAGGATGATAGAACCAATAATCAGCAGCACCGCTTGAATTACTTCCGTGTGGATCACCGATGACAGTCCACCGGGAATGGTATAAGCTGCCGCAGCAGTGGCCAGAATCACTACGACCACCCAGGTAGGCCAGCCTTCCGGAAGCATCGGTTTGAGCACCAGCAAGCCCACATATAGACCTGCAGCGGCATCCACGATGATATTCGCGATCAGGGTAACAAAGGAAAAATAATATCGGGAACGGGCATCATACCTTCTCTCCAGGAATTCCGGCATGGTGTATACTTTTGACCGGAGATAAAAAGGCATGAAAAATACCGCAAAGAAAATCAGAATAATGACCGCGGCCCACTCATAATTATAAACGTGTACGTCCGTCATGAACGCATCACTGGCCAGGCCCACCAGGGTAGAACTGGAAATGTTGGCGGCAAAGAGGGAGATTCCCACCACGGGCCAGATCATGCTCCGCCCCCCCAGAAAGTACTCTTCCGAGTCCTTACGTTTGGCGCGGTACAGCCCATAGCCAATGATCAACACGGCATAGGTGAGCATGATCCCCACATCCCAGTTAGTAAGTAGTTGCATAGTTTTAATAGGTTTTGGATGAAAAGTAAACACCGGATAGCCGCAGGGGCTAGCCGGTGTAGTTAACTTTATCAGCAATTATTTGAGTAGTAGTCATGAAGGTCTCTTTCCCTTCTCCAGGCACATGCGCTTCCCACCGAAATATTTCCCCTTTCGGGTCTATTCTCCAGCCAATCAAGCTTCCGCTGACCGCCAGGGCGCATTCACATCTCCAATATAGACTTTTATCCTCTTCCTGCAAGGATTTTGCCCCCGCTCAGCCCTAATTCATGGACATATCTTCTTCCCCCACCCGGGTCTGAAGATGCTCCACCACATAGGCTCCCACTTTTTCGCCCTGGGCTACCCCGTTTTCGATGGCCGGCATATAGTGAATCCCGCCGTATAAACGGCTGATGGCCGCCTCCTTGGACGCATTCATAAAGGAAGTATAAGCGCGGGCCGGAAGTCCATAGGCTAGTTCGGTGGTATCGTTAAAGGCAAAGTTATCCCCATAGAGATCGGTCAGCGTCATGGCGGCAGCCGTACTGATTACACTATGTCCACTGGTATATTCAGGAAAAGGAGGGGTTTGCAAAAGGGGCATCCAGGTATCATCGATTTGCTCGTTGATCACGGTCTCGGGTCGGATGAGGTTGGAACGATACTTTTCATCCCAGCAACTGATAAAAGCATCCGCCAGGGCGATGGATACCCGGGTATAGGCTTCAACCGTATGCATCCAATCGTCCTCATTCATCTGGGTCACGATTTTGGTAATGCCGATCCAGTGCCCACCCGGAGTGATTTTTTTAACCGCGTACATGGCGTGTCCCTCTTGCTTTACTGCATAGGGATTACAGTCCCAAAAGCGAGCAATCTCCGCTTGCTCGTCCGTGAGATTATTGCCCACTTCATACACCTCCATGACCTCCCGGAAAAACTGGCTCCCTTTGCTCATGTTATAGGCCGTCGGCCTTAGGGGCACAAACTGGGTAGCAGAGTCAATGATAAAAGGCCTGATTTTGTTCCAGTGAGGTTCGATACTCTCCATAAACTTGGGAGGCGTAGGCGTCCAGCGGCCAGCTACATCATCTCTTACTTCATAGCGGGACATGGTCCGCGTTTGGGCATAGTTATCGCCCTTTGACCAATTCAGAATATGTTGGGCGATAGCTTGCCCATAGGCAATGGAGGCTTCATAGGTAGCTTTAGGCACCCCCATCTCGCGGTACATCTTCTGTCGCTTCGCAGTAAACACATCAAAGGTGTCCAGGGAAAAAATCAGCGCCCGGGCAACCACAAACATGGCTTCCTGGGAAGCAATGGGAAAGCTGATCTCTTGATCAGCGGGTGGCGCAGGTGGGCTGTCTAAATCTCTTAACTGCCCACTGAGGCTTTGGAAAGCGGGGTTCCCCTGAGCCATTACCTCATAGGCGGCAATATTGGGATAGGCATACACCCGGCTGGCCACAGGCGGAGAGAAAATATCATACACCACGATATCACTCAGCTTCTGCATGGCCGTATGATACAGTTTTGCATCGCCGACCCGGGTGGCATAATCTGCCTTTTCTTCCCAGCTTTCCCCAGCCGTACCGGAAGCCTGTTCGCACCCTATCCATCCCAGACTGCCCAGCAGTGCCATCATCAAATAGCTTAATATTGTCTTACGAGCCATATTTCTTCACTTTTTCAAGCGACAAATTTACTCAATTCGCCCCGTTTTGGCTAATTCTTCACCTCGAAGTTCTCTTCCTTTCCACCAGCACCTGTAATCTTCATGCGCTCCCAACTCCTTGGCAATTTGCTTTTGAGTTGGATCACCCCTTCATCGGTTATTTCCAGCCCCCCAAATCCATGGATCACAGCCTGCAGCATCCCGCCTGCTCCGGTGGCAAAATAAGGATTGGTCCCGCCTGCTGTTTCGGAAATCACCCCAAAAGGAGGCACCCGGTTTGGTTGATAACTTTGGTAAAAAAGCCCTTCGGCCTTGTCCATATTTTGCGCCCTGGCATGCAGGGTCGCCAGCACAGAAAAGCCCATAGCCGGTCCATTGGGGGCCATTCTTTGCTCATAGTAGGTGAGGTTCTTTTGCAGCTGCTTTTTGTCCCGAATCACATCCAGCGGAAAGGACAACAGGTTCACATCAGCTTGCTTGATCATTACGCCCTCATAGGTGGCGTTCTCCCGGGTGGTGCCATCTTCAAATTCAAGAATCGGAATATTCTGGGCGACATGGGCCCAATCTGGATCCGCCTCCAGGCCTAATTCTGCTGCTGCCTGGGTGGCATATCCCAGCACCGTTTTGGCCATGCCATTGGTGAAGGCATTGTTATCAATGTTTTCCTCCCACTCGTTCGCGCCGATTACATTATTAATGTCATATTGTCCCGGGCCATTTCTTTCGACCCTGCTGGTCCAGAAATCAGCCACTTCCTTTAGCATAGGATATCCTCGTTCTCTCAACCAGATTTTGTCCTTGGTCACCTGATAATACTTCCAAAAGGCCCAGCCCACACAGCCAGAAATATGGTGCTGAAAAGGACCGGTCAAGGCCCAAACAGGGGTATCTTCAGAACCATCATCCGCCGACTCCCAGGGAAACATGGCTCCTTTATATCCATGGGCAAAAGCATTTCTTTTGGCCATTTCCAGCCGCTCGAAACGATATTCCAGCAAGGAGCGGGCAATTTCAGGCTGCAAAACCAAGAGCGGAGGATACATCCAGAGTTCCGTATCCCAAAATACGTGGCCATTGTACCCCAGTCCGGACAGCCCCATAGGAGAAAGAGAATAAGCGGTGCCTTCCCGGGCAAAGGAGTATAAATGGTAAAGGGCAAAACGGACGTCCCGTTGCACCTCCAGGTTTCCGCTGATCTGGATATCGCTTTTCCAAAGCTCTTCCCAGGCCTCCAAATGGCGTTTGAGTAGCCTTTCCCGCCCTTCCAGCATCGCAAAAATGCTCAGGCGTTCAGCTTCATTGTGAGGGTCCTGATAATGCACACTGGATACCGCTGAGGAAACCACCGAAAACACATAGGTTTCACCGGCTTTTAGGCTTTTCCGAAACTTGGCCAGGTGGCGGTTATAGTCCCAGTCCTCATGGATGATATCGGGTTCTTCTCCATGAGCTTCTTCAAAAATGAAGCTGTTAGAAGCGGCGACCTTGAGGTTCCCGGAAGGGCTCAGGCCCACAGAAGTCATCAGAGGAATTTTGACGTGAGGCCGGTCAACTTCGGCGTAGTAATTGCGGACGTCGGCCAGATGGTTCGGCGCTTCAATTTCGCTGATCGCTTCCAGTTCCAGGTCTTCCCGAGCCGTAACGGAGACTATACTCAGGGAGGTAAAGGGAAGATGGCGCAAGGACATGAGCTGGTGACTAACCTCCGCTTTTTCGCCGATAGAAAAAGAAGTCGTCAGAATCGCCTTTTTCATATCCAGGGTTTGAGCAAAGTTCTCCATGCTGGAAGCATCTACCCGGGTTCCTCCGATGACCATATCCATGTTGACATGGTTGAAGGTCTGAAGGATGTTGGAAACGCGCCCGCGTTGGTAGTAATCATATACCCCATTTAGCACCACCGCATTGACCTTCATAGGTTCAGGTGAAGAAACGAGGCCTACCATGCCGTTGGCCATGGTAACCCCATAATACTGGTCCGGATTGATATCGGTGGCCTGGACGTGCCAGGGGGAAGTAGCCAGATCCTGGGCAGTAATCCCCTGGATGGCCATACAAAACAAAAAGACAATGAAGTTTCGCATAGTCAAAAAAAAAATGGCTTTCCTCAAGGTATACCTTGCCTTGAGGAAAGCCACATGTGATAAAGTGAGGGTTATTTTTTGAGGCGGATGACGATGACACCATTAGCTCCTCTTACCCCATAATAAGAAATGTCAGAGGGATTTTTCAGCACTTGAACAGATCGAATCTGAGCGGGATGAACCATGCTGTAGACCATCTGATAACTGCTCATCTGGTTGCCGTTGAGGACAAATAAAGGTGAGCCAGAGGTTTTCAGGCTAGCGTTCCCCCGAATGCGGATAGAGGCATTGGGTCCCTGTCCGGAAACATAGAGTCCTGGTACTTGCTTGAGGTGGGAAGTCAGATCGATGACCTGGTTGGGTTCCCTCACCAGGGTAGCGTTTTCCGCTGATTTATCGGTTTTGGCAGCAGATTTACCTTCCCGTACTTTACAACTGCTCAGAGCTATCAGACAGGACAAAAGAATGAAGGTGGATATACGCATAAGTAGTAGCGTTAGAGGTGTAGGTATCTAAAAGTAAAATACGGCATATTCTCAAAGGAAAAGCCTTAATAGCCTGGGTTTTGTTGCAAAAATGGATTGCTAGCCAAAGCCGAAATCGGAATAGGAAAGAGCAGGCGCTCGCTGGGACTGCTTTGGGGCCTGGTTTGATAGGGTTCCAAAAATTTCCCAAAGCGGATCAGATGGGTCCGGCGCTGGCCTTCCCACCAAAATTCATATCCATATTCTCGTAAGATATCTTCTTCCGACAGGCTGGTAAGCGCAGGCACTCCCCGCTTATTTCTTAAGGTATTGATGGTAGTCAGGGCCTCCCCTACTCTTCCGTCCCGGAACTGGGCTTCTGCACGCAGCAGGTAGCCCTCTGCCAGGCGAAAGATCACCTGCACATTCTCAGAAGGTCCATTTAAGAGAGAATCGGGATTGGTTTCATACTTGATAGGCCGCGCCCCATCTGCCAATCCCTGTGGGTCAGGCGAGACATCCGCATTGTAAAAAACCGGACTTCCGTCACTATATCTCAGGGTATCTCCATTGTCGTCGAGCTGATACCCAACATTAAAGCCTAAATGCGCGCTTAAACCAGGAATCCGAGGACCTTTGAAGCGGGGATCATTGGGATCAAAACTATTATAGAACTCCGCAATGGTGCTAAAGCCACCCCAGGCCGACTGTGTATGAGGCTGGTTCAACACGATGCTGGCATAGCGCCCGGAACTCCCCACAGAGGTCGTGAGGACCAGTTCATCATCCACCTGAGTACGGGAGAGGTTATCCAATCGGAAATTGTCCCAGTAATCATCGGCCAAGTCGTATTGGAAGGTATTGATGATGTCGTTGCCAAGGGTAAAAACCCGGGCCAGGTCCAACTCGGCAAAGCTGCCTGTTCCATTGTATACCCCTCGGTTGAGGTAAAGACGAGCCAGGAGAATGCGGGCCGCATTGGTATTCATCCGGAAAAGGATGCGCTCATCCTGAAACCGATATTTATCGCCCATTTTGGGGATCGCATCTTCCAGTCGTTCGATAGCCCGGTCCGTCGCTTCTGCCCGGGTGTATACGATGGGGGATTTGAGAGAATCTCGGTCTACCACCTGCCCAAAAAGGTCGATCAGATAAAAATCTACCAGAGAAAGGAGGGCTGCTGCTTCATACCGGATGGCATCGGTTTCTGGATTGACCTCTGAAAGATCAAAGATAATCTGGGCATCCTGAATGGTCGCCTTGGCCGTAACCAATTCAGACCATACTTTCTCTACAGTTCCATTCCCTGAGCCCCAGCTGTGGCGGTGCAGGTTGGCCCAAATCCCTCCTTCGTCCCAGGCGGGGCTTTTGTGCCCCATGGCTACATCGGTAGAAGCGTCCTGTATCGCGAAAATACCGGTGTAGTCATGCAAAGAGTTGATCATTTCGTAGGCATTGGCCAGAAAGCCATAGCCAGCCGTTTCAGGGTCTGCCTGAAACTGGAGAATTTCTCCCCGGAGTTGTTCACGAGGGGTTGGCGGATCGGTGCTGAGGCAGCCGGAAAGGAAAGCCATAACCAGCAAGGCTGGAATCAGGCTGTGTTTCTTCCAAATGGGTTGTTTGCTTGACATAGGAAGGGTTAATAATTGTGCTAACGAAAGCTGAATATCTTGTTCATCTTCCCTGTTGGCAGACAGGAGAAAACTACAGCTTTTTTGTATGTTGCCATGCTGGCCATTCCTACTTATTTGTCAAAAAATAATTTACGACAATCATCTAAGATTCACAATCACCGGCGTCGCATTGTTTCTGGCAAAAATCACCGATTCGACGCCACCTATGCTGATAGGTTTGATCTGCCGGGTTTGACCTTTAATGATCACCTCTCCCAGGGATACACGGCTAAAATTACCTGCCCCGTCATTCAACAGAACAGAACCATAATCCGCATCGTAGCGGCCCATCTGAATATTATTTTCATAAAAATTGCCTCCGACAATCAAGTCGGGATGACCGTCTTTATTCACATCGCGCACCAAGGCATCCTTCAAAGGGGTATGCTGCGCATCGTAAGGCAAAGCCTTGAGGGTAAAATTCCAATTACCGTCATTAATCAGGAGCGCATTGGAAAAATAGTTGGCTTCCAGGGTTTCTCCCTCTTTCAACTTTTTGAGGTCTACGATATCTTCCACCTTCGCCTTGGCAAAATCCGCTGCGAACAGGAATTTTCTTTTCACGTCAGGAAGTTGCTTCTCCATCTCCACCTTATTGGCAAAAGGGATTTCGCGGCCTTGCAGGTAATAGGTCAAAATTTGCTCCCGGCGGCCATTGCCATCAAAGTCGTTGAAATACATGCGAATGGGTTCCTTATCGCTGGCTTTCAGGCGTGCATTGAGGCCTAAGTTCCCCGCCAACAAATCCAGATCGCCGTCTCCATCTACGTCTACAGGCTCAACAAAATTCCACCAGCCTTTTTTGCCGTTGGAAAGCGATACTTTCGAAAATTTGCCATTCTTGTTTTCAAATGCCAGGATTTCATCCCATTCCATGGCCAGCATCAAATCCTGGTCCTGGTCTCCATCCAGGTCTCCCCAGCTGGCATTTTTCACCAAGCCTACTTTGACCAGCTCCTTGGCCCGGCTGGCCGTTTCGTCCGTAAATTTCCCAGTCCCATCGTTGACCAGCAGGAAGGAGGGAGCTGCTTCTCCATAGGCCCAGGATACCGCTCTTCCGCCGATGAAAAGGTCCAGATGCCCATCCCCGGTGAAGTCATAGGGCAGGATACAGGAAGCCGTGATCAACAAGCTGTCAAAAGCATCAGGCTTGGCTTGAAAGCGTCCATTGCCATCGTTGAGGTAGACCCGGGGAAACAGGTAGCGTTCTTTGTAAAAATATTCGTTTCCACCTGAGGCAATCAACAAATCCGCATGTCCATCTTTATTGACGTCCGCAAAAACCGCATCCACATCTTCAAACACACTATCGGCTTCTAAGGCAGGTTGGGGCAATTCCTGGAAATATCCCCCTTCTCCCTGCACAAATACGGCTGACTGCGTTCTTTTGGCTCCACCGATAAATACATCATCCAATCCGTCGCCATTGATATCCCCCACGGCCAGGGCAGGCCCTTCAGCGGAAGTCATATGAGGGATCAGCGGTTCCCGGTTGAACTCCACAAAGGGATTCTCTTCATGTTGGAAGACAATTCCGGTGGATTCAGTGATATCTGCTGCCTGGAATCCGTGGTCCTCCTTTTGATGGAGACGGGCAAAATCAAAAGCAGGGATATCCATGGGATAATAAAGCTCCTGGTCCAGGGCTGTGGGATCAAGCTGCTGATAGCTGCGATCTGGCCAGATCAGGAAGATGGAATCAATGGGCGTGGACCCCAGACCGATGTGCAATGGGATTTCCATGCTCGACTGGAAGCCCTTGACCGGGTATTTTTCATACAGCCTCACTTCCTCTCCACTGTAAACCAAGACCCGGGCACCGATGGCATTGCGGTTGGTAGGCGATCCATGCAGGACCAGCGACATATGATCTCTTTTTTCTGCCTGGTGCAGGTTTTCGTATACAGAGGCGGGCGCATCAATGTTATTTACCACGATATCGAGGTCGCCATCATTATCCAGATCGGCATAGATGGCCCCATTGGAATAGGTCTGCAGGTTGTTCTCTACCGTGGAAGCCAGGTCCTGAAAACGGTACTGGCCCGCATTGCGGAAAAATTTATTGGGCAGCTTGATTTCGGGCATTTTTTCAATCACCCCTAAATCTCCTTCCTCCATATTTTTGGTACGAATTCTCCATTGGATATCATCGTTAGCCATGAAGTTGATATAGTCCATATCATTCATGCGTTTGGGGATTCCATTGGAGACGAACAAGTCTTTCATGCCATCTTTGTCGACTTCGACAACGATG
>JBCBGC010000180.1:0-12590 GCA_038527215.1 Bacteroidota bacterium
GAGCCCTTATGAGCATCCTTATGCTGCTTTCCAGTTTGTGCAGCCAGACCAAAGGCGATCTGTTTTGTTTGGCTACCTGGTAGAGCCGCGCTGGCGGTTGAATTATTCACATGAGCCCTTGCGCTTCCAGGGATTAGATCCGCAGAAAACCTACCGGATTCGGGAACTGAATTTGTTTCCAGGGACCACTTCCCCAGTCGATTTTGATCAGGTCTACAGTGGGCAATTTTTGATGGAGGTGGGTTTTAATCCAGATGTGTCGGCCAGCCGCAGCAGTGTGGTGCTGGAGATTCTGGCTACTGAATAAGGTTTACTCACATTCCCCACAGCGCAAGGGGAGGTTGGCAAAGAGTCCAATGAGCGGATTGAAGGTGGTATTCACGGCCATGGTGCCGGACAGATACATGACATCTTGCCCATCTACCCGGCCTCTTTCAAAATCCGTAACGAGGATTTCTCCTGACAAGCCAATGACTTCTTCTACGCCTCTAAGGTAGGTAAAGGTCGCCTTGGCCAGACTACCGGGTTCGAGTTTGAAGGGGAGGGCATCCCGAAAGGGAAAGGCGTTTTCGTCCTGGTCATCCAGGGTAATGGTCAAGGTAGTATCGCCTTGTTCGTTGGTGGCCGAAAAGCTAGCCTTAACGAGCTTGCTGGTTTCGTAATCCGTATTGATCTCCCCGCTAAAATCTGAAAAAGCCACCTCTGGTTCACCTGTGATTTGGACCCGCATAGAAGGTGGATCAGTGGGGGCAGGGGATTCTGGTTGGCAGGCAACAAACAAGCAAGTCAGAAGGAACAATACGGATGTACGCATAGGCTAGGCTTTTTCTCTAAAACGAGGGAAGGGCCAAAAGGTCATCACCTTGGATTATTTTTCCAATTGGCGACGGATTTTTTCCGCTTCCCTGCGGACTGCCTTGGGGAGCTTGCCGTCCGCTTGCATGGCAGACAGTTCTGTTAGGAAGTCTTCTGAGAAAAGGGGCGCATCTGGTTTTTCCGCCGAGCGGTCCAGATAGCGGCGGTACATTTGTTTGGCTTCCCGGATTTTTTCCTGATAAAGTAAGGCCAGGATGAGGTTAAGATGCGCATCCGAGCCGGGAAGTTTCAAACTCATGGCTTCCCGACTATCTAGTTCACTTTGCTGGTAGTGGCCGAGGCTTAAGCCCCACCAGGCTTTTTGGTTCAGGGCTTCCCCCAATCTGAGTTGGAAGGCTGGGTGCACCTGAGCCATCTGTCGTAAGCTGTCACACAAGACTGCCTGAAGCTGATATTTACCTGAGAGGGCTTCGGTGGCTTGTATTTCGGCTTCCAGTTCGGAGATAGCAGGATGTTCCAGCTGTTGGAGGCTAAGTTCTAGATGATCTATGTAGGCCGTCAGGGGCTGGAAGTTGGGTCTTTTTTCTAGTAATAAATTAGCCAGCTCGAGGGCTTCCTGGTATTGAGCTTTGGCCGCCTCAACATCCGACTGGTAGGTCCCATAAAATGCCCCAAAATTGCCATGCGAAAGAATCTGGGCAATGGTAAATCGGGTATTCTGAGGATAAGTTTCCCGAAAGGCTAAAAATACCTGAATTTGGTTTTGGTATGCCTTGCGGGCCTGATCAAATTGACCAGTCAAGGCATAGGCCTCGGCCAGTTTGCCGATGGATTGCGCATAGGGGTAAGCAATGCCCACATTATCCGGAAATTCAGCAGAGAGTTGCTGACAGACCGCGAAATTCAACTGATAATATTTTAAGGCACTATCACCCTGTTGGTCCGTTTTGTAAAAATCTCCCAGTTTGACGTAAGCGCCTCGTAAAGCCTGTTGATAAGCCACTTGATCCGGGAAATCCCGGCTGAGTTCGAAGGCTAAACTCTGATAAGCTGTTAAATGGAACTGGGCGCTGTCAGCCTCCTGTAAGCGGGTGTAAATGATCCCCAGAAGTTGATGAGAGTTAGCGTGGGTCAATTTCAGGTCTGGCTCAGAGGGGTAGGATTGGTACAACTGTTGGCTGATCTGAGCCCTTTTTTGATACCACCCCAGGGCATCGGTCATTGCGCCCACATCCGCATAAAGCCTCCCGATTTTTCCATAGGCAATCGCCAATCCATTCTGATAATCCACTATTTCCGGTGCCCGGTCTCGTAGTTCTTCCTTGAGGCGAGCGAAACGCAGATAATAATGGAGGGCAGAATCAAGCTGCGCTTGTTCATAAAACACATCTCCAATGAACTGAAGCGTAATCGCGAGCCCATCCTGGTAAGCTACCTGATCCGGAAACTGTTGGTAGAGCGGTTCTTTGAGGTGCAAGGATTGTTGGAAGTACTGTTGGGCGGAATCTAGTTTTCCCAGATTCTTAAAGGTAAATCCTACTTTCTGATAAGAAATAGCCAGATTCAACCTGGTTTCAACCTGATCGGGATGCTGATCATTCAGGAGCTGATAAAGGGTCAGGTCCTGTTGATAGTAGGACAAAGCGGTGTCCAGTTGACCGGTTACCTCATAGAGCGACCCCAATCGTTCATAGGCATTGCCCAGGCCCTTGGAGAATTTCAAGTTAGCCGGGAAAGTCTGATATAACTCCTCATGCAGAACCACGGATGCGCTTAATACCTCCCGTGCCGAATCAATCAACCCAAGGTCTCGATAGGTTCTGCCCAGGTCCTGCTGACTCAAGGCAAGGTTGGCGGCATAGTCAATCTGATGGGGGTAGGTTTGGCGTAGGTTACGGGAAATATGGAAGTCTTTACGAAAAAAATGCAAGGCGGAGTCGAGCTCTCCCCGCAAGGTAGAAAGTCGCCCCAAATGGCTAAAGGAAATGGCCAGGGCTTCCAGAAAGAAGGGGTCTTTGGGATGGTTCTGATGAATCTCCTCCGATACCTGATGAGCCAGGCGATAATAATAGTGTGCGGAATCAATGGCTCCAATTTCATCAAAATAGGCCGCCTGATGTTCATAGGCTTTGGCGAGAACGTTCTGGTAATGGGCATATTGAGCTCTTTGCTGGTAGCCTTTTTGCGCGATAGAGAGGGCCTTTTTTCGGTATTGATTGGCGGCCTCCGGGTTTCCCCTTTCCCAGTGGATATCACTGAGATCTTGATAGGTAATGCTCTGTAAATAGGTATGAAAGGGTTTGAGATCGGTAGCAGGAAGGGAATCCAACATGCGCAGGCTCAGCAGATATTGCGCTAAAGCATCAGCTAACTGCCCGGTTTTTTTGCTTAGCAGGCCCAGGTTGCCATAGGCACTCGCCTTCTCCGTCCGATCCGCTTCCGGATGTTGAGTGATCAGCTTATACAGCCGTTGGGCTTTGGCATAGCGGTGCTGCTCAAAATAGAATAAGGCAGCCGTTTGGATAATGGTCAAGTCTGTGCTGTCTAACAGGACCAGGGCATCATATTGCGCCTCGGCTTTTTCGATCTCGAAGTTCACGCTGTACAGATCTGCCAGCAGCTTAATGGCCGCTAGTTGCTGCTCCTTTTCGGCTTGCAAAGCCATTTTGTCCGCCGCTAATTCCGCTTCCCTATCGGCAATCCTTCGCTTTTCTCGCAGAAGTTGTTGGGTCCGCTCTTCCAGCTTAGCAGATTCCAATATTTGGATGGCCTGCTTGATTTCTCCCTGCTGAAAAAAGGAAAGCGCTTCTTGAAATAGCGGTTCCACGTCATCAAAATTTACCCGGGCAAAGCGGTCAGACAAGTCTGCCAGCCGGGCTTGCTGTAAGCGATAAGCTTCTTCCAGGCTGCCGATTTGTTGGAGAAAAGCTTCCTGTTGGAGTTTGGCCGTTTGGAGTTGCCGCTTGAGGGCTTCCCGTTCAGCCGCAAATTTGGCGTGCAAGGCCCGATCAGAGATTTGATAGTATTGCTTGCGGGCCGCGGCGATGGTTCCCACGGGAGCCAGGATGATGTCTTCCCCCAACTGCTTACCACTGGAGATTTTGGTGATTTCCAGGGCCTTTTGGTTGACTACCTCGTAGCCGTCTTTGAAGATTTCGGACAAAAAGGCGACATCGCCGGGGTTTTTGCCCTGGAAGGCCAGGCGGAATTTTCCCTGGTCATCCGAAGTGGTGTTGACCGCATCTTCAAACTTGATAAAGACATTAGGGACCGGCTTTTTGCCGGAGTTGAGCTCGCGGGTCATACCAGATTGGTAAACAACCTGAGCCGTAAGGGAGGTCCATCCCCACCAAAACAGGAGCAAGGAGATAGCACGCAACATGGACGGAATTTAAGAGTAAGGGAAAGATACTGAATATATCTTTCTGAGGGAAGAATGGATTTCCTGAGGCTGGATGCGCCATGAAGGATGCTGTTGGGTACCATGGACAACAGACTCCCCAGGATCAGGGACGCAGCAGCCTCCTGATTTTCCTTACGTCTTTCCGAAGGCTAGCAGGGATCACCCCGGCTTTTTCGAAAACCTCAAGATCTTCCAAGAAGGCGTCCCGATAGGTTTCGTACCCCGGCTCGCCAAAGGCTTGGGCCTGGTATTGTTCATATAAGGCGCGTGCTTCTGCGAATTTTCCCTGAAACAAAAGACTAGGGGCAAGGTTCGAAATCAGATATTTGTGATCTGGGAATAATTTCAGGCCTGCCCGGAGATCTTCTTCATTCTCCGCGAATTTGCTGATAAAAAATCCGAACCAGGCTTTTTCAAGCTGCACCGTCACGAATTCTTGTCGAAAGCTCGGACCCTCTGCTAAGCGTTCTGCTATTTTATCTGACAGGGTGTCCAGCAATTGGTACCGTTGCAGGGTATCGGTGGTGAGTTCAAGCTCGCCCTTGATGTGTGCGACCGCTACTTCCCATAGATTTACGCTTACAATTCGCGATGAAGTCCGGTATGCTTGCACGTTAGGGGCAGCGATGAGCAGCTCGGACCAGAGGGTCTGCGCCTGTTTCAGGTGAGTCTTCGCAGTAGTCAAATCCCCCAGATATCTGGCATGGAACAGCGCCAGCTGTTGATGAGATAAAGCCAGATCGTTTTTGTACTTGGTATGGGCAGGCAGTGCCTGGGAGACCTCCTGGGAGACTTGGTGAAATTGCTCGAGGTGCGTTTTGGCTTGCGGAAATGCTTTCCGTTGTTCATATATCCAGGCCAGAAACTGATGCGAAATGGCTAAACTGTTTTTGGCATCGGGCTTGAGCGGATTGGCTTCACTGAGCGCTTTCGCGAATTGGTACCTGCGTTGAAAATACGCAAGGGCTGAATCTGGATTCCCCATCCTTTGGTAGGCAAATCCCAGATTCTGATAGGCCACCATTAACCCATTTTTCAGGTCTTGATTTTGAGGGGTAGCCTGATAAAGGCTATGAGACAAAAGGATTCTTTTTTGATGAAAATGCAGGGCAGAGTCAGCCTGTCCCAGGGCCTGATAGACCCGCCCGAGATTGGTATAGGCAATGGCCAGCTCATTTTTGGAGGCCATGTTTTCCGGGTCTTTTTGGTACAGTTCTTCCATCAGACGGGCATGCTGCTGATAGGCAGTATGCGCCGCTTGGGTATCGCCTTTCGCCAGCCTATAATCTCCTTGTTTTCTATGACCAAGCGCCAGGTGGTGTTGGAAGGTCAGGTTAGTGGGAAAATCCTCAACCAGTTGGCGGGCCCCCTCCATGCTCCGGTTCAGGTAGTGAAAAGCTGAATCTAAGTTGGCCATCTGACTAAAAGTATGGGCAAGAGATTGGTCGGAAATCACCAGGTTTCTTTTGTATTCAATCTGAAACGGATAAGCGCGATGGAGCCCCAGAAACATCCGGTGACTTTTTTGTTGAAAAATGAAGGCAGAATCAAGCTGCCCCAGGCTGGAAAAAGCCTCTGCAAGCCGGGCATAGCTGATGGCAAGGTTAAGGCTGTAGGGTGGATGTAGCGGGAAGGAAAGGCGCAGTTCCTGCAAGAGTAGGTTGTTTTCACGCAAATAGGGGAAAATGGAGTCCAGGGGCTGGCTGGGACGATAGACTTCGGCCAGGTATTGATAAGCTAAGGCCAGGGTATTTTTTCTTTCCGGGTTCTCCGGGTCCGCTTGAATTTGTTGAAGGGATAAGGTATAGTAAAGCGAGAAATTGATTTCGGCTTGTTCAAGCTGGTTCAGCGCCATGTGAGTCAAGCCTAGCTGTACGTAGGTATTGGCTAGTCCCCGTTCATATGCACCTTGCGTGGATTGCTCATCTAACAGCCTTCCGTATAGTTGACGGGCCTTGGAAAATGATTCCAGCGCGATGGAAAGCCGCTGGGTTTGACGGGCAATTTTGCCCAGTTTTATCCAGATATCTGCTTTTTGCCGAAGCCCTGCTGCTGGATGATCCAGCATTTTTCGGTAGATGTCCTGGGCTTTTTGGTAGCGATGTTGAGTGAGGAAAAAGGAAGCAGCGGTACCTAAGATTTCCAAATCAGTGCTATCGAGGAGCAGCAATTGGTCATAGATGGCCGTTGCTGAGGAGAATTCGAAGTCCAGCAGGTGGGTTTGGGCCTGCAGCAGCAGCGCCTGCATATCCTCCTTGATACCTGCTTCATTCGCTGCTTCATCCTCATCTGCCCGGGTACGCACTTGTCTGATCCGTTCCCGCTCTTGAAGCCGCCCTTTGGTTCGGCTCAGTAGGTTGGCATTGATGAGGAGCAGTTTGCAGGAATCAATCTTGCCTTGCTGAAAAAGGGTGAGCGCTTCTTTGTACAAAACACTGACATCATCAAAATTAGTCCTGGCGAATTGGTCGGCCAGGGTTTTGATATGCTGTTGTTGATGTTCCACTTGCTGCTTCAGCTGGTTGATCTGCGTAAAAAAGGCTTCCTGTTGAATAGCAGACTGTTTTAGTTGGGTCTTTAGGGCCTCTTTTTCTCGGCGGTAACCCGCTTCAAGGGCTTGCAGAGATACCTGGAAGTACTGGGCGCGCATGGCGTCTACCTGTCCCACCCTGGCCAGAATAATGTCCGCGCTGAGTTTTCCGCTGCGGGTAGCCTGGGTAATCTCTAGCTCCTGCTGGTTGACAATCTCATAGCCTGCCTTAGTGATTTTTTCTAGAAAAATGGCATCTCCCGCCTGCTTCCCCTGAAAGGCCAGCCGAAACTGCCCCCCATCATCTGAGGTGGTATTGACCGCATCTTCAAACTTGATAAAGACATTGGGGACCGGTTTTTTGCCGGAGTTGAGCTCGCGGGTGAGACCGGCTTGGTAGAGGGTCTGGGCCGTAAGGTAGGTACACCCCCAACAGAAAAGGAATAAGGAGATAGCACGCAACATAGACGGAATTTTAGGGTAAAAGTAGGTTGCCGAATTTGTCTGCCTAACCGAAGGCTTTTTGTCCTGTTAATTAATCTGCTAGCAATTTTCTGATTTTACTCACATCCTTTTTTCGAGCTTCGGGGATGATCCCTGCATTTTCAAAAAGGTCCAGGTTTTCCAGAAACACGTCTCGGTAACTTCTTCCTGACTGATCTTCAAATGCCCGGTCCTTCCGGGCCAGATAAAGTCTTTTGGCTGATTTGAAATTGCCTAGCAGCAATTCAATGTGTGCTTGATTAGCCAGCGGAAAATGATAGGTAGGGTTGAGCTTCAGCGATGCTTCGAAGTCTTTTTTGCTGGAGCTGAATTTGGAGAGGAACATGCCGAGCCATCCCTTGGTGTTGGTATATTCACTCAGCTTTGCTTTTCCATCGGGATAGACCTCTACGAGCCTGGCCAGGGTATCAATCAGACTTATATGTAGCTCGTATAATCGAAGGGTATCATCTTCATTTTTGATCTGATTCAATAGATAGAAAACAGACGGGAAAGCCATCTCCCCTTTTATTGCCTCATAATGGGCAAGGTTTTCGAGATAGCCGACATTATTAGGGGATACAGCTACCAATTCACGCTGTAATCTAATGGCTTCTTCAAGGTAGTATTTGGCCTTCTCGATCTCCCATGCCTGACGACAAAAATGCTCATGAAAATGAAAATAATTTTCAATAAACATCGACTTGATCTCATTATTATCCGGCAAAGTTTCACCGAGAGATTGAACCGTTGCTTGTGCTAGCTCCAGGTAATAAAGGGCAGAATCTGGCTGGTCCAGGACATCATATGATTCACCTAAATTGTTCCGGAAGATGAATACCCCTATCGAGTAATCAAGGGTTTGGGGAGACAGCCTAAGCAGGGTCTGGAACAACTGTTCTCCCTCTATGCGGGTATTTTTCGCTTTCTCAAACCGCTTTGAAGTGAAATAAAGATCTCCCAACAATTGTAAGGAGGCGCCATAATGGTAGGGGTGTAATAGATTACTTGAATCCCTTGTCCACAAAGCTTTGCTGTTGTTTCTGATGATCTGATAATAATAAATGGCAGAATCGAGGTGATGTTGCCTTTCGAAAATCGTCCCCATTTGGGCCGAGGTAATGGACACAGAGGATTGGTGATCTGAGACCTCGGGCTGCTCCGAAGCCAAGCGCTTGCCAAGCGCATAGGCTTGCCGGAAATAATCCATGGCTGTATCATCGTCCCCTAAAAGAGAAACTACCTGCCCCATAGAATTTGCTGAGGCTGTGAGACCTACGCTAAGGAGGGTATTCTCAGGAAAGGAATCATGCAAGGCCAAAAGCAAGGCATAATCCTGCGAAAAATAGGTTAACGCAGAATCAAGATTAGGTAAATCATAATAAATTCTTCCCAGGGTGTTGGCAGCACCCGCAAGATCATACTGAAAGTTGAGGTTATCAGGTGAGTTGGCTACGATATTGCGGCAAAGATGATAATCCTGATAGGAATACACCAGGGCAGAATCCAACTGGCCGAGATTCATATGGATGACTGCAGCTTTTTGTACCGAATTGGCAAAAATATTCTGGAAGGAAATATTGGTGGGATATTCTTCATATAATTTTAAAGCAATACGCTGATTTTTCCGGTAAAAAGATAAGGCGCTATCCAGTTGTCCGAGTCTCCCATGAAAATCCCCCATGCGTTCATAACTAATTGTCAAATCTTTCAGAAAATAAACGGATAGCGGAAATTGTTCGCTGAGGAAGGTTGAGCTACGTACGCTTTTTCGATAATAATAAAGGCTTGAATCAGATTGTCCGAGGGCAGCATAGATATCTCCCAGACTAATCCAGGCTGAGACCAGATTATTTATAAAAGCCGGTTTCCTGGAGGGAAGCTGAACCAGTGAATCCATGATTTCCCCATAGGCATAGAAGTAATAAAGGGCTGAATCGAATTGGCCCTTTTCCTCAAAGAATTCCCCCAGCTTTTGGTAAAAGCTGCCCAGGCTTGCTGTCATCGTGGCTGAGGTGGGAAATTTATCAACCAGTCGAATCATTTCTTTTATACCCAGATCGAAATATATTTTCGCAGAATCTAATTGGCCGCTCTGTTTATATAGATAGCCGAGGTATTCACAGGCTGCACCTAGATAAAGAACTTCATTTGCATGTTGATTCGGATCACGCAAGATCGATTGAGAGATGCTAATGCCTTTGCGAAACATCGTAGCAGCGTGTTCAAATTGCCCTTGAACAAATGCCAGGCGGCCCATGATGGAATAGGCGTGTCCCCTTTGATTTGGCTCTGCGTGCGGGAGGTTTAGGATTTGTTGGTTGACAGCAACAGCCCTTTCATACTGATGGGTGGTTTCAAAGAAATTTACCACCTCTTCCAGTAAGTCTATATTGGTGCTGTCTAGTTCAATGAGCCTTAAATAGAGCGATTCAGCTTCTTTGATCTCAAAATCCAACAGATGCGTATGGGCTTGTAACAAGATGAGCTTGATGTCTTCCTGTAGTCCGGCTTCGTTTGCCGCCTCTTGTTCCTCTATTTCATCCCGGGCCATCTGTATCCGCGCCCTTTCCTCAAGCCGATTACTGGTTCTCTGTAGCAAATCAGCTTGCTGGAGCAGTTGTTTACAGGAATCGATTTTCCCTTCCTGAAAAAAACGCAGCGCATCCTGGTAAAGCTGACCCACATCGTCAAAATTTACCCTCGCAAATTGCTCTGAGAGTTCTGTAAGACTGGCTTGTTGGGCATTCAGCTGATTTTCCAGGGCTGTTAATTGAACAAAAAAAGCAGCCTTTTCTATTTCTGATTCCTGCAGGGCTTTTTTCAGACGAGCTTTCTCCCGGGCATATCCTTCTTGTAGTTTGGCCAGGGAAACCCCATAGTATTGGGCTCGAGTTTCGGCAATGACCCCAATCCTGGCCAGAATAATATCATAAGTAAGTTTCCCATTTTTCGATATTTGTGTAATCTCCAACTCCTTCTCATTCACCACCTCGTACCCCTGCTTCTTGATCTCCTCCAAAAAGGCCACATCCCCGGCCTGCTTCCCCTGAAAGGCCAGCCGAAACTTACCTCCATCGTCAGAGGTGGTATTGACGGCATCTTCGAATTTTATAAAGACATTAGGCACCGGCTTCTTGCCGGAGTTGAGCTCGCGGGTGAGACCGGCTTGGTAGACGGTCTGTGCGGGGAGGAGGCTGCGGGTCCAGAGGAGGAAAAGGATAAGATAACGCATATGACCTGGATTAAAGAATGATCTTTATTTCAGCAGAGAAGGCTCCAGGCTCAAGGGCCTAGGAGCTTGCGAATTTTGGCTACGTCCTTTTTACGCTTAGGAGGGATGGCGCCGGCTCTTTCGAGGGCGTCGAGGTCTTTTAGGCATACTTCTTTAAAGAGGAGGTCCTGCTCATGGTCTCCAAAAGGCTCGTCCATGTGCGTTTGACAGATTTCTTTGGCCCTTTTATATTGGCCTAATGCAAGGTGTACAAGGGCTAATCTGGCGCGGGCTGCGTCTTGATCTGCATTCATAGCGAGAACCTCTAAGAGATCAACCTCGCTCTCTTTTAATTTTCCTAGAAACATTCCCAGCCAGGCCTTCTCGTTCAGCACATCTGTTAGTTTTTCCTTTCCGTGGGGATAATGCGCTATCTCCTTCTTTAAGGAATCAGCCAGTTGGGCGAAAAGCCCATACATGGTTAGGGTATCTGCTTCGTAGGTAATCTTCGTTAAGAGAAGATAAATGCTAGGGAAGGCTAGCTGTTGCTGTTTTTCTCGAAGGAAAGCCAGGTCTTGCTGATAAGCCATATAATCGGGCACGGCTTCGGCTAATTGAGCCTGGACCTTCTCAGCTTCATCCAGATATTGCCTGGCTTGCTCAAAATCTTGTTCCTGTAAGCCATAATACTCATGGATATCGTATAGGCTGGCCACCACCGATGAGGTTAGCTCCTTATTTTCTGGGAAGGCTTCCGAAAGGGATAGAATCGTCTTCTGGGCGATGCGCAAATAATGAGAAGCTGAATCCAAGACGCCTAATCTTGCAAAGGTTTTCCCAAGGTTTTGTTGAACAATAAAAAGACCGCGAGCATATTCAAGGGTTAGGGGCGAAAGACGCCTAAGGGTCATAAAAGCGCCGATTCCTTCCTTATAAATATCTTTGGCCTGCTCGTAATCCTGGGTTTGATAATAGACATCCCCGATTAATTGTAAGGAAGCCGCATAATGAAAATGATAGGTGATGTTGGTTGAGTCTAAGGATGCTAATTCCTGACTATATACTTTGATAAAGGAGTAATAGTAAATGGCAGAATCATAGGTGCCGTTCACTGCGAAAATATTGCCTATGTAGGAGGCAGAGACAGATATGGAAGCTTTATGGGTCAGGACTGATGGATTGCGTGCCGCCAGATTGCTACAGAGCCGAAATGCCTTTTTGTGATAGGCTATGGCCCGAGCATTATCTTCCTGGTAAGTAGCAACGATCCCTAAATTATTTGCTGAATTCACCAATCCCTCCACCACCACAGCATGGTCCGGAAAAGAATCATACAGGCTTTCCATAATAGCATAATCCTCTATGAAATATTTGGAGGCAGAATCAAGATTGAAATCGTCTAAGAAAAATCTTCCCAGCGTGCCGGCCGATCCAGCCAGGTCAAATTGAAAGGTTAGGTTCTGAGGTGTTTTTTGGACAATTTTTTTGCAAAGCTTGTAATCTTGGTAGGCATAAACTAAAGCCGAATCAGCGTGCCCTTGAATGCTGTGTATTTCCCCCGATTTTTGTAAAGCATTAGCCAGGAGATTTTGAAACCTGATATTAGCCGGATATTCCTGGTGAAGGATTTGGGAGAGGGAGAGGTCAGCCTTGAAAAAATAAAGCGCACTATCTAACTGGCCCATCTTCCACTTTAGATCGCCCATTCTTTCATAGGTAAGCGCTAATTCATCTTGAAAATCAATAGACTGAGGAAATAGCTTATGAAGAGAAGTAGCGGTAGCCAAGCCTTTGCGGAAGTAAAAAAGCGAAGAGTCGGTCCGGCCTATGGTATTAAAGGCATCTCCTAAAGCTACCCAGGCTGAAGTCATATCGTCCAGATAAACCGGTTCCTTAGGGAGTTTGGTTAGCAGAGAATCCATGATGCTGGCGTTTGCATGGAAGTAGGAGAGAGCAGAATCATAGACCATCTTTCGCATGAATATCTCTCCCATTTTCCCATAGGCAATCGCGAGGTTTGACATAACCTTGCCTGAGCTTGGAAATTTTTGCACTGACCTGCGCACATCCCTGAGATTTAACGCTTGATAAAATTGTGCTGAATCTACCTGCCCACTCAACAAATGAATGTATCCCAGATATTG
>JBCBGC010000181.1:0-12577 GCA_038527215.1 Bacteroidota bacterium
CCCAGGATATTTCCTCCGTTTTTGTCCAGGTCATCCCTAATAAGTACACGCTTAAGAAGACCAAATAAGCCTCATAGCGGACCCCGCCAAACTGAGCCAGCAAGAGATGAAACAGAAAGCCTATTAAGCCAGCCAGACTAAGCTTTAGCATAACTGCCTGCGGCTTTTTTCTATTGATCCACCAGGCGGAACAGAGGAAAAAAGCAATGGATAAGACAAAAGGCTGGTCGAGGATTTTGTCCAGGGCTTGCCGAAGCACAAAACTCAAGCTTGCCAGGGATAATTCTGGCAGGTAAGACTTAGCGATAAGTGAATTAGGCAAAAAGGCGTTCCCCTGCCAGAGAGAGATAAAGCCATATGCCAGGACTGGCAACCCTGCGAACAGGCCCAGGCCCAGCGCCTGTAACAGGCGTTTTTTGTCCGCCTTCCATAACATCACCAAGCCCAAGCCTGCTATCAGGAACAAACTCTCGTAGCGAAATCCGACGGCTACCATGGCCGATAGCCAGAGGGACCAGGGCCAACCTTCCGGGCTTTTTGCTAAACACTTTCCGGCCTCCAAAAACAGCCAGAGGCAGGCCAGGATGTGGCCAACATGCTCCATGCCCCATAAGGGTAAGAGGTATAGCGGAGTGGTGATTAACAAAGCCAGGAGGATAGGGTACTGCTGTCTCTGCTGAAAGCCTTCCGCCGAAAAATGCCGGTTGAGGAGGAAAAAGATGCCTCCCAGGAATAGCAGGTTGAGGATCAGTCCGCTGGCTTGTCCCAGCCATCCCACCAGTAAACTGAGCAGCAGGGTATACAGCGGAGAGGAAGAAGCGCCTTGAAAATGCTCACCTGCCGGAGCCCAGACGCCTTCGGATACCAAATGCTGTGCCATGGCCAGATGGATGTAACTATCATCCAGAGGATAGAGACTCTCCAGGCTCCCTTTCTGGTTACCAAACAGCCAAAGCATCATCCCTACACCTGCCGTAAACAGGAATACCCATAGGCTGGGGGAGAGGCTGGGTTTGCGCATGTATCGGAAAAAAGGCCTAAGAAGTTTCCCCTTCAGCAGGAGATTGAGCCAGAATATTGTGGCCCATTTTCAGTTTTTTGGTGAGGAGATATGCCTCGTTATGGGGATTAGCAGGGATTTCGATGGGCACATTTTCCACAATTTCCAGCCCATAGCCGATCAGCCCTGCTCGCTTGGTGGGATTATTGGTCATCAAGCGCATTTTCCTCACGCCCATGGCCCGCAATATCTGTGCGCCCACGCCATAATCCCTCTCGTCCATTTTAAAGCCCAATTCCAGGTTGGCTTCTACGGTGTCCCTGCCCATCTCCTGCAGCTTGTAGGCACGCAATTTATTGACCAGCCCGATCCCACGACCTTCCTGGTTCATGTACAGCACCATGCCTTTGCCTTCCGCTTCTACCATTTGTAGAGCTTTGGCTAGCTGAGGACCGCAATCACAGCGACAAGAGCCAAAGATATCTCCGGTAATGCAGGAAGAGTGGACCCGGGTCAGAATGGGTTCGTCTTCTTCCCAACTTCCTTTGGTCATGGCGAGGTGTACGTCACCGTTATTCTTTTGCTTGAAGGCCGTCATTTGGAAGTTCCCAAATTCGGTGGGCATATCAACCGTTATTTCTTTTTTGATCAGGGACTCCTTTTTAAGGCGATAACTGATCAGGTCTTCAATGGTGATGAGTTTGAGACTAAACTTATCCGCCAGGCTTTTCAAATAGGAAAGTTGCCCAATTCCACCTGCGTCATCCATGATTTCTACGATCGCAGCTGCCCCCTGGAAGCCTGCCAGTTGGGCGAGATCTACTGCCGCTTCCGTTTGGCCGGCACGACGCAAAACGCCCCCATCCTTGGCCATTAAGGGAAAGATATGCCCGGGTCGACTGAAATCGTCATGTTTGGATGTGGTTTCCACCAGGGCCTGAATGGTTCGGGCCCGATCTCTGGCCGAGATGCCTGTGGTACAACCATCATGTAAATAATCAACCGAAACGGTGAAGGCTGTTTGGTCCGGATCACTTTGCGGACCGGCCATCAATCCCAACTCCAGGGCTTCACACCTCTCTGAGGTCAATGGGGCACAAATCAATCCCCCGCCCTGGGTAGCCATGAAGTTGACCGACTCCGCGGTAACGGCTTCGGCTGCCATCAGTAATACGCCCTCATTATCTGCTTCTGTGCCATCGGTAAGGATGACCATATTGCCGGCTTGTAGTGCGGCAATTCCCTCCTCAATGGAGTTAAAGTGTACTTGCTCCATGTTTTAAAATCTAGGTACAAAGGTACGAATATTCTTAGGCTGAGAGACACTGAGGTCCATTTTCATTTCGAGGATATGTAAGTTTTCCTATAATTTAACAAAGAATGTGTTTTGTTTAATAAAATTACTGTATATTGGTCCTGATTGATAATCAGATGCTTGAATTCTGCAGCATTGTTGAAATTTAGCATCTACTAATAAACGCACATGCAATTCATTTCGTCCAAACTGGATAAAGTTACGCTGGAACAGACTGCTGCTAGTCTGAAGGCAATTGCCCATCCTGTTCGTTTGGCGATGATTGATTTGTTGAAAGATGGTCGCCGGATGAACGTAACCCAGATTTACTCTGCGTTAGGTTTAGAGCAGGCGGTCGCTTCTCAACATTTAAGTATCCTCAAGGAAAAACAAATTCTCGCTTCCAAGCGGCAGGGTAAACATTCTTACTATTTCCTCAAACATCCCCACATCGTTGAGGTCATAAATCTCCTGCTTGCTTCTCGGGAAGAAGACCAGTCTTAATATCCGCTTTCCTCAAATCCTGGTCCACGAAGCTTTCAGCAGAGCTGTACTTTGTGGACCTTCGTTATTTAGTAAGTCCAGTATACTCAGGCCCGGCGTGAATCCCTCAAATACTTGGGGGTAGCTGCGAATTTCGAAGCTCTCGGGTAAGTGCTTCAGGCCTGGATCAAAGGTCTGGCGGAAATCCTTTTCTATGACCTGTTTGAAGGAGGTGGTTTCTTCCACTTCCAAGTCCAAACGTAACTGCTTGATACTCCATTCCAGGCAGGCCCTCAGCCAATCCATCAAGAATACAGGCTTTCGTTGGTAAAGCTCATATAGCTCGGCTTCATAATACATGAAGTAAGGAGAGTTTCGATAGCTCGCGATCAAACTTTTCCAATGATGACCCCGCCAGTCTTCAGCATATGAAATTTTTTTTTCACGGATAGGACTGGTGGTGCCCCTGCGCTCCACCGGAATGCTTAAGGGTAAGATCCGATTGGTGATCTTGATGTGCATCCGGTTGGTGAGTTGCTGTTTGCGAAAATGCTGGCACACTTCCACGCCAATCCGCTCATGCTGGGCGGCCGCTGCAAACCAGGGTACGGGGGGAAAGTAGGCTATCGGAAATATGGGAAGAGATGCAGAAGACAAGCGATTCTTTTTGACATTCGGTGTGAGCCTGCTAATTTAGGCAAAAGCAATGATTGCGAATGAGAATTGCCTTTATCTTTTTTACTTGCCTCCTTTCCTCGGGTCTTTTTGCTCAATCCTCAGACCTCCTTTTCTACATGGACGTGGGGCGCTTTCACGCTGTCCGGCAAGGCCAGTTTCAACACGCGGTTGAACTGAACTTCCTGGTGGATGAAAATTCCATCCGTAAGCAATTGGGCGTGGATGGAAAATATCGGGGTGAGGTCGCCCTTTCCTGGGTCCTCCGGAAGCAGGGTGATAGCAGCTTTGTGCGTTCTTACGCGGAGGATTTGAATTGGGAAAGCCCCATGAACGCCGAGGACTCCGCCCGCCTGGATGTAACCTACCAGTTGTTCCATAGCCAAATCATTCAGTTGGAAGAGGGCATCTATAACATTGAAGCATCGGCCAGGGACAAAAAAATGCCGCAAGGCAAACCCGTCCGTTCCTCCCGTATGATTATCCTTGATCCGATCCCGGAACGTGAAGTGTTTTTCTCAGATCTTAAGTGGCTCAGAAATACCCAGGACCGGGGAGCCGGACGACGTGCAGGTTTCAGAGGCCGGTCTGTCCAGGTTCAGGTAAATAATGACGTTTTTGTCAACCAGGCCTATATCATTGCTTTTCAGGATTGGAATAACCTGGACAAAATCCAAAACCGGAACGGCGCCTTTTTCTTTAGGTATCAGATTCTCCTGAACAATAACGTGATTCAGGAAAGGGAAAAAAGTATCAGTTCATTGGGAAGGGTCCGGAACCGGGAAGGCACAGCTTCATTTACCGAGCGAATCGACATCAGCCAGTATAAAACCAATACCTATTATCTGGAAGTTCAGTTGTTGCAGGAACAAAATGGGACCAAAGTCCCCATCAAGACGTACCGGAGGCGCTTTTACATTGAAAATACCCGTAGTGCTTTACAACTGGATAACCTTTCGCTGAATAACCGGGATGCCGATATTTTCAATAACTACAATGAGCGGGAACTGGACTACTATTTGAAGACGTTGAGCCTGCTGGCTACCGAACAGGAGCGGAACTATATGCGGGTATTGATTTCTTATGAGCAAAAGAAAAACTATCTCTACCGTTATTTTGACAAGCGGAGGCGGAACCCAGATCGAGAAACCGTAGCCCACCTGTGGAGAGGGCACTTGATGGCTTTGAAGTATGTGAACGATCATTACACTTCCACCTTGCATGAAGGCTGGGAAACGGACCGTGGGCGGGTGTTCATGACCTATGGCATCCCCTCAAAAGTGGAAAGCATTGCTGGAAACCTCAGTGTGCTGCCGCATAAGATATGGACCTATGATCGTTTGGGGGTACAAAAGCAGGTAATATTCGTTTTTTATGACCCTGACAGCAAGTTAGGACCGGGTCGAGCGACCAACGAGTATCCCCTGCTACATTCTTCCAAATATGGAGAGTATAACAACCGCTCCTGGCAAGCACAACTCACGGTTAACTAGAAGGATTTGCCCCGAGGCGATTGTTTGGCTAATTTCGCCTTTCCGGTAAAATGGTGCAGATAATAACGCAGGTACTATGTTTAATTTTGGAAATCTTGGGGATATGATGGGCAAATTTCAGGAGATGCAGTCTCGGCTGAAAGAGGTCCGTGAGCAGTTGGATCAGATTACAGTCGAAGCCGAAGCCGGTGGAGGCATGGTCCGCGTTACCGCCAATGCCAACCGCAAAATCATGAAGATTGAGGTTGATCCTGATATCGTGGACAAGGATGACCTGGAAATCATGTCTGACCTGATTACAGCTGCTATCAATAAAGCCCTGGAAAAAGCAGAAGAAAAAGGCCGGGAGGAATTAGAAAAAGCGACAAAAGGCGTGCTCCCCAATATCCCGGGACTTGACCTTGGCAAACTCGGATTTAGCTAGGCTTATGACAGTTCCCGTTACGGTGGTCATTCTCAACTGGAATGGGCGCCACTGGTTGGAAAAATTCTTGCCTTCGGTTACCGCATCCACCTATTCCCATCTGCACATTCTGGTCGTAGACAATGCTTCTACCGACGATAGCGTTGATTTTGTCCGAAAAAAATATCCTCAAATTCAGGTGGAAGTCATGGAGGAAAACCATGGCTTTGCTGAAGGGAACAATCGGGCCTTAGCCTTCATAGACACACCCTATTTCATCCTGCTCAACAGTGATGTAGAAGTTACGCCCCAATGGCTAGAACCCTTGATCGCCAGAATGGAAGCCCAGCCTGAAATTGCGGCCCTCCAACCCAAAATCCGGGCTCATTTTGACAAAACCTCCTTTGAATATGCCGGGGCCAGCGGAGGTTGGATGGATAGATTTGCCTACCCTTTTTGTAGAGGTCGCATCTTCGATACCTTGGAAAAAGATCACGGACAGTATGAAAGCCCGGAAGAAATATTCTGGGCAACAGGCGCCTGTTGCTGCATCCGCACCGAGGTA
Source organism: Bacteroidota bacterium (assembly GCA_038527215.1). GTDB lineage: Bacteria > Bacteroidota > Bacteroidia > J057 > J057 > JAWPMV01. The sequence goes on from JBCBGC010000181.1 coordinate 5,914, forward strand.
GTCCAAAAAATTGGCCTGTTCCAACCGGAATTTTTTGCCCACATGGAAGAGATTGATTTTTGTTGGCGGGCCAAAAACTTCGGCTATCAAATATGGGTAGAACCCACTTCCGTGGTGTACCATGTTGGAGGTGGGGCCTTGCCCAAAGAGAATCCGCGCAAAACTTTTCTAAACGTCCGGAACAGCCTGGCCTGTATGTACCTGAACCTTCCGGCTGGCCAACGCTTCCCGAAGGTCTTTTTCCGCTTGATCCTGGACGGAGTCTGGGGGATAAAAGCCTTGTTGAGTTGGGACTGGGGCACCATCAAAGCTATTTTAAAAGCACACTTCGCTTTTTATGGTCAGCTTGGCACCTGGAATCGGCGGCGCAAAGAAACCTATGCCGAGCAGAAGCCAAGCCGACCTCAGGCTGGTTATTTTCCCAAGAGCATCGTCTGGCAATACTTTGTCCGGGGAAAAAAACGGTTTAGCGAACTTAAGGCTCCGGGTAAGCCTGCATAGCTCTTGCCATATCTTCATTCGAAAGGATCACCACCCTTAGGGCAAGCCCTGATCTGCCTGCCGCACCGGCTGCGCCATTTGCTCCAGGATTACCATCGTCTCCCCAGGGAATGCCACCTTCGCCTCCATCACCCCCTTTTCCACCAGGTCCCGCAGGGCCTCCGTGGTTGAGCAAAGTGATAGCCTCCAGATAAGGCCGCGAGGCCGCATCCGCAAAAATCTGGAGATTGCCACCCGGCCCTCCATTACCTCCCGGCTGTCCGTCTTGCCCATCCATGCCGTCCGCACAAAAATTCCCCATTTCCAATCCGTCATCTCCCCATATTCCATCATGCCCTTCCTGGCCCGCTCCACCATGTCCCCCAGTGCAGTCTATCAGCACGGTCCCCCCAGGCATTTGAACCCAGGCGGTTCGGGTTCGGGTAGGACTTACCGCTTTGAGCCGCAGAAAGGGCGCTCCATTTCTGATGTGGTGCTGTACGAATAACTTAACCGATTCACCTGGCTGCCCATTGCGGTACTGGTACTTTCGGTGGAAACTCCGCCCATTTTTTCCCCGGAAATCAAAGTATACGGGAATTCTGTAGTCAACCGGGACTTCGAATACCGTTTGAATGGAAGGATCCGGCAGGTAGGTAATGTGCACCGGGACCACCGCAGGTAGCTCCTTTTGCATGGGAGGTAAATAGGCCTCAAAGTCCATTTCTCTGTCCAGGATGCGGTAGGAAAAGAGGCCTTTGTGCGGGAAGCCCGGGACCAGGGGTTTTTGGGCAGTATATACCTTGCCCTGGCCGTAATCTATGCCAATCTCAAACTGTATGCGATTCCCCGGTCGGATATCCTGACAGTTGCGACAAGCCACCTTCAGGGCTTTCACCTTTGGGATGGTAATGAGGGTATCCACGCGGATGTGCTCGAATCGAATATGCTGGATGGAAAGGCGCAAGTACCCGCTTTTGTTCGCCTGATCCCTGTAAATATAGATGCGGCCATTTTCTACTCGACCATGGGAAACCTCGATCAGGTAATTGCTCCAATCATAGCCTCCCCGAAGCAGTCCTGGGGTATGCTTTATTTTCCCATTTTCCTTTTTCCACTGTATCCCAAATTTGATTTCATTGGCATAGGCTAAAGGAATGTCAGGCTCAAGGAAGACTTTGAGCCAGGTGGAAGCAGCCGCGAAAGAAAAAGAAAGCATCAGAAACAGGCCCAGGCACAGAACCAGGCGAAGGAAAAGACGAAAAGGTGAGACCATGCTTTGGTGTTTAAATGGTTAATGGTCTCCTGGTGGGTGAAAAAAAAATGAGCTTACCCAAAAGGTAAGCTCATTTATAGGTTTTTCAACTGCGCCTGATCAACAGTGTTTATTCAATGATCAAGCGTTATTTTTTCTTCTTGGCTCGCCCTCTTTTAGGCTTGTTTTTGCTTTCTTCAAAGAGGCGTTCGCAATCTTCCAGGGTCAGGTTTTCTGGTTCTACATCCTTGGGAATCTTGACATTCTTGCCATGATATTTGATGTAGGGCCCCCATTTGCCTCGGAGAATCATGACATCTTCATTGAAGGTCTTGATGTACTTATTCGCCTCAGCTTCTTTTTTCTTTTCGATCAGCACGATGGCTCTTTCAAGATTGATCTCGTAAGGATCATCTCCTTCTTCAAGGGAAGCAAATAATCTCCCTAGCTGTACATAAGGACCAAATCGACCAATATTGGCTTTTACCTCCTGCTCCTCATACTCTCCGAGGACGCGGGGAAGTTTGAAGAGGTCGAGGGCCTCTTCCAGCGAAATGGTAGAAAGGCGTTGTTCAGGACGAAGCTTGGCGAAACGTGGTTTCTCTTCTTCATCTTGAGAGCCAATCTGCGCCATAGGACCGTATCGTCCCAGGCGGGCGATCACCTTGCGGCCGGAAGCGGGGTCTACGCCCAATTCCCGCTCGCCACCGGCCCGGTCAGCCGTTGCAGCTACATGTTCCACCTGAGGCGCAAAACCCTCGTAGAACTCGCCGATCACGTTCTGCCAGCCTTCTTTGCCTTCGGCTATGTGGTCAAATCTATCTTCTACCTTAGCGGTAAACTGATAGTCCAGAATTTCGGGGAAAAACTTTACGAGAAAGTCATTGACTACGGTTCCCAAGTCGGTTGGGAAGAGCTTATTTTTTTCAGCCCCAGTGGTCTCCTGCTTTTTTCCTTCTGAGATATGCCCATCCGAAAGGACCAGTTTCTCCAGGTCCCGACGTCTGCCATCCCGACTTTCCTTGCTCACATATTCCCTTCTTTGGATGGTCGAAATGGTTGGGGCATAAGTGGAGGGACGACCGATGCCCAATTCTTCCAGTTTTTTCACGAGGCTGGCTTCCGTATAGCGAGGAGCATGACGCGAAAAACGTTGTAGCGCGGTCATATCTACCAGGTTCAGCCCATCGCCCACCTCCATCGGAGGCAGTACGCCTTCACCTGCTTCATCCTCAACTTCTTCATCGGTCGATTCGATGTAGAGTTTCAGGAATCCATCAAAAACCAATACTTCGCCTTTGGCTTTGAAAATGGAATCATTGGTAGAAACCGCGATGTCCACCGTGGTTTTCTCCAGTTCCGCCTGTGCCATTTGGGAGGCCAGGGCTCTTTTCCAGATGAGTTCATATAGCCGCTGCTCATTACGAGGAAGCTCTGAAACATCTGAAATACCAAAGTCCGTAGGGCGAATGGCTTCGTGCGCCTCCTGGGCTCCGGCATTTTTGCTTTTGAATTTTCGGCTTTGGTGATAGTTATCACCAAACTGCGCCTTAATCACTTGCTCCGCCTGTCCCATGGCTGTTTCCGATAAGTTGACACTATCGGTACGCATATAGGTGATTTTCCCCGCTTCATAAAGGGTTTGGGCTACCCGCATGGTTTGAGCCACGGAAAAACTGAGCTTCCGACTGGCTTCCTGCTGGAGCGTGGAGGTGGTAAAGGGTGGGGCCGGAGATTTCTTCGCCGGCTTTTTCTCAAGTTTGGCAATGGAATAATCTGCTCCAATACAACTCTCGAGGAATGATCTGGCATCCGCTAAGGCTTTCAAATTGGAGGCCAGAACTGCTTCCAGCTTCGCTCCGCTTTGCAGCGTGAAATTTGCGGATACTTTATAGGTAGCGGTAGGCCGGAAATTTTCGATTTCCTGTTCTCGCTCTACAATCAGGCGGACGGCTACCGATTGCACCCTACCAGCCGAGAGTCCGGTTTTGATCTTTTTCCAAAGGACGGGAGAGAGCCTGAAGCCCACAATCCGGTCCAGTACCCTTCGAGCTTGCTGAGCATTCACCAGGTCCTGGTTGATGGTCCGTGGATTCTGGATGGCTCGGGTAATAGCGGGTTTGGTAATTTCGTTGAAAACGATCCGGCGCGTGGTGTCGATTTCCAGGCCCAGCGCATTGGCGAGGTGCCAGGAAATGGCTTCTCCTTCGCGGTCTTCATCCGTAGCCAACCATACGGTTTCATGGTTTTTGATGAGGTCTTTCAACTCTTTGAGGACGGTCTTTTTGTCCGCAATGACCTCATACTTTGGGGTAAAACCGTTCTCTACATCAATGGCCCCGTCACCTTTAGGAAGGTCCCTGACGTGACCGTAGCTGGCCCGCACTGTAAAGTCGCCTCCCAAATATTTCTCAATGGTTTTGGCTTTGGCGGGGGACTCTACAATCAATAGGTTTTTGCTCATGTGTTGCTGTTGATTTCGGCTGCAATAATAATAATATCTGACAGAACTGAATGGCTAGATGTAAAACTTTTCTATTTTGAATATGTTTTTAAGCCTTTTTGTTAACAATTAATCAATAATGGAGGCAAATTCTTCCGCCCCTATTCGAATCGTACTGGCTGATCAGGATCCCCTGTACGACCATGCTTTTATCATCCGTACGGAGGTTTTCGTGGAAGAAGAATCCGTAGATCAGGAAGATGAATACGACGGATTTGATCATCTTTCACATCACTACCTTGCCTTCTACCAGGACCAAGCTGCTGGCACCGCTCGCTGGCGAACCATGCCCTCTACGGGTAGAATACGGTTAGAACGCTTTGCGGTTCTCAAGCGCTTCAGAAAGCTGGGCGTGGGCACGGCCTTGATGGAGCATATCCTTTCTCAAATTCCAGGCCAAGGCGAGGTGTTTATCCATTCCCAGGTAGAAAATAAAGCCTTTTTTGAGCGTTTTGGTTTTCAAATTTCGGGAGAACCTTTTGAGGAGGCTGGTATTCAACATTTTGAAATGAAGCTCCCGGCGGACCGAAAAGTCCTCTAATCCAGCTAATTCTTTCATAAGTTTTTTGGTCAAAAACTTACATGAAGATTGGTTTTTCGCAATTGGTGAATGAATTAAGCGGCCGAGATGCTTAATTTTTTAAATAATCCAACATTTAAGTTATCTTAGCGTTATACCTATGCTTCAAACATAGAACCCATGCAGACCCAGGAATTATTAAACGAAGCACGCGAGCTACGCCGCGTGATGGCCAAAGCCTCCCAGATTGCTGCCAAACTCCAATCACAACTCCCAGAGTTGGAGGAGCCTGCCATGAATGCTCAGTGTAGCGTGATCCGCCATTTCCTCCATCAGACTGAAAGACAGGAAGAAAAATTGGCTGCCATGCTCAAAGCCAAGATTGCCAGCTGAGCGATAAAAAAGACCTAAGCGTTAAAAAAATCTCCGGAAGGATGAAGGATTGGGAGTTGCTCCTTACCTTTAACCTTCCGATTTCTATTTATAGGCCTCTCTGCAATGATCACGATTTACAAATCTTCCGCCGGCTCGGGCAAGACCTTCACCCTGGTATTGGAGTATTTGAAAATCGTCCTCGCTAATCCCTCCTTATACCGAAACGTCCTGGCCGTAACCTTTACCAACAAGGCTACGGAAGAGATGAAAAACCGCATTATTCAGGTGCTTTCTACCCTGGCGCATGCCAGCGCGGTAGAGCTGTCAGCCAATTCCTACTATCAAAAACTCGAGGAGCATTTTGAGGGCATGGAGGATTTACCGATGCCCCATCTGAGCTTGCAGGACCGGGCGTTGTTGGTCTTGCAAAAAATCCTGAATGATTATTCGAACTTCTCCGTCTCCACCATTGAGAGCTTTTTTCAACGCATCGTGCGGGCCTTTGCCCGGGAGTTACAAATTCCCCTGGGGTATGAAGTGGAAATGAAACAAGATGTGGTGCTCAGGGAAATCGTCAACCGAACCTTTATGGAGATTCGGGGTGATGGCTCGGAACTGGAAAAACTGTTCACCCGCTTCGCAGAGAGCAACATCGAAGAGGAGAAATCCTGGAACATAGACCGGGAAGTCCTGGATCTCGGCGAGCAGGTTTTCAAAGAAAAATACCAGCAGTTGGTCAATGATTACGAGGGCACCACCATTAGCCCCAAGGAGGTCAGTGAACTGGCCAAAGAACTGCAAAAGATTAAATACGAATTTGAAGGCCAAATGGCTCGCTTTGGCGAACGAGCCGAGAAGATCATGCATACCTATGGCTTAGAGGTTGATGATTTCTTGCAAAAGAAGCGCGGCCCTATGGCTTTTTTACTTCGTCTCAAACAACAGCCGCCCCTCAAATTCGATCATGTGAATCCCCAATCTAGTAGCTATCTCCGGAAATTATTGAACGGGGAAGGTGCCTGGGCTAGCAAAACCGCTCCTCGTGCAGATCAAGTCGAGGCTGCGGCAGAGACAGGTCTCAATCCGCTGCTCGATGAGATAAATGGGTATACCTACAAAAACCTGCCTGCTTATGCTGCAGCGCTGCAAGCCTTGTCAAAAGTGTATGCCTTTGGGGTCCTGAGTGAGTTGCAGAGTAAATTGCAAGAGTACCGAAGGGAACATGGTCAGCTTATTATTTCTGATACCAGCTTTTTGCTAAATAAGGTGGTGGCTGAACAAGAAGATTCTCCCTTCATCTACGAAAAGGTGGGCAATCGCTATGATCATTATCTGCTCGATGAGTTTCAGGATACCTCAGATATGCAATGGCGGAATTTATTCCCCCTGATCCTGGAAAGTGTAGCCAATGGCAAGAAAGGCCTGATTGTCGGGGATGTCAAACAATCCATCTACCGCTGGCGGAACGGGAACATGCGGCTTCTGATGCGGGCGGTGGAGGATAAAATGGCCGCTTTTGGCCGGCCTACCG
>JBCBGC010000182.1:0-12010 GCA_038527215.1 Bacteroidota bacterium
CACTGTAGGTATCCTGGGACTGGGATCCAGAAGAAGAGGTATTCCCATTTTCTCCGGTAATCTTTTTCATGATACCTTCCATGATTTTGGCCGCGCCTTTATCCATCAACTTGCCGGCTTCATCTACCATATTGCCCGTCAGATCGTTGAGGGCCTCTTTGCCTTCATTCCCCAAGTCCTTGGCGCCTTTTTTCAAGATACCCTTTACGGTACCAGGGACAGTATCCTGCTCGGCTTCCATTTCTTCTCCTTCTACGTATTCCTCCCCTTCCTCATAATATTCTTCTCCTTCTTCGTATTCTTCCTCGTAATATTCTTCTTCTGTCTCGGTGGTGGTGGTGTCGGGTGGGGTGGTCTGGGCCCAGGTGTTGCCGAAAGAAAGGCCTATCAACAGGGTAGCCAGAGCAAGGATGCGGGTGATCTCGGTGGTTTTCATAAGAGAGTTTTTTTAGGGATTCTGAACTTGGTATCCCTGCCCGCTCAAAACGTAACATGAATTTCTTCGGAGGACTAAATATTTTTCTGGCCGGATATGTAATCCTGCCCTTTGACCCGTCTCCCTAATGACAAGAAGATGACGACTTCTTTGCTCCTCAAACACATTCCCTAAGAATTTGTGAAGATGAAATGCGTTCGTGTTAGGGTACAGCTGGCAAGCTGTACGCCGGGCAAAAGGCTATGCCTTTTGCCTTTTTTCGTTGGCACGAAAATTTCTGTATGTTGAGCTGGAACTGCCAGAAGGAAGTTTTCTCATGGATGCCCCGCGTTGACATAAGGTCTCATGAAAAACTTCATATTCTTCCTAATACTCTCGTCCGGATTTGCCTGTCGCTCCCTTCCGCCTATCGAAGCGGTGGTGTGGGAAAAAAAGGGCTGCCCTCAGGTCTTGATTCCTCCCACCCAAGCCTATACCCTTCTGCAATCCCACTTTCGAGCCGTAACCCCCTTAGACTCCACCCTACCAGCACTAGAGCTGCTACAGGTTCAATCCTACATTTCTCCCCAAGATCAGGTAGGCGAGCTTAGACTTTTATACCGCATCAATCATCAGCATATCGATGAGTACGAGCTACAAATTTTTGGCGACGGAGCAGGACGGTATTATCTGGAAAAAGCCCGGCATTTGGAACGGGATGCGATGCGAAGAAACAGGTAAAAGCTCAAGCTCCTCGAACGGACGTCATGGCCATAAAGCAGGACCTGGGGGCAGTGGCCAGAATGATCCCGAACTAGGCGGTGGCTTAAAAAACCGGACTAAGCATCTTTTAACCAAAAAGCCCGCTCTCTGCCAAACAGAGAGCGGGCCATTTCCCATCATAGCGCTACCTACCGTTTCCAGAAATTGTGGACGTAGGTCAGTCCGGCGGATGGACGATAAGCGGTAGTAGCGAAATCATCGCCAAAGAGGCCGGTCACATTTCCGTTCAGTTTCCAATGGCGACCCAGGCGTAGGTAAACGCCCCCGGTCAGGGTGCGGAAGTTGACTTGAGAGGATTCGCCTAAGTCGTTGGTGAAATTGATCTCACCGCGCCCGGTACTGATCCGAAACCAGTCTCGAAGCATAATACCTACTTCGGTCTGCTGCCAACCATGTACGGCATCGCCAGCTTCTGCGATTTCAGGAATGGCCTGAGCGGTCAGGAGTTGATTGAGCTGCTGGCCGTCGTGAAAGCCTCCTTCACGCCAGACACCCAGCACGTTGGATTTTTTACGTTTGCGGTTGAGACGTATGCCGAGGAAAGCGGAACCTTGGAAGTTGAGTAAATCCTGGTTCAGGCCTGCCCAGGGCTGACGCTCATTCCAGAACCCATGAGAGGCGCCTCCCCCCACTTGTAACTGCAAGCGCGAATACCGACGGTGCGTAGGTCTGAGTTCTTTGGGGGCCTGGGCCTGAGCGGGGGCAGCCGGTTGGGCCTGGTACTGAGGGCGGACCGGACGCTGAGGACGCTGTGGTCTTTGCGGGCGTTGAGGACGCTGATAATAGCGTTGCCTGGCGTAAGGGCGCGCATAAGCCTGGGGGGCTCGATAATAGACGGCGGGCGGAGGGGGCGGGGCACAATAGCCATAGCCTCCCCAACGGGGAACGATGACCCGGACATGCTGTGCATCAAGGCTGAGCACCATCATACAGCTGGCAAAGACGAATAGGAATAATTGTTTCATTTGTATAGACACTAAGTAGTTGATGTAAAAGGGAAGAACCTCACGGATAGCTACGGCATCCGTGGGGTGGTGTGTTTGATACGTACGGCTTTCCAGCCCAGTCCTACATTCTGAGGAAATCGAAGTAATAGGCGGCACCTATACTCGGCTGCAAAGAGAATCGATTGAAGTCTTTGCCAAAGCGGGTGGTGGCGTTGATATTCCACTGCCAGTTCCCACGGGCTTTTTTGTAATAGCCAATAGTCGCTGTCTGAAAACGGACTTGCTGATCGCTGCCGGTTTCATCTTGAAAATCTACGCTGCCTTGTCCCACACTGACCCGTACTTTTTCACGCAACATCAGGCCGATTTCTACTTCGCGCCAGTTGTTGGTGCCAGCTCCGCTTTCTGAACTGAAGGGCAGTTCCTGGCTGGTCAGCAGGCTGTTGAGGTTGTCCTGGGAATGATTACCGAGGGTTCCCCACAATCCTACCAGGTTGTCACCTTTACAGGAATTGCGGTCAAAACGGTAACCCAGGAAGGCTTGCCCCTGTAGACTCGCCTTGGAAAGGCTGAGGGCGTCAGGGCGCTGGTTCAGTAGGCCATAAGCATAGTTTACTCCGCCGCCAAGCTGAAGTTGTAACCGATCATGCTTACGATGTTTTACCTGATAGGATTTGACTTTCACCTTGGCCGGAGCCTGGGCGTAACCCATCGAGGTTTGGACACAAATTTTGGTGCTGGATTGAGCGTACACGCTCCCAAAAGCAAGGCCTAGCACCATCAGAAAAGGAATGCATCGTCTCATGGCAAATTTCTCTGGTTAATGGGAAATGATTATTTGCCACAAAGACCGTAGGCCCTGACACAAGTTGCATGTCTGGTCAAGTAGGGGAAGGGGAAAGTTGCGGAAGAAATGAGGGAACCCTCCTGGTAACCAACTTATTGTTGGCAGCGACCCACCATTTCAGTCTGTACCTTTTTCTCGTTCGCAGCGGTCTTGTAGAAGTTTTTGAGATTTTTCAGGGCCTGTTTTCGATAGGTTTTGCTCAAGCCAGGATGCTCGTAGAGCGCATACACCTGCTCTTCGACCCCTTTGAAAGTTTTGAACGCCTCCTGCCACTCAGATAACTCCCGGCAGATTCGTTTCATCTTTCGTTCACTCAGGTAGTTGGCTTTTTTACCCATGGTCTTGGCGAGGGAGTAGGACGCGTCCACCAACCAGGCCCCATCAAAATCATAGGGAACCGCCAAGGGCATACCTCCAAATTCAGGATTGGTGATGATCCGGAGATTCTGGCGGGTCAGGACATCATAATCATTGTTGGCGACCATATATTGAAACAAGGCTACTTTGGTCAGGTTTGCCCGGTCTACGTCCTCCTTGTTCACATCAATGCTTTTGGAAATGGAGTTACTGGCCAGCCTGCGGGTCATTTCCTTGGCAGATTCAATAAAAAAGCCCAGATGGGTGCTTTCGACATTGCCCTTGCCGGTATCTACATAGGTAATGCGCGCCATGCGCACCCGATAACTCTCTTCCGGGCTGATCAGGTTGTACATTTTATACACCAAATATTCCCGGATGATGGCCTCTTCCTCCTGGCAGTGGGTTACCACCTTTAGCTTATTTTGCCCATTAAAGGGAGTAGGAACTTCCCCATCGCCCGGAAAGTTGATCCGAATCGGAGGAAAATTACAGGTATTAGGGTCCCGGCGGTTCCTTCCCCGGGCCTGGAATTTCAGATTGACGGTGTAGGATTCTCCCGCTGAGGTTTGATAGGTGAACTTGGCGGGATAGTAAGGCGGATCTCCCCATTCCTTGAGTAGGTTGGCCTGAAAAGCAGAAAAATCGCCTTCCAGGCGAATTTCCAGGACTTCATCATGATCAAACAAGGTAGGTTGAGCCATACCCGGAAAAATCCCGAAAGCCACAAAGGCCCAGAATGAACAAATAGCGTAGAGGCGTTCCATAGAGGTAGTAGTTGTAATACCCCTCCAATATATCAAAATGTGGCCAGTCTCCGAATTTTATTAAGGGCATAGATTTCGCTTTTCAGTAGGGAATTAGGGGGAATAGCCTACCACTTTCCCTCAAGTCTCGTTATATGTGTAAGGGAAAAATATTCCCAAATCGAAGTAAAGCGAAATAGAGGCTCGTTCCTTGCGCTATGCCCGTAGTACTGTGAAAAAGGCAGTATCCCCCTAGCGGGCAACATGGATTTTTTCTGAGAGAATGATTAACTTCAAAGAAGGATTTTTTTGCCTGGTAAGGGTTCTCTGCTACTGACTAATTTTACTTCGAACCTGTAGGACACGCATCAAACGCCTCGCACCTATGCGCACGCTATCCTTTATCTTGCTCATGGTTTGCCTGGGAACCCCCCAAACATTATTTCCCAGGACCCAGGGGTTTTATTTACCCCGTAACGTCAAGTCTGTCAAAATCCCCGTCGAAATTCAGAACAACATCATTCTGGTTTCTCTTAGGATCAATGGAAAATTTGAAATGGATTTTATCCTTGATTCTGGGGTCAGAACCACCCTCTTAACAGAGCCCGGCATTGCCAGCCTGCTAGGCCTGGGACCGACCGAGCCTGTCAATATCCGAGGGCTGGGGGATGGAGATTTGATCCAGGCCCAGCGGGCCAAAGGCATTAGCATGGAACTAGGCGGAGGCTTGAAGGGGGAAGGCATGAATCTGCTGGTGCTCCCGCATGATGCCGTCTCCTATTCAGGCATGTTTGGCAAGCCGGTTTATGGCATTATTGGTTACGATGTCTTCGGGCAGTTTGTGGTAGAAATCAACTATCAACAAAAATTTATCCGGGTTCACAATCCTTTTTCCTACCGTCCCCACCGTAAGTATGAAATGCTGCCGCTCCAGATCAAAGGGTCAAAACCCTACGTGCAGGCCAAACTAAGAAATGAAAACGGCTACGTCAGCCGGGGCCACTGGTTATTGGATACTGGCTCGAGCAATGCCATTACCATGTTTGATGAAGAGGTAGAGACCCCCACAGCCTATATTGATGCCTTCCTGGGTCGGGGCTTGAGCGGCACCGTCCACGGAAAACTTGGCCGGGCACCCCGCTTTGAAATTGGCTCTCACACCTTCAAAGATTTAATCGTGGGCTATCCTGATTCCAGCTCTCTCAACCTCCTCCCCAATGCCATGGGCTGGTATGGCAACATCGGCGCGGAAATCCTCTCCCGCTTTCATATTGCCTTTGATTACCACCGAAATCGCTTCTATTTCCGGAAAGCGCCTAAATATAAAGCCCCCTTTGAGTATAACCTGAGTGGGATCGAGATCACCTCTACCGGTGCTGACTTTGATGTATTTCTCATCAGCTATGTCCGCCCCAACTCCCCTGCCGATGTCGCAGGGCTCAGGGTCAACGATCAGGTGGTGGCCATGAATGGTTTTGCGATTCATGAACTGGAACTCGGGGATGTCTATGGGGTGTTAAACAAAAAAGCCGGCCGCTTCGTGAATCTGAAAATTCGTCGGAACGGCCGAACCTTCCGGGCTCGCTTCCGCCTGACTTCCGAAATTTAGGGCTTTTCGTCTTCCGGCAGGAAAATTGCCGTTTGTCCCTTACATTTACGCTCCAGCACGCGTAATCCACTTTCTATGCCTACGCTTCAAAATGACCAGCTTGCCATCACCGTCGACCCCAAAGGGGCAGAATTAAGCAGTGTCAAAGACCTGCAGACCGGCACGGAATATATGTGGGTAGCCAAGCCCGATATCTGGGGAAGACATGCGCCGGTACTTTTCCCGATCGTGGGAAAGCTCAAGGATAATCAGCATACTTATGAGGGAAGAAGTTACCCGATGGGTCAACATGGTTTCGCCCGAGACCTTGATTTCCAAATGGCTGGCCAGAGTAGTACCCATCTGCATTTTCGATTGGGAAGTAATGAGGAAACCCAAAGTCGATATCCCTTTGTATTCACCTTTCGCATCCGCTACGATCTCAATGGCCGCACGGTGCGGGTGAGTTATTATATCAAAAACAATGGGGAAGAAATGATGCCTTTCTCGGTAGGCGCACACCCTGGTTTCAATTGTCCCCTCTCCCCAGAGGAAAAGCTGACAGACTATGAAATCTTGTTTGAGCAGCCGGAAACTGCACCCCGACATTTGTTGGAAGGGGGGCTTTTTTCAGGAAAAACCCAGGCATACTTAACGGAAAGCACCGGCTTCCCCATTACGGAAGATACCTTTAACGAAGATGCCCTGGTTTTTCATCAACTCGCTTCAGCCTGGGTCGCGCTCAAATCCGCTAAACATGAAATCAGGATGAGCCTGACGGGTTTTCCTTATTTGGGAATCTGGGCCAAGCCCGGCGCTCCTTTCGTCTGTCTGGAACCCTGGCAGGGGTTAGCCGACTATGTGGATAGCAGTGGTCAGTTGATGGACAAAAAAGGCATCATCCTCCTTAAACCCGGCCGAATCCATCAGGCTGGTTACACCGTGGAATTTAATTAGTCTATGCAAAGCCTTTGTGTTTTTTGCGGATCGAATGGCGGGAAAAACCCGGTCTATCGGTCTGCCGCCTACGCCGTCGGCAAATTATTAGCTGAGCGGGATATCGAACTGATTTATGGAGCGGGGAATGTCGGATTAATGGGCACCCTGGCCGATGCCGCCTTGGAACACGGGGGCCGGGTAGTGGGAGTCATTCCTCAGTTTCTCATGGAAAAGGAAGTAGGCCATACCGGCCTTTCGGAATTAATCGTTACCGACACCATGCACCAGCGGAAACAGATCATGAGTGATCGGGCGGAGGGCTTTTTGGCCATGCCCGGGGGCTTTGGTACGCTGGATGAGGTCTGCGAAATCCTCACCTGGGCGCAGTTAGGCCTGCATCAGGATCCCGTAGGCCTCCTGAACGTGGAAGGATATTATACTGGGCTGGGGGGCTTTTTCGATCACATCGTAACAGAAGGCTTTCTGAGTCAGGCCAATCGCAACATGGTCTTCATGCACGAAGATGTTTCCACCCTGCTGCAGCAGATGGATGGCTACCAGCCTCCCGCTACAGAGAAGTGGCTGGACAATGCGCAGGTCTAGCAGAAAAATAAAGGAAACTTACTTCTGGTTAATGGCCGCCTTCTGGCTCAGGATTTGCGTGCCCCAGCGATTAATGGCGCTTTCCAGGTCTTCCAGCTTGAAAGGTTTACTGATGTAATCATCCATCCCGGCTTTCAGGTACTGTTCCCGGACCCCACTCATGGCATTGGCGGTCATGGCGATCACCACGGGCCGCTGCTCATCCCCATACGCTTCGATGATTTTTTTGGTCGCAGTCAGGCCGTCCATTTCTGGCATTTGGATATCCATGAAGATCAGATCGTAATGCTGTTTCCCCAGCAATTCCAAGGCTTCTTTGCCATCATCGGCCAGGTCAATACTAAAGCCCATTTTACCCAAAATGCCTTCAATGACCGTCTGATTGATCATATTGTCTTCCGCCACCATGATTTTCAAGGGGTAGCGTTCTCCCATGCTGCGGTTAAAGGCAAATGCTTCGGCTTTAGGCTTGCTGGAATGCACTTTTTGTGCCTGACGATCCACCACTGCATCTATGTAAAAACGGAAGGACGAACCCTCGCCGACGGTACTTTCAACCGATACATCTCCCCCCATCAGGTTCGCGAGCTTACGCGTGATGGCCAATCCCAGACCTACTCCACCAAACTTACGTGAGAAGGAGTTATCGGCCTGCTGAAAGGAATCAAATATGGTATCTAGTTTGTCCCGGGCAATGCCTATGCCTGTATCTTTGACGGTAAAGGCCAGATCAAAATGCGCCTTGTCTTCCAGCTCTTTCAACCAGGGATCTGAAAGATCGACCTGGATATGGATGCTCCCTTTGGAGGTAAATTTCAAGGCATTTGAAACGAGGTTGACCAGGATTTGTCGGATACGAGTAGGATCTCCCTGGACAAAAGGCGGCACCTTAGCACTGATTTTATAGGTCAGGTCCAGGCCTTTGTCATCTGCGGTAGTAGCGAATAGGGCCAAGACTTCTTCCAGCAATTCCCGAATATGCAGGCTTCTGATCTCCAAATCCAGTTTTCCAGCCTCCACCCGGGAGTAATCCAAAATGTCGTTGAGAATGGACAGCAGATTATTGCTACTGGTAGAAATCGTCTGCACGTAGGTTTTCTGCTCATTGGAGAGGTGGGTATCCTGTAACAAACGTCCCATCCCGATGATGCCATTCATGGGGGTCCGAATCTCATGGCTCATGGTGGCCAGGAAGTTAGATTTGGCGACCGAGGCGGCCTCGGCTGCTTTCTTTGCCTCCTCCAGGTTGGAGTTGATGCGATGCAACTGCCGGTTCTGCATGTGGATGACCTTGTTTTGAGAGGTCAGCTGGTCATTGGCGCGTTGCTTGATGCGGGTCTGCCGATAGAGCGTGATCACCAGAATGATAATCAGAAACAGGACGATAAAACTGGCATACAGCATGGTCCGGCTCTGATTGGTCTGGGCTTCCCATGCTTCCGCGTCCTTTTTCAATACCGCGATTTCCAACTCTTTCCGTTTTTCTGCGCTGGCAAATTCAATTTTTGCGATCTGCCGATCTTTTTCAGCGGCGGAAATGGAGTTATCGAGCGAATAGAATTTTTTCAGGTAAATGGTCACGCTGTCCAGGTTGCTACTAGCATCGTAAGCCTGGTACAACAGTTGATAAATATTGCGTCGTAAGGTATCGTTCGGAGCCTTGGACTCAAAGCGCAGGCCCGCTTGCAAAAAGCTGACGGCATCCTCATAAGCGAGGTCCTGGAAATAGGCGTTGCCCATGTGGAAAAGGATGCGGGCACTGGAATCCTGCAATACCACGGACTGCCGCAGGGCGTCATTGTAATGGTAGAGCGCCCGATCGAGTTCTCCTTCGGCCATATAGGTATGGCCAATATTCATCAGGGTTTCTACCTGCTTTTTGTAATCATGAATATCCTCCACAATGGTCAGGGCCTGGTCAAAATTAGCCATGGCCTGGCGGGTGGAATCCATCGCCAGGTAAATTTTGCCGATCTCATTGAGAATCTCGCTCCGATTTTGCTGGTTCTGAAAAATTTCCTGAATGACCAGGGAGCGTCCGAAATATTCCAAGGCTTTATCATATCGCTTTTCCGCCCCATAAACCCGGGCGATCCCTTCCTGAGCAGCCGAAATGAAGGTAGAATCAGCCAGGTTCCTGGCGATATCCAGGGTACGAAAGTACAGGCTATGCGCGTCATCATACTTGGGGATTTTTTCATACATCCGTCCAATATGATACAGCACATCTGCCTTGGCTACGCTATCTCTTTGTCGCTCGGCAATGTCGAGGGCTTTTTGATAGTAGGGAATCGCATCGGCATATCGCCCCAATTCATCCATACTGCGGACGACCTTATTGAGGGCATTTTTGATCTGACGAGTAGAACCCCGATCCTCCCTGATTTCCAGGGCTTGCAAGTAAAATCCCAGGGCTTCCTCATGTTCTTCTACGACTTGATAGGTATTCCCTAAATCCAGCAGCGCATCTGCTTCCAGGTCAACATTCTTAAGTTCTACGGTGGTTTGGTGAGCCTGATGGGCTAGCTCTTTCGCGGCCTGAGGATTGCCGTTTCCGATGAGCTTATAGACATAAGTACTGATCAGTTCTACCTGTCCTTCCTGCGGGAGTTTGCTTACTTCCTCCCGAATAGATTGGAGGTCCTGGGCCATACCCTGTAAGGCCCCGAAATACATCAGGCACCCTAGCCAGAGCCAACACATAATACGGTTTGCACTCATATTCCCTAGAACCAAGTTTATCCTACCCATAGGTTGGTTCAAATCCTTTGCCAAATTTTATTTTTCAGCTTACGAAGCAAGCTGAATCACTTCCTACCCGAAAATAATCATTTTGGGGCAACTTCCCCAAGATGAGGGGATAGCGGGGGGAATATCAAGGTCTTTTGCGTGATTGAACAGCAGGTTGCCGATCTCTATTGATTGGCTGCCGTGCGCTCGTCCAGGTTGGCATTAGGGTTTTTGATGCGCGCATTAGGGTCTAAGTCGCTGAGCACTTCAATATTGATCCCATCGGAAAGCCCGGTTTTAAGGCTTTGTTTTTTAAAAACGCCTGGACTGGTTTCTATCTCGATAAAGGCTTCCTCAGCCTTATCAAACTGTAAGAGCGCTTCTGAAATGGCAAAAGCCGAATCCCGGCGTTGCAGCACGATATCGGCATTGGCACTGTAACCGGCCCGAATAAACTGATCTTCCCGTAGGCTAAGGGCAGCCCTGATTTCAAATTGAATGGCTCCATTCTCCTCCACGCCTTTAGGAGCAATGTGCTCCAGCGTAGCATCAAAGGTTTCCCCATCGATGGCAGCAATGGTCAGAAGCAGTTTCATGCCTTCCTTGAGTTTGCCCACCTCGGCTTCATCTACTTTTCCTTCGAAGATCATCTCATCCATATTGGCCACAATGGCGATGGTGGTCCCGTCATTGAAGGTATTGGCTTCGATGACGGAATTTCCTTCCTCGATGGGTACGTCCAGGATCATGCCCGAAAGGGTGGAACGGACGTTGGTATTGGCGATGCGACCGGAGCGCTGGGTAGACCCTTTCCGGATCAGTTCCAGGTTGTCATTGGCCGCACTAAGTTCTTCTTCGGCATTGGCCAGGGAGATCTGGAATTCCTGAAAGGTAGAAGCCGCGATCACACCTTCCTTGAACAAGGGTTCATTGCGTTCAAAATTTTGCTTGGCATTGTTCAGGCTGATTTTGGCGCGCCTAACGCGGTTCTCCGCATTGTTCAGGCTGACCATGTCGGGGACGATCTGCACCCGGGCCAGTTGGTCGCCTTTTTTCACCATATCCCCTGGTTCTACATATAACTGGCTGATGAGGCCAGAAACCTGAGGTTTTATTTCAATTTCCTTGCGCGGGATCACCGCCCCTGTCGCCACTGATTTTTGAATGATATCCGTGTAATAGGGGGATTCAGTCCTGAACACTACCGGGACCTCTTTGTCTTTTTTCACCAAAAAATATCCGCCTCCGATCAAGCTGATCAGAACGAGGACGAGAATGAGAATGGTGCTGTTGCGGTTCATAAGTATTTTGTGTGTTAATCAGTTCTTAGGGCGTCTACCGGCGGGATACTAATGGCTCGATAGGCAGGCAACAAGCCCGCGAATATGCCGGCTACTACCAAAATTAGCAGGGCCTGTATCGCCAGCCCTAGCTCAAGATTAGGGATGCCGAACATCCCGGTATCAAATCCAATAGATTCTTTCAAATAGGCATAGGTTTCTAAAATTCCAAAACCTAGCAATAATCCCAGATATCCCGCCAGGACGGTAAGGAAGATGGACTCGGCGACAATCAGGGAAACGATGGAAAAAGGCGTAGCCCCAATGGCGCGACGAATGCCGATTTCTTTGGTGCGTTCCTTGACGACCACCAGCATGATGTTGCTGATCCCAATGGCACCGGCCAGCAGGGTGAGGGTTCCCACGATCCAACTGAGGGCATTGATGCCGAAGAAAACATTCTCTATCTCCCGAAACTGCCGGGCCATATTCCAGTGGCCAAAGGCGCGTTCATCATCCGGAGCGATGGTATGACGATCTTTCAGGATGGCCAGGGTTTTCTCTTCCAGGGCAATGGCATCTCCTCTGGGATAGGCACTGATGGCAAACCAGCTGACGAAGGTGCCATAGTTAAAGGATTTCTGAAAAGTGGTAAAGGGCACATAAATGCGCTGGGTCTCTTCCTCTCCGCGCTCCCCAGATTGGGCACTTTTGAACAGCCCCACCACCTGAAAGTTGGTTCCGTTGATCTGGATATGCTCACCGATGGGGTTAT
>JBCBGC010000183.1:0-11418 GCA_038527215.1 Bacteroidota bacterium
CCCTCCCTACGGTCGGAGACCATTCCGGGATGACATATGCACAAAGGAAAGTTTCTGGAGGCGGATGTGCTCGATACGATTAGGCCAACAGATCAGTTTATGCCCAATTTTGTCACCCCGGAATGACTTCGAGTGCTAACGAGAAGACTTATCCGGGGTCTCCGTGATCATGATGGTATCCCAAAAAGAAACGCGCCATCCCGCAAAACGAGAGGGCGCGTTTTTTATCCGTTTGAATATCTTTTACATCACGTAACTGTTCAGCATAATCGGCATGATCAGCATGAGAATATTTTCTCCGTCATCCTGCAGGTTCGGCAGGATGATGCCCGCACGGTTAGGCTCAGACAGCTCGACGATGACTTCTTCGGTGTCTACATTGTTGATCACATCCATCAACAAGGAAGCATTGAAGCCAATTTCGATATCCTGCCCTTCATAGTGGCATTTGAGGCTTTCCCGGGCTTCGTTCGCAAAATCCGGATCCTCTGAGGAAATCTCCAATTCGCTGCCTTTGATGGCAAAACGCACCTGGTGGGTGCTTTTGTTGGCGAAGATGTTGACCCGGCGCAGGGTTCCCAGCAGCTCTTGTTTAGCGATGAAGAGTTTATGCGGGTTGTCTACCGGAATCACATTCTGGTATTCAGGGTACTTTTGGTCGATCAGACGGCATACCAGCAGGAGGTTCTCCGTTTGAAAGAAAGCATTGTTATCATTGTAGTGGATGACCACGTCTCGGGTTTCGTTGGGATCGAGGGAGCTTTTCAGCAGATTCAGGGCCTTCTGAGGCACGATGAAGCTTGTGGGGTTAGACACCGTAACGTCTACCCGACGATAGCGCACCAAACGGTGGGCGTCGGTGGCGACGAAGGTGGCGCCATTTTCTCCCAGGTCGAAATAAATTCCGTTCAAGGCTGCCTTATCCTCATCCGTAGAAGCGGCAAAAAGGGTTTTAGTAACCGCCTTTAGCATGGCATCCATCGGCATCTGGATAGATTCCGTATGCTCAGGCTGAGGGATAAGCGGAAAGTCGTCTCCGTTTTCTCCACTGATTTTGTACGTGCCATTTTCTGAGCTGATCTCTACGCCAAAAGTCGCTTCATCAATGATGAAGGTAATGGGCTGCTCAGGCAGGGCCTTCAGAATGTCCAGTAGGATTCTGGCCGGGATCGCCACTTTCATGGACTCCCCCCGGGCTTCTACCGGTAAGCGGGTCTGCATGGAGGTTTCCAGGTTGGTGGTGGAGATGGTCAGGGTATTAGGCTCAATCTCAAACAGAAAGTTCTCGATGATCGGCAAGACGGATCGAGAGGGTATAGCGCCGGATATACGGCTCAACTGCTTAGATAGCGCCGTTGAGGACACAATGAAGTTCATAGTACAAACGGATTAAGGCATGCATACCTTTCGAATTTGGCAAAGGACATCGCACAAAAGACAGGAAAGGTATACCGACAAATCTAATAATCTTTGCTTATAAATGGGAAAATAATTTTCCCACATTAATTTGTGAATTCATTTGAAGCGACATGATTTTTTCACCGGAAATGCTGGCCTATCTGGCCGACCACTGCTCAGAAGAGCCCCTTCACTTACAGCAGCTTAGGCGGGAAACCCACATGAAGGTCCTCTATCCCCGCATGCTTTCGGGCCCGCACCAGGGTCGCATGCTGTCGCTGATCTCTCATCTGCTCCAACCCCAGCGCATCCTTGAAGTAGGAACCTATACCGGTTACTCGGCGATCTGCATGGCAGAAGGAATGGCTCCAGAGGGAGAACTCATCACCCTGGAATTAAATCCGGAACTGGACTTTTTGATTTTTCCTTATCTGGAAAAAGCCGGGGTCCGGGATAAGGTATCAGTCCGCTTTGGGCCAGCGGCTGATTCCTTGAAAGCCCTGCAAGGGCCTTTTGACCTGATGTTTCTCGATGCCAACAAAGGTCAATATCCCGAATACCTTGAGTTGATGTTTCCCTTGCTGACTCCGGGCGGCTTGCTCATCGCAGACAATACCCTCTGGGATGGCAAGGTATTGGATGAGAGCGTACAGGATAAAGAAACCATCGGCATCCGCGAATTTAATCAGGCAGCTGTCCAGTTGGCCGGCGCTGACTGTGTCATGGTCCCGCTCCGCGACGGCATGACCCTGATTCGCAAGCATCGTTGACCTGAGCAAACTTCCATCGTCCAAAGGGAGTTATGAGGATATAAGAGGGGTAAAAAGGATGCCGTCCAGGTAAATACTTACATTTTTCCCGGCTCAAAGTGGGAAAGATGGATAGTTTCCTGCCTAAAAGATCAATATTTGGTGTTTATCCAGCGTATAAATCGTAGAGAAACTGCCAGGAAGTAATATTCCGATTTATCCACGATTGGAATATTCAATCACGAATCGATAACTTTCCTGTAGCATAGACCCATTTTACCTCAATATCATGGTCCGGAAAACCATTTTCTGCTTGTTGTTGATATGCTGGAGCTTCAGTTCCAGCCTTGCTCAGGAAGTACCGGCCAGACTGGATTTCTGCGGGATTCAACTTTCTTTTAGCTCCAAGGCTCAACGCATTCTTCAGGATCATATCCAAAAAATGATCAATAGTCCCCGCTACTTCAACCAAATGGTCAAGCGGGCACATCTTTATATGCCCTTTATCGAGGAAGCCCTGGCCCATGCCCAGGCCCCGGCGGACCTCAAATTTCTGGCCATCCAGGAAAGCGCCTTACGCCCAGATGTAGTTTCTTCCTCTAATGCAGTAGGTTTCTGGCAATTCAAAGCCCCTACCGCCAAGGAATTTGGGTTGATGGTCGATGATCGCCTGGACGAGCGGAAGCATATCTTCAAAGCCTCCTATGCCGCGGGACAATATATCGCCCGAGCTAATAAGGACTTTGATAATTGGTTGTATGCCATTATCGCCTATTATGAGGGGCTTTCCGGGGCAGTGCCACATACAGATCCGAAGTATTACGGAACCGACCAGATGTATATCGATGAAAATTTTCACTGGTATGCCCTGAAAGCCATCGCCCATAAAATCGCCTATGGGGAAGCCGTCGAAATGAAAAAACGTCCTGAGATCTGCCTGGTCCCTTATTCCAACGAAGGGGAAACGAATCTCAAGCGCATCATCGAAGCCCATAATCTGGCCTCAGAGGAGTTTTTTCGATACAATAAATGGATTTCTAATCCCAAGAAACTTCCCAAGGGCAAAAACCTGACTTATTACGTTCCCAGAGACGGTCAGTTTTATACCGGACACAAAGAAGACCCCAATAAAAAATCACTCAGTGGTCCACCGCTTTCCTCCCCTTCTCTCGCTTCCAGTAATTCAAGTTCACCCACCGTAGGGGAACTGAGTGAGTTAAATGGCAGCGAAGAACCCAAAGAAGAGGTCCCACTTAGGCCATCCCCTCAGGTTCAGCCAGAACCGCAAAAGGAAGTCGTAGTAAATAGACCGAAGCCCACTCCTCCCCCCCAGGAAAGAGAGCCTATTCCCAATACCACCCTTCCTTCTCCTGAACCGGTAGTGGGCAAAACAGAAAGTCCACCGACTACCCTGCCCAAGACAACTATACCCAAACCTCAGCCTGCGAAACCAACCCCTACTTATACGGAACCGGAAATCCCGGAATCTGTAGGTCAGGCCCAAAACCAACCCAGCCCAAGGCCACAACCGCAGCCCCAAAATACTCCGGCCAGTATGCCCATGGATATTGGCACGGTAGCGCTGGGCCGGGAAAAACTGGAAGGAAAAGCTTTTGTGGATTTCGACCTTTTGTATGATTTCCACTATGGCAACCAATACATCCTTTACACAGGCGAAAAAGTAGTAGCCCAGTTGTCGGAAAAATTTGGCATTCCCTTAATTGATCTGTTGTCCTGGAATGACCTCATACCTGGCACAGAACCTCAAGCCGGACGGCTTTTATACCTGGATCGGCCCAATCGTCTGCTGTTCCATGTGGTCCAGTCTGGGGAAAGCCTGGAAAGCATTGCGGCCCGTTATCTAACCAGTGTGGACCGGATCAAAAACCGGAACCGGCTTGATGCGAGAGAGGATATAGTCTATGTTGGACAAAAGCTCTACCTTAAAGAGCGTAGACCTAAAAATGAACAAATGATCGTGTTGCGCTTTCCGGATTTCGGACCGCCAACGCCTAGCCCAACATCCACCCAACCCAGCATCCCGGCCCCCGTCAAGGAAGCGGCGCAGATGGTTGGCGCTCCCAGTATAACTTCTGAAGCTTCTCCTGAAAAAACCAACGTTGATCCCCCCGTCAACTACCCACGCGTAGACGAAGCTACGGGGCGCTGGATCATGCATGCCGTGCAGCCCGGAGAAGATATCCAGGATGTTGCTCGTCGTTACAAGATTCCCATTGGGCAGATCAAGGAAGCTAATGGTCTGGAAGATAACGTAATTGTGGAAGGACAAGTGCTCCGCTTGTTAATCAGAAAAAAGTAATTCCGATAGCTTGTTCTATTTCTTCAGCACCCTGGTAATCCTATTCTGGCTGTTTCTGACAGGCTTTTGCGTAAAAGATGTCCTGAAGGCCTCTCACGCGTCCCCCTCCCTTAAGTGGGCCTGGGTAGCTTGCGTTGCCCTCCTGCCTGGACTGGGGGCTGCTATCTGGATGAGCCGTCCAAGCAAGCCTGACCCTCCAAAAGAAAAGAAACTCCTCCCGCCAACCGAGGAGCCCACCACTTGAGATCTGCGGTTTAAATCGTAAGTTTGTGCCTAATGAATGCCTTTATCTGGGAATTTTTGCGGGCGGGCTTTCCGCTGTTATTACTGATTGTGTTTGCCATGATTCTGATCAGTGTCTGGCGCAACGAACAGGACAGTCGTGAACAAAAAATCCGCTGGACCGTCGTCCTCCTCCTACCCCCTCTGCTTTCCCTTGGCCTCTTTATCCTGCAAAGTGTGGTAACCATTGAGAACCTTCCGCTGGCCTATGTACTATCCGGAGCCATGCTGTTTCTCCCCATCCTGGGCATCTTTGTTTGGCTGGTGGGCAGTCGGTAAGCTATAACCACTTTTTCATCAACAAATCCTCGTCCATGGTCTCTCCGATGGGATAGGCGTGTTTCCCAAATACGGTAAACCCCCATTTCTCATAAAAAGCCCGTGCCCGGTGATTCTCCTCCCACACCCCTAACCACATCGCCCCTTTCCCCAGCTCCTTCGCTTTTTGCAAACAGGCCTCCATAAGTTGACTGCCCAGGCCTTTTTGGATCACTCCCTGGCGCACATACAAACGCTCCAACTCGATAGCAGGCCTTCCATCTAGGGTGGGATATTCCCCTTCATGCCTAAGCTTCGCATAGCCTAGCAATTCCTTTTTATCGGTTACAAGAAAATATAAACAGCGCCCAGCCGCCCATTCTTCCTGCAGCTTATTCGGTTCAAAAGCCTCGGTCAGATACTGATGCAAGTCTTCTGGAGGATAGCAATCCCCAAAGGTCTCGGTGAAGGTTTTTTTGCCTAGTTCAACCAGGGCTTCAAATTCTCCCTGGCGGATGGGGCGAATCTTCGTCTCAGCTGCCATGCTACTCAATGGATAGGGCATAAATGGCAAAAGAAGCCAGCCAGTGCTCCCCTGCATAATCCCCAGAGGCGATATTGGGCAAGGTGGTTACAATGTGCCGGTTGGCCACCTCCAACAAAACTGTCTTGCGCGGATCTTCAGGGGGTAAGGCATTTCCTATCTTGAGGAGCGCCCAGCCTCGGCTGAGGTTAAGCCCATCGAGATGTACGATTTTGCCATCTGTCCGGTCAGAAACGGAGGCAGGCTCCCGCAGCTCTTTAGGCAATCGGGGCAGGAAGCGCCCAAACCAATCCCGAAAAGCATCTTTACTCAGCACACGCGCCATCAATTCAGCTTCTTCCAGGCAGGGAGACAAAAAATCCTCCCCTCCGGGTTCCCAACTAGCCGGACAATCATAATCAAAGCCATAGTATTTCAGGCTGCTGATCTCAATCAACGATTTGAGCTCTTTCTGTCCGGTAGCAATCGCATAGTCCCAGGCGAAGGTCAACCCAAAAGCGGTATTGGGATGAACACCGGTGCGAATAGGATAAGTCTGACGAGGCAAAAAATCCAGGTATCGGGCCACGATGGCGTCGGCGAGCGGCTGGAGATTACGAGCCCATTTTTTCCCCTGGGCATCTTCCCAGCCATGTAGTTCTTCAGCCAGTTTCAATAACCAGGCCCAGCCATACATGCGCTCGAAGGATTTACGATTAGGTTGGGCGAGGTAGGCTACCTCCGCCCGAATATTTGCTACTTGCAGATTTTCATCAACCCCTTTGCGAATGTCCGCTGCCTCCGGTAGGTCCGGAAACAGCTTGAGCAGACGCACCAGCATCCAATGTCCGTGTACACTGGAATGCCAGTCAAAACAGCCATAAAAGGCAGGATGCAAATCCCTCGGGCCTTTTACTTCTGAATCATCCGCCATGACGTGGCTCAGCTTATTGGGATATTCCTTTTGAATGCAGGAAAGGGCCAGGTTTGCAAAATGCGAAGCGCCAGTCTGGGTCAATTGGAGCCGCCCAGACTGTAAATCTGTGGTCAAAAAACTGCTATCGGCGGGTTGAGCCATGAGAGAAAAAGAAATCAGACCGGAAAGAAGAAGGACCGTTCTTCCAAATGGGAGTAAGAATCGACGAATCATGCCTGAAAAATAAGAAAATATCTTTCTCTTCATTTTGCTGTGTCTTATCTTTCTTTACTACACACGCATATTCTAAACCCAAGATCGATGGAAACTACACATGACTATCTACGCAAGTTGGGATTGCTTCTGCTACTCGGCCTGATGATCCTACCTGCAGGCGTACAAGCCCAACGCAAAAAGAAAAAAATACCCCCTCCGCCTCCTCCGGTACAAACGCTCTCTTACGATGAGCCTTTATACCAGGCATTGGATTATCGTCTGGTCGGTCCCTTCCGAGGGGGACGTTCCTGTGCCGTAACGGGCGTTCCGGGTAAACCCAACCTCTTTTATTTCGGTTCCACTGGTGGTGGCGTTTGGCGCACCATGGATGGCGGCTCTACCTGGGAAAATATTTCCGATGGTTATTTCGGTGGCTCCATTGGGGCAGTAGCCGTTAGTGAATACGATCCGAATGTGATTTATGTGGGCGGCGGAGAAAAAACCGTCCGCGGGAATGTATCCTATGGCTATGGCATGTGGAAGTCCGAAGATGCCGGAAAAACCTGGCAATCCGTTGGGCTAACAAACAGCCGACACATCGGCCGTATTCGCGTTCATCCCAAGAACCCCAATCTGGTTTATGCTGCGGTCATGGGAGATCTCTATAAGTCTTCTGACGAAAGAGGCGTTTATCGCTCTACAGATGGCGGAGATAGCTGGGAAAAAGTTCTGTTCTCCAGCGCAGATGCCGGGGCGGTTGATCTGGTGATGGACCCTAATAATCCGCGCATCATGTTTGCCAGTACCTGGGAAATTCGCCGGACGCCTTACAGCCTGTCCAGTGGTGGACCCGGTTCTGCTCTCTGGAAATCTACGGATGGCGGCTCAACCTGGGAGAAGTTGTCGGACAAAAAGGGCATGCCCAAAGGTACCCTGGGGATCATCGGCGTAGCCGTATCTCACGCCAACTCTGAAAGAGTCTGGGCGCAGATTGAAGCCGACAAAGGAGGCCTCTATCGTTCTGATGACGGCGGGGAAACCTGGAGTCGCGTCAACGAAAGTCGGGCCCTGCGCCAGCGCGCCTGGTATTATACCCGTGTTTATGCTGATACCAAAGATGAGGATGTCGTCTATGTCCTCAACGTACGCTACCATAAATCCACCGACGGTGGACGCAGCTTTAAGCCTTATGTGGCTCCACACGGCGACCACCATGATTTGTGGATTGCTCCGGAAGATCCTAGCCGCATGATCATCGGTGATGATGGTGGCGCACAGATTTCCTTTGATGGCGGTGAAAACTGGTCTACCTATTACAACCAGCCCACCGCACAGTTCTATCGGGTTACCACCGACAATCATTTCCCCTACCGCATTTATGCGGCCCAGCAGGATAACTCCACCATCCGCATCGCTCACCGCACCAATGGCGGTAGCATAGGCGAAAGAGATTGGGAACCCAGTGCCGGAGGCGAGAGTGCGCACCTGGCCATCGATCCTACCGATAATGACATCGTCTTTGGTGGAAGCTATGGTGGCTTCCTGACCCGTGTGAATCATCGCACCCAGGAAAGACAGGCCATCAATGTGTGGCCGGACAACCCCATGGGCTATGGCGCAGAAGGTATGAAGTACCGTTTCCAGTGGAACTTCCCCATCTTCTTTTCTCCGAATGATCCTACCAAACTCTACGCCGGGTCCAATCACCTGCACATGAGTAACAATGGCGGACAAAGCTGGGAGATCATTTCGCCCGACCTTACCCGTAACGAACCTTCCAAGCTGGTTTCTTCCGGTGGCCCGATCACCAAGGACAACACAGGCGTAGAATACTACTGTACCGTCTTTGCCGGCATGGAGTCCAAATACGAGCCCGGCCTGATCTGGGTAGGTTCTGACGATGGGCTGATTCACATTACCCGCGACGGCGGCAAGAACTGGGAAAATGTAACTCCGCCAGCTTCGCAGATGCCCGAGTGGATCATGATCAACAGCATTGATGTCGATCCTTATGTAAAAGGCGGGGCCTATGTAGCGGCCACCATGTATAAATCCGGAGACTACCAGCCTTATTTGTACAAAACCAAAGACTACGGAAAAACCTGGACCAAAATCGTCAACGGCATTGACAAAGGACACTTCACCCGAGTGGTACGCGCTGATCCCAAACGGAAAGGCCTGCTCTATGCTGGAACCGAGACCGGAATGTATCTCTCTTTTGATGATGGCGCCAGTTGGAAGCCATTTCAGTTGGACCTGCCGATCGTACCGATCACAGACCTGACCATTAAGGACGACAACCTCATCGTCGCTACCCAGGGCCGAAGCCTCTGGATGATTGACGACCTGACGCCGCTGCATCAGCTAAATGATCAGATCGCAAACAGCGATTACCACCTTTTCCAGCCCATGAAGAGTTATCGCATGGGTGGCGGAGGCCGTTTTGGGGGTGGTTCCCGTACAGCTGGACAAAACCATCCAGGTGGGGTGATGGTCCATTTCTACATGAAAGAGATGCCGGAAAAAACCCCGGTTTCCCTGGCCTTTATGGAAGCTGATGGCGACCTCATCCACGAGTATAGCACTAAGTCTCCTGAAATGAAGCGCTTCAAGGACATGCTCAAACCGGGCATGAATCGCTTTGTCTGGAATATGCGCTATGATGATGCCGAAGACTTCAAAGGCCTCATCATGTGGGCCGGTTCTACCCGCGGTCCCATGGCCGTACCGGGAATGTACAAAGTCAAAATGACGGTAGGCGACTGGAGCATGGAGCAGGATTTCGAAATCCTCAAAGACCCTCGTGCTTCCAGTAGTCAGGCTGATCTGCAAGAACAGTTTGACTTCCTGATTTCCGTGCGCAATAAACTATCTGAAACCCACCAGGCGATCAAAGACATCCGCTCTACCCGTCAGCAGATCAACGGCCTGAAAAAACGAGTCAAAGACCAGGAAGGTTTTGAGGACGTGATCTCTGCGATTTCGGTCCTGGACTCTAGTATGAGTGTGGTAGAAAATGAGCTGTACCAAACCAAGAACCGTAGTCGCCAGGATCCCCTGAACTACCCCATCAAGCTGAACAACAAATTGGCAGCCTTGGGCTCCCTGAGCAGCATGGGCGACTTCAAACCTACCGAGCAGGCCAAGGCCTTCCAGGAAGAAGTTACCGCCAATATTGACAAGCAGTTGGAGAAATGGGAGTCGCTTCGCAATACGCAAATCCCTGCCATCAACCAAATGATGAAGGAAAAATCTGTGGATGCGATTATGCTTCCCAAGGAAGACAAGAAAGCCGAGCAAGGGAAATAAACCCTGACTCGCGTTGAAATACACACCCGTAGCGGCAGACTGCCGCTACGGGTTTTTTTATTCTATGCCTTTCCGTACGTTTGAAAAAAATCCCTTCTCCCTATGCTACAAGTCGAGCAAATCAGATCATTCTTTCCTTCTCTCTCTGGTGACTGGGTCTTCATGGACAATGCCGGTGGTTCCCAAACCGCAAAACCCGTAGTAGATCGCCTCAGCGACTACTTACTGTCTTCCAATGTGCAACATGGGGCGTCCTATGCTGTGTCTCAGGAAGCGGGACGAAGAGTGGACGAAGCCACGGCCGCCATGGCCACCTATGTCAATGCAGCGCACCCCAAGGAAATCGTGATGGGCGGCTCTACCACTTTGTTGATTCGCATCCTTTCCTTGACCCTGGGCCAGACCTTTGAGCCGGGAGATGAAATCATCGTCACCAATACTGACCATGAAGCCAACGTCAGTCCCTGGACCGACTTGAAAGCCAAAGGCCTCAAGGTGCACGTCTGGCGGGTACGTCCTGACACCTTAGAACTAGACCTGGATGATCTGGCGGAATTGATGAATGACAAAACCCGCCTGGTAGCGGTCAGCCATACCTCCAATGTGCTGGGCACCTTGCAGCCGATCAAGGAGATCGCCGCTTTTGTGCATGCACGTGGCGCGCTGATCTGTGTAGATGGCGTAGCCCATGCGCCCCACCGATTGGTGGATGTACAGGACCTGGACGTGGATTTTTACATTTTTAGCTTCTACAAAGTCTACGGGACCCACTTTGCCCTCATGTATGGCAAGCAGGAACACTGGAGTCGCCTGCCTGGTATCAATCACTACTTCATCAATGGGGAGAATTTCCCTTATAAATTCCAGCCCGGCAACGTCAACTTTGAGCTGGCTTATGGCATGCTCGGCCTGATCGACTACCTGGAAGCTGCCCATGATTTGCATTTCCCGAATCAGGGCGGAAGCCAGCGGGAAAAGCTCCAACGAACCTTCGATCTCTTTAGCGCCTATGAAGAGCAACTCAGCCAAAAGCTGATCACTTACCTCCGCAATAAATCCGCGGTCCGCATCATTGGCTCGCCGGATTACAGTCAGGACAAAAGAGTCGCTACCGTCTCTTTTGTGGTGGAAAACACAGACTCCGAATCTATCGTCCTGGCGGTGGATAAGCATCAGATCGGCATCCGTTTCGGAGATTTTTATGCAAAAAAACTCATCCATGATTTGGGGTTAGAAGCGCAAAACGGGGTGGTACGGGTCAGCATGGTGCACTACAATACCCTGGAAGAGGTGGATCGCTTGATTGCGGTATTTGAATCTGAGGGCTTATTGGAGGGAAATGTGTTCTAGTTTTTGTCAACCCCGAATGACTTTTGACTAACAGGAAAAAAACTTATCCGGGGTCTTCATGAAGAAATCACTAGCGTCCAGCAGGGAAGCAGAGTCT
>JBCBGC010000184.1:0-11160 GCA_038527215.1 Bacteroidota bacterium
GTAGGGGCAGCCGTAGATCTTTGGCATTGCGATGCCGCAGGAAATTATTCTCAATATGGGAGTCAGGAAGACAAGGATTATCTGCGTGGCCGCCAAACCACCGATGCCAATGGGCAGGTCTCTTTCATCAGCATCTTTCCCGGCTGGTATCCCGGTCGGGCGCCGCACATTCACGTTGAGGTCATCGACAGTGAAAACAAATCCCTGCTGGGTACGCAACTAGCCTTTCCCAGGGAGGTATGTGATGTGGTCTACGCCACGACCGGCTATCAGGGCACCGCAGATACCCAAAATGAAGGAGATGGCTTCTTTGCGGATGGGGTGGAAGAAAATCTCCTCGACAGCCTGGTCGGGAATGTAACAGATGGCTATACCATGGAAAAGGTAATCAATGTCAGGACGTAGCAGTATGACCGGGATCCTTAGGTAAGGAGACCACAAATTGGCTACCCTCTCCTAGTTGACTTTCCACCTTTACCGTTCCTCCCAGGCGTTCCACTACCCGCTTGACGATAGATAGCCCCAGGCCTGAACCGGGATGTTCATGTCGGGGATGGAGTTTGTGGAACATCTCAAAAATCCGGGCTTGCTGGTCTTCGTCTATGCCGATCCCGTTGTCCTGGATAATGAGATGATGCTGGTTGACTCCTTCAGCGCTGCGAAGGATTACCTGGGGCGTGGCGGATTCATTATAGCGTAGACCATTTTCAATCATCTGTTTCAGCACCAGGTACAACAGAGAACGGCTGGACCAAACCTGAGGCAGGGACTCGATGAGCAGTTTGCCTTTCTTGTTGGCCAGGGTGTAGCGGAGACTTTCTCCTAACTCATTCAGGTCTACCCACTCCATCCGGATTTCCTCATCTTGCGAGAGATTGGAGTAGCGGGCAAAGTCTTCGACCAGGGTGTAGAGTTGGGCGGCGCTTTTTTCAATGACCTCGAAGTACACCTTTAATTTATCCTTATCTCCGGAGGCCATTTCTTCCCAGATTATACCAGCATAGTTTCCCATATTTCGGATAGGCTCCTTAATGTCGTGGGAAGCAATGTGATGAAAGGTCCGTAGCTCATAGTTGACCTGCTCCAGATTTTTGTTGGCCTTCTTCAAGTCGGTGGTGCGCTGAGCGACTTCCATTTCGAGTTGTAGGTTGACCTTTTTCCTGATTTGAGCAGCCCGGTAAATCAAAAAAGCAATGGTAGCCAACGCCAGCAGCGCCAGCACAAAGAAAATCCGTATCAGGCTGCTGGTTTTTAACTCTTTTTCCAGCGCCTCTTTTTCCAATTGGGATCGTTCCTGCTCCTTATCAAATTCAAACCTTGCCTCATTTAGTTTTAGTTCGGCTACCCGACTATTCCGCAATAATGAGTCGCTGAGCGCTTTATGCTTCAGATGGTAAGTATAAGCCTGTTCATAATCCCCCTTAAGTTCATATATATCCGAAAGCAGCTTCAGAGCCAATATCTTCTGGGTAGACATACCGTGGTTGTCTGCAAATTCCAGGGCTTCTTGCACTGCCGTCAGGGCCTGGGGATATTGGGCATCATGTTTATAGAGTTGACTTTTGGCATTATATAGCAACACCAAATCAACCGGGGGCATTTGATCTTTCAAGCTGTCCAAATGGGCTAACAACTCCCGAGCCTCCGGATTATTTTTCCCGGCATGATAATATAACATCAAGGCTTGGGCCGCAATTACTCCTTTTTCATAGCCTAATTCCCGGTTGGCTTCCAGGACCTGCTCATACATTTCCCGGGCTTTTTCTTTTTCTTCCAAAGCAAAAAAGGCATTGCCTAAATTCAGTTTCGCCCGAGAAATGTAGGCCGGTGAATTCGCTTTTTCAAAAGCTTCCAGGCTTTTCTGATAATATTCCCGGGCTTCTTCATAACTCTGTTGGGTATAGTACAACACCCCAATGTTATTGTAGATATCTCCCAGCACTCCCTCGCTGTCTTTTTCCTGTGCCCGCTTCAGCGCTTTAAAATTGGTGGTAATGGCTTTACCAAATTTTTCCATCCTCCGCTGAATGATGGCCAAATTCAAATAGAGGGTGTTCATGGTCCAATCCTTCGCTTCGGCCAGGGCAATGGCTTCTTCAAAGGTCTTTTCGGCTTCGGTTAGATTCTGCTGTTGGATTTGAATAATGCCCAGGAAATTATAGCATTTGAGCATAGCGCGTAAATCGTCCTCTGTCCGGTAATAGGCAAGGGCACGTTCAGAAATCTGGTAGGCCGAATCAATATCCCTTCGGGCAATGAGCGGCACCAGGGCCATCCAGATATCCATTTCCATTGCTTTCCACCCTCTACCCTGAACGAGTTCCAGGGCTGAGTCGGCATAGGCCTGAGCGAGCTTTGGTTTAATCGGAAGGTAGGCTTTGCTCAAGGCTGTCCAGTCCCTTGCCTTGGTCTGGTCTGTAGGAGCTGCTTGTAAAGATATTTTCAGGCTGTCGATTTGCGCCGTTTGGGAAACAGCGACAAAAGATAGTATACATACGACGTAGAGAAAGGCGAGACTTCTCTTACTAACATTCATGGGCGCCCAACTTTCAGGGGGTATTTAGGAAGTTAAGGAATCTCTCGCCTACTCACAAAAGCGCTTTCTTAAGCTGATCGCTGAAGTCTACTCATGAATCTTCATCCAGTCCAGGTTTTGCTCATCCGCATATTTGATGACCAGGGTGCGGGTGCGAAGAGACATGGCACCCACATGGGTCTCGTTGATGCGGTAATGGAGATAATTGGAGTCTTCCCGGTAGTAAGAGGGAGGCCCCAGCAAGGCCAGCATACTGGCTTTATCCAGGGACCTAATGGAATCGTGTGCCACCAGATCATCTAACATTTGCAGACGGTAAGGGTACTCCTCCCCTACTTTCTGCTGCCATTTCTCCGCCTCAAAGGGGATGGCCTTTACTTCTGATTTTTGGGTCAGGCAGGCAGCACACATCAGCAGGAAAGAGCAGCTTATAAACAAAAGTGTATTCTTCATATTGCTTGCTTTGAGAGCTACCGGAGTAGCCAGGCTTCAAATAATTCCATCAAATCTCCCACGGCCAGGCTGCCCCAAATAACCATGAGCCCCAGGACGATTTTCACCACCGGAGGAATGGCTACTTTGAAGGTCTTTAACAAGAATTCATTGGCCGGGGGGAGAAAAAACAGGGCCACTAACAGGTAAAAAGCTCCAGGAACCAGGGCAATAAGCCAGGCGTTGAGCACGCCAAAAGCAATAAAGACTGCTCCAAAAGCCCATGCGATTCGATGCCAGGTGGTGGATTTGCTATCCATAATCGAAATATTAGAAAGCACTTTGAAATACAAAGTAACAAAAAATTCGCCCATTCCCAAACCTCCTCCCCTAGCTTTGCTCCCGCAGAAGCCTGACAGCTAGGGAAATCGTACCCATATCCAGTAATTTTTACGCAGGGAAAAGGCGAAAAAGCCTCCTGGGGCAAGTAAAAATTTCCTATTTTTATAGGACCCACATTTCAACACTTTTTGTTGAACTTCTTATCCCATTTTTCATGCTAAAACTACTAATGCCTGGGATGGTGCTGTTCCTATGCAGCCTCTTACCTGCCCAGGCCCAGCAACTCCCCTTCAGCAAGGGGGTCAATCTCACCAACTGGTTTCAGGCGGGCTCTGCCACCGAACTGGTTTTTGGGAAATACACCCAGCAGGATTTTCAGGATATCAAAAACCTGGGAGCCGATGTCATCCGCCTGCCGATCAACCTACATGCCATGAGCGATGGAGCCCCGGATTACACCTTGAATCCCATTTTTCTCACTTTTTTGGATCAGGCGGTAGATTGGGCAGAGGCCGTAGGCATCCATTTAATCCTGGACAATCACACCTTCGATCCCGCTGTCAATACCCCGGCGAACATTGATGTGCCATTGCTGAAGGTGTGGAAGCAAATGGCCAGTCATTATGCCGGGCGGAGTGATCTCATCCATTATGAGGTCCTGAATGAACCGCATGGGATCACCAATGCGATTTGGTCCGCCATCCAACAAGCGGTCATTGACACCATCCGAACCGTAGACCAAACCCATAGCATCGTGGTAGGAGGCGTAGATTGGAATAGTTATCATACCCTGGATGACTTGCCGGTTTACAGCGACTCTAACCTGATTTATACCTTCCATTTTTACGAGCCCTTTATCTTTACGCATCAGGGGGCCAGTTGGGCCCACCCCGCCTTGGTAGACCTGGCCAATGTGCCTTTTCCTTATGATGCCACCAAGATGCCCGCCATGCCATCCTCCTTCCCCGGGCAGTGGGTAGAAGGATCTTATAATAACTACAGCAACCAGGGGAATGTGGCTTGGGTACAAAGTCAGATAGACATTGCGGCTCAATTTCAACAGGCCCGTAATGTGCCGGTTTTCTGCGGTGAATTTGGCGTATTCATCCCCAATAGCCAGGACCCGGATCGGGTGTTTTGGTACAAAGAAGTCCGGGAGTATATGGAAAGCAAAAACCTGGGCTGGACGATATGGGATTACGAAGGAGGTTTTGGGATTTATGACGAAAGTGGCAATGGACAAATCAACCATGATCTAAACGTAGCCCTGGTCAATGCCCTGGGACTCACAGCCCCCCCGCAAACCCCTTTTGTACCGACCCCTGACAGCGCTGGTTTTATCATCTATTCTGATTTTATCGGACAAGACATTGACCCGGCGAATGGCGGGGGCGACATCAATTATTACATAGACGATTTCTCCGCCTATGGAGATTTCCATGTAAAATGGACAGGCCCGCAACAATACCAGCATATCGGCTTTGATTTCAAACCGAATCGGGACCTGACCTATCTGGTCGCCAACAACTATGCCCTGGACTTTTTCATTCGCGGGACCCAGCCAGATACGGACCTGGATGTGCGCTTTATAGATTCTTTTGAGCCGGGGGGAGACTTGCCCTGGCGGATTCGGGTCCCACTCAATGCCAATAATGTCACCTGGGATGGGAACTGGAACCATCTTCACCTGCCTCTTTCCAGCTTTACGGAGCAGGGCTCCTGGGATGGCAGCACCTGGCACAATCCACAGGGTTTATTTGACTGGGGGGCGATTGATCGGCTGGAATTTGTGTCGGAGTATAAAAATCAGCCGGGCTATGAAATCTGGTTTGACCATATCCAGATTACCAATCTGGATACCGCCAGTACCACCACTGCTATCGCGGAGAATTTTCCAGCGGGAAGCCTGGAAGTGTTCCCAAATCCTTTCCGGGAGCAGCTCAGTCTCAACAGCAGTTGGGGCCAGCCCCTCACCTATGAAATCAGGGATGCCATGGGCAGGCTGGTACGGGAAGGCCGCCTGGAAACACGGACACAGGTAAGCACCACTCAACTGCCTGCGGGCTTGTATTTATTGACGATACGGGACGGGCGGAAGTACCAGAATGCGTGGAAATTGTGGAAAAAATAGGCTGCTCAAGCCATAAGTTTGGGGGAATCCTTCTCTGAGAATAGGGGGATTCCCCAATATTTAATAACTTTTCGGATCAACTTTTTTACGTTCTTCATTTTTCAAGGTCCATCGGCAGATGATATTCCTTTCCCGGCCGGTTAGGAATGCTGGTAAACATGGCCCCTTATGAAGACATTTTTAACCCGTTAAAGCCTATGTAACAAAAGCTTTCGCAACTAATAAATCTTAAACTATAATCTTTTCATTATGAAACCACTACGATTAATTTCGTTATTAATCGTCGGTGTTCTCTGGCTATCTGGTGATCTGGCTTTAGCTCAGACTACTGCTACCATAGGTACCGGCTCCTCTTCTTCCAGCACCCGCGGACCCTTCCAACGTGCTGATACCAACTCTTCCACAGTTTTTTCCCGCTTCGTACAAATTTACACCGCAGCAGAAATGGCAGCTGCGCAGATTCCCAGTGGGGCTTCCATCACCCAATTCAATTGGGAACTGGCTTCTTCCAATGTGATCATTGGCAGCGGCAGTGCTACCCTGAAAATTTACGTGCGTAACTCGAATGCCACGGCAGCAGTGTCTGACACTTGGGTCAACCATATTGCAGGTTCTACCCTGGCCTATGATGACAGCTTCAATGTGACCAACAATTTCCCTGGCGCGAATGGCTGGATGCCTTTTGCCTTAAGCACCCCGATTACCTATACCGGCGGCGCACTGGAAATTGCGGTAGACTGGGACTGTTCTCAAGTATCTACGCCAGCCTTTAATGGAAACGGTGCCATTAAATTTCGCTGGGCTTCCACGGCTCCGGAAGATCTGGTGGTGAAAAAAACTTCCAGTTCGGCCCCATCGACCAACATTACTGACGTCAAAAACGAGCGTGCCAATATTCAAATTGTCTATAGCGCGCCCAGTTGTGCGGCTCCGGCAAACCTTGCTTCGACGGTTACCACTACCACGGCGGATGTAAGTTGGGATATGAGCACCGGCGCTACCGCTTATCTCTGGAAAGTAGTGGCCTCCGGTGCAGGATCGGGAGGAACCGCCATTGCAGGAGGTTCTACCGCGATGACCATGGCCACCGCTACGGGATTAATGCCGCTTACCGCTTACGATCTCTACGTTGCCACCGATTGTGGCACAGATACCAGCGCCTATGCCGGACCACATGCCTTTTTGACGGCAGGCTCGGCTCAGGATACCGCTACCATCGGCATGGGGAGTTCTTCCTCTAGTACACGTGGGCCTTTCCAGCGTTCCGATACCGCTTCTTCCACCGTTTTTTCTCGCTTTGTACAAGTTTACACGGCAGCAGAATTAGCCGCAGCAGGCATCACCAATGGGGCTTCGATTACCCAGGTGAGTTGGGAACTGGCTTCCTCCAATGTCATGATCGGCAGCGGCAATGCGACCATGAAAGTCTACATCAAAAACTCCAGTGCCACGGCCGCCATGGCTGATACCTGGGTTAATCAGATCAATGGCGCGACCTTGGTCTCTGATAATATGTTCAATACCAGCAACAACTTCCCCGGACAAAATGGCTGGATGCCTTTTGCCTTTAGCACCCCTTATGTCTACACCGGGGGAGCCCTGGAAATTGCCGTAGACTGGGATTGTTCGCAGGTTACTACGCCGGCTTTTTCAGGAGATGGTTCTCTGAAGTGGCGGTGGGAATCCACCGCGCCAGATTTTCTGGTAGTGAAGAAGACGGCTAGCTCCTCTCCTTCTTCTAACATTACAGACCTCAAGGACGAGCGGGCCAATATCCAATTTGTGTACACCGCGCCTGCCCCAGCCTGTACGGCCCCATCCGGCCTGTCCGCCGCTAACCTGACCGCTACCTCCGCTGACTTGAGCTGGAGTAATACCGGTGCAACTGCCTATCTCTGGAAAGTGGTAGCTACCGGCGCAGGCTCAGGCGGAGCCGCGGTAGAAGGCGGTGCTACCGCTGATACCTTTGCTACCGCCTCTTCCCTGATGGGCGGCACTACCTATGACCTCTTTGTGGCGTCTGACTGTGGCACGGATACCAGTGCGTATGCGGGTCCTTACACCTTCAGCACCACGATGATGGTGATGGATAGCACGGTGACCATTGGTACCAATAGTTCTTCGTCCAGTACTCGCGGACCATTCCAGCGTTCCGATACAGCATCCTCTACGGTATACTCTCGCTTTGTACAGGTTTACACTGCCACAGAACTGGCCGCTGTCGGCATTACTGACGGTGCTTCCATCAACCAGGTAGCCTGGGAATTGGCTTCTTCCAACGTGATGATCGGTACCGGAGATGCTACCATGAAAGTGTACATCCGGAACTCTACGGCTACTGCAGCGGCGGCGGATGATTGGAGTAACCTGATTGCTGGTTCCAGCCTGGTTTCCGACAACGCCTTCAACACCACGAATAACTTTCCGGGACAAAACGGCTGGATGCCTTTTGCCTTCAATGCGCCATTTGTGTACACCGGTGGAGCGATTGAGGTTGCCGTAGATTGGGATTGTTCGCAGGTTTCTACGCCTGCTTTCTCTGGCGATGGTTCGCTGAAATGGCGCTGGTCTTCTACGGCTCCTGATTCCCTGGTGGTAAAAAAGACTTCCAGTTCTGGGCCTTCCAGCAACATCAGCGACCTGAAAGATGAGCGCGCCAATATCCAGTTTACCTTTACTCCTCCGGTTTGTAATCCATCCACCGCGATTATGAGCGCCATTACCAATGTATCCTGCAAAGGAGAAAGTGATGGAGCGATTGACCTGACGGTAACCGCTGGGGTACCGAGCTATAGCTTTAGCTGGAACAACGCAGCCGGCGATACCACCGAAGATATCAGTGGTCTGGCAGCCGGCGACTACATGGTAACCATTACCGATGGGGACGGATGTGATTTTACCAGTACCATCACCATTACCGAGCCTGATAGCCTGATCCTGTCTGTGTCTACCACTGCTGACTCCGCAGGAACGGGGATAGGAGCAGCTTCTGCTTCTGCCACGGGAGGTACGGCCCCTTATTCCTACACCTGGGATGGCACTGCCGGACCTGCTGATACTACCGGATTGGCTAGTGGGACCTATGAGGTGGTGGTTACGGATGTGAATGGATGTACCGATACCCTGAGTGTAACGGTCGATGATGTCGTCAGCATAGACGCCTGGGCGTACGTGGCTGATTTATCCATCATTCCGAATCCTACCACAGGTCTGGCTCGGATTGAACTAAACCTGACTGAAGTGGCTGAGCTGGATATGACAGTATTCTCTATGCGCGGAGAGCTAGTGGGACACTTCCCACAAGGCAGAAGCACGCAATTGAAGGAAGAACTGGACTTATCTGCCTGGGCAAATGGCGTGTATTTTGTCCGCTTCTCCATCAATAACCAGGTCATCTCGAAACGAATCCTGCTGCAGCGATAGTTCTGCTAGCCCGGTCGTATCTTGGTACGACTAACATATGAATCAGAGTGGGTACACGGAAAAAGTGTACCCACCTTTTCTCCTCGCCCCCTTACTTACCGATCCTATTTTTTGAAACGACCGTTCTCTTTACCGATTTCTCAAGCTTCATGAAACATATCTCATTCGTTTTTCTCAACCTCCTGCTGGTAAGTTTCCTGGCCCAAACGAGCCTTGCAACGACCTACAGGGTAAATTCGCAGGCGAGTTTTGATGCTGCTCAATCGAGCGCAAGCCTCAATGATTCCATCATCTGGGAGTTGGGGATTTATCCCAATATCTTCATGAACATCACCAAGGATAATCTCTTCATAGCGGCGGATACCCTGGGCGGTGTGTTATTTAACGGATCTTCCCGAGTCAATATCTCCAGTGATTCCATCACCTTGCAAGGCTTCCAGTGGGTGGGGGGCAACATTGGCACCCAGGACGTGATCAATACTACGGGCAGCTATGGGCATTTTCACCAACTAAATATCCGGGCCTATCGCTCCTACAAATACCTGCGCATCCGGGAGTCAAGCCAGTATTGCCGGGTGACTTATTGCAATTTTGAGAACCGTATCAACCTATCGGATCAAAATATTCTTTCGGTCCTGGTAGATGCCAATCAGCCCGGTTACCACAAAATCCAGTGGTGTTCCTTCAAAAATTTTGATGGGACAGGCAATGACATGGGCATAGAGCCCATCCGGATCGGATTGAGTACCCAGGCCAATCGCATCAGTCGCACCCTGGTAGAGTACTGCTATTTCACCAACTGCGACGGAGATGGGGAATTGATTTCCAGCAAGGCTACCCAGAATGTCTATCGATACAACACCTTTGAGGATAACTTACTGGCGGAACTGGTCCTCCGGCATGGCTCAGAGGCCATTGTGTACAGCAATTTTTTCCTAAATAATAAAGGCGGGGTCCGCGTACGCGAAGGACAGAACCACTATATCTACAACAATTATTTTTACAAAATAGATGACCGCCCGCTCTTCCTGCAAAACGAGGATTCTGATCCGCTGGACAGCATTGTGGTAGCTTTTAACACCGTAATCGACAGTGATGATATCCGATTGGGCGGCCCTGGGGATGACCCGCCAACCAAAGTTTGGTTTTTCAATAACCTGCTTACCGATCCACAGGATGGCCTTTTCGAAGAACCTACCAAGGATGAAAACTGGGTCGGCAATATCGCTTTTGGTTTCCTGGGCATCGACATGCCCACCAGTGGCATTACGGTCGCTGACCCTAAACTGGTGCAGAATAGCGCAGGATTTTTTGAACTGGATAGTCAAAGCCCGGCCATTGACGCTGCCATTGCAGGTTATCCTTCCCTCCCGCAGTTTTCCGGCATGGACAGCATTGACGTGGACATGAGCCTAGATATCATGGGCCAGCCACGCCCGCAAACCATCACGGACAAGGACGTAGGCTGTAGCGAGTATCCGCATTCGGTTCTCCTGCAACCACTCGCCACCGAAGAAAATACCGGCCCCAGCTATAATTCTTCTGTGGCCATCGGGATAGAAAAAGCGTTATTCGTGGATGACCTCTTTCATGTCTTCCCCAATCCTACGCGGGGCGAGATCAGTCTTTCGGTCAATCTGGCAAAAACCAGTCAGCTTAAACTGGATATTTTCGACCTGCAGGGACGCCGCCTGGCCACATTTTCTCAGGCTCAATTAGCGGCAGGAGATCATACGCTGGTCGAAAATATCAGTAATCTACCCGCGGGGGTTTATACGCTGAAGATGCAGGTGCTGAATCTGCAAGGGGAGCTGCAGCAAGTGCAGGTGGAGCGTTTGGTGAAGCGGTAGAGAAAGCGGGATATGATACAGGAAATATGAGTCATCCCGAATTTTGGGATGGCTCATTTCTTTTTAGGCATTTTTTGAGACGGATAGGAAAAATCCATTTTTCTTCCCTATCCTTGACACTCCAGAAGCTCCTCTGACTACAAGAAGGTGAGCGGTCTTGGTCAAGGACCCCGACATCTATATCGTCGGAGGTCTCTGCGATCCTTATGTAATCATGGAGACCCCGGATAAGTCATTTTCCCTACCGGTCAAATGCCTTTCCGGGGTGACATATTGGTGGGTAGTTGAGTCTCCCCAACGCCTTTTGATGATGTCATTTCTCCTTCCATATGCTTTTCACCCCGGAAGCTCCTCCGACTTTAAGGAGGTGAGCGGTCCGGCTCAAGGACTCCGACAGCTATATCCTCGGAAGTCTCCATGATTACATAAGGATCGCAGAGACTTCC
>JBCBGC010000185.1:0-11149 GCA_038527215.1 Bacteroidota bacterium
GAGCGCGCCAATAGCTTCTCCAACCTGGGCATCTATTTTTATCAAAAAGGGCAAATGGATTCCACTGCGCGATATTTTATCCAGGCCAGGAGGATGTGGGAAGCCGCCGGAGAATCATATTATGGGGCGGTGGTCGGCATGAACCTATCTGTCATTTTTATCCAACTCAAAGACTTTCCCAAAGCATATCAATACCTGCACCTGGCCATCCCGGTCTTTGATTCATTGGGGAACCAATCCAGCCTGGCGATGGCTTATAACAACCTGGCTTCAGTGGTCAAGGAATCAGGAGCAGTAGATAGCATACGCAAATCAACCAGAATTCACCTGAAGGCTTTACGCATTCGCGAAGCAATTGGAGACTCTGCGGGCATTGCCACCTCCTTGAATAACATTGGTGGTAACTATGCCGACCTGAAAGAATCTGCTCAGGCTATCCCTTACCTGAAACAAGCCCTGGCAATCAAACGATCGCTGGGCATTTCTCAGGGAGAGGCTCAGGCACTCTATAACCTGGGCCTGGCCTATCAAGAGGAGGGAAGTTTGTCTAAATCCCGGAATTATTTTGGCCAAAGCCTGAGCAGGGCCCGGAAGCTCGGTTCTCCTGAGGATATGCGACTGGCCTACCTGGGATTGGCGGAATCGGCAGCTGCTCAGGGACGATATGAAGAGGCCTATACCTACCGCCTTTCGTATGAAACGATTCAGGATAGTTTGGTCAGTGCTGAGAAAGCTGCGGAAATTCAACGGCTGAATGTGGAATACGAAACAGAAAAAAACGAGCGCCTGCTGCAGGAAGAAAAGCAAAAGGCGGAAATCGCCACGCTCAGCGTATCTCGCCAGCGAACCCAAATTGGCTTTCTGGTTTCTGCCCTGCTGTTAGGCGGAGGCCTGGCTTTTTTATTGTTCCAACAAAATCGGCTACAACACCGCTATCGCCTGAACGAACAGCTGATCCAGCAGCAGAAAGAAAGATTGGATGCGGTCTTGGAAACCCAGGAGTTGGAACGGGAAAGAATTGCCCGGGATTTGCACGATGGGATCGGCCAGCTTTTGACGGCCACCCGCATGCAGGTAAACGCCTTGGGTGATCCTGTGATCCTACAAAAAGACACCGCGCATATCCTGCCTATGCTGGACGAGGCGATCGGGGAGGTGCGGGCGATCTCTCACACCATGATGCCCCTCAGCCTGGAGGAGTATGGGCTGGGCGTGGCCCTGGAAGAAATGCTAAACAAAAGTCTGGGGAAGGGAGAGTTGGTATATACTTTTGAGGTATTGGGGAAGGAGGTCAGGATGGAAAAAAAGGCAGAGCTGGCCGTTTACCGCATTGCGCAAGAGCTGATCGGTAATGTCCTCAAACATGCCGGTGCCTCCCAGGTGATGGTGCAACTGCTGTTCCGGTCTGGAACCCTTAGTCTTCGGGTGGAGGACAATGGTCAAGGCATCCAGGAAGAAGGCAGCGGCATGGGCTTGAGAAACATCCATGACCGGCTGAAAGCCTTGCAAGGCAGCTTTAGTACCGAAACAAATGCCCAGGAGGGCACAACGGCGGTGATCAATATTCCGCTCTAGGAAAAAGCATTAACCATCCTGATGATGAAAAGATGCGCTTCTTTTCTACGGGATTTACCCTAGATAAAATCTGGTCATGACCGTATAGCCCTTGCTGTCTCCTTTCTTGAGTTTTGTTGGGTATTGATTTTTCACCCTAATCCTCAAGAAAATGAAAACCTTAATTCGCCTGGCGATGCTCATCTTCATCGCCCCTTCCTGGACCTTTTCCCAGGTAGATATTACCCCCAAGGATCTCCACTTTCCGGGTAGCTTTGGACAAAAAAAATTCCGCAAAGCCCCCCGAAAGGTCTACCTCAATCACTTCCAGGTGCACTTCCAACTGGCTGCCTATGAAGCGACCCACGATCAGCAGTTTCTGGGCGCCCAATCTAAGGCTGAAATCGGCGTAGGACTCAGTGGCTTACAAGCCCATCACCTGCAGGAAACGACTGATCAACTGTATCAAGATTTTGTGCAGCAGTTAGCAGCGGCAGAATTTGATCTGATCTCGGCAGAAGAGGCTGGGCAAGCCGAACTTTTCTCCAACTGGACCTTGCGTCAGGGAGGCGAGTTGAGAGAAGAACGGGTTTATGGCTTTGCGTTGGCTACTCCTTCTGACTTTGCTTACTATGTGAAAAAAGCCTCGGATAAAGGGGACAAAAAAGGCAGCCGACTGGGCGAGCTTCCTCGCCTGGCCCGGTTGTCCAAGCAGCTGGATGACGCCATCGTGATTGACGTCTCTCTGGTGGTGAACTTCGTGGAATTCCAAGGTGGTAAATCCAAACTTATTTCCCGAGCTAAACTCAAAGCGACTCCCCAACTCCACATCAGTCCCATCGGTACAGGGGTAGGGATGTGGAAAAATTTCCGCCCTTTGGAATCGCGCATTTATTTCGTCTCCGGGAATCCCGCAGGCTGGTCGCCTGAATGTGTACTGAAAGTTGCTCCTAAAAAAGCCTTGTATACGCCGAATGCCCTGACTGGAGAAATCATGGAGGTGGCAGCAACAGGCATGCCCGGC
The DNA here is from genome assembly GCA_038527215.1 of Bacteroidota bacterium. GTDB lineage: Bacteria > Bacteroidota > Bacteroidia > J057 > J057 > JAWPMV01. The sequence continues at coordinate 2,579 of JBCBGC010000185.1, forward strand.
TGGACCATGACCCGTAGTGCAACCTGGACCCTGCCAGTAGATTCCACTGCCTATCAGCAACACAGTAAGGACTTATTGAAGGCTTTTACCCAGGCCACCCTGAACTTATTTATTCCTTACACCCAAAAATAACCTCATGAAATATCTACTGATGTTGGGTGTATGGGGTGGGATGCTCTCACATGCCCTCGGACAAGTTGAAACCGGAACCTATTATATGCTCGGGATTACCTTGGGTACCGCTTACAACGGTTCGGCCTATGGATATAAAAATGAAGGTCCGCCTACCTATGAACTGGAATTCTATGGAGATTACTTCCGGCATGCTACCGGTAATTTTCGTTGGGTGCGGGTAACACCTAAGCAGTACCTTGAATTGGACCTCCAAAGCATAGGCTTATTGTTCACGGGCATGCGGGCCATGTGGCTGACTTCCGAAGGCAGGGACCTTCCTCCTCAGGCCTTTGCCGGAACCGGGCGCTTTCGGAGCCTGAACCGACACCTGGCAGAGGACCTGGTTCATCCCGATTCCAGTGCTGCACACTTTGGAACAGATTACAGTTTTTTTGCGCTGGATTATCTCCGGGGAGGCGAACAGAAACTGGGCTTTCATCTATCCTTGAATGGCATAGGTTCCTACCTGAACGGCAGCCTGCCCCAGCTTGAAAACAGCCATAATCTTCGCTTCCCTTCCCGCAAGCTCTTTTGGGCCTTCGGTCCAGCAATTTCTATAGACCCAGGTTTTGTGGATCAATGGCGATTTACCACCCGCGTAAATGCGCTCTTTAGCATGAAGAAAAACGGCTACCATGATCAGGATAGTTGGGGCTATGGACTGGAAGTATTTCCGAGTTTGCGATATGTCCCGGGGACCATCAAAGGAGGCTTCTTTTTCGAGCTATTTGCCAAAGCCAGAATCTTTGGGCCTCAGACCAGCACTTTTCTGCAAAACGATGGCTGGGGGGCAGTAGAAGTGCCGGTTACGGTAAAAGGCTTCAGCAGTTTTCATATCGGTCTGGCCCTGGGAGGGTATATCATGGATTAGGGCCAGACTCCCTTACAGGCAGCGACATCCGGCTTTTGGGTCGGATGTTTCGCTGGTTTAATTCAGGCTTATTTTTACGATTTCCGCTCCAATACCAAAGCCATAGAGGGTTTCGGGACCTGCCGGAACCAGCTGGCGCATGGCTTGATTTTGCAGACAAGGATTGCTTTGCCAGCTTTGCCCTGCATCGATGGACCAAACAAGGGTACCGTAGGAATAACCCGCTTCTCCGGAAAAATGACCCGGTCCCACGCCTATAAGCAGTTGGTTACGGGCTTTTACGAGGCGAAAAAGATCAAAGAGTCCTTCCCTTCTGATCTCCCAGTTCAATCCGGCATCTTCGGTAGCCATCACAAAGCCTCGTTGCCCAGCGACCCAGCCTTTTTGGCCAGTTTCCATGTGAACCGTATAGACATTTTGGTTAATGCCCAGATTGCCGATGGTCCAGCTTTCTCCACCATCCAAACTGCGATAAACCTTTCCCAACAAAGCCGCGGCAAAACCTGTGTCTGGATGCGGAAAGTCCATTTGTACGACGGGGAAGGCAAATGATTCTATGAGTTCCCAGCTTTGGCCCCCATCCGCTGAGCGAAAATAATTCTGGTCATTCCAGAGAAAGCCCACGCTATCGGAAGCGAAGTAGAGCCCGCTGAATTGTTGAGTGGAAAAAGTAGCCAGGGCTTGCCATGTCGCTCCCTGGTCCTGGCTATGGTAGAGGCGGGAAAGCGGAATGCGGGGCGTATTGGTGAGGTCGCCGGTGGCGATCATAAAGCCTTGATTCGGGCTGGGAAAAGCCATCCCAAATACCCCCAGGGAATCCGAAGTCCAGACTTCGTCCCAGTTTAGGCCTCCATCAGCGGTGCGAATCAGCCGACCGATCGAACGGTCTTCGGCATTACCGAGGTAAATCTGTCCGCCAATCAGGCCTTTTTGCCCATCAAAAAAATGTCCCGCATAGGCATTGACCGGAAAAGCTGGGCTGAGAAAATCCAGTTGGAAGGGGCCATTCTCTGCCTGAAAATCCAGGCAAGGATCTTCTATGGCAAAGGGATCAGCGCCCTGACATCCCATCAAGAGACAAAAGAGTGCCCCCAGTATCAATATTTCGATTTTCCTCATCTTTTTACTTCCTAAACGAATCTTAAGCGGACCTTGCTTCGTAAGGCTAGATTTAGGAACAAATTCCTACCTTTGTGCGATCAATGAAAATATAGTGAATTAGCCTGTATGAGTGCGAACGAAACCCACACCTCGCTTAACTTTATCGAGGAAATTGTAGAAAAGCATCTGGAAGAAGGGACGTATGACGGAAAAGTCTTTACCCGCTTCCCTCCCGAGCCGAATGGATACCTCCATATCGGGCACGCCAAGTCTATCTGCTTAAACTTTGGGCTCGCACAAAAATACGGCGGCAAAACCAATCTTCGCTTTGACGATACCAATCCCACCAAGGAGGATACCGAGTATGTAGACGCTATCATGGAAGATGTGCGTTGGTTGGGCTACGATTGGGAAGGAGATGCCCTTTTTGCTTCGGATTATTTCGATGAGCTATATGATTATGCCGTAGCGCTGATCAAAGCAGGCAAAGCCTATGTGGATGATTCTCCTTTAGAAGAAGTGAGAAGAATGCGGGGCGTGCCTACCGAGCCAGGAGAGGAAAGCCCTTATCGGAATCGTTCGGTGGAGGAAAACCTGGACCTGTTTGAGCGCATGAAAAAAGGAGAGTTCAAAGAAGGAGAAAGAATCCTCCGGGCTAAAATCGACATGGCTTCCCCCAATATGCACCTGCGCGATCCGATTATGTACCGGATTTTGCATGCGCATCATCACCGGACCGGCGATAAATGGGTGATCTATCCCATGTACGACTGGGCACACGGACAAAGCGACGCAATCGAAGGCATTACCCATTCGATTTGTACGCTGGAATTCGAGGTACATCGCCCGCTTTACGAGTGGTTCCTTGATCAACTGCCTTCCTTTGACCCGAGACCGCATCAATACGAATTTGCCCGCCTGAACCTGAATTACACCGTGATGAGCAAGCGTAAGCTGCTTCAACTGGTAGAAGAAGGACATGTATCAGGCTGGGACGACCCACGGATGCCCACCATTTCAGGGATGCGCCGCCGCGGCTATACGCCCGCCAGTATCCGCAACTTTGCGGAAAGGGTAGGGGTGGCCCGCCGGGAAAATGTGATTGACCTGGCCTTGCTGGAATTCTGTGTGCGGGAAGACCTGAACAAAAAGGCGGATCGGGTCATGGGGGTGCTGAACCCGGTGAAACTCATTCTGACCAACTATCCGGAAGGCGAAGTAGAATACATGGAGATTGAAAACAATCCCGAGAATCCGGAAGGAGGCAGCCGTAAAGTGCCTTTCAGCCGGGAGCTGTGGATTGAGCGGGATGACTTCAAGAAAGATCCTCCAAGTCCGAAGAAATGGTACCGCCTGGGTCCCGATCGCATGGTGCGCCTCAAAGGCGGCTACATCATCAAGGCGACCCACTTTGATGAGGATGAAGACGGCAATATCACGGCCATCCACGCGGAATATTTCCCTGAATCGCGCTCTGGTTCAGATACCAGCGGCTTGAAAGTAAAGGGCACCATCCATTGGTTGTCCGCAGAGCATGCCGTACCCGTAGAGGTGCGCATGTATGATCGGCTGTTTATGGATGAAGATCCGGCCGGGCATAAGGAGCGTGATTTCAAAGAATTCCTGAATCCTGACTCCCTGAAGGTGGTTGAAACCGCTTTTGTAGAGCCTACCCTGGCTGATGCCAAGCCCCTGGATACGGTACAGTTCATCCGTAAAGGGTATTACTGTGTGGACAAGGAATCCAGTCCGGAAAAGCTGGTGTTTAACCAAACCGTTACCCTGAGAGACAACTGGAAGAAGGTGGAGAAAAAAGGCAAATAAGCCTGCTTCTCCGTCCATACTATAGATACAACACTCGCCATCCCATGTGGGGTGGCGAGTTTGCTTTATTGTGCTAAATCAACATCCCGCTTGATCATTTGATCCAGGCTTCATTTCTCCTTCATTCCCAATTATTTAGAAAATCGTATCTTATGAGAAGAAACTAACATCACTACTTATGTTATTCAACCTACTAATTTGGCTGGGAGTTGGCTTTGCAGCTGGCGCCATTGCTAAGTATCTCACCCCTCAGGACGAAAAAGGTGGCTGGATTTCCTCCATCATTATCGGCATCATTGGCTCAACCGTAGGCGGTTTTCTGGCGGGAGTAGTCGGCCTGAGAGGCATGCTGGGGACCACCATTTTAGGTGATCTGATCATGGCTACCGGTGGGGCTTTCCTGATCCTCTGGGTATATCACAAATATCTGAAAGATAAGCTCAACCTACCTATCTAGGTTTTTTCACAAAGACACAACCTGACCTGATTGAGCGCTTTCATAGGCTGCTTCAATCAGCTGGATGACTTGTTTTCCCTCTTTGGCCTGGACGTAAGCGGGGCTTCCTGCCTGGATGGCAGCCGATACCTGGTCGTAAAAGCTGAGGTATCGACCCTTTTTTCCAGGAACCCGGTGAGGCTTGGCATCCAAAAAAAGCTGTCCTTCATGGGCCTGGGGAAGTGCGTCCCAAGCTGGCGTATGAGGAAGTAGGCCATCGTTCATGGCTGCCTCCTGCGGGTCATCTCCCTGGTGGTGATAACTCCCTTTTTCCCCATATAGCACATATTTCGGCACCGGCTTACGGACCAAATAACTGGCGTTGAGTTTGACCTTTAAGCGAGGATAGAAAAGATACAGGGCAAAATAATCCGGGACCTGAGCCTCGGTTCGTTGCTGATCAATATCAGCCCAGATTCTTTCCGGCATCCCAAATAGGTGCAGGGCCTGGTCAATAAGATGGGAGCCCAGATTGTAGAGCACGCCGGTCCCTTTGCGCTTTTCCTCTTTCCAACTGCCCTTTTTTACTTCCGGACGAAAGCGATGATAGTGCGCCTCATATTGCACCAGCCTGCCTATTTTTCCGCTTTCAATGATGTCTTTTACCGTCAAGAAATTCCCATCCCAGCGTCGGTTCTGGAAGACGGCCAACACCAGGCCTTTTTCCTGAGCCAGGTTTTCAAGTTCCACTGCTTCGGCCACCGTAGGCGTAAACGCCTTTTCCACCACCACATGCTTGCCTGCTAACAAAGCCGCTTTGGCAAATTCAAAATGGGTAACCTCCGGCGTATTAACCACGATGAGGGATAGTTCCGGTAAAGAAAGGAGGGCTTCCAGGCTGCGCACGATCTGCACCGCTGGATAAAAGTCCCGGGCATCGGAAGCCGTGCGTTGCCATACATGGGTAAAATGGAAGTCGGGATGGGCTTCCAATAGGGGACCATGGAAAACCCGTCCCGACATGCCAAAAGCGCAAAGGCCTACCTTGATCTTGCTCATAGTTCGATGGCCGGCGCAAGAGAATCCCGGTACATGCGCTGCAAACTATCCAACTGCATAGTCAGAGATTGCTGGATGTCGGCGTAGGCTTCCTGCCCATAGACGTTATTGACTTCGGTGGGATCAGTGGTCAGATCGTATAATTCCCATTCATCGGTTTCATAAAACCGCATCAGTTTATGAGTCCCTGTGCGAACGCCGTGATGCTTGGCGACCATGTGCACGGCTGGGAACTCGTGGTAGTGATAGTAAATGGATTCCCGCCAGTCTTCAGGTTTTTCTCCTTTGAGAATGGGCAGAAAGCTCCGTCCCTGCATCTCTGCGGGTTGATCTACTCCGGCGATATCGAGGAAGGTTTGGGCAAAATCCAGGTTTTGCACCAGGTCTTCGTTGACGCTGCCCGGGTTGACGGTATTGGGCCAGCGCACCACCAGCGGCATGTGCAGGGATTCTTCATACATCCAGCGTTTGTCATACCAGCCATGTTCTCCCAGGTAAAAGCCCTGGTCAGAGGAATAAATGACAATGGTATTTTCAGCCAGGCCGCTTTCATCCAGGTAATCCAGGATGCGTCCAATGTTCTCATCCACGGAGGCAATGGTGCGAAGATAATCCTTGATGTAGCGCTGATACTTCCAGCGGGTCAGCTCATCTCCTTCCAAATTGGCATCGAGGAAGGCCTGATTTTTGGGGCCATAGGCAGAGTCCCAGGCCATGCGCTGGGTATCAGTCATGCGCGCCATCAGTTGGAAAGGGGCTCTGTGTAACCAGCTATCCTGGGTGGTATCCGCCAGGCTCCAGACTTTGTTGTCGTAGTAAGGATACATATGGTTGGCGATACTCATCTCCTGGGCTTTGGCCGGAGAGGTGCGGGTGGCATAGTCATCAAATAGGGTAGCCGGTTCCGGAATATCCTGCCCATCATAGAGGGTCAGATGCTTGGGACCGGGAGACCATTCCCGGTGCGGGGCTTTGTGCTGACACATCAGGAGGAAGGGCTGGGTTGAATCCCGCCCATCCTTTAGCCAGTCCAGCGAAAGGTCCGTAACTATATCGGTGACATAGCCTTCAATTCTTTCTTTGCCATCCGGCGTCCGGAAATCAGGATTATAATAGTGGCCCTGGCCAGGCAAGACTTTCCAGTAATCAAAGCCGGTCGGTTCGCTTTTGAGGTGCCATTTGCCGATCATGGCCGTTTCGTAGCCTACTTTTTGGAGCAGTTTGGGAAAAGTCTGCTGGCTGGCGTCGAACTCCAGCGCATTGTCCAGGACGCCATTGTGAAAGCTGTGCTTTCCCGTCTGAATCACCGCCCGACTCGGGGCACAGATCGAGTTGGTCACCATGGCATGCCGGAAGAGCATGCCTTCGCGGGCAATGCGGTCAATATTGGGCGTTTGATTGATCATCGACCCATAGGCACTGATGGCCTGCAGGGCGTGGTCATCGGTAAAGATGAAGAGGATATTGGGGGGAGCCGAAGGGGCCACCACCTCATCCTCACAGGCGGAATAGAACAACATGACCGAGCCAGCGGCTACGAATAATATGAGGAATTTAATCAGCTTGGAATGCATGGTAGAAGGAGCTTAGGGTGTTTCTGTGGGGCCATAGGCGGCCATCAATTGATACTTGACGATGGTGGCCCAGTTTTGATAGCCGAGCGCATTCATATGCAGGCTATCCGAGATGAAAATTTCCGGACGAATGTTCTCGCCACTTTCGTCCATCATCGGGGTTGCCAAATCAATATATTCTAAGTTTTCTTTCGAATCAATATAGGCTTTTACCAGGCGATTGGTTTCCCGAAGTTTGTCCAGGAGATGCCGGCGGGCGATGGAAGGCTTGATGCTGATGAACCAAATTTTTACCTCCGGCATTTTTTCCGCCACTCTCCGCTCAAACTCCTGAAGATTTTCCAGCACCATTTGGGTACTCATGCTGTCATCTACAATATCATTGTCTCCCTCATACAGGATGATCGCCTTAGGTTGATAGGGCAAAACGATGCGATCCATATAGTGCAATAATTCCGGGAAGGTTGAACCGCCAAATCCCCGGTTGATGACCGGCAAGGGGGCCATGTCTTCGGCCAGGGTTTCCCAGAAACGAATGCTGGAACTGCCTACAAATAAGATGGCCTCCTTGGGCGGCATGCTGTCTGCGTCAGCCGCTTCAAAAGCGGTGATTGCTGCTTCGTGTCGGGTGAGGTCCGCGCCCTTATTAGCTGGTACTTCCACCTGGACCGCAGGAGCCTTTTCCTGGCAGGCCAGCGCTACCATTAGCAGGCCCATCCAGGCCCATGCATACATTTTTCTCATCGCTTAAAATTGATCTACTTCTTTATAGGCATCTATGACACGTTGGTCTCCTGCTTTGCCGGGCAGGGAATTTCCATGCTCCATGCCAATGATCCCATCAAAGCCCTTTTTGTGGAGGTGTTTGAATACGTTGAGGTAATTGATTTCCCCACTGGTAGGTTCCTTGCGACCCGGGTTATCTCCCACTTGAAAATAGGCGATTTCATCCCAGGAGGCATCGATATTGGGAATTAAATTCCCTTCGGTAATCTGCTGATGGTAGATGTCGCAGAGGATTTTACAGGCAGGGCTGTTGACCGCTCTGCAAACCTGATAGGCCTGGGCCATTTTGGTGAGGAAAAGGCCCGGATGATCCCGAAAGTTGAGCGGTTCCAACACCATGACCAGGTCATGCGGTTCTAAGATGGCGCTGGCCTGCCGGAGGGTTTCCACCACGTGGGCGGTTTGGTAGTCCATGTCCTGGCGTAAATCCACATGTCCGGGGACTACGGTCATCCACTTGGCATTGACGCGCTTGGCTACCGCTACTGATTCGCGGATTTCCTGCAAAAACTCCTCCCGTAATTTCTGGTCTCCACTAGCCAGATTAGGTTTTTGCCAATAGATCGTATGCGCCACAAATACGCCCATCCGAATGCCCCGCTTCTCCATGGTCTCGGCCATTTTTTTCTGCATGGACAGTTCCCGACCCTTCATGCCATTGTCTTCGAAGGCGGTAAAACCCTGGTCAGCCATGAAGTTGAGCTGGTCAATGGGATCGTCCCCAGCCAGGTGTTTAAACATGCCTA
>JBCBGC010000186.1:0-10896 GCA_038527215.1 Bacteroidota bacterium
AGGAGTCTGAGCAGGTACAGTGGGCTTGGGACGGGATTGAATCGTTTCTAACGCGCGATAGCGGGGATTCATAAGGCCCTAAAAGCATGTATTGATAATCGAAAACCCCTGGATCGCGAAATAGCTGGTTCCGTGGCCAATGCCATGAAAGTTTGGGCGGTAGATAAGGGCGCTACGCATTTTGCCCATTGGTTTCAACCCCTCTCTGGTCGTGCGGCTGAAAAGCATGATTCTTTTCTGGAACCCCGGGATAGCGGGGCGATTGATAAATTCAGTGGCGATGAACTGGCGCAGATGGAATTGGATACGGCCTCTCTGCCCTTGGGAGGAGGCAGAAGTACCTTCGAAGCCAGAGGTTATACAGCCTGGGATAGCAGCTCTCCGGTTTTCATTTTTGAGACCACCTACGGAAAGACCTTATGCATCCCTACCATCCTGGTTTCCTTTGACGGGTCGGCTTTAGATCACAAAACACCTTTGCTGAAGTCGCTGGCCGCCATCAATCAGGCGGCAGTAGATATCTGCCATTTTTTTGATAAGGACATCACGCGGGTGTATCCCACCTTGGGGGCAGAACAAGAGTTTTTCCTGGTAGATCGGTCCTGGTTCAATCTTAGACCTGACCTTCTCCTGGCCGGACGAACCATTCTGGGCAAGCACCCTTCTCACGGGATGCAGATAGATCCCCGTTATTTTGGGGCCATTCCAGAGCGTGTATTTGCCTTTCTGAATGATTTGGAGGTATCCTGTCACAAACTAGGCATTCCCCTTAAAACCCGGCATAATGAGTCCTCTCCGGGTCAGTTTGAATGCGCCCCCATCTTTGAATCCATGAATGTGGCCGTAGATCACAGCCTCATGCTCATGGACCAGATTGAGCGCATTGCCAAAGACCATCACCTGGTGGCTTTGCTCAATGAAAAGCCCTTTGCAGGCCTCAATGGCTCCGGAAAGCACAACAGCTGGTCCCTCATGACCGATACGGGCCGCAACCTGCTGTCTCCAGGGGCGAATCCTACCGATAACCTGATGTTTCTGGTGTTTTTTACGGCGGTCATCAAAGGGATTCACGGCCATGCTGATCTGCTAAGGGCCAGCATATCCACTTACGGTAATGATTTCCGCTTAGGACAGCATGAAGCGCCTTCCAAAATTTTCTCAGTCTTTGTGGGAAGAAGGTTAAATAAAGTGCTCAACGATATTCAGAATCCTCCACGAAAACGGAAGCATGAGCCGGAAAATGTATTGCTCAGGTTGGGGATCAGCGAAATTCCGGAGTTGTTGATTGACAATACCGATAAAAACCGGACGGCTCCCTTTGCCTTTACCGGGGACAAATTTGAATTTAGAATGGTGGGGGCAGCTGCCAATAGTTCCCATCCGATGATGATCCTCAATGTCATTGTCGCTGATCAGTTGCGGGATTTCAAAGAAAAGGTGGAGGGCAAAATGCGGCGAGGCCGGAATCGCAATGCTGCTATCCTGGATATCATCAAAGAATACATCGAAGAAAGCCAAAATATTCGTTTTGAAGGGGACAGTTACAGCCAAAGCTGGCTTACGGAAGCTAAGAAGCGGAACCTGAGCATGGTAGAAAATGCGCCTGCGGCCCTGGATGCTTACGTGGCCAAAGAGGCGATTAAACTGTTTGAGCGCAATGAGATTTTCCGCGAGGAGGAGTTACAAGTTCGGTATGAAGCCTTATTAGCCGATTATTTGCATAAAGCCCGGACCGAAGTAGAACTCATGGAAGAATTGGTGTTGACACAAATTCTGCCTGCAGCCGTAAAATATCAAAGTGAAATGCTCAACAATTTATCTGTCCGGCAGCAGTTGAATCTGGATACGAAAGTATCTGGAGGACAGGACGACCTGGTAGAGGAAATTGGGGAGAAAATTCAGTTTTTGGTACGAAACGTGGAGAAGTTAAAAGGGGCCCAGCGCAGGATTGAAAGAAGAGGATACCACCGGGAGATTGCCGGTGGGTATACTGAACAGGTAATTCCTTTGCTGGACGAAATCAGGTCCTCGGTAGACGAATTGGAAACGCATATTCCTGACCAGAACTGGACCTTGCCTAAGTACCGTGAAATGTTGTTCATTCTTTAATTTCAGAAAGAAGTAGATGCGTATCATTATCGCAGGAGCAGGAGAAGTGGGCTTCCATGTGGCGAAAATGCTCTCTCACGAAGATCACGATATTGTATTAATCGACAGGTCTGAAGAAAGGCTACATCATGCCGAATCTCATATTGATGTGGGCGTCAAGCGAGGCAATGCCTTATCCATCAAATTATTGGAAGAGTGTGGAGTCAGTGAGGCGGACCTATTGATCGCGGCCACCAGTTCCGAAGAGACCAATATTACCACCGCTATTCTGGGTAAGCACCTGGGCGCCAAGCGTACCATTTGCCGGATTTCCAATCCCGAATTTCAGCTAGAAACCGAAAAGGTAAATCTACAGGAACTGGGCATAGATTCTATGGTGTTTCCGGAGGATTTGGCGGCCAACGAAATCTGTCGTCTGATTCGCCAGGCTTCTATGACGGATGTATTTGAGTTCGGCGGAGGGAAACTAATCCTTACAGGTTTTGTCCTGGAAAAAAAGGCCCCGCTGGTGGGCCTGAAGCTCCTGGAAGCGGCTCGCCTCAATCCCAAGCTGAAATTTACGGTGGTGGCAATTCAACGAAAAAATCGCACCATCATCCCTCGGGGAGATACAGAAATCCGGGAAGGTGATCACGTATATTTTATTAGCCATCCGGAGTGTTTGGGTGAGTTGGAGAAAATGGCCGGTAAAACCCACCTGGAAGTTCATAACATCATGATCCTGGGCGGGAGCCTGATTGGCAGAGAATTTGCCAAACGGGTGCAGCATAAGTACAAAGTCAAGCTGATTGAAGCAGACCGGAGCAAGTGTTTTGACCTGGCCAATGAGTTGGCGGCTACCTTGGTGGTAAATGGCGATGGGGACAATGTGGAATTTCTGGAGGAAGAGGGCATTGAAGAAATGGACGCCTTTGTGGCTGTTACAGAGGACTCTGAAACCAACATCATTTCCTGTTTGGTGGCCAAGACCCACGGGGTGAATCGGGCCATAGCTCTGGTGGAGAACATTGACTATATCAGCCTGTCTCAAAACATTGGCATTGATACCCTGATCAACAAAAAAATGATCACCATCAACAATATATTCAGGCATGTACGGGCCGGAAATGTGGAGGCGCTGACCAGCCTGCATGGCGTCGAATCAGAAATCCTGGAATTTATTGTGCATGAGAATTGCCGGATTGCGAACCTGCCCATTAAGAAACTCAAGTTTCCCCGCGATGCCGTCATTGCGGGCGTCATTCGAGGCGAGGACTCCTTTATTGCTACGGGAGAGACCTTTATCCAGGATGGAGATAGGGTAGTGGTCTTTACCCTTCCCAATTCTGTCCATAAAGTAGAGCGCTTCTTTTCTTAAGGAGCGGGATTAATCCCAACTTTCCAAAGCGAGCGGGTCCATGCCTGCCTCTACCTCCATGTCCTCTTCTGGATCTGGCCCCAGGCTCCTGGAGCGCACGACTGGCCCTCCACCTAATTTAGGATCGGTGGTTTCAAAGGCTTTGTTCATGTCATCCTCATTATTGAACTTCTGGAAGTTGCCTTGCACCGAAGCCCTGGCCAATCCTAAAAGGGCAGCGGCTCCAGCACTCCCTACCCCCGCAGGTCTCCTTCCACTAGCGCTGTGTCGAGCTGCCTGTACCCCTTTGATCAACCGGTCCCAATCGAATGCAGGTCCCATATCCGATTTTCCACTAGGTCTGTAGTTTACATGGGAAGTAATGCCTTTGAATTCCGTATTGGCCACGGTAGCCTCATACCTTTGGGATTCATCCAGGAATTTTCTGGGAATATCATAAACGGCCGTTAGGTACCGACAGAGGATAATCAAACTTTCGTATTGGGCATCGCTGCAGGTGGCAAAATACTGGAAGCCTCGGTAGGCTTTTTCCAGATGAATGTATTTGTCCTTATCCTCTATCGAACAGTACACATCCACGGGACTTCGCTTCCCCGTTTTTTTATCCAGCACTCTACTGTAGGCGGTTTCCAGGCTTTTTCGGTCAGGACTCATTTTTAACGGCCCGTAATTAGACAATTCAATCCCGATAGAAGCCCGGCTGAGCACGCCATTCCCCAGACCGATGGTGCCTCTCCCCAGATGGTATGACCAGGTTCCGGAATGAAAAAGGTTGTAAATGGTGCCATCGCGGGCGATCACAAAAGGAACCGAAAACCGATTCTTATTTTCTGGATAACCCGCTGGCCGGGGAGGGGTAAGGGTTACGATATCCGAACGAATGTGGCCAACGGTATAATGAATGACCACCTGGTTTTTGGTCATTTTTTCATTTTCTCTATATCCTCTGAATCTATCTGAACGCTCTACCCAGACCCCTTTCATATCTAGTCCTGGCTCATTGGGGACAGGGATAGAGAAAGGCTTGAAGACATGTGCACCTTTATTTTGGGTCTGACGAAATTGCTTTTCAAAGGTCAATAGCTCGTTTACATGCATAATGAGAGGAAGACTAGCAGGTGTGAAAAATGTGGTTTATCAGTAAGATAATCCAATTTTCCATAAATGAGCCAAATTCGAATGAAATTCAGGGGTTTTGCTCCTTGCTTCAGGTAAATCTACCTGCTGAGTCAGGATTCCGCCAGGGTGGTCAGATTGAAGCCGCATTGGGTGCAGAATTTATCCCCCACCTCATAAGGGGACATGCACCTGGGGCAGTTGTTGCCTACTTCTTTAGTAAGGACTTTTCGGCCACGATTTAAAACGAATTCATAATGTCCCTGATCTACCCAATCGAACAATTGGGCAGCACGAATGACGGTGAAGGGTTGAGGATTCTCGTAGGAGGCGGCAAAGCGGATAAACTTATCAAAGTTTGTCTCCTGGATATTGTCAAAATCCTGGGCCTGCTTGCGCAAATCATCCACGCTGACCCTACCGGCAAACTTAGCAGGGAGTCCTGCCATTTTGAGAAAAGCCTGGCCTGCTACCTCGGGATTCTGACACACCAGAAGCCCCGCGCGGTCAGCCGTAAATTCCGAGAGACGATACCAGTGCATCAGGGCAACTTTGAGGGGCATAGAAAGTAAGTTGCCGATGCCGAGGGTCATTTCCGAGATGATTTGGGAAACCAATTGCAGGGATTCCGCCATCATCCGGTACACCACATGATTGCTCTTGATGTGCCCAATTTCACGACCGATCAGAAAAAGCAGTTCTTCTTCCGTCAACAGATCCACGGCCCCGGAACTAATCACGACGATGCGCCGCTTTTCTCCGCTGCTAAAGGATTGAATTTTGTCTTCTAAGTGGATGTAGAGTTGCGGTAAATCATCCATGTCCAGAATCTGACAAGCCTTAATCAGTAAGGCATGTAATTCAGGTATATTGTGGCTTTCGACCCTGACATTATCTCCTGTATGCTTGATATGGAGGAATTTTTCAAGCCCATGGTCGAGGACTTTGTCCGTTAAAAGGTCAAGTCCCCGGGTCCGTTCCAGTCGGTCCAGGGATTGTCGGTCGAAGGGATGTTCGTATTCGGTAGGATTAACTCCGGAGAGGATCTTGTATTCTTTCACAATTTTGTGCCGCAATTATGGCAGAATTTGGAGGAAGGCTTGGCTACGGTATCACAATTTGGACAAACGGGGAGAGGGGTAGGAGAAGAAGGTACTTCCTGGTACAAACCTTCCTCAAAGAGGTTGGAAAGCCCTTCTAAGTTAACCCGCTTGCGGGTTCTGCCTTCCGGCATAAACTCTTCTTTTGGCTCATCTTCCGGAAGGAAGGCAGCCAGCCCCAGATAGATGATCAAGCCTGTGCCAAAGGACATAAAAGTACCAATGGCGAATCCTGCTCTAACTATCACTGGATCTATGTTCAGGTAGTTTCCGATTCCCGCACATACCCCGGTAATGCCCCCGGGTTTTTTGGTGAGGGTTCGCCTTCCAACCTTTAATTTGGCCTTGGGGCGAGTAGGACGTCGTCTTCGGCTCAGCTTGTTCATATAGATCAGTATAAAAGTTTCCCTTGGTTTGGACAAATTTTTTTCCCGGCTTTAGCTATTTTCACACCACTTTTTAATCAGAGGCTTTGCCCAAAACCAGAGATGGACATGAAAATTGATCTCCGTTCAGATACAGTGACACTCCCAACTTCCGAAATGTTGGAAAGTATGATGCAAGCCGAAGTAGGGGATGATGTGTACGATGAAGATCCTACGGTAAATGCCTTGCAGGAGAAGGCAGCAGAGATGTTTGGGATGGAGGCTGGCCTCTTTTGCCCTTCGGGAACCATGTGCAACCAAATCGCAATTCGGGTTTCTACCAAACCACAGGATCACCTCATTTGTGATCAATACGCCCATGTGCATCTGTATGAAGGGGGCGGCATTGCCTACAACTCTATGGTATCCAGTACCCTGGTTGCCGGAGACCGGATGCGGATGACCCCGCAACAAATACGCGAAGCCATCTATCCTGATGATGTACATTACCCCCAAACCCGCCTGGTTTGCCTGGAAAATTCCTGTAACAAAGGTGGAGGCAGCTATTATACCTTAAAGCAGATCAAGGAAATCGCTCAGCTATGTGAAGACTATGAACTCAAGCTTCATCTTGATGGAGCCCGGGTATTTAATGCCTTGGTGGCAAGCGGCGATGATGCGACGGGATATGGTGAATGTTTTGATACCATCTCAGTTTGCTTGTCCAAAGGCCTGGGAGCTCCGGTAGGTTCGGTTTTGCTGGGCTCTGAGGAAACGATTCTTGCCGCCAAGCGGGTCCGCAAGGTGCTGGGGGGAGGCATGCGACAGGCAGGCTACCTGGCCGCTGCTGGGGTTTACGCCCTGGACCACCATATCGAAAGATTGGAAGAGGACCATGCCCGGGCCAGAATGATTGGTGGGGTCCTGTCCAGTCAGGCATGGGTCAAAGATGTGATGCCGGTGGACACCAATATCATCTGTTTTAAGCCGCAGAAGGCGGCCATGGCCATTCCCAAGGTGCTGGCATATCTTAAAGAGCATGATATCCATGCCTCTCGCTTTGGGAAGGAATATATCCGGATGGTAACCCACCTGGATATTGCTGATGAAATGGCCCTGAAAGTATGTGAAGTCGTGGCTGCTTATCCTGGCAGCTAAGGCTTATTCTCCGGGATAGCGAACGCCCCAATTCATCCGTAGTTCATCCATTTTTTTCATGATGCGCAAGCTCTCGGACCAGGGCATCAATGGCTCTTCTGTCCGTCCCTGGCGAAGACTTTCCATTACGTAAGTTGCCTGACACTGGAGGCCAAAGCTAGCGTAAGGGCGATACAAGGTTTCTGTTTTGTCTCCATAAATTTCCAGGCTTGCCTCAGAGGAACGCCAGAACAGCGGTACGCGGATTTGTCCTTTGCTGCCCATGATGTGCAACTCCTTGGGCGATTCTACCCTAAAGCTGGCACCCAACTCAGCGATGGCTCCGCTGCTGTATTTCAAGGTAATCGCAGACTGCTCATCCACGCCCGTGGAACCGAGGCTAGCTGTAGATTGGGTTTCCTGCGGGTCTTCCTGAAAAAAAAGGTAGGCCATGTTGAGGGGATATATGCCGATATCCAACAGGGTTCCTCCGGCTAATTCAGGATTGTATTTTCTGTTTTGGGCATCAAAAGTGGCTCGGAAGCCAAAGTCTGCCCTTAGCCACTGGATTTCGCCTATCCTCTCTTCAAAGACCCATTTTTTTACCTCCTGCATGATGGGTAAAAAGCGCGTCCAGAGCGCCTCCATGAAAAACAAGCCCTTTTCCCTGGCCTTTTCAATCACCTCAGCAGACTGCGCATAATTAATAGCCATGGGTTTTTCACATAGTACATGTTTTCCGTGGTCCAAACATAGCAGGGCTTGCTGGTGGTGAAAAGGGTGAGGACTAGCGATATATACGATGTCTATCTCAGGGTCTTGCAAAAGATCTTCATAGGAGGTGTAGGTCTTGGCGAAACCGAATTGGTCGGCGAAGGCCTGCGCTCGGTCTGCGTTACTGCTGGCCACCGCCTGCAGGATGGCGTCGGGAAGTTGGGAAAGGCCATCAGCAAATTTGTGGGCAATGCGGCCGGGGGCAATGATCCCCCAACGGATAGGTGATTGGGACATATCAAACAGACTGTTGAAATATTGAAGGCATGAAGTTCCAAAAAAATCTGTTAATTATGGCCTTGTTTCCGAATTTCGGATAAGCGCACGTTTTATGCTATCTACTACTGCCTATTTTACCAATGATGCTATTGTCTTTGGTCTCCTTACCATCGTACTGGCTTTTGTCTTCGTAACTTCCCATAGCTCCCGTCCGGGCTGGCAAAAATTTTATCGATTTGTGCCCGCCTTGTTGTTATGTTATTTCCTGCCGGCTCTCCTCAATTGGCCCCTGGGTTTGATTGATGGCGAGGCCTCCAAACTCTATAATCCCGTTACTTCCCGATTTTTATTGCCCGCCAGCTTAATTCTCTTATGTCTGAGCATTGATTTCAAGGGCATCATTAATCTGGGGCCCAAGGCGCTGATCATGTTCCTTACGGCGACCGTGGGGATTGTGATTGGTGGACCGATTGCTCTCCTGCTGATCGGGGGGATCGCCCCTGGGATCGTAGAATCTGCCGGCACTGAAGAGCTATGGCGAGGACTATCCACCGTAGCCGGTAGCTGGATTGGTGGCGGAGCCAACCAGACGGCCATGAAAGAGATTTTTGAGGTAAGTGATCAGCTGTTTTCCTCCATGGTGGTGATTGATGTGGTGGTGGCCAATATATGGATGGGTTTTCTCCTGTATGGGGCAGGGATATCGGAAAAAATCGACCGTTGGTTTAAGGCCGATGCCAGTGCCATTGAGGATTTGAAAAAGCGGGTAGAGAATTATCGGTCCAGTATTGAAGAAAATCCGACTCTGACAGATTATATGGTCTTACTGGCCGTAGCATTTGGCGGAACCGCCATTGCTCACTGGATGGCAGATTTGATCACCCCCATGTTTGTAAATATCAATGAAGCCAGTAAAGCAGCTTTAGATGCTAATGGGGAATTGTTGTACCCCAATGGAAAACTGGTCGAATGGGGACTTAGCTCTCTAATGTCAGGATTCTTTTGGTTGATCGTCGTGGCGACCACCATCGGCCTGGGGATATCTTTTACCAAAGCCCGGAAACTGGAAGGCAAGGGGGCCTCAAAGATCGGAAGTGTATTTATCTATCTGCTGGTAGCTTCCATTGGGATGAAAATGAACATTGGTGGGGTACTGGACAACCTTGGTGCCTTTGCCATTGGACTGGTTTGGATGATGGTGCACGTCGGTCTGCTTCTGACGGTCGGTAAAATCATTAAAGCGCCTTTCTTCTTTACCGCTGTGGGTAGCCAGGCCAACGTTGGGGGGGCTGCTTCGGCTCCGGTGGTGGCCTCTGCCTTTAGTCCAGCCCTGGCGCCGGTGGGCGTCTTGATGGCGGTTTTGGGGTATGCGCTTGGTACCTATGGAGCCTTGATCTGTGCCTATATGATGGCGGCCGCCAGTTAAAGCGTTTGATATTTTACGTAGCAAACCTGCAGAGCAGGCAAATTTTTGTATATTGAAATAGCCGGAAGAATACTGTTCCAACTGTTATTGTTATGGATCAGCATCTGTCGCTATGGTTGATCGAAGATAATATGGCCATTGCCAATCTTATCCCTATAGCTTTAGAAGATGCCTTGTTACTTCCTGTAGATTACCGACATTTCGAAACGGGTGAAGCCTTTTCGGAAGCATTTCACCTGATTCGTAGTTTGGCAGCGCCGATGCCTTCTCTGATTCTGCTGGACATGAATCTTCCCGATTCAAACGGGCTCAGGTTACTTTCCGAAGTAAGGCAATACGCTGATCGAATCAGCCTTCCTGTGATCATGTTCTCCTCCCATCAAAATGAAGACCTCATTTCTATGTCTTATTTTCAGGGGGCTAATGCATTTATCGAAAAGCCCTTCGACTATGATGAATTAATGGAAATTTTAAACGGTTGTATCAGTTTTTGGGGGAATAAACGTTTTTCCTAGGAACATTTCCCTCGCTTCAAACCAGGAATGTACATGAAGGACTTTCATAAAGACCGTTCTCAACTTATTTTAATTGCTGAAGACAACGCAGGCGACCGTTGTCTGATCGAGGAGGCTACCAGGGAAATAGCCGTTTCCTTTCAGCTTCGTTTCGTCAGTGATGGCGTTGAATTGCTGGAATATCTCAACCGGGAAGAACCTTATCAGGATGATGGTTTGCACCCCATTCCCAATCTGATCATCCTGGATCATCACATGCCGAGAAAAAATGGCCTGGAAACCTTAAAGGCGTTGAAACAGCATGAAAAGTGGAACCGCATTCCCGTCATCGCTTATTCCACTTCTCAGAATCAGGATGTAATCGGCAAGTACTACCAACATGGGGTCTCTGCTTATATCGAAAAAAAGACTGAACTATCCGAACTGCTCGATACCATACGTTTCATCGAAGACTTTTGGTTTCGGATTGTCAATCTTCCCAATCCTTATTCCTTTTGGTAATATTTGCCTTGAGTATCAATATTTTCCTTTTTGATTACTTGAATCATTTCCAAAGTGGTATATTATCCTTGAAAACGCTTTGATTAGGACACGCTCAGGAGAAAACCTCTGCTTTTTAGCGAAGTAGGGCTTATTTCGTGGATCTTCTGGTTAGCTTCGTATCAACCTCAATGGAGCTATGACCCAGAAAACAGCCAGGGGTACCAATAGTTAAGCAGAGGAAAATGAGTTTCTTTCCCTATCAGAAGATTGTTTTGTATGCGGAGAATAATCCAGC
>JBCBGC010000187.1:0-10084 GCA_038527215.1 Bacteroidota bacterium
TGCCCGATTCGGTTCACCAAAGTTCTGCAGTAGATTGGGCTACCTACCTAAAAAAAGAGCCCGTTGTTCAAGCCTTTGCCTCACTCTAATTCAATCTATGATGATCAATCAATCTATCTTCGAATCTGCGGTTCTGGCTTTGATAGGAGGAGATGCTGAGGGCCTGCGGTCTCTCCTGCGTCAATACCCGGCTTTGGTTCATACCAGATCTACGGCTGACCATCAGGCCAGTCTCTTTCATTATCTGGGAGCCAATGGCGTGGAGAACGAATGGCAAAAAACGCCTCCCAACGCGCTGGAAATGGCCCAACTCCTGGTGGAATTTGGGGCAGATGTCAATGCTCTGGCTCCTATTTATGGAACTGAAGATCATACCCTGGAACTGCTGGTTTCCAGTTGGCATCCCTTCGCGGCAGGCCTGCAAGCTGATCTGGCGGCCTATATGATCGCTCAAGGGGCTCCCATCGAAGGCAGGCAGGGCAATGGTGCCCCCTTAGGGCTTGCCCTGGGATTTGGCTATAGGAACACCGCTGAGCGTCTTGCCGCCTTAGGCGCGCGCCACGATAACCTGATCTTTGCCGCTGGCCTGGGGAAACTCAACTCTATCAAAGACATGCTCGATCAGCAGGGCTATCTGAAAAATCCGGACCTGGCTGGAGTTATGGGCAGTAGCGAGAAGATTGGTCGGTTTAGCTGGCCACCCCCCAAACATGATGATCCTCGGGTGATCGCATTTCTATATGCCTGCCTCCATGGAAGGGATGAGGTAGTCCTTTTTTTCCTTGACTTAGGCATCTCACCCAATGCCAGCGCTTCCTACGGCCAGACCGGCTTGCACTTTGCAGCCTTAGCCGGGCATGAATCAACCGTCCGACACCTGATAGAAGCAGGAGCCATAACCCATCTGGCAGATACCCAGGTGAACCGGTCTCCAGCAGACTGGGCCCGTGAGGGAGGAGAAATGGCCATTGCCCACTACCTGGAAGGCATGAGCACCCCATAGCGCATAAAAAAAGAGGCTGTTTCAATTGAAACAACCTCGAATATTTAGGAACCGGAAAAAGTGCTATTCAATAATGACCTTCTGTTGGAAAAAGGTCTGATTGGCCTGTACGGTAAAGTAGTAGGTACCAGGCTCAAAGGTGCGAAGATTAAGGACACGTTCTCCGTCATAGCGCAAAACTTCCTGTCGAACCAATCTACCCTGAAAGTCATACCAGTTAAGGTTGACGGGCGTGGCCTGTGCCAATTCATCCATACGGAAGTACGAGTAGTCTTTCGCTGGATTAGGGTAGGTTAGGCCTGATCTTTTGGACATGAAAGTCTTGATCGGGGAATACTTTATCTCCCCGTCTTTATACACCAGTTTCAGTCGGTATTGCCACAGCTTTTCGGAGCGATCCGACTTGAATTCGTCTTTGAAGTGAATGGAGCTTGATTGACCTTCAAGGATCATCCGTCCTCCCACACTGAAAAAATCTCCTTCTAAGGCACGTCTTTCGACAGAATAGTATGCGACTGCTTCTACGTTCCGTACCTCCCAACCTAACAGGATTCCTGTAGGAAGCGAGACCATTTGGTTGAACGAAACCGTACTTTCTGAGCTGTTCAGCAGATGATGCTGGGCAGGTAAGGCAGAAAAGGCGGAGAAGAGCGACCAAACGCCTAAGAAAGTGAGTACCAGTCCGACCTGTACTTTCATAACTCTTAGCGTCTAGATGTTAGATCCTGAATTAGCGATATTACAAGCAGATAGAAACATCCTATCTTATTTTAGAGCAAGAGGCGAATCTCAAGAGCGTTTTTTTCTTAGGGTGCAAGTATAGCATTTGTCAAAGAAAAGTCCCTAAAATTCCCCCTTATAATTTTGAGCCAAGTTACGATTAAAAGTGAACTGACGATTGTTTATGTAATATTTCAACCAAAAAAGCACAAATTTCATTTCCGAAAACCGTCAAATCCGGCAGAAATTGCTGATTTCCCTGAATATAAGGATTTCCAAGGAGAATCAAAGTCTCTCAGTTGTAGTGTAGATAGGCGTAAGGAATATTCAGGGCTGTTCTTTTTAATTCAAAAAACTTCTTATTCTGGACTTTTTCCAACAGTAGTAATCCCAAAATTTCCAATACCCCTTTCTTTTTTAATCAAGTTTTCTTAAGGCTTTGGATTCTTAAAACTTAATCAGGTCACCCCTATGCAAGAATTTTTACCCCGCACCTTAATAATATTGATTGGACTGATTGGCAGTCATTTAGCCTCCCTGGCCCAGACGCCGGAAGGAGAATTGTGGTTTCATTCATATCCGCTGGATAGTCAACACCCAGGAATATGGGGGAAAGTTGACATTCCAAGTGGCAAATTTGAGATATGGGATATAGCCAATATGGTATCGGTTTTACCCTTCCGGGAAGAGCAGATTGTAGCCCTTCATTCTCTGTACAACCCCACACCTCATGGATTATCCATTGGTTGGCGACAGGACACTTTTGCCAGCCCTGTTTTACCCGGCGAACAGTTCCAATCTATGCATCCTTCAGAGGACTGGTTGATGTTGAGCAGCCTGGCTCCTCCCTATCTCCGCGCCTATCGCTGGCAGGGTGATTCTCTCGCCTTGCAGTGGAGTGCAGACACGGCGGAAGTCAAACTTTCCCCTGGTCCCATGACCGTCTGGGATGACCGTCTTTATGCGGTGGTGGGAGATAGCCTGCACATTTATCGGGCCTTTACAGGGGTTCCCATAGATGTGGTATATCTCGGCGGTTTCCTCTGGACAGGGGCCTCCTACCCTACCTTTATCTTTCCGCATGAAGAGCGTTTATATGTATTTTTTGATTTTGCTACGGCCCTGGTCAGGTCTGCCATGATCAGCCTGGACAGCATGGGTATACAGCCCGATACCTTATTCTTTGTGGAGAATAACTCCTCTTTGTTTCAACCCCAGTGGTTGGGCAACCGGCTATATTTCGGGGGATATCCGACTTATTTCGATGATGGGGGAGACAGCGTGGTGCAGGGCAAAGTTTACAATCCCTATGTTCTTGGGGTAGATCAGGGAGATTCCGCGGTCTTTGTCTTTGATGCGATGGCGGGGGGCCTGCAAATCTTCCAACACGATAGCGTGCTGCAAACCATCGCCTTTCCAGCCCACCCCATGGGCGCTCATTATGTAGCCCTGGATAGCAGTGGGACTACCCATATACGCCCAATGTTGCCAGCCCTTTCCTGGAAGGTTTATCCGAATCCCGCCTCAGATCAGATCAACCTGCGGTTTTCCTCGCCTACGCAGGTGGCATGGCTCAGGGTATGGGATTTACAAGGGAGAAAGGTGGCAGAAAAGGCTATCTCAGCCCTAAAAACGGACTTGATGTGGTCTCCAGGGGACCTAAGACCGGGGCTATATGTATTAGAAGTGGTAGAGAAAAATGGCAGAAGCAGTGCCCGTAAACTGAGTTGGCGGGACTAAGCGCCAGTTTAACAATTATTCTTCAGGGGAATAAACAGGCGCTAAGCCTTTTTTCTGCCCAGGACTTCGAACACTTTGACGCGTTCTCTTTTTCCCTTGACCTCCATGGGACCCCAATCCTTTGCCTCCACCAGATGAGCGACTTTGGTGTAAACCCCTTCGCTGATCAGGATGGTATTGGGATTTTCTTTGGTTAGGCTTTCAATTCGCTTGCCGGTATTCACGGTATCTCCCGTAACAGAATAGGAGATTTTGTCCTCTGAGCCCATATTCCCTGCGACCACTTCTCCTGCGTTGACGCCGATCCCAATTTCAATTTCCCGGCCCAGTTTTTCCCGATACTGCGCATTGAGCGATTCCCTGATCTTCATCATATCGATGGCACAAAGGACGGCATTTTGCTCATTGTGGTTAGAAGCGTAAGGCGCGCCAAATGTGGCAAAAACCTCATCCCCTACAAATTGATTCACCGTGCCATGGTGTTTCTTTACTACCTGCGTCATGGCAGCGTAGTAGTCATTAAGGAAACTTACCACTTCTTTTGGTTCGAGTTCTTCACTCATGGGCGTGAAGCCCCGGATATCACAGAAAAGGACGGATATATCTTTGGTTACGCCCTCAAAAATTGACTCAGAAGTATGGCTCAGCGCCTGTTCGACTACCGCTTCCGGCACATAGCGCATAAACAGTTTTAAGGTCCGTTCCTGCTCTTCTACTTTGCTTTGCAGCTCAGAGACCAGCCGTTTGTTGCTTTGCTGTAATTCATAGACCTGACGAGCATTTTCTATACTCATTCGCAGTTCGTGCTCATCCCAGGGCTTGGTTATATAGCGGAAAATGCGTCCGCTGTTGATGACTTTGATGATGTCATCCGTATCACTAAAGCCTGTCAGAACAATCCGAATGACATCAGGATACTCCGCCTGGGCTTTTTCCAAAAACTCCACGCCAGTCATACCCGGCATGCGTTGATCGGTAATGATGAGTTTGATCGGCTGTTGCTGGATACACGAAAGGCCTTCCTTTCCACTCAAGGCGGTAAAAATGGGATATTCCCTCCGATACGTAGCTTTGAAGGAGATGAGATTTTGCTGCTCATCATCTACGTACAGGATAGGAAAATTGTCGTGTCTCGGCATAGAATTCTACTAGTCCACCCTAAAGCAGCCTAGGGCATGGCATCGGGGTTAGTTACCCTGGGTAGCAACGGCACCTTTGCAATATAGTGATCATTATCCAGATAAAATGCCGGTTGCTGGTTAGATAAAAACGCATATCTGGCCTTAAGGTTTGCCAATCCTATGCCAGTAGAAGGAATTCGCTCTTCTCGCTTCTGAAAATTGTTCTTTACGACGAAAAAATCATCCTCGATGTACAGTTCTATGGTCAGGGGCTGTTGTCGGGATATGATGTTGTGTTTGACCGCATTTTCCACCAGGAGTTGCAGGGTTAACGGCGGCAGACACTCGGACAGTTTTTGCGGAGGTACTTCGCTGTAGAGGCGCAGGTTGTTGCCAAAGCGAATTTGCTGGAGGAAGATGTAGTTTTGCACAAAATCCAATTCCTCCGTGAGACTCACCATGGCTTTATCTTTCAATTCCAGGACGTAGCGATAGACCTTGGTAAGTTTGGCAATAAAAGCCTCAGCCAGGTCGGGATCGTCGTGGACCAGGGTCATGAGGACATTAAGGGAGTTGAAGAGAAAATGGGGGTTGACCTGGTTTTTCAGGGTTTCAAACTGGGATTGAAGCTGGGCCTTGGCTTGTTTTTCGGCTTCCAGCAGCAAGGAATTGCGTTCTTCAGTAAGGTCTCGGTTTTCGGTTTTCAGACGAAAAGCCTCCAGGGCATTGTCGAGGACCAGTTTGAGCTCTTCCCGCTTCCAGGGTTTGGTGATATAATAATATACCCGACCGTGGTTGATCGCCCGGATCACCGCTTCAATATCACTGTAGCCTGTCATGATCATGCGGATGGGGTCCGGGAAGCGATCTACCACCCGCTCAAACATTTCTACGCCCGTCATGCGTGGCATTCGCTGATCACTGATAATGAGAGAGATACCCGGATTCTCTTCTAGCAGGCTGAGGGCTTCCTCTCCCTCCTGCGCTGTATATATCTGATAAAATTGCCTGAAGGAAGCTTTAAAACTTACCAGGTTATGTCGTTCATCGTCGACGTATAGGATTTGCGGTTTCCCCATAAACTTTTTCCTCGGATGAAAATTACTCCAGTTGGTCGGGTTAAGGCTTTCTCTGGGCCCCGTGCATAGGCAGCACTCGTACCTGCTCCATCCATCTGGCGTGAGTAGGTGTATATGGCCTGGGGTTTGTCAAAAATAAGGAAGATTCGAGAATTTTATGCAATATCCTGGTGGCTATCATCGGTAGCCGGAACCTCTATAGGAACCTCCTCTTCCGGCTGGCGCAGCGGTAACTCAATGGTGAAAGTAGTGCCTTTGCCTGGCTCACTGCTTACCTCTATATCTCCATGATGCTGCTCCACAATGCCGAAGGTGATGGAAAGGCCCAAACCAGTCCCCTCCCCGACTTCCTTGGTGGTGAAAAAAGGATCGAAAATTTTCTGTGCAACCTCCGGAGGCATCCCCTTTCCATCATCCTGAATCTTGATGCGCACACATTCTCGCTGAGGAGAAGTCTCACACTCAAATAACTCGGTAGAAAGGTAGATGTTTCCCAGCAATTCCTGGGTTTGCAGGGTTTTACCATCTGCCAGGGCCCGGTCTTCTATGGCGTAAACGGCATTAGAGAGGATATTCATGAAGACCTGGTTGAGCTTACCCGGGTAGCATTCAACCATCGGCATATCGACATAGTCCTTATGTACCTCGACCCGGTCTTTGAGCTGGTTAGACAGGAGGGTCAGGGTGGCATCCAGTCCCTGGTGCACATCCGCGAGCTTGAACTGATCCTGTTCGGTACGGGAAAAAATCTTCAGGCCATCCACAATTTGTTTGGTCCGTACGGCCCCTTCTTCAATGCCATTGAGCAGGAGTTCCATCTCTTCGAAGAGGTAATCCGCATCAATTTCCTTTCGATAAGCCTCCAGTTCTTCCCAGGATATCAGCAAATCCTTGGCTGTCTTTAAGGCCAGTGCCCGCTGGAAGAGTTCCCGGATTTCTGCAAAATCCCGCTTCAGGGGATTGATATTTCCTTTAACAAAATTGATCGGATTGTTAATCTCATGAGCGATCCCCGCGGTCAACTGCCCCAGAGAGGCCATTTTTTCCGCTTCTACCAATTGAGTCTGCGCCGCCTTGAGTTTGGTCAGGGCCTTTTCCAGGGCTTCATTTTTTTCCCCCAACTCATCATGCTGCTTGGCGATTTCTTCCTTTTGCCGTTTGAGGGCGGCAGATTTCTTGATGATTTCTTTGTGCTGGGCCCACAACTCCGAGGTGCGTTCGTAGACCACCCGCTCCAGGTTTTCATTTTGCAGGTGGAGTCTTTGGGTATTTAACTTCACGGTTCCATATACCAGAAACACGGCTAGCAAGGCATAAGCGATGAAGGCCCAGGTGGTTCGGTACCAGGGCGGCAGAATGGTAAAGGAAAAGCCTTGGGGAGCACTTTCCTGCCCGTAGATATTCTGCGCCTTGACCAGAAACTCATACTTACCGGGTGGCAATAAGGTGTAGTCTTTTTTCACTTCTCTCACCCAGGGAGACCAGTGTTCATCCCGTCCTTGCAGCAGATAACTGAAGCGGAGTTCTTTGGCTCCCTGATAAAAAGTCGCATTATAGTGAAAGGTCAGGGCGTTGTTTTTGTAAGGAATGACGGGTTTGGACCAGTCTTTTGGAAATGCACCAGCGAAAATCAAAGAGTCTTCCCCGATCATGACCTTTCTAATCATGGATTCAAACTGGCGCAGGGCAGGGTTGCGGTCTTTTTCCTGCAGACAATAAAGGCCTTCGGGCGTGCCAATCCAGGCCAGGCCATTTTCCTCCTCATAAATATCGCCCCAAACCTCGCTGCTGGCCAGGCCTTTTAATTTATTCTGATCGAGAAAATATGTGCCATCCGGCTGCGGAACCGCTACCTCTATCCACCTTCGGGCCTGTTGGTCCCGTTTGGACTGATAGTTTCGCTCAATCCAAATTCTCCCTGAAGGCCCTTCCCGAAATCGCAATACTCCGCTATCCATGACAGAATCTTGCTCAAAGCGGGTATCCAGGAGAAAAGTATCCTGCTGGGCATCATATCTAAATAAGCCTTTTTCGGTAGCAAACACCACTTCTTCTCCGAAGTGAAAAACCCCTTCTGTGGGGGGTAAGCCGTCCGCTTCTCCAAAGTGTTTTTCTTCAGCTACGTACCAGGAATCCTTGCCATTGAGCTGATAGCGCACCACTTCGCCTTTCTGAAGCAGCTTGACCATCCACAATTCACCATTAGGTCGTAGCGCCATACTTTTAAAGCTCCCCTTGATCCCCTGGATCTTTTTCAATTTTCCCCAGCGCCCCTTTTCCATGGCCATATAGACAAAGCCTCTGGGCCCCGCCAGGTTAAAAACGTGTTTGGGATAGGCCGGGGATTGATAGACATTGTAAAACAAAAGGCCAGGCCTGACTTTTTGGGCCTTTTTATCCCGGATTTCATAGAAGCCTCCATAAGCCGAAACAAATAGCCTGGGGGCCGCCTCTGCATGCTCTTTCAGTTGCAGTAATTGCCAGGATTCTGCGTTGAGGTTTTTGACCTGGAAAAAACGCCCATCCTGCAGGTAAAAAACGCCAAAAGGCGTAGTGGCATATAATACCCCCTGATGACGCGTGGTATTAAACACAATGCCTTCCAAGCCTGAAGATTCACCCCATACGGAAAGATCAGAACTCCAACCGAGTCGGGAAATCCCTTTGGAAAGCGCCAGCCAGATATCCCCATGCTCATCCACCAGTCCTCCCTGGACAATGTTGTCCTGCAAACCCGCATCGGCGGTGATATGCTTATGGACCTTTCCCTCCGCATCGATGATGTAAACCCCGTTGCGGGCCGAGGAAAACAAATAGTATCCATTTCCCAAGTCCAGGAAAGTTCTTCCGGTTTGACCTTCTTCTAAGACATCATCTATTTCGGTCTGAAGTTTTTCTACCTTCAGTTCACGCTGCTCTAATAAAATTTTATAAATCCCTTTTTTGGCGGTAAACAACAGCATGCCCCGGGGTCCCATGGGCAGCATGTTGGTAATCTGCAGCCCGCTCAGCGCCTGACTGCCAGGTAGCGGAACAAAATCGTTCTCCATCCAAACCTCCAGGCCCGTTTCCTCCACAGCCGCAAAGAGAAAGCCATGGAGAAAAAACATATTGTCCACCCGATCAATACTAGGAGAGGTATAAAAGGTCAGGGTTTCCCCATCCCAGTGATAGAGTTTTCCCCGTCGGGTCATTGAACGCGCCCAGATGCCTCGCTCAGTCCCGGTTACCGCCATAAAATCCGAATAATTCGGTCTTGGGCCCTGGAAGGTATCCAGCGGGGTCCAAAATTGCATATTTCCCAGGCTGTCAGGACGAAGCATCCCAAAAATCCCTACCGAACCGGCATAGACTCTGCCAAGACTATCTGCGGCCATAGACCGTACCTGCTGGTTCTGGGGCAGGCCAATCAGATTCCAATCCACCCCGTTGAAAGAGAGAATCCCCCGATAGTTCCCGAAGTACATCACTCCTCTATAGTCCTGAACCACAGCATAGTTGGAAGAACTGGCTCCGTAGTCGCTGGGTTTAAAATTTTGAATGTTCGGGAGTCCCCTGTCCTGGGCGTACACCTGCATGCCCAGACTAGGAATCCAGCCTGCGATCAGGAAAACCAACAGCTTATATGATGGTCTGAGACAATTCATCTATGAAATATACGTAAGATAAAAAAGATGGCTACCCTTATTCGGCCTAAATCAATACAAACGATTACTTGGCGGTATTTCCGTTTTATGTATATTTACCTGAGTTAATTTATCGCAAAACTTTAACAAATTATGAATCTATTGAAGCTTGCTGTGGCGTTTTGCCTTATGGCTGGTAGCCTGATGTTCAGCCAATCAGCTTTCGGGCAAAGCGAAGAGGATAAGCTTAAAACTCATTTATACGAGTTTGCCAAAGCCTACGAAAACCTCCCTCAAACGAAAAACAAACAAAGTGTCCTTAAGTACTTTGACCCCGGCGCTACCTCTAACATCTTCGTTTTCAACATCCGGGGCAAGTCCGGTGTTCAAAATGGTACCGTAGATGGTTTTAGTGCTTTTATGGATAACCTCCTCCGGTCAAATGAGCTTAGTCTGAAATACACCATCGTTGATGTAAATAGTATTGAAGTTGTAGAAAACATTGCTACTGCCGTGTACAAAGTAGACTACGAAATCAAAGCAGAAGACGGAATCTGGGTCAAAGGAGACGAAACCGTAACCATGGCCTTTGAGAAAAAACAAGGCAGCTGGAAAATTGTACACTACACCTATATCCAGCGCGAAGATGAAAAGCTGAAAGGTACCTGTGCCTGTCGTCTCTTTACGGAAGATGGAGGAGATAAAACCCAGATCGTTTCCAAAACCACCATTCCGGCAGGCAAAAGCTATTCCACTAAGTATGACAATTTTGAACTCCGTACGGTGGATGGAAAT
>JBCBGC010000187.1:10094-10436 GCA_038527215.1 Bacteroidota bacterium
GACCAGGCTTACTATCTTCGATTTAGCGCAGCAGGTGCTGCGTACTTATTTTTTCTTGGTTACCAGACGGGCACAATTTTCACTGTACAGATCCTTTTCAATGACCAGGTACACTGCCTGACGCTGATTTTCCGGCAGGCAAAAGCTATTCCACTAAGTATGACAATTTTGAACTCCGTACGGTGGATGGAAATTGGATGATCAAAGTGAATAACAGTATTTACAAAAGGTTAAAAACCGGTCCCTTGGTAAAAGTTGAAGAAGACGGAGAGCGTGAATTGGGCATCCCGGAAAATCAGCGTCAGGCAGTGTACCTGGTCATTGAAAAGGATCTGTACAGTG
>JBCBGC010000188.1:0-10071 GCA_038527215.1 Bacteroidota bacterium
GTTGAGTCCCGACACATCGGGATTAATCAATAGGTCTAAGAAGAAATTTGACATACTCCTCCTTAGCTCAGTTGGTTGAGTCCCGACACATCGGGATTAATCAATAGGTCTAAGAAGAAATTTGACATACTCCTCCTTAGCTCAGTTGGTTAGAGCGGTTGACTGTTAATCAATAGGTCCTTGGTTCGAGTCCAAGAGGGGGAGCAGTGAAAAGCCATCCAGTCGGATGGCTTTTTTCTTATTACAGAATAACCATGGAATTTTTCATCTATATCCTCTACTCCGAAGGATCAGACCGCTACTATGTAGGATATACACATGATGTAGAGGCAAGACTGAACGATCACAACTCAGGGGATAGAAGCAATCAGTCTACCAAGTATACCTTCAAGCACCGGCCGTGGAAGTTGAAGGCGGCCTTCAAGGTTGCTTCAGAAAGGGGTGAAGCATTGAAGGTAGAGCGATACATCAAACGCCAGAAGAGTCGAAAGTTTATTGAAGCATTGATCGAACATCATAAGGATGAAGAGAAGCTCGCTCAGTTGGTTAAAGTCCCGACCCATCGGGATTAATCAATAGGTCCTTGGTTCTCCCGGTAATCCGGGAAAGAGGGGGAGCAAAAGCCAAACCGACTTTCAGTAATGGAAGTCGGTTTTTTATATCCCTCTCCCCCCACTTGCCCCTTTCATTCAAATCATTCCGAGAATCGTAGAAAATGTTAAAGCTTTCCCCTAAATGGTTAAGGCTTGTCTCATCAATCGGCTTATTTTTGTACCTGTGCGCCACACTTTGGGCACGTAAAACGGATCCCACGCAAGGGTAAGGGCTTAGGGGAGAGCCGGTACGTAAGCTAAGCTATCCTGCTCGCACGGGATTTATGACGAAACTGAGATGGACGATATTCTCCGGATAGAAAGCATTTCTCAATTTAACCAGCTGCTGGGCCTGGGAGCACCGGATCATCCGTTGATTTCTTTATATGGGGATAATCAAGACACGCATAAAGAAGCTAATGACAGCCTGTATGGGATTCGCTTTACCACGGACCTATACGTGATCATGTATAAGGACAGTGTTTCGGGTTCTTTGGATTACGGGCGCAACTCCTATGACTTTCAGCATGGAACCTTGCTGTTCTTAAGTCCCGGTCAGGTGATCACCTCGCCCAGCAAGGAAATATCCCTGCAAAGCAAGGGCTGGACCCTGCTCTTCCATCCGGACCTGATCCGCAAATCTTCCCTGGGCCAGCAGATGGATGAATACAGCTACTTTTCCTACGAGGTCAACGAAGCCCTGCACTTGTCTCCCAAAGAAGAAAGTTTCATTTCTGAAGTGGTGCACAAGATCGAAGAAGAATACAGCCGTAATCTTGATCAGCACAGTCACCGGCTGATTTTATCCAACCTGGAGCTGCTCTTGAACTATTGCGTACGCTTTTACGACCGGCAATTTTATACCCGAACGGATTTTCATAAGGATTTTATTGCCGAATTCGAGCAGAAGCTGAAAGGTTATTTCAATACCGAGAAACCCCGGGAGCTGGGCATTCCCTCTGTCGGATACTTTGGGGAGGCCATGAATATGTCGCCCAACTACCTGAGTGATTTGTTGAAGAAGGAGACGGGCAAAAGTACCAGAAGCCACATCAATGAAATGCTCATCGAGCGGGCCAAAACGGCCTTGCTGAATTCGGAGGCTACCATCAGTGAAATCGCCTACACCTTAGGCTTTGAATATCACCAGAGCTTTAGTCGGCTCTTTAAATCAAAAATGGGAATGTCTCCTCAGGAATACCGGACTATTCATTAAGGGGAGGACAGGCTAAACTAAAAACATAAGAATGCTGCCATAAGCTTTGATGGACCACCCGGCAAAGATTGCGGGGATGGCGCTGGATATCCTATGCCTGGCCTTCACATAATGACTTCTATGCCCTGCTTCGCTCGCCATACATACGCACTCATGCTGGCCCTCCTTGTGGCAGCCTGTCTTCCAGCCAAGGCCCAGTCAAGACTGGACTCTGCCCAGTATAGCTTAGCCATGAAGTTTTCTGGGAACCGCTCTACGGGCATTTTTAGCCGGAATGTCTTTCTGGCCAGTACAGAAGCTCATTTTCAAACCCAGCAATGGCGGCTGTACAACTCACTTTCCTACCGCTACAGCAACATCAATGGCTTGCTCTTTGAGAATAACCTCTACGAATTACTGACCTTGATTTTTTATCCCAACCAGCGCAAATCCTGGTTCCCGCTGGCCTTTTACCACTATGACAACAACCTCCTCTTTCAGGTAAACTCACGCCATCGGGGAGGGGTAGGCTTGGGCTCTGTGGTACTTAGGCAGGACCAAGTTTTTCTGGAAGCGGCGGTGGGAATAGGCTATGAGGCTACAGAGTACAATGGAACCGTCTTCATCAACAGTGAATTGGAAGAGGCTATACGAGAAAATGGCCTGGCCATCTTTCGCCTGAATCTAGACCTCAGTTTTCTGGAAAAACGGCTGGTGCTCCATACAACCCTCTTGCACATGCATTCCCTCAAAGAATCCCAGGATTATGAACTGTGGGTTCGTCCCAGCCTGATCTATCGCATTAGCTCACATATTTCTCTCAGTGTCAATTATGATTATCGCTACGAGCGGGTACACCTGGAAGGCTTGCCTCCAGCCAACGATATCCTGCTGTACGGCCTCAATATCAATTTAGCCCATAAGCCTTAGTGCCCGAAAGATCTACTACAAATCACGTTTTACCTCTAATTCTAGCCGAATGAAAAAGATTCCCATTCTGTTGTTGACAGCGCTGCTGGTAGCCGGAATCGGAGGAGTCAGCCTAAGCTACGACCAGGAGCCTCAGGCCCAGGAAACTCCCCCCACGGATCAACCCTCCGCGGAGCCTTTTGACGTCATGATGAGCGTCATTACCCACCAGCGCTGTATGAACTGTCATCCCTCAGGAGATCGTCCCCTTCAGGGCGAGGACAGCCATATCCATTATTTCAACGTGCAGCGGGGAGCAGATGGCCACGGCTTGCCAGCTCTTCAATGTGCAACCTGCCATCAGGAGGAGAATAATGACTATTCCGGTCTGCCCGGAGCGCCCCACTGGCATCTCGCCCCGGAAAGTATGGGCTGGGAAGGCTTGAGCCGCACGGAAATTGCCCGGGTCATCCTCGATCCCGCACAAAACGGAGGGCGCAGTCCACAAGAAATAGAAAAACACATGACCGAGGATGCCCTGGTCCTTTGGGCCTTTGAGCCCGGCGTCAACAATGAAGGGGAGCCCCGTGAAAAGCCTCCGGTCTCTAAGGAGGCTTTCATCCAGGCCGTCAAGCAATGGATCGCTGAGGGAGCCAACATCCCAGCGGAATAATTTTTATCTACAAAATCAGAAATTCATGAAGATATCATTCACCATAAATGGACAAGCCCAATCCGTAGAGGTTGATGGCAAAACGCCCCTGCTGTGGGTCATCCGGGACATGCTGGAGATGAAGGGCACCAAGTTCGGTTGCGGAAAAGCGGCGTGTGGTGCCTGCACCATCCACGTAGACGGAAAAGCGGTCCGCTCCTGCTCCTATGCTGTAAAATTCGCACAGGGCAAAAATATCACTACCATTGAAGGCCTTTCTCAGGGTGAAGAATTGCATCCGGTACAGCAAGCCTGGATGGAAGAGGTGGTGCCCCAATGTGGCTACTGCCAGCCCGGGTTTATGATGGCGACCGCGGCTTTACTGAAGGAAAAGCCCAACCCCACTGACGAGGACATCGACAACAACATCTCCAATGTGTGTCGCTGTGCCACCTATTATCGTATGCGGAAGGCCATCCATCGGGCCGCCGAAATTCAAGCCAATAACGCCTAATCCCCAAGACCATGAGTGAAAAAAAGAAAACTACTTCCAGAAGAAATTTCCTGGTAAAATTCACCATCGGAACGGGGGTACTGGTGGGCATGACTTATGCTGTGCGCAATCCTCTAAGGCGCATGCTTTATGACAATGCCGAAGTCTTATTGCAAGACTACGCGATCGGGGATTCTGCTACCGCCTGGTTTGAAATTACCGCAGAGAACCAGATCATCCTCCACTCCCCCAAAGTAGAAATGGGCCAGGGTGCCTTTACAGGTCTGGCACAATTGGCAGCGGAAGAGTTGGAAGTCGATATGGACATGATTCAAGTGGTCCATGCTTCTACCAAAGGTCGTCCGGTAGACCCTCGCTCTACTGGCGGCAGTGACACGATTTCATCCATGTGGAATCCCTTACGTGAGCTAGCCGCCAAAATGCGGGAAATGCTCCGCCAGAACGCCGCTAGCATCCTCGGTGTATCTCCCAGCAGCCTGAACCTGGCCAATGGCACCTTTTCCGGGGATGGCAAAAGCCTCACTTTTGGGGAGATCGTACAGCAAGCCACCAGTTGGGAAGAGCCGGAAGAGATTACCCTCAAGCCAGCAAAGGACTTCAAGACGATTGGCAAACCCGTACCGAGGATTGACCTAAAGCCCAAGGTGATGGGCGATCCTATTTTTGGGATAGATGTGAGTCTGCCAGAGATGCTTTATGGAGTGGTGATCCGACCCCCGAAGATCGATACCGTATTTGTCAGGGCGGATACCAGAGCAGCCGAATCTATGCCGGGTGTAGTAAAAGTGGTGCAGGAAAAAGACTTCGTCGCAGTCGTCGCGGAATCTCGCCCTCAGGCGGAAATGGCCGCTCGCAAGGTCAAGGTGAACTGGAAAACCAACAAAAACTGGGAACAGCAGGATATCCTGGATCTGGTGAAAGTAGGCCAGGGGGAGGATTTCCTCATCCAGAAAGAGGGCTCCAAGGTAAAAGAGGAAGAAATGATCGCGGCGGAATACAGCACCTCCATGGGCGCACACGCCCAGATGGAACCCAATGGCTCAGTCGCCCATGTAGAAGCCGATAAAGCCGTGGTTTACATCTCCACCCAGGTGCCCAAATTCACTCGGATTCAGGTAGCAGAAGTGCTGGGGTTCGAAGAGGAACAGGTAGAAGTGAAGCCCACCTATTTGGGAGGAGGTTTTGGCCGGAGGCTGAATACGCCCAATGCCATGCAGGCCGCTCTGATCTCCAGAGCCGCAGGCAAGCCGGTGCATGTGTTCTTTAGTCGGCAGGACGAGTTCCAGTCCGCGGAGTTCCGTCCGCCGACGCACCATACCCTCAAAGCTAATCTTTCTGAAGACGGCATGGTAGAGTCCATTGAGCACAATGTTTCTAGTGGAGACGCGGGCTTTGGCAGTCCGATCATTCCTCCAGCTATGGAGACCATCCTTGGCGCCGATATTGGCGCCTGGGGCGGAGGTCGCATCAATTACACCGGCATCCCCAATATCCGGGTCTACTCCTGGCGCATCAAACTGCCCTTTTCCACGGCCATGTGGCGCGCTCCTGGCTTGATGGCTAATACTTTCGTGGTGGAATCCTTTCTGGACGAGCTAGCCCATCAGGCGGGCAAAGACCCTCTCGAATTCAGGCTGGCTCATCTACCAAATACTGAGAAAGGCGAAACCATCAAAAAAGTGTTGGAGGCTGCAGCGGAGAAAGCTGGCTGGGGAAAATCCCTGCCCGAAGGCAGAGCCCTGGGCATCGCCTGTTGTGCCGAAATAGGGGCACCCATTGCCCAGGTAGCCGAAGTCTCCGTGGTAGACAATGAGATCAAAGTCCACAAAGTTACCTGCGCTCTAGAGGTGGGCATCGCCATCAATCCGGATCAAATTCGGCAGCAAGTAGAAGGTGGCATCGTGATGGGCTTAAGTGCGTCTATGTATGAAAAAATGGAGGTTCAGGGAAGTAAAATCACCCCGACCATTTTTGGACCTTATCGCATGGCAACGCTGAAAGATAGCCCCCGCGACATCGAGGTGGTGATCCTGGAAGATGGCTCCAAGCCGAAAGGTGTCGGAGAACCTCCGGTCGGACCGATTGGGGCCGCGATTGGCAATGCTGTGTTTAGCCTGACCGGGCAGCGGCTACGTGATCTCCCCCTTACCCTGACTTGATTTTCTTTTTTTGTAGATATTCCTAAAGTCAGCCTGAGATTCAGGCTGACTTTTTTTGTTGGGCTGGGATTCTCTTCTTTCCTTTCTATCGAGGATTTCCCGGAAAAAAATATCGTAAAAAGTCTCCGGTGGTATCTCGCCATAGTGGCCAAGTATGACCTTGTGGATGCACCGCCCAAAGGACTTCCTTACCCACCGCCTCAAATAGCCCGATTACTTTTTCATTGTTCCGCCTTACCCCATCGTAAGACCCCCAGATAGCCGCATACTTAACCGGTGCATGCAGGTTTTTTTCCAGAAAATCCATCGCGGCACCTTCATTAGGCCAATAAGCCCCGGAATGGATACCACAATTGCCAAATACCTCCGGATAACTATACGCAATCATCATAGAGATCAGTCCAGCAAAGCTTGCTCCCATGGTCATCCGGTCCGCCGCCTGGGAGGAGGTAGGGTAGTGGTCATCGATAAAAGGCACCACTTCTTGCACCACAAAGCGGGCGAAATCCCCTTGCCGCTCGAAGGCGTAGTCTTGATTCCGATCGTTCGGTTCTAGAAACACCGCGATCACCGGCTGAATTTCTCCGGCAGCCATCAGGTTGTTCAGGATGATCGGCACCTGCGCATTCCGCACCTGATCAAGGCCATCGTGGAGATAGACCGTAGGATAGCTACCGAGGCTATCCATGCCCGGAGGGGTATAGACGATCAGGGCTTTGCAGAGTGGCCACGCCTGTGTATCTACGGCTAACGTATCTAATCTCCCCCGGGCTACCGTGCTGTCATAGACGGTTTCTGCAGGAGGATGGTAGCCGGGCATCCGCAATTCAGAATTGATATACGCTCCGCTCCCGTTCTTCCGGGCATTACGCGGGTCCAGATGCCAGGAGCGATCGTCCCGCACAAATTTATAATCCAGTCGGGCCCCTGTTTCTGCCGGGAGGCTGTAATACCAGAGATCTGTGCCTTTGAGGTTTCCCATCCGGGTCCCCTCCGGGTTCCACTGGTTGAAGTCGCCGGCAACCATTGCTTCTTTCCCTTTCGCCTGATAGAGGAAAATGGCCGTATCCCCCTTTAGGTAGGGAATCTGGCCTACCGCCTCCAGGCTATCCATCACCTGATCGATCCAGGCCTGCCGCGCATCCAGGTCTGAAATTTCCAGGGCTGCCTGCAAAAAAGCAGGTAAAGGGCCTGCTTGTTGGCAAGAAAGCGCCCCACTTATCAGCAACATCAGGACATAAAAATGGCGCATGTGTAGGGGAAATTAAACTTGAATACGGTCTATGATATAGGAGTAAGATACGGTTTTCGAACAGGAGTATTTACCTGAATGCGCATTTCCGCAAATTCCGTCTGTTCATTCTTCTCCAGATGAAATTTATTGTCAAAATGATTCTCATTTTCGCAAAATGGAAAAATCCGGCGCAAAGACAAAATCATAAAATACTAATAATCAATTGCTTACGATTTAAATTTTCACATGGCACCTTAGTTGAAAAAGTAATGGAAACGTAGGCAGCTATACTTCTTAATCTAAATCCCCATGCGTTCTACCCCATTTTCCCTTTGCTTGCTCTTCGCAATATGTGTTCCCGTATTTGCTTTTGGTCAGAAAGCTCCTTCCCAGCCCCTCAAAGCCAAGCAACCGGTAACCGCCCTGGTAGACCATCCTGACACCATCCCAACCGCAGAATTCGATTACGACAAACAAGTATCTGTACCCCTTACGCCCTTGCATCAAGTTAAGCCGGCCAAAGCCGTGCCCTCTACACCAAGGTGGGTGTTTTCCCAATACCCTATGCTAACCAAAGCTTCTCCATTAACCGCTTCAACAGCCAAATCGCTTAAGCGCATAACGCCCCGGTAGCATAGAGGTCCCTTTCATACCCCCAAAAACAAACACTAGCGCCATCCTCGATGAGGATGGCGCTTCGCTAATGAGCCTCTTCCCATTTTCTCTTTACAATGGCATCAATTGTGTGAAGCTGACCAAGGCAAACACAATCAAACTAAGCCGAGTCGTAAGTCTGTATGAAGGCAGGGAAGCACGCCCTTCTTCCATTACTAGCAGTTGAACCCGCAAAAATCCAATCCCAAACAACCCGAACCCTAACAGAATCAGGAAGCCCCATGTAGCGCTCAAAATACCCCCCAGCGCAAACGCAATGGCTGCGATCGCCCACAGGGCAACGCTCACCTGAGGGGCATTCATGTGGGTGCGCATCATCAAATGGTGCGTATGTCTTCTATCCGCAGTGAGCGGGCTGAGACCTAAGAGGATACGTGTAGAGAAAACCTGAATGGTATCCACCATCGGTACCATCAGCAAGGACAATACCATCAAGGGACTCAATAAACCAACTTCGTAAGTGGAAGTTGACAGCCCGTATGAAAAACTCCGCATCACCATAAAGGCAATCAGAAAGCCCAGGCAGAGAGAGCCCGTATCCCCCATGAAAATCTTAGCGGGATGGAAGTTGAAGGTCAGGAAGACCAACAAACCAGCCACCAATGAAAAGCCCATGAGCGCCATACCCATATCTCCGGCAGCGTAAGCATTTACAGAAAGCGCTCCAACAATCAAGGTAGCCAGCCCACCGGCCAATCCGTCTACGCCATCGATCAGGTTGAAGGCATTAATAAATCCGACCACCAGGACCAGTCCCAACCCCCACTGTGCCCAGACGGGAATCTCATAGACCCCCAGAATACCCTGCAGGTTGGTGATTCCGTTTCCAGAAGCCAACAAAGCAATGGCTGCACAGCCCTGGAGGCCGAGCTTGACCAGCGGCTTCATGCCTTTAAAATCGTCTATCAGACCCGTAGCAAGCAAAAGCATAGTTGCGAGCAGCGGGGTAAGTTCCATCATGGCCCCTGAAAGATATCCCCAGGCGCAGGTACTAAGCCCTGCGCTGAGGATAAATACAAATCCCCCTCCCGATGGAGTGGGGATCATATGGTGCTTACGATGATCTGGAAGGTCAAGGACCTGATGTTCATTTAAGTAGTTGATGAAGGCTGGAAAAGCGATAAAGGCAAGGGCTGAAGTAGAGAGAATTGCGCCGATGATAAAGAGGATACTCATTGCTCTGATTGAAGGATTTTGAGAAAATGCCTAATTGGTCAACATCTCAAAAGTACCTCTTGGGGCCCCCGTTTAGGGATTTTTTCGATCAGTGGTAGCCCGGCTTCGTTGAATGGTATGCTCCGTCAGTTAATCCATCCTGCGCGCGAGGCAGGCCGAATTAAAAAAATACCTTGGTTATATTTTCCACCAAACAGATTATTCTATTTAACAAACCTTAGCTTAATTGTAGGAAAGTGAAAAAATGTTTTGGTCATCACACATCGCCCAGAAAGCCGTTCAATTCTGGCGTAGCAAAGATCGCTCTGAGCATGAAGTACTTCTCCTGCTCTTAGGAGAAGACTCCTTGCCGGAAGTTTCAGAAATCATCAGCCAACTGAATGCAGCTGATATCCCTTTTCTGGGGGGTATTTTTCCAGGGGTGATTTATGGAGAGGCGCATCAATCCCAAGGGGCCATCGCCAAAGCCCTGTATGCCCCCCTGGGCGTACATCTCATCCGTGAGGTAGCAGATATTCCCCAGCTATCCAGAAAATTGGAGCAGGCCCGACCAGGCTTTATCTCAGAAGCCAAAGGAACCGCCATCACGCTGGTAGATGGCTTGATGCAAGGGATTTCCGGTCTCCTACAGGAAGCCTACGATTATCTGGGACACGCCTACGAATTCCTGGGCGGAGGGGCGGGTTCTATTTCGTTAGAACAAGCTCCCTGTTTATTTAGTCCGGAAGGTTTTTTCCAGGATGCGGCCCTGATCTGTCTGGTGGACCAAAGTAGCAAAGCAGGTATCCGTCATGGCTGGAAAAAGATCTATGGCCCGGTAGTCGCTACGCTGGCAGAAGGCAATACCATTCATGAATTGAACTGGGAAAACGCCTTCACCATTTATCAGGAGGTAGTAGAAAGCGATAGCCAGCAACAATTCGACCAGCAAGCCTTTTTCGATCTGGCAAAGGCCTATCCCTTC
>JBCBGC010000189.1:0-9863 GCA_038527215.1 Bacteroidota bacterium
TCAGCTGAAAAAATAACTTAAGCGGGGATCTTTCCCCGCTTTTTTTCTATCCAAAGTCCCAAGCCTACCCAGAGAAAAGCCTGGAGAATCGCCAGCATGAAAGCTTCAAAGCCGCCCAGCCATTGTTGGGGTAGCCAGCCATAGAAGAAAGCGAGCAACAGGCCTTCCCCCATCAAAATAGAAGCTACCGCACAGGGCAGATAGACCGGACCTACCCTCAATAAAGCCAGGGTCAGGGGAAACAAGACCGATAAGCCCGCAAAGGCTAATTTTCCCATATCAAAAATAGTATCAAAGGGCTGATAGGCGATCGCTAATCCTACCACGGCCAGCAATACTACTGCTACCCTGCCTGCGCGCACCTGAGCAGGAAGGCTCAGGTCCGGTTTCAGAAACACCCCGTAGATATCCCGTGTGAGCATGGTGCCCAAGGCCAATAATTGAGAATCCAGGGTGGACATAAAGGCGGCGAGGGCGCCTACCATAACCAGGGCGGCGAACCAGTCGGGACTATGAAGCAAGAGCATCTTGGGTAGAATTTGATCGGCTTCTTTTCCCCCTAAGCCAGGGAAGTCAAGGTGTCCAAAGACGCCGATGACTACCGGAAAAAGGGCAATGATCAAGGGTACGAGCGCATATAAAAAGGCGGATTGGCGGAGATGCTTTACATCTTGAGCGATGAAAAACCGCATGAATAACTGCGGAAACATGGGGATGCAGAAAAGCCAGAAAATAAAAAAGCTGAACCATTTCTGTGGGCTATAATGTCCGCCTACTCCTGCCCGCTCAAATAAAGCTGGCACCTTGTCCCGCAAGCGGGCATGCCCTACTTCAAAGCCTCCGCTGGCAGACACCACCAGGATCATGGCAGTCAGCATGAGCAGGATCACCAACACGCCCTGCTTTACATCGGTCCGGGCCACGCTCTGCATGCCACCCAGCCAAACATAGAGGATGGTAAACAAAGTGAGCAGACTCGCCCCCATAAAATAAGGCACTTCTCCTTGGGTAATACTCTCCACGATATAGCCCGCCCCGACAATTTGTAAGGCCAGATAGGGAAAAGTAAACACCACCATGACCGTGGTGTAGAGAGTGCTTAATCCCCGGCTTTTGCTTTTCAGAAAAATCAATTCCCCAGGCGTAATCAGCCCTTTTGCTTTGCCAAGTTCCCAAACCTTGGTACCGATCAGAAAAAAAGACAGGCAGGCAAAGGCGGTCCCGAAAGCCATCAGGGGGTAATAGGCGTAGCCAATCCGATAAGCTTCTCCAGCAAACCCCAGAAAATAAAAAGCACTGAAATTGGTGGCCAAAATGGTGAAAAAGAGGGTGAGGGTCTTCACATTTCGACCCGCCAGAAAATAGGCTTCCGGGCTGTCCATTTTTTTCCGTCCCCAAAGACTCGTCAAAAAAGTAAGGCCGATATATCCGAGCAAAATAAGATAAACCATGCCTCAATATTGATCGGAAGAATAGCGATTATAGGCCCACAAGGCGACCAAAAAGAGGAGGTGTACCCCCATGAACCAGGGTAACCAGCCCGGAAAACCCCACCAGCTCCCTTCACTATCCCAGCCTCCCCATAGGTAATCCTGAGTTAGCACAAATATGACCGCGAATATTCCGACAAACCCCCAGCTTAAAAGAGGAATATTTTTTTTGCCCTTTGCCTTCATAGGGCACAATATAAAACCCCAGGCCTGTTGGGTGCAAACCATCCTCCTTGCCATAAGCCTCCCGGATTTTCCGTATCATTGTGGCGCAATGGAAATACTGGCAAAAACCTTATACGGCCTGGAAGGGGTACTGGAAGCGGAGATCAAAGCGCTTGGTGGGAAAGATGTGAAACGCCTGAAACGAGCCGTCTCCTTTCAGGGAGACAAGGCAGATTTGTATGCCGCGAATCTCAAACTCAGGACCGCACTGCGGGTCCTCAAGCCTTTCCTGCAGTTTAGGGCTGGCCATGAGGATCAGCTGTACCGGAAGATTTACGCTTACGACTGGTCCCGGCAGCTCAAAGTCAAGCAAACCTTTGCTATAGACAGCATTACCTATTCCGATAAATTCCGACATTCCAAGTATGTCGCCTACAAGGTCAAAGACGCCATCGTAGATCAGTTCCGGAAAAAGACCGGTAAAAGACCCTCGGTCGATACCCAAAACCCGGATCTACGCATCAACGTGCACGTCTACCAGCAGCAATTCACCATTTCCCTGGATAGCTCAGGAGAACCGCTTCACAAAAGAGGCTATCGAAAAAAAGGGCACCAGGCCCCGCTGAACGAAGTATTGGCGGCGGGTATGATCCTGCTCAGTGGCTGGCAAGCAGATCGACCCTTTGTTGATCCCATGTGCGGCTCAGGCACCCTGCTGATGGAAGCGGCTATGATCGCCCGCAATATGCCTCCTGGTTTGCGACGCAATCAATTCGGCTTCATGCAATGGGCCGATTATGACGAAGGGCTTTGGAAAAAG
The DNA here is from genome assembly GCA_038527215.1 of Bacteroidota bacterium. Classification (GTDB taxonomy): domain Bacteria; phylum Bacteroidota; class Bacteroidia; order J057; family J057; genus JAWPMV01. The sequence goes on from JBCBGC010000189.1 coordinate 2,476, forward strand.
CTCTATCAGGAAGCCCGTCGGGCCATGGTCAAAGCCAAGGTCCCTATTTGGGGGGCTGATGTCTATGAGAAAGCCATTCATTGGTCCAAACTATCCCGGGACAACTTTGGATTGGAGGATACCATTTCCCTGGAAACGCGGGATTTTGCTGACCTGAAAGCACCTTTTCCTGAAGGTCTGCTCATGGTCAATCCTCCCTATGGCGAACGCCTCACCAAAAAAGACATTGAGGCTTTTTACCAGATGATTGGCGACCAGCTCAAACAACAGTTTAGCGGCTATGATGCCTGGATTCTCAGCAGCAATAAAGAGGCCCTGAAGAAAATAGGCCTCCGTCCCTCCACCCGCCTTCCTTTGTTCAACGGATCGCTTGAATGTCTTTTTCAGCATTTTGAGCTGTACCAGGGAAGTAGGGAAAGAGAATTGGCGGTTTAGCGAAATAAAGCCTCTCGCAAAAAAAAGCCTCCCAGAGGGGAGGCTTAGAAGGTTTAGCTTTTCAGTTGGGCCTTGCCCAGTCCCGTAGTGATTTTGGTTTGGGTCTTGCTTCCGTCTAGTTCTATCTGTTCAAGAAAATTGGTTTGCGTGTTTCGTCCGACAGCGATTTTCTCTTCCCCTGCTGGTTCCAGTTGGAAAGGAGAACGGATTTTGCCTTTATACACCTTGCCTCTCTCCTTAGATTCTGCATATCCCATGACCAGGGTTCCGGTAAGTTTTTGCCCTTCCAGGCTCAGCATGGCCAAGCCTGTACCGGAATGGATATCCATATTTTCGGCCCCCGGATTGACTACGTTGAGGTTTACATTTCCCGTGCCACTCCTAAAGGAAGATGCACCGGTAAGTCTCAACGCCTCAGCCTCAATGTGGCCAGTCCCACTTTCCACTTCCCAGCTTCCACTGCCGCCGGCCAACGCTATACTTCCAGTTCCACCAGAAATGCTGCACTGTCCCTCAACCTGGTCCAGACTTAGGGCTCCTGTGCTGGATTTTGCAAATATCTTTCCCTGATAATCCTTTACCGAGATAGCCCCGGTGGCAGTAGTGGCTTCCATTTTTCCTTGTCCCCCTAGCACACGTATACTACCCGTCGCGGTCGTAAGCTGAACGCTTACCCCCTTTGGCACATACATATCCCATTGATATGAGGTAGGATAGCTGGTAACCTTGGCTCCTCCTTCCTGACTAGTGATGGCATCATTGACCACTTCCTTGATGATCAAGCGGCCTCCTTCTTGTTTGGCAGGCACGCGGGCCGCTTCCTCTCCGGCCATAAACTTGATCATGACGCGCTCAGCCGGAGCCGGATGCACGACAATGTCCCCGATTTGCCCTTCAAAGACCAAATCTGTAACCCCATCAAAAGAAGTCAGATCCGTAGACTGGGCCTGGAGTAAGCTTCCAGAAAGCCCTCCGAGGAAAGCGAGAATAATTACAACTTGTTTCATGAGTTGATTAGTTAAGCGTTAAAGTGACTAGAAAAAAGAAAATACTTGGTTCAGTATTCCAGGTTTTTCAACGGGGATTTCTCCCTGCCAGGTCTGTTGGTGGTTGGAAAAAGAAAGTAGAGAAGCGGGGTAATCTGTGGCTTCATTAAAGGAGATGGATACGCGGTAAAAATGGTTGTATGGTTGAGGAGAAATAAATGAAACCCTGCCTGACATGGCTTTTTTCTCCATCCCCTCCCCTGCCATGAGGAAGACCGTAAGCTCCTGATGCAGGTTTAGATTGGCTATTTCTCCGCTGGGAATCTGCACATGATACTGGAGGTCAGGTGCACGAGGCAATATTACGCCAATCAATTCATGGGCTGCAACTACTGTCCCGGTGGGGCCATGGATCAAAGGAACAAAAGTTCCCTGCATCGGGGCGGAGAAAGCCTGCTTGCCGGGATACCTGGCTTTCGTGTAGGTAAATATTTCTTCATCCTGCTCCAGGTTTTTCTCCTGCGCTTCCGGCCCTTTTTGGAGGGTAATAGGAAAGGGAAATTGTACTTCTACCAGATCTGGCGTCACCTGCACCTTCCCTTCTACCAGCAGATAGGTCTCTTCGCTAAAGGCATAAAACACCAAAGCTCCCAGGCCTAAGCCCGCGATTATCATCCAGGTTCCTAACCGAATGAGCCAATGAGGGGTATGTCCCATGATATGGCGCATCTCATGAGAATAGAGATCAGGAGCGGCGCTTTTTACCTGGTCGTTACCCAAGGTTGCTTGCATGGATTGGTCATTCATTATGCTCCTAGTGCTAATTGGTTTTTGATTAAATGGAAGTAGAGCCCCTGTTGTAAAACCAACTGGTCATGCTTCCCGCTTTCTACGATTTCTCCTTGATCCAGGACCAGAATCTGATCGGCTTCCTTTACGGTGCTGAGTCGATGCGCTACCACTACTACCGTTCTTTCTTGAAAAAACTGACGTAAATTCCGGACAATCTTCAACTCATTGCTTGCGTCAAGTGCGTTGGTGGCTTCATCAAAAAATAAGAAAGCAGGGTTTTTGTACACAGCCCTGGCAATCAAAAGCCGCTGAATTTGACCGCCGCTTAAATTTTTCCCTTCTGAGCCTATATTGGTTTGGTACCCCAAAGGAAGACGCTCTATATCCGCACGAATATTGGCAATGGTTACGGCCTGAATCAGCCTGTTCCAATCGGGTTCTGGATGCAAGGCAATATTTTCCACCACGGTACCAGAAAAGATATAGCCATCCTGCATAACCACCCCACATTGTTCTCGCCAAGCCTTTATCGGAAGTTCTTCAAAGGGGGTTTCTCCTAGCAAAATGCCTCCTTCTGTAGGTTGATAGAAGTTTAGTAAGAGCTTGATGAGGGTGGATTTCCCACTTCCGCTACTGCCTACGATAGCCGTAACTTTCCCAGCTGGAATATGGATGTTGATGTCTCGTAAAATATGCGGGGACAAGGGACCGTGGTGGTATTTAAAACTTAGGTTCTCGATCCTGATATCATCCTGTAGAATTCGCGAGGAAGGCGGTTTTCCTGTTTCCAGCTGTTCTTGCTTTACATAGTGGATTTCATTGAGTCGGTCTAAACTGATCTTTGCGTCCTGAGCTGCCTGGAGAAAATTTACCAGCTGAAATATCGGTCCATTCATCTGGCCTAAAATGTAAGAGACGGCCAACATCATGCCCAGGCTCATTTCTCCTTGCACCACGGCTAGCGCAATAAAGCAAGTGATCAAAATATTCTTGCCTTCATGGAAAAAGAAAGCTCCCACCTCCTGGTATTGGACCAAGGCGAGTTTTTTGAGGTTAATTTGAAATAAATCTGCCTGGATTTTTTCCCACTGCCACCTTTTCTGTCTTTCTATATTGTTGAGTTTAATCTCCTGTATCCCATGAATTATTTCCATTTGGGCATCTCTATCCAGAGCCTGTTGTTCAAAGCTTTGCATATCCAGGATTTTCCTCTTTTTGAAAAAAATCAGGATCCAGCCGAAATAACTGGCGCTTCCCAAGAGAAATATGAGAAACACACTCATGCTGTAATACATCATCACGGCGCCAAAAACCAGTAGCGTAACGATAGAAAACATAGCCTGCAACCCATGCTGCGTTAAAAAGGTCTTGATTCGTTCATGGTCCTGTATGCGCTGCATCAAATCACCGGTTAGGTGAGAGTCGAAAAACCCCAGGGGCAATTTCATTAAGCGGATCAAAAAATCGGCAATTAAAGAGACATTGATCCGGGTTCCTATGTGTAGCAGGATCCAACTTCGAACAAACGTTAGCAGGGTTTGGCTGATAAAAAGCACCATCTGAATGGCCAGAATAAGATAGATAAACCCTATATCCCGATGACCGATGCCTTCATCTACCATTTTTTGGGTGAGGATAGGGAACAATAAATGCAAAAAGCTCCCCACCAGCAGACCAGCCATAACCTGGAAAAACTCCCACTTATAGGGGGTGAGATAAGCCTTTAAATATCTAAAGCCCTTGGTGGACACTGGTTCTTCCTCCTGCAGGTAAAAGTCTCGAGTAGGCTCCAATAATAACGCCACGCCTTTTTCGTTTTCCGTCCGGTTCTCCCCAATCCATCCTGCCAGGAAATCTGCTTCTGAGTAGGTCAGCAGTCCCATACCAGGATCGGCCACTTCTACCCGCCCGTTCCGGGCTTTATGCACTACCACAAAATGATTCTGGTTCCAATGGACAATCACAGGGAGTGGGGCTTGTTTGAGAAGCTGGCTCAACGTCAGTTTTGCTCCCATGGTCCTAAACCCAATCGCTTCGGCTGCCTGGCTAATGCCGAGCATAGAAACCCCTTCCCGGGTGATATATCCCTTCTCCCTCAAATAAGACAAAGAGTACTTTTTCCCATAGAATTGAGCGATCATCCTCAGGCAAGTTGGACCACAGTCCATGCCATCCAGTTGTTGGTAAAATGGGAATTTTCTCCACCGCATTTTTATCATGTCTCAATAGGTTGAAAACCAGATCATTCCGTGCGCAACACTTCTGCAGGATCGGTCATGCTGGATTTGAAGAGCTGGTAGCAGATCGTCAGAAATCCAATCACCATCACCATGCCTATTGCCCCCAAAAACAAGGGGGGAGACAAGGAAATTCTATAGGAAAATTCCTCCATCCATTGGGCCAAAAACCACCGGGAAATGGGCACGGCTACGACACAGGCCAGCAGAAAGACCCCGGCAAAGTATTTGAGCAGGAACCAGAAAACCTGCCTCGAGGAAGCGCCTAACACCCGCCGGATAGACACTTCTTTCCGGCGATTCTGGGCCAGAAAAAGAGCTGAAGCGAATAGACCTATACCGGTAATGATGATGGCCAGGAGGGCCATGATGATGAACAGTTTATTCAAGCGTGTCTCTGGTAAATATTGGCGTTCGATATATTCATCCAGGAAAAAATAGACAAATGGCACCCCATAGGTATGCTCTTCCCAGGCCGCGGCAATTCCATTCAAGGTCTCCTGATCTGGCTGAGAGGTGGTCAGCCGGACCGTTAGGTAGCTATCCTCAACTTGGTTAATGAGGACCAGCGGGCCGATTTTTTCTTTTAAGGTGGCGAAATGAAAATCTCTGATCAGGCCAGAGATCCGAAAGGGTTTGGTTCCGCCTCCCGAGATCATTTCAATAGAGTTGCCTATGGCATCTTGGTCGACCCCCAAAAGTTGGGCAGCAGTTTCGTTCAGGATGACCTGCCGGCCGATAGAATCGGAGCGCGTTAAAAAATTCTGGCCTGCGTTTAGCTCAAACCCATAGGTATCCACATAATGATTGTCTACCAGCCAGGTTTGTATTTTTATTTTTTCTTGCTCACTGCTCGCCCCAAGGGGTAAAAATGAGGTTGATAAGCGGTTCGATTCTACGGGTAAAAAGCCCGAAACGGAGACGTTTTCTACCTGGGGAAGCATCCGCAAATCATTTCGAAAAGCATCGAAGGCATCTCCTACTTCATAGGCATAGTCCAGGACCATTAACTGGCTTTTATCAAATCCCATGGTCTTGGAGCGCATATAGGACAGTTGATAAAAGGTTCCAATCGCAATGGTCGTCAAAATCAAACTGACGGTAAACTGGATTGCCACCAGGGCATTTTTTACCCTGCCTTTATTGACATGTCTGCCTAACTTGCCTTTAAGGGTTTGAATGGGGTCAAAAGAAGAAAGGAATATGGCAGGATAAATTCCGGTTAATAGGGCTATCCCTGCCGTATAAGCTATGATCTTGGCAAAAAAGGCGGTCGAGCTACCTGCGAGGCTAAGATCGATTCCGATCCAGCTCCCTAAATAATCCCCGAGTAAAAACGCAAGGGGGATAGCCAGTCCCAGGCCAATAAAACTCAAGCAGGCGCTCTCTATCAGGAACCGCTTGATCAGACTAGGCCGAGAAGCCCCAAAAATTTTCCGGAGGCCCACTTCTTCAGCTTTTAGCGTAAAATCTGCCGTACTGGTATTGATATAATTCACCCCAACCAGCACCAGGATGAGTAAGCTCAGGGTCGAAAAAAGATATACATAGGTCTTATTCCCATTTTGCCGAATTTCTCCATCCAGTTGAGACCCCAGGTGAATCGAAGCCAAGGGTTGAAAGTTTACCTGGTATTGGTAGGATTTGTCTTCGTCCGATTGATCTTTGCGAAGATAGGCATCAATCTGCGTCAACACCTTTGATTCTATGGCCTGATTGAACTTCGAGGCTAGTTCTGTGGGGCTTTTATCCTCTCCAAGCAGGACATAGGTAAAGAAGTTTAGATTCAGCCATATAGGAGATAAGCCTACATCATCCCCCACCATAGAATAAAGCAGGTCGAATTGAAAGTGGGAGGTTTGGGGCATGTCTTCAAAAACGCCTACGACTTCACATGGGTCTTCATCGAGATAGATGGTTTTACCCCTCGCGGCCCCTCCAGGGAAGTGTTTTTGGGCCAGGGTTCGACTGATCACCACGGTATTGGGCTGGCTCAGGGCGGTGCTTGCGCTTCCTTCCAAAAAGGAAAAATCAAACATGGAAAAAATGGCAGGATCCGCTAAAGCGACCTGGTCCTCATGGGTAGGGAAGGTCCCATCCGCCCGGACTGCAAACCAGGATAGTTTGAACCTCCCAGCCGCCTCCACTTCCGGGAAGTTTTCCAGCAAATAGGGCGCTAATGGAGCAGCGGACTGGGCACTCGGCTCAAGGATCGGGGTAAATTGGGTCGTAGCCCGATAAATCCGCGGGGCCTTCTCATGATGAAGGTCAAAATTTTGCTGCTGAACCACCCAATTATCTATCAGAATAAAGGCAGCAAGTCCTACCGTAAATCCAATGAGATTGATGTAGGAGGTTATTTTATTTTTAAATAGGCTACGAAGAAAGGATTGAAGCTGCGCCATGGTTGATGTAGTTCGTTATCAGGGTAATTGAAAAAGAATGGATATAGCAGATCCATTTTCATGGATCTGCTTGGGTCTGTCCCCAGGGATCTTATAAGATCGTGATCGTACAGGATTTGTTTTTACATCCTGGAGGATCGGTCGGATCAGAGATGGTGATATTGCACCCATCGTTTTTGCATCTGCCCCGTCCCCCAGTTAGCGAATCCATTTCTGTCCATGGCAGCTTTTCAGCTTCATGGAGCAATGAGCCTTCAGCTTTCCCCAGAGTCATCTGAGCCCCTAAGAGAAAAGTATTCAGTTGGTTGTTCATGATCTGTAGGCTTATTGGATGACTATTTGGCACTGACGGTTTTTACAATCCAGGGCATTGATATCATCGGAAGAGCCTTGAATGGTGCATCCATTGTTTTTACAACGGCCTTTGCCTCCGTTCAAAGCATCCAATTCTTCAACCGAAAGGCGCTCCATAAAAGGCACTGCTTCGATCGCATGCTCAGGAGAAGCGACAGAAATTCCAGCCTGGTTGAGGA
>JBCBGC010000190.1:0-9804 GCA_038527215.1 Bacteroidota bacterium
GATTTTCCACGTCGATGACGATTTTGTCTCCATCTTTCAACAACCCAATCATCCCGCCGACCTCTGCTTCTGGGGTAATATGCCCTACCACGAAGCCGTGGGTTCCGCCAGAGAAGCGCCCATCTGTAATCAAAGCGACTTTATCTCCCAGGCCTGCCCCCATGATGGCACCGGTAGGCTTGAGCATTTCCGGCATACCAGGTCCTCCTTGTGGCCCTTCATACCGAATCACTACGACATCTCCAGCCTGAACTTTTCCCTCCACGATGGCCTCATTCGCGGCAAACTCACCGTCAAACACCCGAGCTACTCCTTCAAAATATTCCCCTTCTTTACCGGTGATTTTGGCTACACAGCCTTCCTCAGCTAGGTTTCCATAGAGGATTTGTAGGTGGCCCGTGGGTTTTAGTGGTTCAGAAAAATCATGGATGATGGCTTGTCCGGCGGCCAGCGCGGGGGCACCGGCCAGGTTCTCGGCCAGGCTTTTGCCGGTAACGGTCAGGCAATCCCCATGCAGGTAGCCATTTTCCAGCATCAGCTTCATCACGGCAGGAATGCCACCGATGGTATGCAGGTCCTCCATCAGGTATTTTCCGCTCGGTTTTAGGTCCGCCAGATAAGGCGTCTTATCACTGATGCGTTGAAAATCGTCCAGGGTCAGCTCCAGCCCCACTGACTTGGCCATGGCCAGCATGTGCAGGACTGCATTGGTCGATCCGCCCAGGACCATGATCATGGTAAGGGCATTCTCAAAGGCCTGCATGGTCATGATGTCCTTTGGCCGAATATCTTCTTTCAGCAGGTGGTAGATCGCCTGACCTACCTGCTGACATTCCGTTTGCTTGTCCCGGCTCACCGCAGGATTGGAAGCACTAAAGGGCAGGCTCATGCCCATGGCCTCAATGGCCGTAGCCATGGTATTGGCGGTATACATGCCCCCACAAGCTCCAGCCCCTGGACAGGCATGTTGGACAATGCCTTTGAACATTTCCGGGCTGATGTCCCCCGCCACTTTTTCTCCCAGGGCTTCAAAAGCGGATACAATGTTCAGGGTACGGTCCTCATAATGCCCCGGAGCTATAGTGCCTCCATACACCAGCAAAGAAGGTCGGTTCAAACGTCCGAGCGCAATCATGGCTCCCGGCATATTTTTATCGCAGCCGACGACGGGCACTACTCCATCGTACCACTGGGCATTGACCACGGTTTCAATCGAGTCAGCGATGATATCGCGGGAAGGCAGGGAAAAGCGCATGCCTTCGGTGCCCATGGACATGCCATCACTGACGCCGATGGTATGAAAAATCAAGCCGATACTTCCCGCTTCCTCCACCCCTTTTTTCACCTCTTTGGCCAGGTCATTGAGGTGCATATTGCAGGTGTTGCCTTCATATCCAGTACTGACGATGCCGACCTGGCCCTTGTCCATGTCCTCATCCGTCAGGCCAATGCCATATAGCATGGCTTTGGCCGCAGGTTGGGTTTCATCCTGCGTCAGTCGGCGGCTATAAGGGTTATTCATCTTTCTGGGGGGAATTATATCAGGGTGGCTGGTTGCAGGTCCATCTCGGTAACCAGGCGACGATAGGTCCTGGAAATCAAATGGCCCAGGGTATCTTCCCATTCCATGGTGAAGCCACGGCCATCCAGGGAGGCTACGCCCGCGATTTCTGTGGCGGTCCCGCTCAGAAACACTCCGTCAGATTGGATGAGGTCCTCTAGATAGAGGTCTTTTTCTACGATGTCGATTCCCAGTTCCTGAGAGAGTTCAAAGACGGTGGTCCGGGTCACTCCTGGAATGATATTGTGTGCGGGAGGGGTATACAATACCTCGTTTTTTTCGATAAAAATATTGGCCCCGGTAGTGCCCAGCACCCGACCTGCTTCATCCAACATAAGGGCATCCTGGCAGCCTTTGCTTTTGGCTTCCGTTTTGGCTCGGATCGTTTCGGCGTAAAAACCGCATACCTTGTACTCAGCCAGTTCAGAAGGCCGGTTAGGACGGCGGTAGCGGGAAGTAGAAAGATGGACTTGCTGGTCTCCCAACAATGGGCCCCATTTCCAACAGGCAATCAACAACATAGGTTGCCCTTTCACTACCAGGCTCATGTTGGTGTCCTCAAACACTAATGGCCTGACGTAAGCATCACGCAGGCCATTTTTCTGGATGAGGGTGTAGGAAACCGCCGTCAATTCTTCTGGAGAATGCGGAAGCGCCAATCCCAATTGTTCCGCTCCCTTCAACAGGCGATTGAAATGCGCCTGCGGTTTAAACATACGCGGTCCTTGCTGGGTCTCATATGACCTGATCCCCTCAAATACCCCATACCCATAATGGAAGGTGGATGATAAAAATGGCAGCCGTACTTCGGAGGCTTGAACGAAGCGGTTCTTAAAATAGACCAGGCTATCCGGTTGAATTAACATTTCTTTTCTCGGGTCTTGGTTGTTGATTAAAGCAAAAAACCATTCTCGTTTGGAGAATGGTTTTGTATATTTTTGAGTACTTGCAAACCATTCTCACCGCCTGGGCAGTAGAATCACTAGACTAATAATGAGGCTAACGAGCGTTTGCAAAGTTTTCATCTATTCTCTTTGTTGGTTTCGAATATCACAATGATTTTAGATGTTTCCAAAAAAATTTAAAATATCCAGGCATTTTTAGGGCTTTTTTTGCAGTAGGCATTTCATCCCTAAACCCTAACGAACGGCCGCTTTGTGCCCAATTTTTTCTATCCTATGGCCCCCGAATTAATCTACATTACTAAATCATCAGGAGAACGCGTTCCCTATGAGGCTGAAAAACTCCGACATTCTCTTGCGAAGGCTGGAGCGGACTATGGCTTGGTTGAAACCATTTTAACCGAAGTTGAAAAGAGTCTCTACAATGGGATTTCTTCTAAGAAAATATATCGGCAAGCCTTTAACCTGTTAAAGAAACAATCCCGGCCAAATGCAGCGAAGTATAAATTAAAGCGAGCGCTAATGGAACTGGGCCCGTCAGGCTTTCCTTTTGAGAAGTACATTGGGGAAATTTTGGCCTTTCATGGGTACCAGATAGAAGTAGGCATCATGATGGAAGGACAATGCATCTCTCATGAGGTGGATGTATTGGCTAAAAAGGAAAAGCGTCAATTAGCGGTAGAGTGTAAGTTTGGGAATAAGCGGGATAAAAAAGTAGATGTAAAAGTGGCCTTATATATTCATTCCAGGTTTCGGGATTTGGAGCAGAAATGGCAAAAGCAACCAGATTGGGGAGACAAGCAAGCAGAAGGCTGGATTGTTACCAATGCAAGTTTTACGAGAGATGCCGCTACCTATGGCAGCTGTGCCGGGCTGACCTTGATCAGCTGGGATTATCCCGCGCAAGGAAATCTGAAAGACCTCATCGAGCGCAGTGGACTGTATCCGCTAACGAGTTTAAGTGGCTTAACTAAAGCGGAGAAACAACATCTGTTGGAAGCAGAAATTGTCCTGGCCAAAGGCTTGCTGGAGCGCCCGGCGGCTTTTGAAGAGTTGCGCATGAGCACCCACCGCCGCAAAAAATTGCTGGACGAAGTAGAGGGTCTTTGCGGTCACTGCTGATCAAGGTTTATCCAGAGATAACAGCCAATCCTTAAAAGGGGCATATTGATTCTCCATCAGTACGCTTTCCTTAGGCTCATCTGCCAGTCGGGCCAGCCGTTCCGGCGGAACCAATTCCTGTTCCACCAGCGGGCTCACCGTTTCTAAAAACTTGGCGGGATGAGCCGTACCCAGCACCATGACCTGGTGATTGGGGTTTTTCGTCAGATAATTTTCTGCAGCCAGGTAGCCAACTGCGGCATGCGGATCGAGTAAGTAGGTATGTTCTTTCATGATCCGGGAAATGGTTTCCCGGGTTTGCTGGTCGCCGTACGCATAGCCCGAAATGGCGTCAGCCATTTTTTCATGCACCCCTTCAAACAGATAGTCCATGCGGGCAAAATTCGAAGGATTCCCCACATCCATGGCATTACTGATGGTGGGAACGGAAGGCCGAGCCTCAAAGCGTCCGGATTGCAGGTAGGTGGGTATAACATCATTTCGGTTGGTAGCCGCGATGAAATGTGCGATGGGTAGCCCCATCTTCTGCGCCCAAAGGCCTGCCGTGAGATTTCCGAAATTACCGCTGGGAACGCAGGCTACAATGGGTTTGCCTTTTGCTTTCAGCTGCCGAAAGCCCGCGAAATAATAGAAACTCTGGGGTACCAGGCGGCCAATGTTGATGGAATTCGCTGAGCTTAACCATAGATGCTGCTGCACTTCGGGGTCCAGGAAGGCAGCTTTCACCATAGCCTGGCAGTCATCAAAGGTGCCCTTTACCTCCAAGGCGGTAATATTTTGCCCCAGGGCGGTCAACTGCTTTTCCTGCAAAGGGCTAACTTTTCCCTGCGGATAAAGAATGATCACTTCAATCCCGGGCGTCCCCAAAAAGCCACTGGCTACCGCCCCCCCTGTATCGCCCGAAGTAGCGACCAGGATGCGGAGGGTTTTTGAAGAATTCTGGACAAAATAGCCCATCAGGCCTGCCATGAAGCGGGCCCCAAAATCCTTAAAGGCCAGGGTGGGACCATGAAAAAGTTCCAGCATACTGATCCCCGGCTTGATGTCCACCACCGGCACCGAAAAATTCATGGCTTTTTCCAGCAATTCCTTAAGCGCTGATGCTGGAATTACTTCGCCCAATAGGTGTCGGGAGATCTGAAAGGACAGCTCAGGCAGGGTCATTTCCGGTAGCTCCTGAAAAAAGGTCTCGGGTAAGGGACTTATGGTCTCAGGGACGTACAAGCCATTATCTGCGGGCAATCCTTCCAGCAAAGCCGTTCTGAGACTTACTTTTTGTTGCTTATTTTTAGTGCTATGAAATTTCATTTGTTTTAAACGCTATGGAAATGATGCGATACCTGCTAGTAAGCTGTATGCTGATAGGCCTGTGCCTGGCCTGTCGCTCTCCAAAAGAAGGGAAGTCTCCAATGGAAGCCCAGCTCCCGGTCAAAAAAGGGGTTTGGGTGGGAGAAAGGGATAGTTTGAAAGATGTTTTCCAACCTTTGGACGGACATTGGGAGGGCGAGTTCCTGGTCTTTACCAATCCCGAGGGGCAGGCTCCTGCTCCGGTTAGGCCTCGTAGTCTTTCGGCCAAAATGATCCAGGATTTGGGCTATCCCATCACCTACAAGGTTCAGGTACATCAGCATTATGAATCCGAGTCCCCTTTTTACCAGACGGTACGGATCACGGACACCTATGTTAATGAAAGCGGCCAGGCAGATACCGTTAACAGCAGTGGATATAATCAGGTTACAGAAGAAGGAGGCTTGCTCTGTGTGGTAAATAAACCCGATGAACAAGTCATTCATAACGGCAGTCTCCCGGCCCCCCATACGATTATTTGGGAGCGCGACCTTCGGGATCCCCTGAAGGTGGAGTTCTTTTATGAAAGTGTGCAGGCTGATACTTATTCAATATTGGGATGGGGATACTATGGAGATGATGATCCGCAAAAAGCCCCCAAGACCTGGTTTATGGCAAACTACCAACGGGTGCCAGAAGAATGAGCTATTTGATTCGTTCTGCTCCGTGGGTATTAATGGTCGAAATAAACCGCTCGCAGCCTATGCCTGCCGCAGTAAAGGCATATTGCATGGACAGTCCAGCCTTAAAGGCAATCTCATCCCCTTTACACAGCGCAAAAACGGCCGGCCCGGCTCCTGAAATACTACAGCCCAGGGCCCCGGCATTCAAAGCGGCTTGTTTCACTTCATAAAAATGGGGGATCAGTTTGGAACGGTAGGGTTCTGCGATGACATCCTTCAGAGAACGAGAGATAAGGCCGTAGTCGGCCTGCATAAGGCCAGCCACCATACCACCCAGATTTCCCCACTGGATGACGGCTTCTTTCATCGGGATTTCTTTCCGAAGGATATTTCTCGCCTCCACAGTAAGGATTTCCAATTTCGGCAACACCACTGCCGCATAAAGATCTGAGGGCGTAGGAATATTAACGGTATCAAACTCCTCATTGCTTCTCACCAGGACCATTCCTCCCAGTAAGCAGGGCCCTACATTATCCGCATGGATGTCCCCACCGCTGGCAATTGCTTCTCCTTCCAGAGCAAAGGGCAATAGTTCTTGTTTGCTGAGCGGTCGGCCCATGAGCTCGTTTACCGCCATGGCTCCGGCCACGGCACTGCAGGCACTGGAGCCTAAGCCACTGCCAATGGGAATCCCTTTGATGATCTCCATTTCAATGCCCTGGACCACGCCCAGGTTTTTCATCAGGGACAGGGCGGAAACACCTGCCGTATTTTTCTCCGGTTCCAGCGGGAGTTTTCCCTCGTCTCCTTCTATGCGGGTAATGGTCAGCCCAGGCTGAGAGGAAAAACGGGCAATGATCCGATCCCCCGGGCGCTGCAAAGCAAATCCCAGGGTATCAAACCCACAGGCCACATTGGCTACACTGGCAGGGGCAAATACCTCGACTTCATTTTTCATGCGAAATAACATTTGGGGGGCAAAGGTCTTCGCAAAAAACAGCGGCATTACGCATGGTAGCGTAATGCCGCGGTAAATATAGAAAAGTTTCTTTAGCGGACCACCAGCTTTTTATGCAGGGTATATCCATCTATTTCCAGGGCAATTAGGTACATGCCACTGGCTAATGAGCCTAGCGCAAGTTCCTCTTTTACGCGCCACTGCCGGCCCAATGCTTTTTGTTGAATGACCTGGCCTTGCATATCCAGCAGCTGCCAGCCAAGTTCACGCGCTTGTTCCAATTGGATATCCAGGGTAGCCTGCTGGGTGGCAGGATTTGGATAAAGGTCCCATTCCAGGCCAAGTTCTTCTTCCAGATTGGTGAAGATGGTTACTTCAATTTGCTTACAGACGGTATTGATACACACCCCATTACTTGCCGTGAGACAAACCGTAAAATTGTTGATGGACTGGTAGGTATGGGAAGGATTTTGCTGGTTACTGGTATTGCCGTCCCCAAAATCCCAGGACCAGTTGTTGGCCACCGAACCTGTAAGGTCTGTGAATTGCACTGACTGGTAAAGTTCCGCTGAATCAGGCAAGGTGAAATCAGGCGTGAAATCACTCTTACTGGTGATCAGAATGGTATCTTTTGCTACACAGCCAGCCACGTCACTCACCGTCACTATGTATTGACCGGCTGTAGTGATGTAAATGGGATTGAATTGCTGTCCGGTAGACCATATATAGGTCGTTCCCGTAGCTCCTGCATCAAGCAGGGTAGAATCACCTTCACAAATTTCCTTATCTGGTCCCAAATCAACTTGCAGAGGAGAAAGGAGTACATTTACCGTATCGGCCCGAATACACCCATCACTGTTCTCAACCTGGCCGATCACGATGCCCGGCTGGCTGACGGTGATGGTCTGCGTAGTCTCCCCCGTGGACCAGAAATAGGTGGCCCCAGGATTGCCCAGGTCGAAGCTTACAGAGGAACCATTACAGATCACTTGGTCAGGTCCAAGATTCACCAATGGAGCGGCTCCTTGATTAATATTTACGGTATCGCTGCCTTGACAGCCAAAAGGGTTGGTCACCACGACCCAGTAGGTGCCGGGTAATTGTGTGGTGATCTGTTGGGTCACTTGATTATTGGACCAGAGATAGCTGTTTCCGGGATTCAGGGCATCGAGGGTAAATTCCCCGCACTCTACCCGATCATCGCCCAGGTCCACCACCGGAGTCAGGGACACATCTACATCAATGGTATCCGAAATCTGGCAATTACCGGCTGTAGTAACATCCACGATGTATTGATTGGGAGCTGAGACGAAAATGGTTTGTGTAGTCGAGGCCCCTACATTCCATAAATAAGTGGTCCCCGGATTGCCGGCCCCGGCATCCAGCAATAAGGATTGCCCCACACAAATGGTGGTATCTTCTCCCAAATCAATGTTGGGTAAGATATCCAGGATGACATCAATAGAGTCGGTGACTACACACCCGAAGTTATCTGAGACGGTTACCTTATACTTTCCTGATTGGGTTACATCGAAGAACTGAGAATTATTAGGACCCGGCTCCCAGACGTGGTTAGCCGTGGGGTTTCCTGCATCCAGAATCAAGGTATCACCAGGGCAAATAATCTGGTCTTGAGGAAGGTTTACAAAAGTCGGACTTACCGTGAGGTTTAAGGTATCCCTCACCACGAATCCCAGCGAGTCCTCCACGATGACGATGTACTGATTAGAAGCCACAGCCACTTTGGTACAAAGGGTATCTACCGGGCTGGTGCTCCATAAGTAAGAGACGGCTGAAGGAGAACAGGCTTGTAATATCAAGGTATCGGCAAAACAAATCACCGTATCTGGTCCCAGGTCGACAAAAGGCGCATCAGCGATGACGACATCATCAAAGGCAAAACCATCGTAGGTGTTCCCAAAGTCTGAACCCAGGCAAAAACGCAGGCGAACACTCGGTTCATTGGCCAGGCCATTCAAGGCATGCTGAGCGGGTAGCCACTGCTGGCTGCCATTACCGGTTATGTCCCGGCCTGACCAGCCCAGGGATTGACCACAAGGCCCACCCAAGAATCCTCCTACGATGGATTGGTTGTTATACCAGGCCACAGGATCCAGGAAGCCTCCCACCACGTTCCAGGTAGCCCCACTATCTGTACTAGCGGCCAAAGCTACCCCGTCAAAGTTGGCTTCTAATTCCCAAAAGACGCTAAAGGCAATGTGGGGGTTATTCAGGTTGGAAAAATCAAACTCCGGGCTTTCTACGAATGCGCTGGAATTATCAGCGTAGTTCCCGGTCAGGGAACCCGTTACCCAGCAATTCGGGGCAGAAGCAGCCGCACTGATCACGGGCTTGGCCGGCGTTCCGTGGGTCCACCCATTGATTCCCCCAATATTGGGCACCCAGCCACCAGGGCCAGAATCAAAGTCTTCAAAATAGGGAAAAGTAGTAATCTGGGCGGATACAAAGAAGGGCAAGAGGCTTGCCATTCCGAAAAGGAGAATTTTCCAAACAGTAGAGGAGAAAGGTTTCATCAGCAGATTCATGTGTTAACTATGTCTAATACACATAGGAGCGCAGCTTCCCTAACTAAACCTTAAAGGTAAACAATAATTTTTCTGAGAAGAAAAGGCGATTATCCAAAATTTGGGAATAAGGCATAAAATCCAGGCAAAATCCCTTCTCAAGGCCGTTGTCCGACTATACAAAAGAAAAACCCCTAAGCAAGGAACCTTACTCAGGGGGGAATCAAATGAAAATATTCTTTTCGTTATCCTGCTAACTTATTGACCGAAATAGATTTCCGTCCAGCAAGCATAGGGTTTCTGGTTTTTATAAGCCGGGAAAAACTTTAAATCCTCAATATGTACCTCCACTCCATGACGAAGGCTGGGGTCAGCGCTTCGGATATCCTTAAAGGCCATGACTCTGCCTTTTTCGTTTACCAATACCCGAACTTTTACCAGGTCCTGCTGAAATTGAGAGGACTTTTTACTCCGACATCTCCGACGACGCTTGCGCTTTTTCTCCTCTTTGATGATCCGCTGTTTGATTTCCAGGTAGTTTACCGCCTGGGGTTGTTCTGCCACAGAGCGACAACGCGGAGCAGGATTACAGCGCGGTGCAGGGTTACAAGACTGAACCCGGTGCTGCTTTCTCACCTTGATAACGTGATGGTGGCGTTGAGAGGTCAGGCCGCGAGCGGCAATCAGGATCAGAGCGAAAGCCGTAAGAAGGATCCAGAAATTCTTTTCCTTGGCAGAGATCATATGGAGAAGCTATTAGAAATAT
>JBCBGC010000191.1:0-9561 GCA_038527215.1 Bacteroidota bacterium
ATATGTCACCCCGGAAAGGCATTTGACCGCTAGGGAAAATGACTTATCCGGGGTCTCCATGAATACATATGGATCGCAGAGACCTCCGAGGATATAAATATCGGGGTCTATGACCAGGACAGCTTATCTCCTTTTAGTCAATGGTCCTTTCCTATCCGTATGAAAAAATGCTTAAAGAAGTGAGTCATCCCAAAATTTGGGATGACTCATGTTTTGCAAATATGTTTTATGCTGAGGGCTACTTAACCCCAGGCAGGCTTCTCAGAGGGTGATCCCACTTCTGCAGGAGGGTAGTGGCCTTTTCCCGGTAATAGTGGTAAGGATCCTCCGCTAATTTTTTCAGCTGAACCTTCCCTTCTTCAATCTTGCCTGCATCCAAAAGGGCCAGGGCGTAGTTGTAGGAAACCAGCTCAGCAAAATATCCATCTTCTTCATGAGACATGCGCTCAAAAATCGGCAGGGCATCTGAGGCCTTCCCTTCTCCGATCAGGGAGAGACCATAGTAAAACTGAATGGTATCAGATTTGGGGCGTGCCGTAGCCAGGGGTTGAAACAGGCTTACCGCCCGAGAAAATTCCTGATTGGTATAGGCATACATGGCCTGTAACAAAGCGGCATCATCTTCTCCGGCACTGCGATTTTGTACGATGTCCGGATAATGATCAAAGGCCTCTGCCAGTAAGGCATCGTTGCTGTAAGAAGGCGTGAGCAAAAAGGTCGCGATCAGCAAGCTGACTACCGCGGCAGCCGCTATCCAGACGGGTCGTTTCCATAAGGGTACAACCCGAGGGGATTGGTTAGCTTCTTTCTCCGCCTCGTATTCAGCATCTACCTCTTTCAATACCTCTTTATAGGCTACCTGGTCGTATAATACCAGGAGGTTTCGTGCATCGCGCTGCAGGTCAACTTCTGCTTTCAGGGAAGCATTTTCCTGCAGGTCCGATTCAAAAGCTACCCTATCTTTAGGGGGCATGCCATCCTCAAGATAGGCATCAATGCGGGTTTGTAATTCATTTGAGATCTCCATAGCCAAGCTGTTCGTTTCTGGTCATTCGTCCTTGACCAATTCCCCGATCATGTTTCTGACCTGGGGGTTTTCCTGTACCAGGGACTTGAGTTCCTTGAGACAGAGGTTTTTCTTGTTCCGTACCACCTGTTCATTCTGGTAACCCAGTTTTTCAGCAATCTCCTTCATGCTAAATTTCCGGGCCCACAGCAACAGCACTTCTTTACATTTTACTTTGAGTTGGTCCATCATTTGGTGAAGGGCCTGCTGCTTTTCCGTTTCCATCAACAAAACATCTGGGCTTTCGGCCAAATCTTCTGCTCCGCTTTGCTCCATTTTATAAGCATCTTCACGTAAGCTTCGATTAAACCGACGGTACCAAAGATTTTTGCTGATCGCATACAAATAGGTACGCAAAGAACTATTGCCTTTAAATTTTTCTTGTTGGATCGAGAGCATCAGGTTGATCATGGCATCTTGAAAGATGTCCTTGGCTTCGTCCTGACTTCCATTTCGCGAAACGATAAACTGAACGATCTGGTCCACATGCTGACGATAAATCCATTTCATCGCCTGGTCGCAAGCCGAACCGCCCTGTTTAATGCGCTCGATCAAACTTGAGTCGCTTATGTTGAGCTTCTCTGCCATATTGGTTCACATGTCCCGGCTAAATGTAACTCAGCAGATAAAAATTTTCTCAAGGGGCCTGTTTTTACACAGCTGATGAGTTTTTACCGGGCTTTCTCAGGTCAAAAATAATCATTTCAAGATGGGATGTAGTGCTTTATACCCACTTTTCTCTCTTTCTGATCCTTGATTTACCCTTAGTATCATGAAGGGGAGAAAAGGTAAGTTGACTTTTTCCCTTTTTTAAAGTTACATTTTTCCAACTACACTGAACCAAGGATAGACCATCAATCCATTAACTCAAAAAATTCATGAAACGTTCGACGGCCATACATATCCTGTTGGGAAGCCTGTGTGCTCTGGCATTGCTTGTCACCAGCCTCCCCGCAGTGGCTCAAGGAGGGGTGCAACTCCTGGAGACCAAAAAGCAAGGCAACGCTTTTTTGTATAAAGTAAAAAGCCAGGGAAAAACCTTTAAAGTTCGCTTGCAACCCAATAATAAGGTGGTAGCTATTGCTATCCGAAATATGCAAAACGTCCTGGTTGGGCAGGCGACGGTTAATCCTTTCAAAGCCAAACCCGTGGATCTGACCAAAGTAGGCCCAGGGACCAAGTTCATCTGGCCCTTTGCGGTGGCTCAGGTGGGAGGGGCCAATGGCAAAGCCAAAGTTTATCCCCCCCAAAGTCCTTATCAGAAGGCCTTAAGTAAGTGTCGTCAGCTTTGCCGGCAGAAATATCAGTCTCAAACCCAAACGGTTCAGCTGGCTATGCTGGCCCCCGGTGGGAATGATGGAGGCGGGGACGGAGACGGAAGTGGAAATTCTGGCCAGGGCCAGACCGGGCCTGGTTCTCCAGACCGTGGCGAAATTATCATCATCATGGCCAAAATGGAGACCGCACTGAATGACTATTACAACTGTGTCAAAGCCTGTATGCAAAAGGCAAAGGAGAAGTATCAAGAGCAAAAGAACAACGAGAAAAAATAGGAGATAACTCCTGGGGGATGTTGAACTCCCCTTCAGATATCAGATAAAGGCCAGGCCTGGGATTTAACCATTCCCGGGACTGGTTTTCTTATGCTGCATATTTTGAGGATAAAGACCGGGCGTAGTGTATTTTTCTTAATTTAAGCCTTCATGTTCCACGCATATGACCATTAGAATACTCATCGCTGGCTTGGGATTTCTGCTCCTGGTGGGGCATACCCCCTTGAGCGGCCAGGACTTTGGGGCGTCCCTTTCGCATGCAGAAGGGCTGATGTACGAAGCTCAGCTGGACGAAGCCGCTGAAGCCTTTCGCCTGATTGCCCAACAAGCCACTGGAAAACAGCAGGCTGAGGCCTATCTGGGTCTGGCAGAGGTGGCTTTGCTACAGGCGGATACGGCACGTTTTTTTCAAACCATGCAAAAGGTGTCTGCTGAGACAGACGTAGATATTCAGCATAAAACCTCCCATTTGAACATCCAGATGGCGTTCAGCCAGGATGATCTAAAACGCGTGGAGGAGTTGATCAAAGCGGCAGAGCAAGCGCTGCCGGCTGGCAGGAATGACCTGGCGGCCTGGCTAAGCTATGATGAAGGATTCCGCCTGCTGCAACGTTATGATTTTCTGGGGGCCGGAAAGGCTTTTGACCTGGCTGAACAGCAGGCACAAGCCCAGGACATGAAGCTATTGTCAGGCTTGCTATTCCTGGCTCGGGGAAAAATGTCCATTACCCAGCGTAATGGGGTAGCGGCCAGCGCCTGGCTGGCCAAGGCAGATACTGTGCTGGGAAAAATCCTGCACCAGGCCCATCCTTATCGATTGGAAATTGGGATTTATCAAGGGGCTGCGGCCATGGCCCGTGAACAATACCGGGCCGGCATCCAGGCCCTGAAAATGGTGGAACCTTTTATCCAGCAAAGGATGGGACGGGATCATCCGCTGGCCTCCCGGGCCTATTATTACCATGGGAATATCCTGCTCAAGCAAAAAGATTATCAAAAAGCTATTCGCTTTTTGGAAGAGGCCGTGCGGATCACCATTCTGCAATACGGACCCATTCATCGCAATGTGGGCGCCATGTACAATTCGCTGGGCCTGGCACATTACGCCTCTTATAGATTTGATCAGGCTGGCGTGTTTTATGAAAAAGCCCTGGAGACCTTTCAGGAGATTCTTCCAGCCAGCCACGCTATTTTTGACATGGTGCATATCAATCAGGCCTGGAGCCTGATCTACGATCACCAGTATGAAAAAGCCGCAGGACTGGTAAGTAAGGTCATGGCCAGTCGCGAGGTTAAATATCCCGCTGGCCACCTGCAACATCTTTCCGGCTGGCAGGCCCAGGCACGGATTTATGAAGAAACGGAGCGGTATGAGGAGGCGGTCCGTTGGTACCAAAAATGTATCCGGCTCACAGCCTCGCATGGACAGGCCACCTTGAGTGAACGCTCTGGGTTTCACAACCGGCTTTCCCGGACTTATCGAAAAATGGGGGAGCTGGAATTGGCCCATCAGGAGGCTAAGCTGGGCATACAGATGCAAGTGCCTCGTGGAGGGGCACTTGAACAGACCCTGGTCGCGAAAAACCTGGGCGGCGATGCCCCCTTGCAAATCGCCAAGTCTTATTTGCAGGCGGGCCTCAGCAAGCGCATGATGTATGCGAAAAGTCAGAAGGACGTAACCCTGCTCGAAGAAGGCCTGGCCTTCCTGGAAGAAGGGATCAATTGGTTGGATTACCAGCGGCAGGAATTTTTGTCGGAATCTGCTAATATGGATCAGGCAGAACAAAACGGCCACTTTTTCTCTCAGGCCATCTGGTTCTCCTGGAAGTTATTCGAACAAAGTGGAGAGGAAGCGCATTTGGAAAAAATGTTCAACCTGATGGAGCGCTCAAAAGGCGTGAGCTTACGAAAAGCCATTCGCCAATTACGTGCCCGCGAAAATCTGGGCCTTCCGCTCGCGTTGCTGGACCTGGAAGATGCCCTCAACCGGGAGTTGCTCGAAAAAAGAGGCAAATACCAACGCATGGACGCGGGAGATTCCACCGGACTCGTTACCCTAGGTGCGGAAATATTTAAGCTGGAAACGCGCAAGGATTCCCTGTTGCAGGCCATGGAAAGCAGCTATCCCGATTATTTTCAACTGGTCCATAAGCGCTTTGACCCCACGGTAGCCTGGGTTCGCGAGCAGCTACAGGATGAAGAAGTCGTTCTGGCCTCATATTATCTTGAGCCAGAATTTTTGTATGGAGTGGCGGTGAGCCGACAGGAGTTTAAGGGCTTCCGGATTGCCCTGGATTCCCTCTGGGAAGGGTCTATGCAAGCCTTTATCTCAGAGACCCAAACGCCGCCAGAGCCCGGCAAAGAGGATGCTTACGCCTCCGCTCAGTACCTCTACCAACAACTCATCGCCCCTTTGGAGAAGCAATTGGTAACCCAAGGAGATCGTTGGATCATCATTCCTCACCAGGGGCTCAGTTTCATTCCTTTTGCCGCCTTGCTGACTGAAGCCCCTTCCCGGCCGGGTCATTTTCCTTCCTATCCTTATGCCGCCCGGACCCGTCAGTTTTCTTATTTGTACACCGTAGAGCAATTGCAAGGGGTGATAGGAAAAGCGCCTGAGGGGAAAGAAAATCGAATCCTGGCTTTCGCGCCTAGTTTTAATGGAGAAAAAATGCCTGCTCCGCTCCTGGCCATGCGAAGCGAATTTTCTCCTCTGGCTTACAATCAACAGGAGGTAAATGATATCAGTTCTATTTGGCCGACAGACAGATATTTGGGGGTAGAAGCCACCAAAGAGGCCTTCCTGGAGCTGGCCACCCGCTACCCCATCCTTCACCTTTCCAGTCATGCCAGAGCCGTAGACGATGATCCGCTGGCTTCCCATGTAGCCTTTTCCCTGGAGGCAGAAAAGGGCAAAGAAAATGATGCCTTGCTCACTTTATCCGAGCTGTACCATATTCGCTTAACCGCGGATTTGGTGGTGCTGAGTGCGTGTGAGACGGCCAAAGGAAAAGTCACCACCGGAGAAGGCATGATCAGTTTGGCGCGGGGATTTACCTATGCCGGAGCCAGCAGCCTGGTCACCAGTCTCTGGCAGATCAACGATGCTGCCACGGCTGAGTTGATGGAGACTTTTTATCGCTTTTTGGCGGAGGGAAAAACCAAGGATCAGGCGCTGCGTGAGGCCCAGATAAGCTACCTGACCGATAAGGATAAGATTCGCGCCCATCCCTACTTCTGGGCCGGTCTGGTTCCTTTTGGAGACATGCAGCCAATCCAACATACCCCAGGCCGTACCCAAAGGGTATTTTTAGGGGTATTTCTGATCCTTTGCCTGATGGGGATCGCTTCTATTTTTGTGGCGAGATTTGATCCTAGTGGACAAAAATCGGGTTAAATTTGGGAACTATTTTTAGTTCGATTGGTTAATCCTTTCTCGGACTAACCCACGCACGCTCTATGCAAAAAACACTGGTACGAATCGCCTCCCAGATTGCCCCGGGAATGATGGCAAACCTAGCCTATAAAACCCTTACCCATCCTCAAATCAGAAAACTCCGCGACCATGAGGAGCAGATCCTGGACCAGGCAGAACGGAAAAGAATATCAGTATTAGACTCAGAAATCCAGACCTACACCTGGGGAGAAGGCCCAGATTCGGTCCTGATGGTGCATGGCTGGGAAGGACAGGCTGGAAATTTCTCAGACCTGGTCGATTTTTTGGTGAAAAAAGGCATGAAGGTATATGCTTTTGATGGTCCTTCGCATGGCCGGAGCAGCCAGGGAGCGACCAGTCTCTTCGAATTTGCGGAGGTCGTAGCCCAAATGATGCGCACCTTCCCCAGTCGTAACCTCATTAGCCATTCTTTCGGCGGGGTAGCCTCTACCCTGGCGCTGTCTACCAATCCGGATATTTCCTACGATAAGTACCTGCTATTTACCACCCCAGATAAATTTCGGGAGAGAATCCAGGATGTCTCAGATCAGGTAGGGGTTACCGACAAGGTGATTTTTCGCTTGATCAAACGCTTGGAAACAGAGACTGGCGTAAATGTCAACGACCAAAATGTGAGTGATTTTGTGAAAAAAATCCAGATCGAACAAGCCCTGATCCTCCATGATGTGGCTGACAAGGTAATCCCCCTGGAACGGTCGGAGAACGTAGTCCGAAATTGGAAGAATGCCAGTCTGGAAACCGTAACCGGTACCGGACATTTTCGCATCCTACGATCCGAGAAAATGTGGGAAAGGGCCTGGGAGTTCCTGCGATCCTAAGGCGGTTTAGACCTCCCAATCAACGAAATACATATCCACTTCCCCCTTGCCCTTGACGCGAATTTTGCCGCGAGGATGACAGATGAATTCGTGCTGGACAAGTTTATAGGTACTTTCTGAAATGTTGACCTTGCCTACCTTGCCTGCGCTTTCCATGCGGGAAGCGAGGTTGACCGTATCTCCCCATATATCATAGGAAAATTTCTTTCGACCCACGATGCCCGCAATGACTGGCCCACTATGAATACCAATCCTGGCTTCGAAAAAGCCTTCCTGGCGGTCTTTCCTTTTCTCCTTTAGCTGGTTGAGAAAAGCCTGCATTTCCATGGCGGCCCGTACCATACGAGCCGCATGATCGGGACTGGGATCCGGCAAACCCGTCGCAGCCATATACGCATCTCCGATGGTTTTTATTTTTTCCACCCCGTGCTTTTCCATGATTAGGTCAAAGGCTTCAAAGCACTCATCTAGTTCCTGGACCAACTCTCGCGGACTGAGATCCTGAACCCGCTCGGTAAAGCCTTTAAAGTCTGAAAAGAGGACGGTTACCGCCTGATAGCTTTGGGGTTTGGCACGTCCGGCCGCCATCAGTTCGTCGGCGGTTTTCTGGGGGAGGATGTTCAGGAGGAGCTTTTCTGAGCGCATTTTTTCCAATTCGATTTGCCCGTTTTTTCTTTCCAACTGTAGCCGCAACCTACGCTGAGAACGCGCTCGCTGGTACATATAGGCGCCGAATAATCCCAGCAGAGCCAGGACCAAAAACAGCACATAGCCCACCAGTTGATTCCGCTGGCCCCGCAAGGTCAGCGTCTCAATCTGCTGCTCCATGCGGTTGCTCTCGTATTGCACCTCCCAGTGCGCCAACTGCTGAGCCTTGCGGACATCCATCAGGCTATCTTTGAGAGCCGCCATTTGTCGATAGTAAAAGAGGGACCGTTCGTGATTGCCCAGCGAATCATAGACTGCAGACAGGCTGGCGTAGGCGTATCGGACATCATCCTTTAAGCCGGTAAGTTGGGCCACTTCCAGGCCTCGTTCCAAATAGTCCACCGCCGCCCCAAAGTTCCCCTTCTGGCAAAAAGTGGTGCCAATATCATTGTACCCATCAGCCAGCCCTTCTTGATCGCCAATGATTTTCTGGATGGTCAAGGCTTCAAAAAAGTGATCCAGGGCCAGCTCATATTCGCCCTGGCGGCGGTAGATACTGCCTACATTGTTATAATAATCTGAAATGCCCAGACTGTCCCGCAGTTTCTCATATATAGGGAGGCTTCGCTGGTGGGCAAGCAAGGCTTTGTTGTAAACTGCCTGTTTTCGCCAGGCCCGTCCCATTTTGTTGTAAATATTAGCGATCATCTGGCTATCAGCCTGAGCGGTGGCCATGCGCAGGGCCTGGTCGTAATAGGATAAGGCTCCCTGGTATTCAAAGACATCAGCATTGAGGATCCCCAACCAGTACAAGGATTCCATGGTAGCGGCACTGTCTCCGGCAGATTTACGGCTTTGGTAAGCCAGGCGCTCTTTTTCCATAGCCGGGATAAAATTGCCATAGCGCCATTCTACTTTGGCCAGGTAATGATTGGTGGTGGCTATGCCGACCGAATCGTCCAACTCCCGATAGGTTTTCATAGCCTCCATAAAGAGGTCGAAGGCCTCCCCGTAGGTTCCCTGGTTCCATTTACAATCTCCCAGGGCCAGGCAGGCCTCCGCGAATTCTTCCTCGTACCTCAGTTCATCGGCCAGTCTTCGGGCCTCTTCAGCAAACCGACAGGCCTGGTCCGGGGCATTCCGTTTTCGCTGGTGGGAGAGGGCGATCAAGGCCTTGAGCCTTTCCACGTCTTCCAGGGCGGATTGGGTTATTTGCGGCGGTTCCATAGCAGATCGATCCTGAGACAGGGCCGCTGTCCAGGGCAGGAGGACGATCAGCAGTCCCCAAAAGTATGTCATTCTGCATGGCAAGGAATACTCCCGCTAATTTTCTTCAAATTCGGGATTATTTAGGAAAAATGCTTGAGTGGGTTTTTTCCAACCTCAGATCAGGGAATAGGAGTGGAGAAAAAATGCTATTATGAGAAAAATCCGCTTCATGAAAAATCCTTGGACTCTGATTCTGCTGCTAGTTTTCCTTCCTTTTTTCCAAAGTTGCCAACCTCCCGTCTCGGACGCGAAGGTCAGCTTGGGTTTTGAGATTCCCTTTCCTGCCCAGCATAAAGATTCGGTGCTGGATGGCCGTTTGCTCCTGATGTTTTCGGTGCAGGAGGAAGGCGAACCCCGTTTTCAAATCAATGATGGACCCAAAAGCCAGCAAGTTTTCGGCATGGATGTAGAAAACTGGCAGCCCGGCACCAGCCTCCAATGGGACTCGGAAGTATTGGGCTATCCGGTGGCTGATTTGGGGGACCTGCCAGCGGCTAAGTACCAGGTGCAACTCCTTTTTCATCAATATGAAACCTTTCACCTTAAGACTGGACATACCGTAAAACTGCCGATGGACAGGGGAGAGGGGCAGAAATGGAATCGAGCGCCTGGCAACCTCTACAGCCAGCCAGTTTGGTTGGAGATCGATCCTGCCCGGAATGCCAAGCATACCCTGGAATTGACAGAAATGATTCCGCCTATTGAGCCTGCTCACGATACGCCCTACATCAATCTTGTAAATATTAAAAG
>JBCBGC010000192.1:0-9359 GCA_038527215.1 Bacteroidota bacterium
CCACAATTTTATTTTCCACATTGGGCCCAGAAGTAGTATGCTGAGCGCCGTAGCGATTGGTAAAATGCAGGCAGGCCAATAAATGAAAAAATAATTCAGGGGTCACATTTTCAACCGAAACGAAATGAGGGAAAATGGCCCCAGCTTTAACATAGCGAATCTGAAATAATGACTTGCGAAGTTTTGCTTTATTTTCATCCCACATCGTACCACTTTCACTGAGGGCATTGTGCTGAAGAGAAGTGGTTATATCCGCTATATCCTGTAAGGAATAGGCCCAATCATAGATCACCCGACTTTGCAAACCTAAGGCATCTTCTATTACTGAATCTCCAAAAAGGATGGAGTTAGGATTTGCCAATTGTCGCGTATGCTGAAGTAGGTTATAGCGAACTTCCTCATCGACTACCTCATGGGCACGGCACAATTTCAATCCGGTGAGTTTTTCCCGGCTTTTTAGCTTTCGAGCCGGGATTTCCACCACCTCCTTACCAGGCAGGAGAAAACTGATGGTTTCATCTTGTTCACTACTTCTAATAATAATATTGCCGATCACTTTTCTGAGGATAGCAATTTTCAGGGTTCCGAGGGTATTGTCTTTTAGGTTTTTTACGAAATAGGGTTTCGGAATAAATGGGATGACTGTGTTCATATTTTTGGGATCGAAGAGAAACTCTCTTTTTGGGGTATTTCTAATAAGGCCTGTTAAGCCGTGGTTTTTATCACAACCTCCTGATCGTGATAATCATGTTCATTCTTCAGGGCAGGCATTGTTTCCGGGAGGCTCGTCTTTTTGCGCTTATTGAGGTAGTAGGTATGTAGCCTTAAGCAGAAACCAATTTGATAGATGTAACTCATCAATCGCTTCTTAGGGAGAGATTGGACCGCAATATCTTTTTCTTGTATTAGCTTCCAAAAGCTAGCGATAAAGCGGGTGAGGCTGTCTTTTTCTGGTTGAGCACCTTCCTTTTCCAAACATGCCTGAAGCTCGGTTTGAAGGAGATCGAACATAACCAAGCTAGGTAGACTTTTTCGTAGGCCTTTTTGTACCGTAAGGAAAAGGGTCTTGAGAAAACGGACTTCGGGTTGGTTAAGAATGGTATTTAATTGTAGGGGCGCCAACTTTATTACCAATGGGTCCCATTTTTCCAAAGCATGAAAAGCCGTGGGATTTTGTTCCACTACCTCTTTTAAGTGAAAGAAGATGCTCCTTCTGTGGGTATCATTCGTCTCATAATAAAATTTGAATAATTGCATCCTTGATTGGGCGGTTAAGCGAATGCTCATCCCCAGGCTTCTGCTCATTTGTCCTACGCGAAAAATCAGGTCCATTTCCCGCAATTTTATGCCAGCCTGCTTGCGTGAAATCTTATGCCAACCTAGCTTTCGAAATGAGGTGGGCGCATTTTCAAAGTAAAAATCAAACTCTGACTGTCTACTAGCTTGTAGACCTGCTGATATATTGGACTTAATCCCGTATTCATGGAGTAATTTTACATGGTCCCGCACCAGGAAAAAGATTTTTTCTATTCGGGAAATATTTTTGGCAGGTGCCATATCGGCAAACCCCAGGGAATAGCCTTCCAGCATCCGCACGTTGGGAAATAGCTGCCAGCCTGGCAGATGATTCTTTTGCTGTTCCGAATTTCCAAACAGGGCGCGCAGCATCTCTTCATGCATAGGTAGATGAAAAGATTCCATCCGATAGAAAAGGGCATGATCTGCTTTGAGTTTATCCGAGAAAACGCTCTTCAGCGTCTGTAATTCTTTGTCATACAAAGCTGAAACGTGGTGGAACGTATTTCCCAGATAACTAGGCGATCGATTGGAAGGCCCTTTGGGATTTAAGGAAAAATAACCCGCCTCCCGATACTGTTTCCGGGCAGTTTGTCCAGTGAAGGTGCACATCTGCCCTTTCTCTGGAATTTCCCCTGCATAAGTAGCCAGAGGGGCCTTAACATCCGTCGGTGTACGCATTCCGTAGGTTCTGGCAAATTTTCCCGCTTCAGGGAGTACGCCTGCACCTGCTTCTACAACCGCCGGAATCTCAGCCAGATAGTCTTTGCTGCCATCCAGCCCTTGCCTCCGGTGCTCAGCGGCTTTGATCAAGGCCAAAAGGGTGAGGTATAAGAATTTTTGTTGGTTAGCGGCTACATTATCCTGCAAAAAGTCCCGTACTTCTTTCCAGGAGGCCAATGTTTTACCTTCTTCTAACTCCAGGGGTGTCTCAAGGCTGATGTCTTTTTTATACCAGGCGAGAAAATCCTTCTCCCAGGGCTTCGCATCTTTTCTCCTTAGCCATTGGATTTTAATCAGACAAAAATTATCAAAAAATAACTCATCTTCTCTGTTTAAAGATGGCCGGGGAGATAATCGGATTTTATGATTTTCTACCAAAATCTCCAGGGGCAGCTTATAGTGAGAGACAATTGCGTGAAAAAAGGTGATAAACTGCTGGAATTCAGG
Organism: Bacteroidota bacterium; assembly: GCA_038527215.1. Taxonomy (GTDB): domain Bacteria; phylum Bacteroidota; class Bacteroidia; order J057; family J057; genus JAWPMV01. The sequence goes on from JBCBGC010000192.1 coordinate 2,467, forward strand.
AATTTTATCTTTTGAATTGGGCGAGAACTTCAACAAATCCTCTCTTTTATTCCTGATAATTTGGAGCAGGATTTCCGGAGTGAATTTCAAGGAGCCAATAAAACCAAAATCACATTTCTGCCGATTAATTTTTGTAAGGGCCAGAATATCCACCGCTTTTGATTCCTGTCCAGCCTTATGAAGGATTTCCTCCCATTCCGATTTTGAAATTGGTTCTCCCAGATAAAGCCATTGTTGATCTTTTTGCATCAAAGGCCTTCTTCCGGATTGTATAAGATAATTCTTGATAAAAGAAAGAAACTTACCTGAAAGGAGATGATAAGGGTTGTGGATCAGGCCTACACTTTCCAGCTGCATGTCAGTCTCCGGAAACAGCGTGGCCAGGATCTCATTAATTTTTTGGGTAAAGCTGGGCCATCCTGCTTCAAAATCCATGAACTGAAATTCCAGGAAAACCCAATATGCCAGTTCAAGCTCTGGCGTATCCAAAAGGGAGCAAGCCAACCCATGGTCTGGGGCGCGCATGAGAATATAATTAGCCAGGAAAGATTCACTCCATTCATCTTCCTGCAAAAAAGTCTCCCAGCCCAGTTCTTTTATCGCTTCAGCGGATTCCGAGGTAGCAGGGTCTAGGATGAGGGCCTGCAAACTCAGACTGAGGATCATGCCTCGCCATGCTTCCTCGCTTCCTGCCTCGGATAGGTCGGGTCTCCTCATTAGATATTCATCCAGAATAATCCCAGCCAGCAACACGCGATGTGCAAAGGCTAACCATGAGGGAGCAGGGGCAAGAATCTTGATCGAGGTCGGGTTTTGGTGAGGAACATTCCCGGTTTGAAGCTTATAGGCTGGCAAGATCACGCGGCCAAAATCCCCGAGAACCTTATCCAGCATGCTATGCTTAAATCGCCATTGCATTTTCATATTCTTAAGAAGTGGTCTGTAGCTGATAAATAGGATTGACAAACCCAAATCCCTGAGCATTCTTATTCCCCAGTCCAGCCAGAAGCCCAAATTGGAGCAACAAGGGCGGAGCCGTGATCTCGAAATCGCAAAAGTAGCCAACCACCCTATGCGCTTGCCGGGTATGGGCTTTGATCAGAATGGTTTTCCGCTTGGGACTGCGATGATCCAGCAAGCGGAATGCTAATTCAGGTGCGTATAATATTTTATCCGTCAGGCCATGAATCTGGGCGGTTTGATACTTATTCAATAGATTTTGCAACAGCACTTTTCCAAACAATTCATGTTCTGGATGGAGATACTGGTGGCTTTCAGGTCGTTCAGGATTGAAGGTGTCAACCACCAAGGGAGAATCAGTCCTGAGTTTGAGTGGGCTGGAGAGCGGTGGCAGGGGGCTTGCCTGAATGGATGAGAGCCGAAATCTCCCTTTGCTGACTCTATCCCCTATGCTAAATTCCTCATTGCTAAAAGAACCGGCTAGCAGGGCTTGCGTAAGCTGGGGAATAAATACGGAAAGGGTTAGCTGAGCGTATGGGGCATGAATGACTAGGCGATCCTTCCAAATTTCCCGGCCTGACCTGGGAATCGACAAATCGGAAAAGGTGAAAAATTTAAATTTCCGATGGCCCATTTCGTAGCCTTTTTCATGTAAAAAAGTAGCAAATGGACTGTTCCCGCTAGCCATCAATTTGTACAGCCAGGAACTAATTTCATATTTATAGGAGAGCGGAATGATGGCGGGAGATTCTAAGACTTCCCATTGCATTTTTATTCGCATAGCTTATCCACCTGAAATGAATTTCAATTTTTGTAAACATCCTTCCTTATGTATTTGAGCATCATTTACACGGCGCACACTAATTCCACCGCCTCGGCTAATCCACCTATTAAAGGGGAATTATTCTGTGCCTGGTAATAAAAACAGCGGACGGTAAATAGGTCAGCAAAGACGTGCTATTGTTTTGAGACCACATGAATTATCGAGCGTGGCAGTTTTTTTTCTACCTGTAACATAATTACAAAACCACCGACGAAATACCAATCTGGCAGTACCCCCATCCGACTATATATTATGGGTATATGGATATATCAATAACGCGTTACCTAATATTACCTAATGATGAAAATTCAGCGTAAGAGGTGCAATTATGGTTTAAAAGAGGTAGTGGAGCATTTGGTAGAAAACGGCCATTTGAGGATATTAAGCCCACTTTAGCCTCCCCTAATCCAGTTACTCCTTCTGAAAAAATTTTCCAAAGTCCGTTGTGATGATACTTATGTTAGCGACTGGCGTTGCCTGTTTCCCTGGTAATTCCACCGCTTCTTTTTCGAAATCAAGGCGGTAATTTGATACATACATACCCCCAATATGATAGGATGGAAAATACTTTTGCTTCTTGAACACTCCGTCAGGCTTAGAAACCAGGCTATCACCAAAATAATAGGTTGATCCTCTCCCCTTTCGCCTCAAAACCTACACCAAAAAACAGAATTTTGGCTAATTGCACGTTGCAGAAAGGGCAGTATGATAGAATCATTTACCCAGGCAGGGAATCCTCAGCTAAAGTCGGTAAGTTTTTGAGAGAATCATGATAAAATAAAGAGAGAATTATCGGATGATGATAAAATCATGGCCCTATAAAAAAAGAAAGCTCGCTTTTTTTGAAAGAGATAAAATTTCCTCCCTCTTACATTGAAAGAAAGCCCTTTTCAATGGGCATTTTTCCCCCTTACTTTTCCCTAAAATAGACGCAAAAGATATTTAGTGTTTATTAATTAGCAACTCATCGTCCATGTCGTCTAACAAACATCAGCTCCGTACAAAGAGTACGGTAGCTACCCGAACTTTGCTCAAAAAAATCGGCTATTCGGGAGCCATACTAGCCATGGTAGTCGCCCTGAACAACAGCTTTTCCGGTCTTTTCAATCAGCAGTATATGCTTATCCAGGCAGGTAATACCTTGGCTGTTGGCGGCGACCTGGTTAATGAAGACACCCTCATCATAGAGGGCCACCTGGAATTATCAGGTGATTTAATAAATCAGGAATTTATGGACTGCGGAAATTGCCAGGATGGGATGGTCACCTTCACCAATTCCTATCAAAACCCTCAGACTATCGGGGGTATTTCGCCTATAAATTTATATCAAATCAAGGTGTTGACCAGTGGGGGAATAGATCTTGAGAATGAAGTAAAAATACGGCATAAGGTTTTCTTCACCGGAGGTGGAATGAGGTCAGAAAGAGGGAATCCAAATTATTTCTTACATCTTTTTGATTCGGCAAGCATCGAGGGCCTCTCAGATTCGCTTCACGTAAATGGATATGTAGGATATACCGGGGATTCTACCTTTACTTTTCCTATTGGAGATGGCCAATCATTGAGGCCTGTTACGATCGAACCAGCTGGCGGGAGCGGTTTTTATCAGGCCGCGTACTTTCCACACGATCCAAACCAAAATACTGCCTTGGCTGGAAGCCCTTTTCCGCGGACCGCTATGGATGTCTCTCAATTGGGAGCTATCCACGAGCAGGAATACTGGGATATAAACGGAACGGAAATCGGCATACTCACCTTCACCTGGAATCCGGGCAGTCACATCAACCAGTGGCTCAATGACCTGCAGGAACTTGTGGTGGTAGGTTGGAACGGAACCCGATGGGAAAGTTTGGGGCAAACGGCCCTAAATGGCGATATCAATCAGGGATCTATCAGTAGTATGCCGGTGGTTCCCAATGATTATCAGGCCTACACTTTGGGGAGCAGTGGGTCCTGCGGCGGTAATCTTACCCGGCTGGCGGACATAGGCTTGCAAGCAGATATGGGCCAGAGCTGGAATGTCTCCTTTGGAGACTATGACAACGATGGATATGAAGATGTCTTTGTGGGAGAATTCTTCCACTGGAAGGGCAATTACCTTTATAAGAATAACCAGGATGGCACTTTTAGTCGAGTATCTGTGGGTGACCTGACCAGTGATAAAGGGGCTACCGGAGGCAGCACCTGGGGAGATTTCGATAATGACGGGGACCTCGATATTTTTGTAGCCAATGTGGTGCGGGCTGATAATCATCTGTATGAAAACAATGGCGACGGAACCTTTACGCGGCTGGATGCTGGGGACGTAAGCCATTATGCGGGATACTGCCATAATGCTTCCTGGGTAGACTATAATAATGATGGCTTGCTGGACATTTTCGCCAGTGATTACATGCCTACCCGTTATAATCAGCTTTATCACAACAATGGAGATGGCACCTTTAGTTCTGCTACGGATAACCCCATCGCCCTGGAGGCTAAGTTCTCTATGGGAGCGACCTGGGGAGATTATGACAATGATGGTTTGCTCGATCTTTTTGTTCCCAACGGCAGAAACGCCCATAATTCCCTCTATCACAATGACGGCAATGGAAAATTCACCAAAATCGCCAGCGGACCGGTGGTTACCGATGGGGGAAATAGTGGTGGTTCATCCTGGGCGGATGTAGATAATGACGGGGACCTGGATTTATACGTTACCAATGCGAGTAACCAGCCCAACTTTTTCTACCTCAATCAAGGAGATGGCACGTTTGTCAAAAACACTACCTCCATCATCGCCACGGAAGCGGGTCATTCGCATGGTAGTGCCTGGGGCGATATTGATAACGACGGAGATCAGGACCTGTACGTGACCAATGACCAAAATAAAGTGAACCGACTGTACCTAAATGATGGCTCAGGAAACTTCACCTTAGCGGCCGGGGGCATCAATTCCGATACAGATAATAGTTTTGCTGCCGCCTTTGCGGACATTGACAACGATGGCGACCTGGATTTGCTCTCTGGCAATGTCAATGAAATCAATACCCTGTATCAGAATCAAAGTTCGCTTTGTAGCAATTGGAAATGCATCAAATTGGTGGGGACCAAATCAAATCGCGCTGCCATTGGGGCAAAAATCCGGGTAAAAGCCACCGTGAACGGACAGTCTTTCTGGCAATTGCGGGAGATCAGCGGGCAGACCGGTGGGGGCTCCAGCGCCCAAAACAGCCTGAAAGCTCATTTTGGTCTGGGGGATGCCACCCAGATCGACAGCATCATCATCGACTGGCCCTCCGGTTTTGAGCAGCGACTGACCAACGTAGCGATCAATGACTGCCAAACCATAGAAGAAGACAATGGCGTCCTCATTGCTGGCAAGGTCTATAATGACCTGAATGAAAATTGCCAGATGGACCCAGGAGAAGCAGGCATTCCCAATATCCGTATCGAGGTAAATCCTGGAAAAAAATATATGGTTACGGACGAAAATGGGGAATACCGGATGTATCGGGAGTATGGGGATTATCAGGTTTCCATTGTAGATGATTCCGCCTGGAGTTTCAACTGTACCAATGAACACCAAATCAGTTATACCTCTGATGTCAATAATCTTTTTAATTATACCAACTATCACTTTTCCGCGCGGCCGCTCTGTGAAGATCCGGATCTATCCGTAAGCCTCTCGAGCACGGCTCTCCGTCTGGGATTCAGGAATACCTTTGCCGTCTCCTACATTAATACTGGGGCAGGCGCCGCTGAGAATGTAGAATTGGTGGTGGATTTCCACCAGGACATCGTCATTCTCTCGGCTGATAATCCTTGGGATGCCGTCCAAAGTATCGACTCTATCAACCGCTATACCTGGAACCTTGGCACCCTTGCCTCCATGGGTCGGGGAACCATTATGTTTGCGGACTCTGTTTCGACGGATGCTACCATGGGGAGGATGATGGAAACCCGAGCCTATTTCAATACCACCTCAGCAGATTGCGATAGTTCGGATAATTTGCGGACTTCTTTTGATGAAATTGTCGGAGCGGTGGATCCTAATGATAAACTGGTTTGGCCAGAAGGAAATGTGCTGGCCAGCGATACCTTGCACTATACCGTGCGCTTTCAAAATGTAGGCAGCTCCTATGCTAAGCGGGTGCTAATTCTAGATACGCTATCTCAGCATTTAGATTGGGGATCCTTTGAAATTGAAGAAGCGTCTCATGCCTACAAAGTCAATATTTCAGATGGTGGCATCGTGGAATTCGTCTTCGACCACATCTACCTGGCAGACAGTGTTTCCAATGAACCAGAAAGTCATGGATTTATTTCTTACCGGATTTCGCCCAAAACGGGGGTAGCAGTTGGGACTTATATCTATAATCGGGCAGCCATACAGTTTGATTATGCTGAGTTTATCATCACCAATCAGACGGCCAACCGCGTTGTAAACAAGAAAAAGTCTCTTGAGAAGCCACCCTTTAAGTTGCTGATCCGCCCGAATCCCATGATTACGGAAAGCCGTCTTTCCATCCGTCATGAAGAGGACGCTTTGAGAAGCCTTGATATTACTCAAGTGGAGATCTTTACCTTATCCGGGCAATTGATCGACCGGAAGGCTGGCTTGAAACAAGCAGAATTTGTCCTGGACCGCCAGCAACTCAAGCAAGGGATTTATCTCCTGCGCGCCTGGGATGCCTACGGATTTAATTATAGTGGAAAATTAGTGGTAAAATAGCCTCAGGCCTATTGATCCTCAAAAAGCGCCATCCCGAAATTCGGGATGGCGCTTTTTTTTGCTTGCCACCCCGGAAAGGCATTTGACCCACAGGGAAAATGACTTTATCAAACCGCATCTTGAAACCCCAACTATCCGCAAATATGTCACCCCGGAAAGACATTTGACCGATAAGGAAAAAGACTTATCCGGGGTCTCTAGCAGCATACACCTTCCTTTATGGAGAGTTCCTGGCAGAGACCGGCACCAAAGCGAGAGACCCCGGATAGCTCACCTCCTTACACTCGGAGGAGCTTCCGGGGTGACAAGGAGGGGGAGGGATATACATTCAGCATGTGGAGCATAGTAAACACAACCCCCAAACATGTCACCCCGGAAGGATTCGACCAAAGGGAG
>JBCBGC010000193.1:0-9357 GCA_038527215.1 Bacteroidota bacterium
ATTATAATTGCAGCATTTATAGCCGCAATTACAATTGATCCAAATGCAATCATCTGAAAAAGAAATTCGAGAAATCAAACGATATTTGAAGCCTTTAATCGAAGGTTTACACCATGAATACCGTCATCGTTTAATAGTTACAGCCTTGATAGAAAGTGCCTTTGATTTGATGATGGCAGAACATAGCGACCCCAATGCTAATTTGGCTTTTCTTCCGGTATATGTTCAAGGCGTTGCAATGAAGCGTTTAGAGGGACTCAGTTATGATGTGCCTAAAAATTAACTTGTAAACCCTCTTCCCGTTTCTACTAGATAAAAACGTCATAATATTGTAATTGCGGCTATAAATGCTGCAATTATAATTGATCCAAATGCAAACCATCTCCTGGAGGGATCTTTATCCAATATTATCCAAGTGATACCGCCCGCTACTACTAAGAAAAGGCATGTGAGTCCAAACGAATTTTTATGATCTATTAACCATGCCCAATCAAGGGCTCTAGGAAGAGTAAATGCAGCAATTCCACAAAGAATCCAAGCTAAAACACCTATTATTACCTTTAAAAAGGTGCTGAGATATTTTATTCGACTCCGGAGGTCTTTTATTGCCTTTTCAGACAAATCTTTTTCAACCTGGATTGGATCACCACCAAGCTCAGCCAGTCGCTTAAGAGCTAGATTCTTGCTTTCTAAAAGTAGAGGGAGAATCCCGAATTCAAGAAGATGGCCTGAGGATGACTTTGCTAGGACAACAAGCCCTTCTGCAATAATATTCACTTTCAATTTGCCGAACAAGGAAGCCTTGCTAATGGCTATATCAATGTTTTCAAGGCTTCTTGTAAGCTCATCCACAGATTGAATGCTAATCTGTTCTTTGGTTATATTGAGTCGCTCTAACTCGATTTTAAAGAACCTTTCAATGAGTACATTTAAATCTTCCTGAAAATTAATTTCTAGTTTTTTTTGCCCAACTCCCATGCTATATATTATTACACAATATAGTACGAATATAGGCTTTCAAAAGATTATGCGTACGGAAATTCCGTTTTCGCCATACGAACTCGTCAAGAATACCCCCGGCTCTTCAATCATCATCAATGATATAAGAAATGCAGGTTTTGGCCTATGACCAAGCACCTCCTTTTTACTCCCCGCCAACAAAAAAGTTGGGAGAAAATAAAGGAAGGCGATGAGGTAATTAGAAAGTAAAATAGGGCCTGTTAAGTTGTCCCTATTCCTGAAGATCGTAAGGATCAGATTATGCCTCCTGATTAAACGTAAGCCTAGAAGTCGCACATTAGGATTTCCTTTCTGTGTGGGGCTAAGCTTGGTTTCCTAAAGATGAGCGTCAGCATATACTCTTGACTTCTCAAATTGAATTGAGAAGAGAATTCTTCAAGGAATTAGTAGAGAGCAATTCCTTTAGATTTACGTGAATTAGCTACCTTGAAGAACAATGCAATGGCTATAGCTTGATGACTTATCGTTCGATCCGAACCGTAGGAGGATTGCCCGCGCCATCCAGCACTTTCATACAAGCTGGGGACAGGCCAATGATGGCTGCACCAGCCTTGCGGGAGAGCTTAGCCACCACGGTTACTTCCACAAAGCCTGGGTTATTAGGAATGCGCATTTTCAGGCGCGTACCTACGGGCAGGTTGGGGTGAGCCGCATAAAAGGGATTCGAAACCATGTCGGTTACCACAGGTACATAGCTTCCTTCTTCAAAAAAGGACCGTGGAGCATCCATCCTGGCGTCTGAGGCTACCGTGCCAGGATAGGGCTGGAAGGTTTCTTCCTCTGGGTTGACTTCATCCCAATCTTCAATGCGCTTGGTCCGATCGCTCCGGGTGTTATAGGTCCGGCGTCCGGCTTCGGGCTGGAGATTGTCGATGCTGCCTACTTCGCTTTCGGTGAAAAAAGGATCTTCTATGTCTTCTACCCGGTTAGGCGTGCTACGGGTGGTATTGAGGGCTTCGTATTCATCCGGATTGACGGCGGGTCGGAAGGTCGGCTCACTGTCGAAATCCGAGTTAGAGGCTACTCCGGTTCCGTTATAGGTGCCTGCTGCTCGTTTTTGGGCAGAGGCAAAGTGCCCTTTCATGTCCTGAGTCTTGACATCTTCATACCAGCGATCGACAATGATGGTTTGGCCTTCCCGCACATCAGAAAGGGCATTCCAGGCCCTGATTTCTTCTACCTGGACATTGTTGTCTTCAGCGATGGAATAAATGGTTTCCCCGGGCATGACTTTATACCAGGTTTTACGCTCAATTTTGGCGGTCTCGGGTACCTCATAGGCCCTGTTTCGGGAAGCAATATCTTCCGGATACCGGGTATGGGCAGGGTCTTCGCGAAAATTGGTGGGAATCCGGGAGTCTGGCAAAGCTACAATGAGCTTTTGACCCCGAAAGATCACATCTCCCCTGAGTTGATTCAGGGCCTTCAGTTCATTAACGGTGAGATCATAGGTTTTGGCAATCCGAAAAAGGGTTTCCCCTTTTTTCACCACATGGACGGTTCCCTGTTTAGGGGCATCCTTTGGAGTGACGATTTCCATAACCTGTGCTTCCAGCATGAGGGGAGAGAAACCCCAGGCCAGCACCAGAAGCAGGGAAAAGATCCGTTGAGAAAAAGGGAGAGAGAACAAATTGCTACGCCTCATAAAGCTTGGTTTTTGAGTTGGAATGTTGTTCGCGTGAGGAATCAGCTTGCAAGCGTGAACGTTGATAAGCGGGGATGAGCATATAAAAAACACCAAAGAAGCTTAGCCCCAGCTGTCTTTCTAAGAACGACTCAAACAGCATTCCTGACATAAACAGAACGATAAAAGCTACGAAAAGTAACGAAAGAGGTTGTCCTGGCCAGAAAAAACGAAAACTCAAAAGGCAGAAAAAAGCGATGATCCCCAGGCTTCCCAGGCTCACCATATATTCCAAATATTGGTTATGTGGGTTTTGCAGGAGTTTGCCGGCATCAGCTTTCTGGGCCCAGCCATTGGTTTCATACATGGCTTGCATGCTGGTCTCGACATCTGAAATTCCTACCCCTGCGATCGGATGCGCCCCGTACACATCCAGGGCGGTTTCCCAGGCTACCAGCCTTTTGCCAAAGGATAAATCTGATACATCATTGCCCAACTGGTATTGTTGCCAATCCCAGAGCGACACATCCATGCGTAGCTTAAAACTTGGTACGGTCAGGTAACTCAGCACGGGCACGCCTACCAGCATCACCACGAAGGCCATCCCGATCCAGAAATTGGTTTGTTGGATGAAATAGTAAAATCCCAATCCGCCCAAACTTAGGTAAAAGGCTACCATACCTGTCCTGGAAGAGAAAATGTGCAGGCAAAGGATCTGTAACAAAATGACCGCTATTAGCAGCCATTTTTCTCCTTTGAAGCCTACGTAGCTTTTCTCGATGATCATGGCCAGTCCTAGTATCCCCCCGAAAGCCTGCATCAGCCCAAAATAAATATGGCTGTAAGAACCGACGATGTCGATGGGGGTATTTTGTCCCACTGCAACCGTCATAGATTCAAAATCCCCCACATACTGATTCAGGGTCAGGATACTCACGACCGAAAGGGTGATCAAGTAGCCCCAGAACAACAGGGCGTATTGCCTTTGCCGAAAAGGAGGGATCACCACCAGCCCGAAGGGAACTGCGATGAACAATAGCTTGGTTTTGATATCCCGGACCCAGCCGGACATATCTTCCGTGTACAATATGGAAAAGAGCGCCAGGAGGACCAGAGGCAATCCGGCCCAGGCCTGGAGGTTGTTTTTCCAATCGCCGAAATCCCTATGTTGGATGATATACCATAAACTGGCAGCCCCGAGGATGCCCATAGCAATACCCAACATAGCTTTGGAGACAATCATACCCACCAAAAACACCAAACAGCCAAACCAGCTGAGGTTAGATGGTGAATACATCGTGCGCGTGTTCGTCGAATGGATTTTTTCCCTGATTAAGGACATAAACTTACATTCTCTCAGGGCTTATTTTACAACAAATCGGGCAAAAATCTATCATCTTTTGCCAGGAAAATCAGGGAAAAATCCGCGACTACTTTAATACAATTGAGGTGTTGAGCATTTCGGTGTCCTGAATCAAATCTTTGAGATTGGCTTCAATTTCTACCTCTTTGTGCTTCTTGCCCAGGAGGGTAGCTTCTGCCACGGAATAAACCACCTTGATCGGTTTGGCAAAAGTGAAATTGAGTTTGTAGTTCATCGACTGCAGCACAGAGCGCAGTTTTTCCGATTCATCCGCCTGCTCAATGAATTTGCCTGCCATGGAATTTTTGGACATGAGATGGGTACGGCGGATCACATTGTTATCCATACTGAAGAAGGTGTGGGGCGTAGAAACCTGTTCATCCACCAGGATAATGTTGAGGGCATCGTTCAAGGCAGCCAGGTGCTCGAACTTAAAGTTGATCCCGTAGCGATTCTCTTCCTGATCATTGATCAGGTTGATTTCGCTGATGCCGGAGACATTGGCCAGGTCAGGCACCAGATCATCCAGGGATAACTCTTCCATCGGCAGGTCAAAATCCCGTCCTTCCTCAGATTCTTGTAATGCTTCCAGGAAATCGGCCAGATCGTCGAGCTGCACGACATATTGCATGAATCCTGAGCCGTTACGCTTGAATTCATAGGTCTCCTCGATGGTTAGACAACCGCTGAGGCCGGTGGCAAAAAAGAAAAGGAGGCAGTAGGTCAGCAACCTGTTAGGAGCAGAGAAGGAAATTGACATAGGTGCTAAATCTTGTGGTGTTGGGTAAAATAGCACATCCGATAAAAGATGCCCATCTTATTTCTCTCCCCAAAAGCGGGCCAAACCTGATTTTATCCGACGAAATCTTTCAGGATCGTAAATCATACCGGGTTGAAGCACGATCGGCTCACGGGCCTTTCGGACCAAAAGCCCCATTTTTTCCCGCTCTCCTTCGGTAAAACGGGAAAAAGTCCTGCGCAACAAGGGAAGAACCTGCTGAAAACTATCATCTGGAAGATGCTGCAGCCATTGGTCCATCAAGCGCCAAAGATCCGGGTAGTGTAGCAGGACCAGGCCATTGCCATATAAAAAGCCTTCCAGGCCCAGGGCCGCCTGGGCGGGTTGGAAGGAAGTACTGAGCAGTTGGTGAAAGGCCACCGAGGCAGATTGCTCAGAAATGGCCTCCTGGTCAAAGCGCACCCGTAAGGCAAAGCCCCGGAGCTTGGCATGCGTGACCAGGCCTTGTTGCACCCGCCCGAGTTGCTCCAGCCATTGCTTCCAATGGGCTTCATGCGCCGGGGCGATGCCTCGCCAAAGCTGTAGGGCATGATGAACCTGCAGCAGTAAAGCAAAGATTTCGTCCGCCAATTCTTCCTCCAACTGTACACAGAGGTCGGGGAAACCAATCATCCACCGGGGCAACAAACCTTCAATCACTTCGCCCACTTGTTGAGCTTCGGTCTGCCTGACATCTCCATACCGCATCAGCTGCACCAGATCCGGCAGGATAGCCCCCAATTGCTGGATGTCTGATTCCAGGGCGATACTGGTGCGGAGCTGGTTGATCAAAGGCTCCAGGAGTTCTCCCAGGTCGGCCAGAAAAAGGCGATTGAGCCAGCGGGTCAGTTCCCCCACATCCTGAAGTTGGGGAAAGGTATGGGCAATTTTTTGGTAGCAGGCACTGAGGACGGTATTGCCCCAACTGCCTGCATCGATGATTTGAATTTCGTGCCGGGGTCGCCATTTGAGCTTCCAAAATTCATGAAAACTGCCATCCTTTTGCCCGCCTTCTTCGAGCACCCCCCAGTCTATGTCCAGCATATTGAGCCGGTGGAGAAACTGGCTTTTTTTCAAATGCAGGTCTTTCCGCAGATCCAGATCAATCAGGGCCGGCTCATCTGAAACTTTTAAGCGCAATTTCTTCTGCCAATAAGCCACGTCAGTCTGCAGGGGTAAGCCCGGTACTTCAGCAGAGACTTTTCCCATTTTTTGCCCGATCAGGAGCTTTTCCCGGATCAGCTCCAGCGGTTTGGGATTCCCCTGGCTGATGACGGTTTGGACGGATTCCATCAACTCCCGCAGGCCTGGGGCAGCCAGGGCGCGCAGATTGGTCAGAGCATCGGCCAGTCGCAGGGCATCAATGAGCTGAGCCGGAGAAGCCGGTAAATCCTCTTCTCGTAAGCAAGCCGCTACCTGAGCCAGCCAATAGGCCGGCAGTTGGGCCGCGTCATGAGCAAACCGAAAGGCATACCAGGCCGGATAGGGAACCCCTGCGCCATAGCCACTTTCTGTCCCCAGACGTTCATAGGTCCAGGGAACCCACGTCGCCGTAGTGCTGACTTTTCGCAAGCCTTTGAGGACTTCTCGATCTGCTTTCGCAGGCGGCATATTTTCCAAGACAGGGGCATGGAACGCGCCGCAGATAACTGCGATACGCTCATATTTTTGGCGTTGGGCCTTGCGAATCGTCAGACGCATCTGGGCTTCCCGCCGTTCATTTTCCTGGTCTTGAAATCGGGTAAAAGCGGGCGTCTGTCGCAATTCGCCCATCAATTGTTTGACGGCTTCGAATACATCTCCCGCTTCTGCCTTTTCTTCGATCACTCGTTCCCACCACAATTCTCCCTCTGCATAGCCTGCCGCCCGGGCTACCTCTCCCAATACGTCTGGTGGAGGACCGGCTCGTTGTGCGGTCAGGCTTTCGCGCCAACCCTCATGCCATCGGTAGGCCGGGCTGAGGTCCATAAAGCGGATCGGCAGGGTATGGCGCAGCCCATATTGCATGGCTTGCCATTCAGGGGAGAAACTGGCAAAAGGATAAAAAGCGGCCTGTTGGAGGTTTTTGCTTGCGTAAACCAATAAAGCCAAAGGAGGTTCCATGTCCGGGTCCTGCAGGTAATCGAGGAGCTTATCTCCTTCTGGCGGACCTTCTATCAGGAGAATATCCGGCTGGTAGGCTTCCAGGGCCCTGACCAGTCGGCGGGCGGAACCCGGGCCGTGATGGCGCACCCCAAATATCCTCATCCCAACTGTGCTTTACAGGCGCGATACAGATCCTCCCAGTCTTCCCGGTGCCGGAGGGTGGTTTCCAGGTATTCGGAGAAAATGGCCTTGTCCTGGCTAGGGTCTTTCACCACGGCTCCGAGCATGGCTCCTGCTAGTTGATCAGCGCGTACCGCTCCATCACTAAAATGCGCGCTCATCGACCAGGCCTGCGTCATCACGGAGATGGCTTCAGCGGTGCTGAGGGTAGGGGAGGGAGACTTCAGCCGGGTTTTGCCATCCTCGGTCTGGCCACTGCGCAACTCCCGGAAAATGGTAACCAACCGTCTGATTTCTTCCTGCGCAGGGGCTTCCGAAGGCAGGGCCAGCGAAGTACCCAGGCTTTTGACCCGCTGCTCTACGATTTCGACTTCAGTTTCTAATTTATCTGGTAGGGGGAGAATCACCGTATTAAAACGCCTTTGCAAAGCCGAGGAAAGGTCGTGTACGCCCTGGTCGCGATCATTGGCAGTGGCAATCAGGTTAAAGCCCGGTGTGGCGGGTTCTGTTTGGTCTAGTTCCGGAATAGGGATGATTTTTTCGGACAAAAGGGTAATCAGGCTGTCCTGCACATCCGCGGGAATCCGGGTGAGCTCTTCAATGCGTACAATTTTTCCCTGCTGCATACCCCGCATGACCGGGCTGGGGACCAGGGCCTCTGTGGAAGGGCCTTTGGCAAGTAACTGCGCATAGTTCCAACCGTAGCGCAAGGCTTCTTCGCCCAGGCCAGCGGTTCCTTGCACCAATAAAGTAGAATCCCCGGAGATGGCCGCAGCCAGATGCTCAGACACCCAGGTTTTGGCCGTGCCGGGCACGCCCAGCAGGAGGAGCGCCCTTTCTGTGGCCAGGGTCGCAATGGCAATTTCCATCAGGTGGGCTGAACCGATGTATTTAGGACTGATGACCGTACCATCTTCCAATTCTCCTCCCAATAAATATTGGAGCACGGCCCAGGGCGAAAGGGCCCATTGGGCAGGTTTGGGATGCTGGTCAACGGCTTTGAGGGCCTTTAGCTCATCGGCAAAGGAGACTTCTGCAGCCTGACGGAGTACCTCGGACATAGGGTGTAATTTTGTCTTTCAAAGATAAGGGATGAAAAGTAGGAGAAAAAGGCTGGACGAAGGGATAAGACGTCTCAGTTTTTATTTTTCAACCTATCCATCTTTAGGGATATCTTTTTAATAAAAAACAGCATGACCTATGTGTTTCTTCTTCTTCTGGTTCCCTTACTGTTGGGACTTGTCCTTTGGTTAGGAGATAGCAGAAAATTAGTGTGGCAGGAGCCTTTTACCTACCCTCGCCTTCCTCCCAAACCAAAGCCCTGGGAGGTAAAACCTGAGCCCCTGCCTGCCCCCAAAGGGAAACCCGAAGAAATTGCTTCTACCGCCTATGAGCGGTTTATCCTTTGTCAAGGACTTAGCCTTGAACAGGTATATCAAACGCTCACGGAATATGGCACCTTGGCTGGAGAGGATGAGCCGGAAATATTTGAATTTGGTTTTGGGCAACATCCTGAATGGTCAGTGATTAGGCTAGCTCCTGAATTAGATACCCATACTTACCATGATTTGGTTAGCTGGCTAAAGCATGAGGCGAAGGAGCAGGATGCTGCTTCCCACATCCTGGGATACGCCAGGCATCAGCATGATTCAGGATTAGATTATGTGGTAAGGCTGGACGAAAGGCACCCATCCGGTGCCATGATGGAAGGAGGCATGCAAAATGGCCGAGCTTTTATCCAGGATTTGGGGTATCCAGAGGATACTAGCGAAGTGGTTCGGTTTGTAGATAAAACCGCAGCTTCTTCCTCAGAAGGGGGATTAGAGGCTGTTTACACCTTTGAGCAGGCTAGTCAAATGCTGGCTGTTACCCATACTAGATGGACACAAGTTACAGCCCTAAAATGGCAGGTCCAGCCTGTCTCCATCACCCCCATGTGGTAAGCCCTTAAGCAGAAGACGAACCGCCCTCCATCGCTTTCCACAAGCGATACCGCAAGCTGTAATCTCTGGTAAATTTCTCCATTTCTTTCTGGAACCAATAGTAGCGGTCAGGCGGCAAAGTCCACAGCGGCGCCAGGCGGGGAAAATCTACGGGAGGCAGACAGAAAAGCAGTCCTGGTAATTGCCGGATCAGCTGTTCGATCTGTTGGCGACCCCCAATCACGGTCTGGCTGAGGAGTTGACTGAGCCGATCGCTCAGATGGTAGGCGGTTGAGGAGGAAAGGGGAATGTGTAAGAGGCTGAGCACTTCTACCATGCGAAAAAAGGAAACTGTCTCTGTGCCTTTTTTCAGCCTCTTGGTAAC
>JBCBGC010000194.1:0-9346 GCA_038527215.1 Bacteroidota bacterium
CTGGGTTGTGCCCCTACCGCCATTGATTTCCGGGATTTAAGCCAGAGTACGTACCAAATTACCGGTTGGAACTGGCAATTTGGAGATGGCAACAGCCTGACCAATCAGCAGAATCCCACCCATCTCTACCAACTCGACGGGCAATATGATGTGAGCTTGCGAGTAGTGGATGAAAATGGATGCCAGGATAGCGTTTCAAAAAGTCAATATATCCGATTATCGCATCCCACCGCAGCCTTTACGGCCAGCGCCACCCAAGCTTGTACCGGCACCATCCTTCAATTTCAGGATTTATCCACCCCAGACCATCCTCTGATAAGCTGGGAGTGGGACTTTGGAGATGGCGGCACCGGTAGCGGCGCCAATCCGACCCATATGTATACCAGTCCGGGTCAATATGATGTGCAGTTGGTGATCACCAATCAGTACGGCTGTACGGATACCCTGATCCAGGTCCAGTTCATCGAAATTCTGCAAGGGCCGACCGCTTTATTTAGTCCGCAGGATACGGTAGGCTGTACGCCCTTTAATGCCTATTTCCTGGATGTCTCCGTGGCTGGAGATCATCCGATTGTCCAGTGGGACTGGGATTTCAGCAATGGCAATACTGCGAATACCAAAGATGCTTTTCACCAGTATACCAGTCCGGGCACCTATACCGTGTCCCTGACTGCCACGGATTTGCAAGGCTGTGCGCATACCTATCAGCGGACCGTAGAATCTTCCGTATTGCCTACGGCTGACTTCTTTACCGCCGATTCTGTTGGCTGTAAGGAACAAATAGATTTCACTGATATCAGCCAGACTCCTTACAGCCTGACAGGCTGGAGATGGGATTTTGGAGATGGCAATACCTCCAACCAGCAGCACCCTACTCACACCTACCAGGCCACCGGGCAATACACCGTTTCTTTGGTTGTTACCGATATTTACGGTTGCGAGGATTCCCTGTCTAAGCCAAATTATATCAACCAAACTCGTCCTCAGGCAGACTTCAACATGGCCAGCAACCTGGCTTGTCCTGGGCAAATGGTAAGCTTTACCGATGCCTCTATTCCAGACTTCCCCATCATCAGTTGGCAATGGGACTTCGGAGATGGGGCCGGAGGCTTTGGTTCTTCGATCAGTCATACCTGGACCAGTCCTGGGGTATACACGGTCGGCCTGTTTATCACCAACAGCCAGGGCTGTACCGATAGCACCAGCCAAACGATCACCATCGCTCAGCCACCTGTGGCCAGTTTCGTAGCTTCAGATACCGCAGGATGTGCGCCATTTTCCTTCAATATTCAGGACCTTTCTCAAACCAATACCTCCAATATTGTCGGTTGGCAATGGGATTTGGGAGATGGAAGAATCATAAACCAGGCCTCCCCGTCAGTATCTTACACCCAGGCAGGAACGTATCAATTAACCCTGACCGTTACGGACGCAGGAGGTTGTACAGATGATACGACCCTGACCATTGAGGTCTTTGATGCGCCAACCTTCAACTTTGCCGGGATTCCGACCACGGCCTGTGCGCCTCAACCGGTACAGTTTACTTACCAGCAAAGTGCAGGAGCCAATATTGTGAGTTGGAACTGGGATTTTGGAGATGGGACCAGCAGCACCCTCCCCACCCCTTCGCACACCTATATCCAGGATGGCATGTATGACGTCAGTCTGACTGCAACGGATATCAATGGTTGTGCGGCTACGGTTACTAAAAACAATTATATCAATCTTCGTCATCCGGTGGCGAATTTTACCTGGAACCCTTCTCAGGCTTGCCCAGGAACCAGCATCAGTTTCCAAGATGCCTCTATTCAGGATACTACCCTCAACAGTTGGTTCTGGGATTTCGGAGACGGAAATACTTCTACCCTCCCCAATCCATCTCATACCTACAGCCAAAGCGGAGTATATAGCGTGAGCCTGACCGTTACCAATGTGCTGGGGTGTAGTCATACCGAGACAAAAGCCAATATCATAGAAATCTGGCCTCAGCCCACGGCTAGCTTCCTTCCCGCCAATACGGTAGGCTGTGCGCCTGTGGCGGTCCAGTTCAGTAACCAGTCCGTGCAGGCTAGCGCGCCTATCGTTGGCTACCAATGGGACTTTGGAGACGGGAATTTTTCCACCTTACCCAGTCCTAATCAACTCTTTACTCAGGGAGGAAACTTTGGGGTTCAACTGATTGCCCTGGATGCAAATGGGTGCGCCGATACGGCCTATCAGGCCGTCAATGTGAATGCCTTGCCAGAGGTTGCCTTCACGGCCAGTGATAGCAATGGCTGCGCACCGGTGAATATTTTCTTCCAGGACCAGAGTCTTACCCAGGCCCCGATTACTTCCTGGCGGTGGGATTTCGGAGACGGACAGACTGGCGTAAGTCCTTCCATCATGCATACCTACGCAGCAGATGGGGTGTATGACGTGAGCCTGGAAATAACCGATGCGAATGGTTGTACGCAGACCCTAACCAAACCACAGCATATCAGGCTCTCTCATCCCGTGGCAGATTTCACCAGTGATGCTACCCAGTTTTGTCCGGGTACCCTGGTGAACTTTACGGATCAAAGTACGCAAGATACCACCTTGGTCAATTGGCTATGGGACTTTGGGGACGGTGGAACCTCCACCCAGCCTTCGCCCAGTCATACTTACCTGAGTGGCGGACAGTATACGGTTACCCTGACCGTAACCAATATTCTGGGGTGTAGCCATACCATCAGCCGAACCAATTACATTGAAGTTCTGCAAGCGCCTACCCCACTGTTTGATGTGCAGGCTCAGCAAGGTTGTACTCCATTTGAAGCGACCTTTACCGATCAATCATCCGGCAATTCGTCTCCCGTGGTCAGTTGGATCTGGGATTTCGGAGATGGAGACAGCAGTGTGGCAAGAAATCCAGTCCATACCTTTACCCAGGCCGGAACCTATCAGGTGGTGCTTACGACCATCGATAACCGAGGCTGTCAGGCTTCTTACAGTCGACAGCTAACCTCTCTCAGTCTTCCGGTGGCCGATTTCTTCTCCACTGATACCATTGCTTGTTCACCGGTGGATGTCCACTTCAACGACCAGAGCATTCCGAGCTACCCGATCACCAGTTGGGAGTGGGACTTCGGGGATGGACAAACTTCGGCCCAGCAGCATCCGATTCATACCTATACCGGAGACGGAAATTATGACGTACGCCTGGTCGTAACCGACACCAACGGCTGTACCGATACCACAGAAAAAGCAGCCTACATTCGCCTGACAAATCCGCTGGCAGAATTCACCTACGGACCCGCTACCGGCTGTCCTGGCCTGGAAGTATCTTTCTCCGATACCTCCATTGAGGATACTACCCTCGTTAGTTGGGAATGGGACTTTGGAGATGGAGGCACCTCTTTTGTCCAAAACCCCACCCATGTCTATGACCAACCGGGTTTTTATACCGTAAGCCTCACCATTACCAACGCTATTGGCTGTAGGAATACCGAGCAAAAAGTGAACATCATTCAGGTATTTGCTCCACCAGTAGCTGGATTCAGCTTGCCTGATACCACTTCCTGTCTTCCACTGAATTTGAGTCCTCAGGACTTATCATCCGGGGTGGATGCACCTATTGTCAGCTGGCGCTGGCAGTTTGGCAATGGCGATACCGCCATGACCCAGGAACCGAGTTATAGTTATCAGATAGCAGACCAATACCAGGTAGCCCTGATGGTAACCGACCAGAACGGTTGTAGCGATACCAGCAGCCTGGGCGTAGAAGCCTTTGCCATTCCGCAAGCAAACTTCGTGGCATCAGATACCCTCGGCTGTGCACCGGACGATATTCGCTTCACCGATTTGAGCACTTCTCAGCCGGTACAATGGGCCTGGAAATTTGGAGATGGAGACACCTCCACCCAATCTCAGCCCTTGCATACCTATGCTCAGGAGGGCATCTACACCGTGAGTCTGGAAGTAACGGATATTCATGGCTGCCAGGACCAACACACCAAACTGAATTACATCGTCCTGCAAAACCCAACCGCAGATTTTGTGGCTCAATATGATCCAGGCTGTCCTCCGCTGGCCGTTACCTTCTTCCCAGTCGGAAGTGGTCTCAAAGGCATTGCCAACTGGCGTTGGGATTTCGGAGATGGGCAGCAGGCCACTTCGCTTAAAGATTCCCTGGTCTATACCTATACCGCGCCAGGAGTCTATGACGTCAGTCTGATCGCGACCGATTCTTTAGGTTGTACGGTACAGGTAGACAAACCCGGCCTGATCAACGTGATTGGAGATATCATTCCTGATCCCGTCGATATTCACGCCATCAGTGTGATGAGCGACAACCAAATCGAAATCAAGTGGGAAGCTACCCTGGACCAGGATTTCTATAGCTATCAGGTTTATCGGGAAGATCCTACCACCGGCTATGAACTGGTCTACAGTACCTCCTATGTCAATGACACGAGTTGGGTAGATCCTGGGGTGAATACCAGGGAGCAGGCCTACTGCTATAAGGTCACCGTAACCAACTATTGCGGAACCGAATCAGCGCTGAATTTGGCTCGTCATCACTGTAGCATAGAAGTGGAAGCTCAGCCGCTGCCAGGACAAATCGTAGTAGAATGGACTCCCTACCTGGGCTGGCCAGTAGAACAGTATGAAATATACCGGGTGAATTCCTACAACACCCTCGATGTGAATTTCATCGGCGTGGTACCGGGCACCAATACGAGGTTCTCTGAGGAGATCGAAGATTGCTTTAACGACTTCTATTATCGGATAAAAGCCACAGGCTTAGGACCGCTGCAGGAATCCTGGAGTGATACCAGCCTGGCCGTGAATTTCCATGGCACGGTCGGACAATCCACCGCCCTGGTGCGGGCCACGGTAGAGGACAATCGCAATGTATTGGTAGAATGGCAGGCCTTTGATATGCCAGGTGCGTCTATCGTTTACCTGGAAAAACAAGAGGATAATGGACCCTTTACGCTATTGACGACCCTCTCCCCCGGAGAGACGAGCTTTCTGGACCAGGATGTCAGAGTCAATGACCTCAGCTATACGTATCGGGTATCGGTTCAGGATAGCTGCGGAAATTATAGCCCGGAAAGTAATGTGGGTAAAACCATTGTGCTGCGGGCCGACAAAGAGGACAGCAATACCTTGCTTACCTGGACGCCTTATGAAGCCTGGCGCTTCGGCGTGGATGCTTACCGCATTGAGGTGCTCACCGATACTACCGGGACCTGGGAGGTGTTGGATGTGGTTCAGGGTAACCTTACCAGTTACCGGGATACCAAAACCACCCTGGATCAGCCCTTGTACTGCTATCGGGTGACGGCACTGGAGTTGGGAGGAAACCGGGCAGAGAGTCGTTCCAATGAGGCTTGCGTGCAGGTAGAAACCGGTCTGCAAATTGCCAATGCCTTTACGCCGAATGAAGATGGGGTGAATGATATCTTCCTGATTCAGGGCATCCATATCCAGAATTTCAATCTGAAGATCTTCAGCCGCTGGGGCCATCTGCTCTTTGAAACCAGCAACATCAATCAAGGCTGGGATGGGGTTTATCGAGGTAAAAAGCTGGATGAAGGGGTCTATACCTATGTGGTAAGTGGCAGAGGATACAATGGACAACCCTACTTATTGAAGGGGACCATTACCCTGCTTAGATGATATGCATTATGTGGCCAAGGGTGGGGCGGACTTGTTCGCCTCACCCATCTTTTTTTTCTAAAAAAGTCTTAAAAATTTCCCTCGAGCCCTGAATATTCCTAACATCAGGTGACCTCTGGATTTCTCTCTCCGTCAAAAAGACGATTTGTTAAACGAACACTCGCTATGAAAAAATTACGCACGCTACTCGTTCTTTGTGGGATCCTTACCGGAAACATCCTGATAGCCCAGCAAGCCATGGAAGGTTCTTACGCCTTCAACAAGCGGATTGCAGAGTCTGCCAATGGCATTTCCCTCCTGGTAGAAGGGGACCCGGTCTTTGTGGAAGCAGCCTTGAAAGACCTGTTTGCACTGCATACCAAAGAAAAAGCCAAAGGGGTAAAAAAAGGCCTTTTCATGTATGAAGGGGTAGTCATCCCCAGTATTACAGATGCAACCCTCAACTATTATTATCGCCTGGAGCAGCCCAATAAAGCAGAAGCCAAAACCCTGGTAACGCTCTTCCTTTCCCCAGGCCATGATAACTTTTACACCTCTGACAAATTCGGTCCGGAAATGGAAGCAGCGGGTAAAATGTTACAAAGCCTGGATTTCAACACCCAGATTAAAGAGTTGGAGGCCACGATCATGGAGCAAGAGAAAGTCATCGAAGAGGAAGAAAAAGCCATGACCGGCCTGGAAAAAAATCTCCAGGATTTGTTGAAGGAAAAGGAAAAGCTCAATAAGGCCCTGGCCGAGAACAAAACCAAGCAAGACGAAAATCTGCAGGAGCAAGAAAAGCAAATGCTCAAAGCGCAGGTAGAAAAGATAAAACTTCAGGATTTAAAGGCGCAGTTACAGACGCTGAAACAACGCTAAGCCTGGAGAAGAAACATTATTAATTGTGTCGACTTTCCTGGACGGGATGCAACAGCATCCCGTCTTTTTTTTATGACTCCAGGATTTTTTTCAACAACGCCAGGTCTTTTTGATTGGCTCTTTTCATAGCCGCCCCGACGAACGGCCCCATCAGCCGACCGAATCCTTTGGGGGTTCCCTGGTTGATCAGACGCATTCGCGTAGTGGTTTCCCCTATAGATTCCAGGAGATAGGTCGTTTCCATGGGAAAAGGCCCCTCATTGGCTTCCATCACCAGCTTTTTGCCTTCCTTCAATTCCTTGATCACATAAGTATAGGTGAGTCTTTTCCCTAAAAAATCTGCGGAAAATGCCACCTGCGATCCAATCCCGAGAGGTCTGGGACTTAAGACTTCTACGGATTTGATATTTACATACCAGGCGGCGGTATGATCAGGCTCAGCAACATAAGCCCAAACATCCGAGATGGCGCGCTCAATGTGGATTTCGGTTTTGACTTCTACCATAAGCAGAGAGGATGAAGTAGACAAAAATACGCAATTCTATTTCTCCAGGTGAAATATGCGCTTTTGCTCCTCCTCTACTTTTTTGCCCCTCCTCTACTTTAGCGCACCATTCATGGGCGATCATCGAAAAAAAGAGAAGTCGGCCATCTTGTTCATATAGTGAAATCCTTTCCTTAAGTTTAAGCCCTCAGCACAACCTAAAAGGGAACGACTAACCCTACTTCTATGAACCGTTTATTTCACCGCTTCTTGCTGGGCCTCCTGCTGGCTGGCTTAAGTCCACAGGTTTCCGCCCAGTCCCCCATTTTTTCCTCTCGCGCCATCCATCATCCCATCGTAGCCAAGCAGGGCATGGTGGCCTCTCAACATCCTCTGGCTACGGAAGTGGGGCTTAGGATTTTACAGGAGGGCGGTAATGCAGTGGATGCTGCGGTAGGGGTAGGCTTTGCCCTGGCCGTGGTCTTGCCCAGAGCAGGAAACCTGGGTGGTGGCGGATTTATGCTGGTACATGATGCCGAAAGCGGTAAAACGGAAGCCATCAACTACCGGGAAATGGCCCCGGCAGCGGCTCATCGAGACATGTATCTGGATTCCACCGGGCAGGTGGACAATGCTCGCACCAATTCTTCCTACCAGGCGACTGGGATCCCGGGTACCGTGGCCGGGCTGGCCCTCGCTTTAGAAAAATACGGGACCATGTCCCTCAAAGAAGTGCTTAAACCCTCTATCGAGCTAGCCGGAAAAGGCTTTGAGGTTACCTATGATCTTTCCCGGGTGCTAAAGGCCCTGGAAAAACGGATCAGAAAATGGCCCGCCTCAGAGGCGATTTTTTATAAAGGGCCGGAGGGTTTTTATGAGGGAGGAGATGTACTGATACAAAAAGACCTGGCTTGGTCGCTGGAGCAAATTGCCAAGGGTGGAGCAGCGGCTTTCTATGAAGGCGCGGTAGCTGAGAAAATAGTGGCCGATGTGCAGGCCCACGATGGCCTGATCACCATGGAAGACATGGCTGCCTATAAACCCCAGGAAACGGAGGTGGTTTGGGGCAGCTTTCACGGATATGATATCGCTTCTATGCCTCCGCCCTCCTCTGGTGGGGTGCATGTGATTCAAATGCTCAACATTCTGGAAAAATACCCCCTTCGGGAAATGGGGCACAATAGCGCGGCCTACCTTCACTTATTGACCGAGTGCATGAAAATCGCCTATGCGGATCGCTCCCAACACCTGGGCGACCCTTTGTTTTGGGAGGTACCGAAAAAAGGCTTGACCAGCAAAGATTACGGAGACCTCCTGCGGGCTCAGATTAAAACTTACGCTGCCCGCCCTGCCGCTGAAATAGCTCCTGGTAATCCTAAGGATTTTGAAAGTGAGGAAACTACACATTTTACCGTGGTCGATAAAGAGGGCAATGTAGTCAGCAATACCTACACCCTGAATTTCAGCTTTGGCATTGGGGCCGTGGCTGAAGGCACGGGTATTCTGCTCAACAATGAAATGAGCGATTTCTCCGCCAAACCCGGCACGCCCAATGCTTTTGGGCTGCTGGGCGCTGAGGCCAATAAAGTCGAGCCCGGCAAACGTCCCCTGAGTTCGATGACCCCTACCATCGTTTTCAAGGATGGGAAACCCTTCCTGGCGACCGGAAGTCCAGGGGGCAGCCGCATCATCACGGCGGTTTTACAAGTCATCCTCAATGCTACCGTATTCGAAATGAACATGGCCGAGGCGACCCATGCGCCCCGTGTCCATCACCAGTGGTACCCTGATGAGTTGTTCATCGAGCAGGCCCTCAACTATGATACCCGGGCTATTTTGGAAAGCCTCGGACATAAACTAACCGAAAGAAATGCCATGGGGAGCACCCAATCCATCATGCTCAAAGACGGCCTGCTGTATGGAGCTTCTGACCCGCGCAGACCCGATGCCCGCACCAAAGGATACTAACGCAAACATGAGTCATCCCGAATGTTGAGTAAGCCAAGATTTCACCAAAAGGCTTCTTGAAACCCTACCTACCCACAAATATGTCCACCTGGGAAGCTTGATCGTCGGGGGTCTCTCGCTACATACACTTCCCTACACGTAGACTCACCCAGCAGAGGACGGTACAGGTGCGAGAGACCCCGGATAGCTCACCTCCTTTCAGTCAGAGGAGCTTCCGGGGTGACAAAAATGTAGGAGGGAGATGCTTTCATCAAAAGGATTTGGAGAGACTCAACCACCAACCAATATGTCACCCCGGAAAGGCATTTGACCAACGGGAAAATGACTTATCCGGGGTCTCCATGATTGCATAATGATCGAAGAGACCTCCGACCTAATAGATGCTGG
>JBCBGC010000195.1:0-9134 GCA_038527215.1 Bacteroidota bacterium
CTGTTGGAGCTTTTTACCTTAGGACGCGGACATTACTCAGAGCAGGATATCAAGGAGGCCGCCCGCGCGTTTACGGGATGGGGATTTAATCGCAGAGATGGCTTTGTCTTTCGCCAGCGGATTCATGATACCGGGATGAAGGAATTTTTGGGACAAAAGGGCCGGTTTGGTGGGGAAGACATTATTCGCATCATCCTGGAAAAAAGACAAACCGCCTATTTTATCACCGAAAAGCTCTATCGCTTCCTGGTGAATGAACAAGTGGATTCCCAACAGGTCCAAACCTGGGGCAATCACTTTTATGATTCGGGCTATGAGATTGCTGATCTCCTGGAGCGGATGCTTACTTCGGATCATTTTTACCAGCAAGTGCATATCGGTAGCCGCATTAAATCTCCGGTGGAGTTTTTGGTGAGTATGATGCGACAGCTCAATGTAGCCTTTGAGGAAGAAGACGCACCCATCATCGTACAACGCTTACTGGGACAGGTATTGTTCCAACCGCCCAACGTGGCCGGCTGGCCTTCCGGTCGGGCTTGGATAGACAGCAGTTCCCTAATGGCTCGCTTGCAAATTCCCAAGGGCTTGATTTGGGGGAATGAATTTGGCTTGGCTTCTAAAGCCTCTTTCGCTGGGAACGAAGACGCGGTCCAACTGTCCCGTAGACAAAGCCGCAAATTGGCTGCCCATCTGGATTGGAAACCCCTGGAAAAGGAACTCCTGGCCTCCTCTTCTGAGAAAACCCTCGCTCAAGCCTGGAATTTTTTACAACAAAGGCCGCTCAAAGCTGGGCAGTTGGCCTTGATTGGAAAAACTATCGGGAACAAACCTCAGGATCAAGCCTTGAAGCTTGCCTTCATGCGGATCATGGAAACCCCGGAATACCAGTTTTGCTAAGCCCTTTTTCCTCACGCTTTTTATCATAAAAAAAATGACCTCTCGTAGAGATTTTTTAAAATATTCCTCCCTTTTGTCTGCCGCTACCTTGATGCCTGGATTTCTGTGTAGCATGGAGGGAAGTCAATTGTCAGCCAATGGCAAAAAACTGCTCATCATTCAACTCTCTGGAGGCTGTGATGGCTTAAATACGGTGATTCCTTTTGCGCAGGACGACTATTACCGCGCTCGTCCTGGGTTGGGAATATCTGCCGGTGAGGTTCTTAACCTCAACGACCAGCAAGGGTTAAATCCCGCTTTGGCAGCTTTACGTCCGATCTATGATCAGGGACAGTTAACCATCCTAAACAGCGTAGGCTATCCGAATCCTGATCGGTCTCATTTTCGCTCTATGGACATTTGGCACACCGCTTCGAATAGCGATGAATACTGGTCGCATGGGTGGCTGGGGCGCTATCTGGATGCGGATTGTGCAGGTTGTGCGGACCCCCATAAAGTCCTGGAAATAGATGATTCGCTGAGCCTGGCTGTTAAAGGCGAAGTCCGCCATGCCCTGGCAGTGAGCAATCCGCAACGCCTCTACCAGGCTACCAAAGACCCCTACCTGCAAAAACTGGTCGAAACCCATGGCAGCCCATCCGAGGGCAATGATTTGGATTTTATGTACAAAACCATGACCCAGACCATGTCTTCTGCGGAGTATGTGTATGACCAAAGCAAGATCTACCGCAGCACGGGAGATTACCCCGCTCACGCCTTTGGCAAGCAAATGAAGCAGGTAGCGGAGTTGATTATTTCTGGGACCAGCACCGAGGTGTATTATGTTTCCCTCTCCGGTTTTGATACGCACGCTCGTCAGAAACCTACCCAGGATCGCCTGTTCAAGATTTACGGAGAGGCCGTGCAGGCTTTTGTGAAAGACATGGAAAAGAACGGTCTGATGGATGAAGTGTTGGTGATGACCTTTTCTGAGTTTGGGCGCCGGGTGGCTCAAAACGCCAGCGGGGGCACAGATCACGGCAAAGCCAACAATGTGTTTTTGATCGGGGGAAACCTCAAAACGCCAGGGTTTTACAATCAAATGCCAGATCTCAGCAAACTGGATGATGGAGATGTCAATTGGGAAATTGATTTCCGGCAGATTTACGCCAGCCTGCTGAATGATTGGCTGGGGGTAGACGATCAAGCCATTCTCAAAAGAAAGTTTAAAAAACTCGCCCTGGTGTAAGCATTTTCCTCTCGGGACGACTGATAGGGTATACTTAACATCGTCCTATGAAAAAATGGTTCAAAAGAAGCGTAGCCGGGCTGCTGATCATGCTGGCAGGCAGTTTTGGTACGCTTTCCGTCCTCATCCTCAATCCCGGCTGGGCTTATGCCCATCAAACTCAGATCGGGCAGTGCCGGGTATTTCATCAGGAATCCTTGCCTGCCGGATTTGAGGATCGGCTGTTGGATGCCTTAGCCATCATCCGCCAATCTCCGCTTTACGAGCAGGATTATCTGATCAAATTGTGCCTGGAAGATGGGGCTTCTTACCCAGACCTGGTACGCAAATTTGTCGGGAGCCCCCGGGGCGTTTCCTACGGCAATGTTGCCTTGATCTTTCGAGAATTTCATGTGGCAGAGAACTATTCCTTGCTCAATGGCAAGCAATGGAACTTCACAGAACTGCTGGCCCATGAGCTGACGCATTGCCTACAAGCAAATAAGTTTGGGATTCCCATGCTGCGGAAACCTACCTGGAAGATTGAGGGCTATGCGGAGTATGTAGCCCGGCGGGCAGTGCACACCAGTAACCTCAGACAGAATTATCAAAAATGGCTGGCCGCGAAATCGGCAGGGCTAACCCAATGGGATATGGTATTTCTTGAGGGAGAAATGGGGGTGGGAATTGATTACTTCCATTATATGCTGGGGGTTCAGTTTTATCTGGAGGTGAAAGAAATTCCCTACATAGAGCTGATGGAGAAAGATGAACTGGGCAAAAACTGGCAGGAAGAACTGGCTGATTGGTATGAGCTTGAGGCGGAGATATAATTTTTTTTAATTTTTTTTCTCCCCCGCGTTTACCTTTTGCTTCCGGCCATCACTCATGACTAGAATTCAACTTTAAAACAGAGAAACCTAGTTATGAAACGACTCACTTTTCCTCTCATCATGCTGGCCCTGGTATTCCTACCTGCCTGTTCCCTGCTTAATCCGGGAGAGGGCCCAAATGGGAATAACAATTTAGATGACCT
This sequence comes from Bacteroidota bacterium, assembly GCA_038527215.1. Taxonomy (GTDB): domain Bacteria; phylum Bacteroidota; class Bacteroidia; order J057; family J057; genus JAWPMV01. Next base: position 3,141 of record JBCBGC010000195.1, read on the forward strand.
GGAAGGCCAATGGATTCGCATTGCCAGTAATAATCCTGCCTCTGATGGCATGATCATCGAGATGTCAGGTAATTCCGGAACGATCATCGACAAAGCAGGTTCTGGGTTCAGCGTAGGCGACATCAAATGGAAAGATATTGAAGCCGTTGACGGTGAAAACTATCTTCACTCTGAATTAGGAAGCGACTATAACTACTATGCAGGATCTATCGAACTTCGCGGGGATGATACTTTGCGTGTATCGGTGGCCAGTTCAGGCGCAGGAAACGTGCAGAAATGGGTTCGGGAAGGAACTTATACACCTGGACAAAATACCCAGAAACTCGAATGCTCCATCACTACTCCTACCGTCCTGACCAACGGACCTGCGGAGGTTGACTATTTGATCGACTGCGTCCTTGACATTACAGAAGCAGTTACCATTGAGCCTGGCGTGGTCATTCAAATCTCTGAAAACGGGGGCATCGGGGTCTATGATGCAGGTACCCTCAAAGCGCAAGGAACCGAGGCTGAGCCGATCATTATTCAGGGGACATCTCCTCAAAAAGGCTGGTGGCGTGGCATCCATATGGAGACTTCTTCCTCCAACAATGTACTGGAGCACGTACGGATCGAAGATGCTGGCTCAAACTATGTTTACTGCTGTAATGAAAAAGCCGCCCTATTCCTGAAAGGTGCTCGTTTGACCGTCAATAACCTGACCATCAAAAATGGAAAAAGTAACGGTATCGTCGCTCGTAAGGGTACCGAATTTGATACCTACCAGGAGGTGAAGATCCAAGGACAGGATGACTACCCGCTCTACTTTTATCCTGAAGTAGCGGGATACCTTGATGGTACCGCCTCAGACTACAGCGGCAATGGAAAAGACTTTGTATACCTGACCCAGGGAGATATCACGGAGACCACCACCTGGCCTCGTAACAACGTGCCTTACCGCATGGATGGAGAAGTGCTGGATATCACGGCTCCTTTCAAATTAGAAGCTGGTGTAGAAATCGTCGTAGAAAGCGATGGAGGAATCGGCGTCTATGATGAAGGTTCATTTAATGTTGAAGGGACAGCCGCTGCACCTGTGGTGATCCGCGGGGTAGATGATGTAAGAGGATACTGGAGAGGCATTCAAATTGAGTCTAACAAACTCGCTAATTCCATGAATTACATGGAGGTCTCTAATGCTGGTTCGAATTACGTTTACTGCTGTAATGAAATCGGCTCTATGTACCTGAAGGATGGACGAGCCTCGATTAAAAACTCCACCTTCCGCAAAGGAGCAGCATATGGAATCATCGCCAAGGATAAGTTTTCTTTCGCAGACTTTGAAAGCAACACCATTACCGATCATGCAAGAGAACCTATGCTTATTGCCGTAGAGCGTGCGGGTGAGTTAGATGGTGTCGCTTCTTCCTTCAGCGGGAACGACAGAGACTTCATCGAAATATTCGAAGGCCAGGTAACCCAGGAAATCACCATGCCAGCCAATAACGTACCTTACAAAATTACCACTAACCGGGTGATTGATGTGAAAGAAAAGTTTAATATCCTACCCGGTGTTGTGATCGCTTTTGCAGAGAATGCAGGTCTGGGCGTGTACGATGATGGGGTCTTGAATGCTGATGGAACCGCCTCTGAGAAAATCATCTTCCGTGGAACCGATGCTTCTGCCGGATACTGGCGCGGAATCCATACGGAGACGAACAGCAATAGCAACTTGCTCCGCCATGTAGAGTTACGCCACGCAGCCTCCAACTATGTCTACTGCTGTAACAGTAAAGCTGCCTTGTTTGTCAAGGATGGCAAAATGAAAGTGGAGTCTTCCTATATCGCGGATAATGATGGGTGTGGCATCTTCGTAAGAGCCGGAGCTACCCTGACCGAATCGGGCAACACTTTCGCCAACAATACCGACGGACACATCTGTAACTAAAGACGTAATCAGAACAACACAGTGATCGAGGCCACCTTCGGGTGGCCTTTTTTACGACCAAAGAAAAGGGCGACCCCATAAGGGCCGCCCTTGTTTGACATAGAATATGAGGCTTACTCGAGGATAATTCTCTTGTAAGCAATGCCTTTTTCAGTTCTGATGCCTAGCATGTAAATACCAGCAGGCATGTCTTGCAGATTGAGACTCTGACGGAAATCACGCACATTGTTCTGAGCAGAAGCAAAGACCTTCTGGCCCTGCAAGGTAAATACCTCTACAGCAATGTCCTGAATCTGATCCAGTTCGAAAGCTACGGTAAAGGTACCCTGAGAAGGATTCGGGAATACTTCCAGGCCATTGATGCCCGCCGCCAGCTCTTCTTCCAGACCAGCTGCAGCGCCTTCTACCGTTACGGTAAGGTTCAGGGTATCACATCCCAGACCATTGGTAATCAGTACGTCATAATCTCCAGCCGTCAGGTTGCGCGCAGTGTCTCCTCTTTGGATGGGAGAAGTAGCCCAAATGACGGTATAATCACCAATTCCACCAGCCGGTGTAACGTAAGCGGTACCATCTCCTCCGCCGGAGTTAGGGGTGCTACCTGTCGTGGCAGTCAGGGCTGGAATGGCTTGGTCAGAGATAGAAACATCGACGTCAATTAGGAAGTTCTGAATGTACCAATCTTCGCAACCTCCTGGGGTATAAGACATATCTCCACTACAGTCGCGGTAGAAATCTCCACCGGTGGGTGTAGGAACTTCTACAGGAGAGTTAGGACCATTTTGGATTTGGTAATAGCTACTAGGCCAGTAAGGAGAATCCTGGAATGCACCAGGGTTGCCCGAAGCACAAGTAGTATTGGCACAGGTAGAACGGCGGAAACCCGCTATGATGCCTAAGGTATCGTTGGTAGGACCGTCAAAATCTACTCTAACCCCAAACTTTCCATCACAAAGCGCGATGCCTGGGGTAAGTTCCAGTCGTAAAAAGGAGTTGACCGCTGAGGTGAGAGAACTATCAGAGGTAAAAGAAAATTCCCAAAGTGTGTTGTTGGTGAAGTAGTCATCAGCATCCAACTCAATGATAGAGATGGTAACCGTGTCGGCTTGACCACTGGAATTCCGGTGACTGAGCAGCAGACCGATGGTGTCAACTACTACGGCATGGGAGGCATAATCGTAGCCAGTAAAATCCAGCCCTTGCAAGGTGTCAAAGACCACCAGCGCATAGTTCATGTCATTGCCCCCTGTGAAGTTTTGGTTTAGACGCCAGAAGAAAGCTGCATCATTGAGCGAAAGGGAATCGTAATCGATGTTGAAACTCGCCACAGCCTCAGCGCCAGTACCTGGTTGCCGACGAACTATGCGGTCATCATCCATCAGCAATTCCTGAGAGGTGATGTTAACCGGCCCAAAGTCGATGTTGCTTTCATGAAGGATACCGTTTTCGTTCCCCTGGGCAAGCAGAGAACTAAAACTTACGCCCACACACATGAGGAAGGCTAAAACGGCAATCGTTTTTTTGTGTAGCATAGGTAAAGGTAATTTGAGGTTAGTTATTGTTAAGGTTTAATCCCAATATTGGAAAAAGCGCATAAAATACGGGCCAAAATGTCAGATTGAAATCATTTGCTTGCCAGATTGTTGCTTATGTAGCAAGAATTGCAGAGGTTGATTTCACGCATATTTGTAGGTTGGAGAAGTGTGATGGTTGTGCTGCTTGGTCTCAATTGCGCGCAATTGGAAGAGGTTGTTTCAGGTTACTTAGTTACTAAGATTATTTCTCTTTTGCCAATTATCCCCACTCTCTATCTGTTTCTCCGCCTTTTTCATCTCATGCTGAAAGTAGCTGCTTCATGGATTTTGATCCCTCCTGTGGGATGAGAGTTGGTAGGGTTTAACTGCTTGGATTGGTTAAATATCAGGAACCCTTGCTGGATTTGCAATGGAAAAGCCAGAAGAGGCAACTTGCCCCGCTTTACCCGGTAAAGATGAAAAAAAACACTTTGGACGTCTTTAAGAAGCCAATAGATAGCGGCTTCTCGTCTTGATTTCTTAGCTTTAAGCAAACCCTTGCAAACATGAAACATCGCGCTTTTTGGTTAGGCTGGATAGGATTCTGCCTATTTCAATGTCCCATTTCGTCTGTACAGAGCCAGAAAGTGCTGGCCCCAACAGGTGCAGATCACATCAACATTCTGCGCCTGGATAGCCTGAATTCTCCCTTTCGGGAAACCAACTTATCTGTATCCCCGGATGGTCGTTACCTCTTTTGGATGAGTAGTCGGGGCGGGCAGACCTGGTCCCAATTACAAATGGTCCGCGACCGAAACGGGATGAAGCGCCATGATGGAGATATTTGGTATGCGGAAAAAGTATCCGGAAGCTTTTCCTCCGCGGAAGTCATGGCCCCGCCTGTCAATACTTCCAATGGAGAAGATGAACCTAATATTTCTCCTCAAGGCCGATATGTGTACTATCAGTCCTGGGCGGGTTGGGACAAGAGTGGGGGGCCATATTACCGGGCGGAGTTTAATGGCCGGAAGTGGGGCAAAAGAAAAGGCCTGGGGGGTGGCATCCATGCTTTTTTCCGCAAGATGATGCAGGAACACCAACGAGCGGCTACCGATGGCATGAGTCTCTCTCCCGATGGAAGAACTTTCATCGTAGCCGCAGGCCCCAATTACGAAGGGGCCATGGACCTGTACATGAGCCGCAAAGGGAGCAAAGGCTGGAGTAGCTTGAAAAAGCTGTCTATTAGCACCAAAGGCGATGAACGCTCGGCCTTTTTAGCAGCGGATGGACAAACCCTTTATTTTGCTTCAAACGGACATGGAGGAGCGGGTGGCTTAGACATTTTTAAGACCGAGGTAAAGCCAGACGGGACTTGCGGTCCGATTACCAACGTGGGCGCCCCCTTTAATACGCCGGAGGACGACTACAACCTGGTGCTCACTGCCGGAGGCAATGAGGCCTATTTCATCCGGGAAGGCGATATCTATTTTGCGGACCTGACTGCCGCTGATGATTCCATCAAACCCTTACCCTCTTTGGTCTTAAAAGGAACGGTCACGGATTCGCTGGAAGGCAGCCCCATTCCGGCAGTAGTGGCCTTGCGAGATTCTGCAACCAAAAAGATCCTGCAAAAAGAGAAAACCCATCCTACCTCCGGAGAATTTTTATTTGTCGTACCGAGAAGAGCTACTACCTATACCCTCGAGATTAAGACGCCCACCTATGGGCTTTCCCGTAGGCATATCCCCATTCGACCCTCCCATCTCTCCGGAGAGATTCCCTTGGAAGTATTGGAAACGGTTCGTCTCAAGCCAGAGATCAAAACAGTAGAGAACCCGAATTCGTTGGTCGCTGATTCTGACACGGCTTTGTTCGTCTACTTCGACTCAGACGTAGACAGCCTGGACGAAGCCGCCCTGGCCCAGATGCAGGAGATCATTGGCCTCATGAAGCAATACAAAGCCGCCCAAGTCAAGCTGCTCGGCCATACCGATGCCCAGGGCGACGAAGCCTACAACCTCTCCCTTTCCCAGCGCCGCGTCCAGTCCGTCGCCCAATATCTCCTCGGCAAAAAGTACCCCGCCAAGCGCATTGTGGCCAGTCATTTTGGGGAGGCGCAGCCTGCGGCGGAAAACTCTACTTCGCGAGGCATGCAGCTTAATCGAAGGGTGGAGGTGCGGTTTCGGGTGCGGGAGTAGGGTTTGTGGAAAAATTCCAGGCTTAAAGGGTCTGTAGAGACTTTGAGTCTTTTGTAGCTAAATAATCGAAGTATGCTGCTACCCCTCCCAAGGCAATAAAGGCAAATAGGAACAATTGTTTTTGATCAGATGAAAGGATGTACCCTAAGCACAGAACGTATTGACAGATTTGGAATAGTGTGTATACGTTTTGTTCCCAATCTAAGCAATGGACTTTTGTTCTCTGCCTCTTTATGGAGGAGGTAATCCAAAACCACATGAAGCTAAAGAACGATAGAATTAATACATTTTCACTATTCCAACCCCTATTTATGGTAATAAAGTTGATGTAGATAAATAGGGAAATGTTTATTAA
>JBCBGC010000196.1:0-9119 GCA_038527215.1 Bacteroidota bacterium
GTTGGCTCATCCAATAAGAGCACTGCGGGATTCATGAGCAGCATCTTAGCTAGTAAGACGCGCATCCGCCAACCCCCAGAAAAGGTGTGGAAAGGCTCGTGGTGGCTTTCAGCCGGAAACCCCAGCCCACTCAGAATGCTGTGCACCTGGGCCTCCATTTGGGGACCACCCTTGGTGTCAAATTCTGCTTGCTTAGCCGCTAGCTCATCCAATAAAGTCGGATCCGACTCTCCTTTTTCCAGCCGGGCCAGAATATTTTCTATATCTGCTTGCAAGGCCAATAAAGGCGCAAAGGCATCTCTGGCCACTTCTATAATAGGGCGACGGGTTTCATAGGAAAGCAAATCCTGACTGAAATAAGCGATGTCCACCCCACCAGCTTTGGCTACCCGGCCTTCGGTAGGGGATTGCTCCCCGGCAATCATTTTGAGGAGGGTTGACTTCCCGGCTCCGTTCCGGCCGATCAGCCCCACCCGTTCTCCCTTCAAAAACTGGTAGGTAGCATTTCTGAGCAGCCACCTACCACTGAATTCTATTCCGATTCCATCCAGTGTGAGCATAGTTCAAAACAACGTTTATTTAGGCAAAATCCCAAGGCGTAAGCCAGGAGCAGCAGGAGGAGGAAGTTGGGCATGAGGGCCAGAGAGGGGAAGGCTAAAAATTTAGACGAATTACTCAAATATTCTTGGCAATGCTTATTTTATGTGAGGAAAAACCATAATTTTTTTAGTTTTCTACTAATTTTTTTATAATTTGCTAAAAATTCAAACACGGTGCTAATCCAATTAGTGGAAATAATCTTCTCCCATCATGAGTGATAAAGACAACCAGATTATCGGTAAAAACCTGAAGTATCTCCGCAAATTACGTGGACATACGCAGCAGGAACTGGCCAATCAGTTGGGCATTCGCAGATCTTCTATTGGAGCGTATGAAGAGTGCCGGGCCACCCCTAAATATGAGACCCTGGAGAAGATCTCTGACTTCTTCGAAGTTTCTATTGATTTGTTGGTAAAAGAAGATGTTTCCCAGTTTAGTGCCGAAGAGTTGAAAGGGCATCAGGGCAATCGCCGGATGGACATTGAAGGACGGAAACTCCGGGTACTGCCCATCACCATAGATGAGCATGGCCGGGAAAATATCGAATACGTGCAGACCAAGGCTTCTGCCGGATACCTGAATGGCTATGCTGATCCAGAATTCATCGAAGAACTTCCTAAGTTTCAGCTACCTATGCTGGGTTCCGGAACTTTCCGCGCCTTTGAAATCAAAGGTGATTCTATGTTGCCGCTCAAATCAGGCACCATCATCATCGGTGAATACTTGCAGGACTGGCGGGAAGTAAAGGATGGCACTACCTACATCGTGGTTTCCACCACCGAAGGCGTGGTTTACAAGCGCATTTTTAACAAAACAGATGCTGATGGCGACCCTGCCTTTACCTTGGTTTCTGATAACGCGGCCTACGGACCTTATGAGATAAAAATCGAAGATGTGCGGGAGATCTGGAAAGCGAAGATGCTGATCAGTGATGAATTCCCAGATCCTTCTATGTCTTTAGAAAAGATTTCTTCCATCGTTTTGGATTTGCAGCAGGAAGTAATCAAGCTAAAAGGCCGCTAAATCCCGGTAAGAGGGACCTTTTATTCCTTTGTATTTGAGGAGTGCTCTGTCGTATCTTTGTTCTGATGCGAAAAACTCTCAATTGGCTAGGTTTGGTAGCGATACTTTTTGCCTGCCAGGACCCTGGTACGAACTCCTCTTCTGAAAATCCTCCTCAGCAAGATAGCCAAGCGGTACAGATTATGCCGCCAGACCTGGACACAGCTGCGCTGGTATTGGAGACAGCTCCTCCCAGAGATACTTCTGCATTAGAACGTCGCTTAATCAAGCAAGGCCTGGTCAATTTCATTGACTACGCGCCAGAAGCCATCATTGACATGAAGTACTCCACCAAGGATAACTTTATGGCCGAGGATGTATACGAAGACTTCGCGGAATGTTACCTGCAAAAGGAAGTAGCTGAGAGACTCAGCAAAGCACAGGACCTAATTATGGCAAAGCATCCCCGAATTCGGCTGCTGATTTATGATTGTGTGCGTCCCCGTACCGTCCAACACAAGATGTGGGAGGTCGTCAAGGATTCTTATCAGAAAAAATATGTCGCAGCACCCGGCGGAGGCGGTTCTATGCATAATTACGGGGCCGCGGTGGACCTTGGGTTGGTGCATCTGGATACCGGAGTAGTAGACATGGGAACTGACTTCGATTTCTTTGGTGAACTAGCTCAACCCCGTTATGAGGAGAAATTTGTGGCTGAAGGGGTATTTAGCAAATCCCAATTGGTGAATCGACGCATCATGCGGGCCGCTCTGCTAGAGGTAGGTTTCCATGGCATTTTGAGTGAGTGGTGGCACTTTGTGGGCTTTCCCAGGGACACTGTGCGGGCTCGCTACAAAATTGTGGAATAAGCCTATTCCTGAATCATGGCTGGGGCCTGGGGTTCCGTCGGAGCGGTTGGGTCTTTGGGAGGTGTACCTCTTTTACTTTTACGCTTCTTTTGTTCCTGCGGAGGGCCACCTTCCAGATTAGGCTTTTCGGGTTTTTCTTCGATTCTCCAACTCATGCCCGTCAGTTGATTATCTTCAAACATGATAGCGTAATAGGGGGAATAAGTACCTGTGGGCTGTTGGAGGAAGAGGATCTTTTGCAGGTCTTTCTCGGCAAAAAACATGATCATTTCCTGGGAAAGCGCCTGGTTCATGCCCTCATAGGTTACATTAACCGTGTCCTCATCATTCTGGATAAAGTAAATGCTTTCACAGCTTCCGATGATGTGCAGCCTGCGCAATTCATTGTCGACGAATTTGGCGCGCATTTCTTTGCCTTTGATTTGGTTAAACCCCACCGTGTCTTCCTCACTGGCCACAAAGGCGGAGTTCCCAATCCACATGGAATCCAATTTGCCATTTTTGAGATAGACTCGCATGCGCTCACCGGACAGCTGATTTTCGCCTGACCAGAGAACCGGGTCTTGGAAAAGTTCCATCATGGAATCCTCATAATAGTATACCATGGAATCCGCCCGTCCTTGCATTTCATTCATATAGATGCGGACGTTCTTGAAGGCTTTGAACAGCCGCTGCCCCTTTTCGCCTGCTCCCTTTTCTTCGGCACCGCTGGTCGGGGAAGCAGCTGCTTCTCCGACGGTCATTTCTAAGTCCGTCGCACCGCTTAAGGAGGACAAGGGGAGGGCTACCTGGGCGCTGTCTTTGATGGCGATATGTTGTATGCCACTGTCCTGGACGGCACTATCTGCCTGCTGTGAGACGGGTTCGGCCAGGGAATCTTGTCCCTGGGTTACTATACTATCAACTTGAAGGGCTTTGGTTGAGTCAGGTATAGTGGTTTGAGCTAATGAGTCAGCCCGAACCTCCAAGCTATCATTCATCAAGGTATCGGCCAGCAGGCTGTCCACTCCGGCAGCGAGGCTATTCAGGGCGAGACTATCTGGGGTACCAGTGGAAGCTGATTTTGCTGATAAATCTTCTCGGGTGGTATATAAGGTATCCGCAAAAATGTAGAGGGTGTCATCATCCATCCACTGAATAGCTACCGGATCATCGGTGATGAAATTTTCCTCTGTTTCCCGGTTAAATTCTCCATACCGCCCTCGAATCTCCATGCTGGAATCTTCTTCCAATACCACCACCTTCCCCATGGCGTAACCCATATTTTCTTCGTCATCATAAAAGAGGGTATCCGCTGACATGGAATAGGAAGAATCTTGTAAAACACTGCGCTCAAAGAGGTTGACCCGTTTGATATCTGTCTGGTAGTTGCCGGAGGTGGTTTCTATCCACCCATCCTTGCTTTCAATTTCTGTGAAGGTGATGAAGGTGGCGAGTTTTTCCTCGGTTGAGTACTCCAGCGTATCTGTGTAAAGATTATAGTCAGGACTTTTGAGCTCCACGCTGTCTTTGAAATAGGCTTTCTTTTCCTGGGAGTAATAATAGCCCAACTCACTGGTCAGGACATTGTCTCCATCAATCAATTTTCCCCCTTCCTTATAATACCCGTATTTTTCGTTTCGATAATAGGTCATCCGATCGGTGGTCAGGACCACATCTCCGTCCGTCATGATGATATCATCGTACACTTCCGCAATGCGGGTGTTTCCGTCATAAGTCAGCTTACGCGCTCGGAGATTCAGGCTGTCCTTCATCCGAATCAGGACTTTGCCAAAAGCAATCAGTCGGTTATCTGCCTCATAGTAATAAGCACTATCGCAATAGAAATAGGTGGTATCCTGTCGGAGGGCCACATTGCCGATCAGCTTTTGAACCGCTACGCTGGTGGTTTTGCGGAAGGTCAGCAGATCTGAATTGAGAATTTTCAGGCGATTATTATCTACCGTGTCGGCTTCTTCCGGATAGTTGCCAGGAGTAAAGGCTGGGGTAGGAGTGGGGGCCTGCGTGGAAGGGGCCTTGCCAGGAATATTGACCTCTAATCCCTTGGGTTTCTTAACCGGCTCCTGCGCCATCAACCCTTGATGGGTCAGGGCAAGCAGGCATACGCACCAAAGGCAACCGGAGATGATATGGAAAAGAGATCGTTTCATGTTCAACGCAAAATTACCACAAAGGCCCCTGCTTTGGAAAATAATTACCCAATAGTGCAAAATTTGGGCTTGCAGGTTGTATGCAGATCGATAAAAAGGCCTGAAAGTTCCGATAATTTCCTCCCCCTGCTATATTGCAAAGCTAACGCTATGACTACTATGAAAAAGATTTGCTTCCTCGCCATCATGGTGGCGGTATGCCTCCCCTTATTTTCTCAGAAGAAACATGCCTGGAAAGTAGAAGACCCTTTTGGCCCCACCCAAAATGTGTCCTTTACCACCCAGGAAGGTACCTGGATGAATCTGGATGTCAGTCCAGATGGGAAAACCATTGCCTTCGATCTGCTGGGAGATATCTATACCATGCCTATTACCGGTGGCAAAGCTAGCTGCATAGCCAGCGGCTTGCCATACGAGTTTCAACCCCGCTTTAGTCCTGATGGCAAGCAATTGTTATTTACTTCTGACCGGGGAGGAGGGGACAATGTATGGGTAATGAAGGTAGACGGAAGTGAAGCCCGGCAGATCACCAAAGAAAGTTTTCGTTTGTTGAATAATGCAGTCTGGATGCCAGACGGGGAGTATTTCGTGGCCCGTAAACATTTTACGGCTACCCGCTCTCTGGGGGCTGGAGAAATGTGGATGTACCACCTCACCGGTGGTCAGGGGTTCCAACTCACCAAGCGCAAAAACGATCAGCAGGACGCTGGTGAGCCTTTTGTTTCACCTGATGGGCGCTATGTCTATTTCAGCGAAGACATGAGCGGCGGCTCTTTTTTCGAGTACAACAAAGACCCGAATGGCCGCATCTATATGATCCGGCGATACGATCGGGAGACAGGACGCTTAGAAAATGTAACCGGAGGAGCTGGTGGCGCTTGTCGTCCTACGATCTCCCCCGATGGTAAAACCCTGGCCATGGTAAAACGGGTGCGCACCCAATCGGTCCTATACCTGCACGACCTGGCTTCTGGAGAAGAGTGGCCTGTATTTGATGGACTGACCAAAGACCAACAAGAAACCTGGGCCATTCACGGGGTCTACCCCAATTTTGCCTGGATGCCCGACGGGAAGGAAATTGTGGTTTATGGACAGGGTAAAATCCATCGGGTCAACGTGGAGACCTTTGAATCGAATGAAATTCCCTTTGAAGCGGAGGTAAAACAGATTGTGCATGAAGCGGCCAATTTCAAGCAGGAAGTTGCTCCCGAAACTTTTAAAGCGCGCATGATCCGGCAGGCAGTAACCTCTCCTGATGGAGCCTGGCTGGCTTTTAATGCAGCAGGACACATTTACCTGAAGGCCCTGCCAGACGGTGAACCCAGCAGACTTAGCAATGACGAAGGCCACCTCGAATATGCGCCCGCTTTTAGTCCGGATGGAAAGACCTTGGTTTACACCACCTGGAGCGATGTGGATCATGGCGGTATTTATCGGATGGAGCTGAGTAAAAAAGGCGGAGCCGGGGAAAAAATTTCACAGGAAAAAGGATTTTATCATCATCCTCAATTTAGTCCTGACGGCAAGCGGATCGTCTACCAAAAGGGAGGAGGAAATACGGTGCTGGGCAATACATACAGCAAGAACACGGGCCTATTCGTCATGCAGGCCGATGGAAGTGAGGCCCAAAGGATTCATCCTTCTGGCAACTCTCCTCGCTTTGACTCCAGCGGCAAGAAGGTTTATTTCCTGAGCGGCGGAGGCATGCGGAAGTTTTTTCAGGAAATAGATTTAGAAACCCTCAAGGTGCAGACCCTCTTCAACGCCACCTATGCCAACCAGTTTGTGCCCAGCCCTGATGGAAAATGGTTAGCCTTCACGGAATTGTTTCAGGCTTATATCGTGCCTTTTCCCCGTTTAGGGAAGGCCGTTTCTTTATCCAAAAACATTAAATCCATCCCTATAAAGAAAGTCTCTCGCGATGCGGGAACTTCTCTTCACTGGTCGGGCGATGGACAGACCTTACACTGGGTCTTGGGAGAAGAATACTACAGCAGATCTTTGCAAAATAGCTTTGACTTCCTACCAGGGGCTCCGGATACCTTGCCGGCCATTGATACCACAGGCCTATCTATCGGGCTGGAATTAAGCACGGATATTCCTCGCGGGCAGATCGCTCTGACGAATGCGCGTATTATCACGATGAAAGGGGATGAGGTGATTGAAAATGGCTATGTCCACATTGAAAATAACCGCATCAAAAGAATAGGCAAAGGCAGTGGTCGGTTTACCAGTGAGGTGGAAGTGATTGATTGTGAAGGCAAAACCATCATTCCCGGATTGATTGATGTCCATGCCCACCTGGGAGCCAGTTGGAACGGCATTTCACCTCAGCAACAATGGTCCTACTATGCGAACCTCGCCTATGGGGTTACCACTACCCATGACCCTTCGATCAGCACCGAAATGGTCTTTAGCCAGTCAGAAATGGTGAAGAGCGGCGTTATGCTCGGCCCTCGCATTTACTCTACCGGAACCATTCTGTATGGAGCAGATGGGGATTTTAAAGCGGTGATCAACAGCTACGAAGATGCACTTTCCCATCTACGCAGATTGAAAGCGGTTGGGGCTTTTTCGGTTAAAAGCTACAATCAACCTCGCAGGGAACAGCGGCAGCAAGTCATGAAGGCCGCGCGGCAGTTGAAAATGATGGTTTATCCGGAAGGCGGTTCTACCTTCCTGCACAATATGAGCATGATTCTGGATGGACACACTGGCGTGGAGCATTCTATTCCTGTAAATCCGCCTTACCGGGACGTCATTAACCTATGGGCAGGCAGTAGCACGGGCTATACACCTACGCTGATCGTAGGCTACGGCGGCGTTTGGGGAGAAAATTACTGGTACCAGAAGACGGACGTTTGGGAAAAGGATCGCCTGCTGACCTATACGCCCCGGTCGATTGTGGATGCCCGCTCCCGTCGTCGGGAGATGATACCGGACGAAGAGTGGGAAATGGGATTTATTCAAAACAGTGCCGGCTGCAAAGCGCTGGTTGATGCAGGAGGCAAGGTGCAACTTGGAGCACATGGCCAATTACAGGGCCTGGGGGTTCACTGGGAACTATGGATGTTGGAAATGGGTGGTATGACCCCGATGGAAGCCTTGCGAGCAGCTACCCAACACGGCGCAGATTATATCGGCATGGGAGATGAGCTAGGGAGTTTGGAGAAAGGCAAACTGGCTGATTTGGTCATTCTGGATAAAAACCCCCTGGAAAACATCCGAAATTCTGAGTCTATCCGGTGGGTCATGCAAAACGGTCGGTTGTATGAAGCGGAAACTATGCATGAAGTAGGCGGGAGTGAGCGGAAAAGATTGCCCTTCTATTGGGAAAATGGCCGTTCCAGTGAAAACTTCGATTGGCATGGTACGACCTGGGGTTTTACCGCGCCTCACTGTGGGTGTGTTCGATAATCGATGATTCTTTCTATCTTGTTTCGATAAATTCTGAGAAAACGGATTATTCCACCGCCTGAGGATTTTAACCCTTATCCTGATTAATCTATGCCCGATACCACGGCAAAAACCCCCGTAATCGTCATGGCTTACGCCAACGAACGGACTGAGGACGGATTCCTGCGGGAATTGACCACGGAGATGAAGGAAGTCATGAATGCCCTGGAACCTGCTGTCCAGAAAGGACGGGTGCATCTCAAATTGATTCCTGCTGCCACGCAGGAAGAGATTGCAGCGGTATTCCAGGACGAATGGTATCAGGAAAGGATTTGGATATTTCATTACAGTGGGCATGCAGACGGGGATGAACTCTGGCTGGAAGATGAGAATGGCGGTAATAAATCCTTCTTCTCTTTGGGCTTGGCTCGATTTCTTGGGGTACAAAAAGGGCTGAAACTGGTATTTCTGAATGGCTGTGCTACGAAAATGCATACGCCCTTATTGCTGGAAAAGAACATCCCTGCGGTGATCACTACCTCTGAAAAGATCAAGGATGATATGGCCCGGGATTTTGCCAGACATTTCTATCGGGGCATGGCCAGCGGAGCCAATATTGAAGAATCTTTCGGAGAAGCGGAGGGGCTGATCCTGGCCGCGGTAGGGAACAACCACTTCAGTGCGAGTGCCACCCGCTCTCTCTTTTGGGAAGAGGATACGGAGGCGGCTAAGTTGGATTTACCCTGGAAAATTTCCTTCAAGGAAGGCGCCTCCTGGTTCCCAGCCCAGTGGCGTCTGTTCCACGAGCTCAAGGAGGCGGATAATGCGGAAGACTTCCTGGCAGAGGCGCTGATTGGGCAGACGATCGGGAACTATGAAATCCTGGAACTCTTGGGAACAGGCTCCATGGGTAGTGTATATAAAGTGCTCCACAAAAATTTTAATGAGGAGCGAGCCATGAAAATTACCCACCGGGTAGTGGAGGGATATGATTTGTTGAAAGACGTGGTGTTCGCTGGAAATAAAGGCTTATCCTCTATCAATCACCCCAATGTGGTAAAGTCCCACGACGTAGGCGAGACCATCCTATTTGGCCAAAAAC
>JBCBGC010000197.1:0-8834 GCA_038527215.1 Bacteroidota bacterium
AACGGATTCATACCAGCTAACATTCACCATTGGATTATTCCCTACCCAGCCCCAAGGGGGACTTTGTGTCATTTCAATGTCATTCGCCGAAACAAATAAAAAATATTGCCAAACAGTTGTTTCCGTACGAGCCAATTTAAAACCCTCGACGTATTCTATTGAACCATCAGAGCTTTCACAATCTCCTAAATCCAAAGTAATTGATCCATGACAAAACTTCCCGCCTAAAATTTCAACCATTGTTGGATAGTACCTACCCTGGATCATTTTGATCCAAATACTATCGAGCTCCCAGAGTTCTTCTTGTATTTTTTGGGAATTATTTCTTGCTCCTCGGTAGGACTGCTCAGAATAAACTTCCTTTTGTTTTGGGTATAGGCTTAGGGCAGTATCAAGTAAACCTATCGCCATGTTATTATTCCCTATTTCATTAAAGAAATAAGCCATTTCCATAAATCGGCGACTGAGTTTTTTGTGCGACCCAACTAGTACCTTACTTTCTCGCAATACCTCAAGCGCTGCCTGGAAGTTTAGATTTAATACCTCTTTATCAGAAATCTCAATAAATAGTTCAATCATTTTAAGATGAGCCAACTTTAAACTATCTAGGGCTTTTCTGGTTTCGCCTTCCCTTTTCTTTATTTGAATAGCATTATTGTTAGCTTTAATTGCATTTCTCTTTGCTAACTCCAAATTAATTTCTGCGTCAAAGGCTTTTTGTTCTGCCACACTTCGTAGTCTTTCCGTTTCTCTTTTTTGTACCTTAATAAGTCTTTCTTTCCGTTGGGCTTCTCTGAGATTTTTTTGAGCTTCATTCTCATTTTTCAACGCTAACTGTGTCTTGGAGATGGCATCATTACGCTGGATGATCGAATAAATAGCCATGCTGGAAATGGTCAAAAATACGCCAGCAACTAGGGCAACCAGGATGCGACGTCGGCGAGTGGTAGCCGCTTTACTCCTACGGATAAACTGCTGCTGTTCAGAACTAATGTCCACCTGATCTAAATAGGGCTTGATATAATCAAACTCCTCCCGAGTTAACAGCCCATCCCGACTGAGATAAAAGGCGTACCGATCCTCAATGAATTTCTCGACTTTTCGCAAGTTTTTTTCTTCAAGTGAAACTTTGTCATAGATTTTTGCCGCTAGCGAATCATGCGCGAGTTCGATTTTCATTTGTCGATCTATTTATAGTGACTTTGTTGAGTTCTCATAGCTTACTGGTGATTCTGGGAAGGTGTTTCCGGTTAAATCAGGTTAGCTACCAATTCTGATTGAAACAACAAAAATAGCCCTCTGAGTTAAGGATATTTCTCTTCGGCGGGCATTATTTTCGTCAATGATAGAGGGAACGAATTCGAGATTTTTCTTCATCAAATCTATTCGCTTTACTGAGAAGACGGAGTAGCCGTCAGTATAATACAGATACTTTATTGGTCTGCCTTTCATTACCCCACTGTCTACCCCGACTAGAAAGCCCATTTGATACTTAAATTTAGGGTCCTGATAGCGGGAATTGGAAATAACGATATCCTTGATCGCAATGAAATTGTATGTAACAGTGCAGAAACATTTTTCAATAGTGTACACATGCAAAACCCACCTTTATCACAAATTTCAATGATCTCAATATTTGTAGTCCTCTTCAATAAAACCCGAACCAGGACATTCTGAGAGGAACCATGGTGGTATTAATCCTCCTTGTTCTTATTGAGAATATTATCATCCTTATCATTGTAAAATGAGAATAAACGACCAGCTTTCTTGACAAAATTTCGGAATTTCAAGTACTAAAATAATATTACCAGATGATTTGCAAGAAATATCAACATCTTTCAATAAGATATGGAAAAGTTTTAATATATTAGATTTTTCCTAGTTTTTTCCTAGGACTTTATAACATTTAAAACCCAGGTGAAATTAAAAACAACCCTATTTCAACAAATTAGGTGAGTTGTCCCTTCTAGATTCACTTTAAAATCCAGTTCCCAAACAATTGCTTGAAAACTGGATCTGGGTTACGTGGAAGGCTATTAAAAATTAAAATTAGGGTACGGAATTATTTAATATGGTTGGTCTTTTAGAGCTTACAAAGGCTAAATGAATAATCTGGCACTTGAACCTATGCAGGGGCAATTTGTACGAGTTGGTAACGGTTCAAGCGGGGCCGGTAAACTTCAATCAGGTTTTCAAAAGGGACGCTTCCCAGGCCAATCCCTGCAGGACCCACCGGCATTTAAACCCTGGCGGTTCGCTGAGGGCCAGCGGGTTTATAATGTTAGAGGAAGGGGAGGTTGACAGGAAAAATAGCTTCTCCTCATTCACCGTTGCAAGGCTTTTACCAGCCGCTTGCTGTCCAAATACTCAAAATACCGACCCGTGATCTTGAATTCTTCGTCCAATATGACCAGGGTAGGGGCGCTAAACTGTCCTTCCCGGCGGGCCAGTAGTTGGGCGATTTGGTGTAAGGGATTACGAGAGGTGCCCAGCTGATCATTGATATATTCCCGTCCTCCAAAAGCGATGACGGCCTCGCTTTCCGCATCGAAGCGAACCGCGTAGTATTCTTTATTCAAAAGCTCGATCACTGAGGACTTGGTAAAGACCACCTTGTCCATTTTGCGGCAGTAGACGCACCAGTCGGTGTAAAAGTCGATAAAGACTTTTTTGGGCTGGACGGCCAGGGAATCCTCCAGTTGTTCAAAGCTAAGCCAGTGTACGCTTTCCCTATCCTGGGCACTCGCTGGTGTGTGCCAGAACAGCAAAAGGATACCGAGCAGAAGAATTGATTTGCGCATTAATTTAGGTTTCCAATTTTGATCGAAATAAAGAATGATCGTGGGGCCGCTGGTCCATAGATAAAGTCAGAGTCGCGTTCTGGCCCCGCATCAAACTCCGGCTGGTAGCTGTTGAAGAGGTTGCGAGCCCCTCCGCTCACTTCCAGGTTGAAATCATCGGACACCCTGAGGCGGTAGCTTAACTTGAGGTTGACATCAAAAAACGGATTCGCCTCCAGTAAATCCGGTGAGCCATCTGCGCCTACTACCCGCGGCACGATCATCGAACCTGTGTATGTTCCTGTTAGATCTATTTTGAAAGCATCCGTTACATTATAGAAGGTTGTGAAGTAGCCATAAACATTGGGCGTCCTGACAAATTCATCTACAGTAATGGCCACCCCGTCGTTATCCTCCGGAGCAAAAATCTCCTGGGCTTCGTCATAACTGGTTTGCTGAGCCGTGCCGCCCAACTGAAAGGCAAACTTGCCGGAGGGGGAATATCCCGCTTCGAAATTTGCCCCTGCGACCGTAGCGCCCGCTCCGTTTACTACCTCTTCTAAAATAATGTCCCCGATATCTCCCCGACTTACCTGGGTAAAGGGGTTTTGCAAGCGGGTGTAGAAGCCCTCTACCAAAAGGCTGATTTGGTCCAGACCGATATTGTTAGTGTAATTCAAAGAACCCGTAAAGGCGTCGGAGGTCTCTTTGTCCAAGCCATCCGAAAGCAGCACAAATACCTGATCGCCTCCTGCTGAGGAAATATGCAGGTCTTCATTAAAGGCTTGTGGCGCTCGGAAGCCCCGGGCATAGCCCCCTCTAAACCGGAGATTTTCGTTGATTTTGTACAATAAAGTCGCCCGAGGACTGAATACGCCTACGTTGACATCCGCGGTTCTTTCCTCATTGGCCACGGCATAAAATCCGTTTATGTCGGATACATCGTATCGCCCTCCCAGCAAGGCCGTGAATTTTTCAAAAGGTTTCCACTCATATTGGGCAAAAATTCCGGTGGCATTCACTTGCTGATCTACCAGACGATTATAACCCGCGATTTCGTCCTGAGTTCGATAGGCCTGGTTCTCAACGCCCACGGTCAGCACATCATTGTTGGGGAAATAATGGTTGTACTGGGCTCCGGCGACGATGGCCAGGTCCGTGGTCAACCCATAGGCATTAATGGCCAGGGCGCTATCCGCGGCAGTCCGCCCACCGCCTAGTCCTCCGTAGTAGCTATCACGGCGGGTGTTCTGGGTAGAAGCGTAGACTTGGAATCTGTTGCGGTTATTTTTGCTGGTTAGCTCATAGGTCAGTCCCCCGAAAAAGGTATTGTGGTCGAGTTCTTCGGTTATATCTGTAAAGTGTGGGGCTAGCTCCAGGCGGTCTCCCCCTCGGCGAAATTCTTCCAAGGCGCTCACATCCAGGGTGATTTTACTGCGATCTCCCGGTTTGAAGAATGCTTTGGCTCCCAGCACGGTATTCTCAAGGGCTACCAATTCGGTAAAGCCATCTCCATTGGCATCATAGCTATCGCGTTGGCGACTCATACCGTAGAGGGTAATGCCGCTGGTCAGGGTTTCATTTACGATGGAGCCATTGAGGTTGAAGGTCCGATCCAGGGCTTCGCGGCCAACTTGGGCAAGGTTGGTCCGGAATTCCCAGTTATTGACCACCGGATCCTTGGTGATAATATTAATGGTGCCGGCAATGGCGTTTGAGCCGTAAAGGGCAGATCCCCCGCTACGGACCACTTCGACCCGGTCCACGATGTTGGTGGGTATTTGGTCCAGGCCATAGACACTGTTGAGGGTGCTAAACACCGCGCGGCTATTGATCAGGATTTGGGAATAGGCACCTTCCAGGCCATTCAGCCTTACCTGGGTAAATCCGCAATTTTGGCAGTTCGTTTCCACCCGAACCCCGGGCTGGAAATTCAATCCATCCGAAATGGCGATGGATTGGGTGGCATTCAAAATTCGGTCGTCCACCACATTTACCACCACAGGATTGTTTACCCGATCTTGCTCATAGCGGGTGCCACTGATCACCACCGATTCCAGGTTTAAGGCATCTTCACGCAGAGAATAGGCTTTCTCCAGGGCCTGACTTCCTTTCAATGCGATCTCCTCCGAAAGGGAAAGATAGCCTAGAAAACTGACAGTGATCGTATAGGTGCCAGCAGGGATGTTTTCTATGGAAAAAGTCCCATCTTCCTCAGCCGTGGCGCCAAATGGGGTCCCTTCAAGCACAATCTTTGCGGTATGTAGCGGCTCTCCGGATTCTTTACTTACGGTCCCTGATAGCCTGGCCTGCTGACCGTAGCCGGTTAAGGTGAAGACGAAGAGGAGCATAAATAGGGATATCGCTTTATGACTGGGTTTTTCCATGGGCAACTACATATTAAGCTGAGGTTCTGGCTAAAAAAGGGAGGGAGGGGTGACCTTGTTTGAGGTTTGTGAAAATCGGATCACGCATCATGTAGATGCAACATTGTTGCAAAACTAGATAAATACTTCAGAGATGCAAGCTAGGCCTTGCCCTCCAAGACACCCCCATGGCTTTCCTCCCCCAGTCTGACACGATTAGCAAGAGTTGATAACAGGGCTGAGGGAACTTGATACCTCAGTCCTCCAAATGGGCTACCTGCTAACAAAGCCTCGATAAGGGCGGTTTTTACGGCTTGTTTCCAATTGTTCCAACCTTTCCTTCCCCTCACTGCTCTTTTGGATAGCTACAGCCTTTATCAAGGCTGCCATTTCTCATCAGACAGCCCTCACCATTTTCAACCGCGTTATGGAAAAAGAGTTAAGAAAACTAGCTGAAGAAAAAGTAGAAGCGAAGCACGGATTCTACATCATTTCCACCGTCTTTGCTGCCATTTCTGTCATCCTGTATGTAGTCAGCCTGAATGTGGGAGGAGGTGCCGCTTTTTGGATTAAATTTCCCATCATGATCCTGGCCCTCATCTTAGGGGTGGTCTATGTCTCCCTGTTTGGATGGTCGGTTAATCGTCCCTTTGACGGTTCCTGGAAGGAGGAAGAAATCCAGCGGGAAATGGCTCGAATTTCTTTAGAGCAGCAAAGCCGGAATGCACCCCGCCGGGAAGCGGAGAAGGAGTGGGAAGAAGTGGATGCTTTTCATTATCAGGAGTGGGCTAGTTAGGCTCATGGTTGACCTCCCCTTTTGGGGGCAATCCTACCTATTCAGGTTCCAGAACTTGTAAATAACATCGGCCCCTACGCCATTTGGCGTAGGGGCCTGATCTGCTTGGAAAGAAAATGCTTGTTAAGCCACAACCGCTTCCCTGGGCGTGCGCACTTGCTTTCTCAGCAGTTGCTGGGCCAGAAGGGCCAGGCCGATCCCCGCTACCCCCAGTAGCACAGGGCTGGGACCAAACATCAGAATCAAGCTGATGGACCAGAAGCTGGCCCCCACACCTGCGGCAAAACGATAATCGAAGTTGAGAAAATAGAGAAAAAGGGTCAGAAAGAGGAAACAGGTTTTCGACCAGTAAACTTTGTTGGCATCCACCAGCATGTCTGCCAGGCTAGCCGCCGTACTGTAGGTGGCAAAGATGTTGATACCTTCCCCAAACCACAGGCGCAGGCTCATGTTCAGGATAAGGTAGGCATAGCCGATGATCAGCAGATAGAATACCCCATCCGTACGAAGGTTATAGCGGAGTTTGTGCATTTTTTCGGGATAAAAATTCAATCGAGGACTGACTTATTCAGGCTTGCTATGCCATTCGTGGAAGAGGCTACCTGGATCCCTTTGAGAACGAATCAGTTGCACCTTCTCTAGTTTTTCTTTGGCCATGAAAGGAGCGGTTCGCTTGTGGAGGGCTTCGTCCGCCAATTGGATCCCCGTAGCGAGGTGCTCCATTTTACGCAAGGTATTGCTCGCCCAATCTCCATACTTAGGGGTGTCTTTGGGATCCTTCCAGCAGCTGTACATGGACAGGTAAATGTTATCCTCATTGCTGTAGGCCATATCGGTCGTCAGTTCACCTGGATGCCAATTCAGCCAAAGGAGGTGGGAAGGGGCAGGAGGGAGGTCCTCAGCAATCCCTTCGAGGTAAGGCAGGAGGTCATCAATCGGGGCGTGGGTCCACATATTATCTACCCCCCAGCAATGGTCTTCAGGATAGTGGGACATCACGGTTTTATACAGCATGTCGATACCCGGGTCAATGGCAGGGGTACGGATCATGGCTTTATGGGCAATCGGACTATTTTTCATGAAAGCCTTAGCCTCTTCGAATTCATCTTTGGTATCGGCAAAAATAGGGGCCACTGCTTCGATGCCAGGTCCCAGGAAGTTCATGACATTTTTGCTCATGAGCATTTGGAACTCCACCGCTTTGGGGATGGATGGACCTACGTCATAAGCCCATCTGTATACGTCCTCCAAATGTTTGATCCGAAAATCGTGGACGATCACGGCTCTATATCTTGGCAAGTCATGTACGCGCAGGTAGAATTTTACCACGATTCCAAAAAATCCCGCTCCGGAACCCTGGGCTGCCCAATAAAGATCCGCATTGGTTTCCTTATCGGCATATACCAATTCGCCTTCCGCGGTAATGATGTCCAGGCCCGTTACACTTTCACAGGCGATCCCAAGCTTGCGCCCATTCCAACCGTAGCCGCCCTGCAATAGATAGCCTCCCAAACAAACGCCCTGGCAATGTCCCGCAGGAAAGAACAGGTCTTTTTTATACAAGGCTTTCATGAGGGTACTGCCTCCTACAGCCGGACCTGCTTCGGCGGTTTTTTCCTCTACATTCACCGTGAACTGGTCGAAATACTTCATATCAATCAGCAAACAATCGTCCCGCAGGAAGTTCGCGCTGAAGCTGTGTCCGCCGGAAGTAATGGTGATTCTGCGACCGACCTTTTTGGCGTAGCGAACAATGTTGATGATGTCTTCTACCGTCTTGGGCTCATAAATACCCGCCGGTCTTCGAGCTACTGGCGTTTTGTTGAAAAGCGTAGCCATGACAGCTTGTTCAAAGTGCTCATCTCCCTGATAGATGCTGTTGCCACTGATGGCCAAAGGAGCATCCTCACTGGCGTAGGTAGCGTACAATTGCGGCAGGATGGAGTCGAGATGGCTCATTTCTTCCGCACAGTGCAGGAGCAGGTCTTGTCCAAAGTTTTTGGGAAGGGACTGAAAGGTCTTCAGGACTTTCACGGCCGCTTTGTTGATCAGGTTGTCGGTGCGGGCCGCTACGTATTGGCCGCCTACCCAAAAGCGGGAGCGCATTTCTGTTCCTGCTGGAGTTTGCCGGATTTGATGGACGAGGTATCCAAAATCCACGGGAAACTTGGCGTGCCCCAGACGAGCACAGATGTAAACCGCTTTCTCTCGATGGTTAAGGGCGTCAGCAGAAAAGCCGAATTCAAGGGGTGACTTAAACTGAATGGCCGCCTCCAGCGGGTTTTCGCCTATGTATTCCTCGATGAGGGAGGTGCGGCCAATGTAACAGACATCCTTTCTTTCATCGGCCCATCGGGCGCTTAGATGGGCTTTGGGGTGCCACAATTTATAGCGGGCATTTTCCGAACCGTGCCAGCCAAACCACCAATCCCACATCTCTGGGGTAGTTTGGGGCAGGAGGGTTTTAACCGCCACCGCGATGCTCCCATCCTCAGCTATAGCATAGCCGGTTTCTGTAGCGGTATCCCCCGCTTTTTCCAGGTAGGCCATGTTATCGACGTCGGGCAGAGTTCCCCAGGGAAGGGATTTTTTGCTGTGCGCTACGATGCCTTCCTGAACCGCTACCATGTTTTCCTGGTAGAAGGAGGCGTATGCTGATTGAAGATCTTTCGCATTAAAACCAAGATATGACTTTGCCATTTTTGCTGTCTTTATATGATTATTGGCAAAGCTAGGCGGCCCCCTTTCCAGAAATCTTGCATTAATACAAGAAATGGGGCCAATGCAAATTATTTTGGAAGGGGAGGGAGGTTATTTTTTGAGTTTGCTGAGCCAACCCGGAGAGATTCCACAAAATTCTGCGATGTATTTGGAGGGAACTTGTTGGATGAC
>JBCBGC010000198.1:0-8831 GCA_038527215.1 Bacteroidota bacterium
GTAAGAGCAGATAGCCGGAAATGAGGCCGCTGATCACCAGGCCAATCATCAAGGTGTAGAGGAGGCTACTGCCTTGCAGGTAGATATGTCGCGGCTTGCCCATGCTACCGACTGACCAGATAAAGCGAATCAGAAAACCAAACTTCTACCCGGTCTGGCCGGATGTTGCGAATCTCCCAGGGCCCTTCCTGCAGGCCTACCGAAATGGTTTTTACCTGCCCCTTCCAGCGCACTAAAGCCGTGGCCTGGGTGGTGTCCGTGCCCTGCACATAGCCGATGTAATGCATGTCCAAAGGTGGTTTGGGAGCGGGGGGCTCTACCTTGGTGATCACCTTTGGTCCGCGAGCTACGGGCTTGCGGGTTTGAGGGGGAACTCGCTTGGCGGAAAAGGGATCTGGGTAGCTGAGAAGGAGGGAGAAGGTGTCGGGAGAAAACCCGGTGAACCCTGCCTGCTGGGTAGCGGGACTAGAGGAAGGGCTATGATCTGGGCTTTTGTCCAAAAACCGCCAGCCGACCCCTATCCAGATAAGGATCACTGCCGGAATCAACAGCCGATTGAGTTTTTGGTTGCGCATGAGAAAATGCTTGTGCTACATGGAATCTATACTTTGTAGGAGGGAGCGCTTAAACTTTGAGGTAGAAGGCATCCCATAGCTCTCCCTCCGGAGAGAATTCAAAATCCAGGTGGTAAATGGGAATTTCCTGTTGGGAGCCGACCCGAATTTCAAAGCGTACCATATAATAGGGGGTTTTTCTCCGGGCATCTTCCACTACCACATGGGTATGGGAGAAGTTTAGGCTCACGGAAGATTGATGCTGAACCGGGATTTCCGCTTGATATTCTTTGTTTTCTCCTTGCAAAAAGGCCTGACTAAGAACTTCTGCTTCGGCTTTTATACGGTCCAGGAATGCTGAATCATCCATCGCATTACTTTTTTGTCAAATGATCGAAAATTAAGGCCCCATTTTCATCAATGCGACCATAGAGTCGCCAACCTGTATTGGGGTCTTTGATCTTGTGTTTATACACATGTCCTCCGTGCTTTACAACTTCATTATCGGTGAGCCTGATAATACCTGACGCATCTTTCCGCGATTCAGCCAGGCCTTTATCCATGGCTTTTTTGAATTTTTTCTGAAGATTAGCCCTTTTTAATTCATTCCAAATATCGTGTTTGATCCAGCGGACATCGGGCAAACAATCATTGTGAACCAGAATGCCCAGATCAGACACGGCATAGTTATGATCCCGATATACTTCCAGGTTGTACACGGTTTGAAGGCCCGGAAGCGGTTGGATAGCTTTCAGGACAGCCACGCCTTGGGGCGTTTTTACCCGCTGTCCGATCTCAAAATCCCTAATCTGCTGCCAGGTTTGATGATCCACGGACCAGAATAGGTGAGAGGCTGTTGCTCCAATGGGCTGGTCCAGGCCTTCAAAAAAGTAATGAGCTACCTGATCGCTTTGGTGCTCAAACTTTGCGGTAATGGGACGTAAAATATAATCGCCCTGCCTTTTTTCCTGCCAGAAGCGCGTATCCAATTGGTTAGGCAGGATTTGTAATACGGTGGCGTCCCCCTGCAGACCCATTTCAGGTAGGTTGATGTGCACGATATGTCCGATTTTGTCTGCACCCTTTTGTTGAATCCACCAATTGGGGCGTCGCAAGGAAATTTTGCTGATGGTTCCATCCGCTTTAGCCATGCGCAGCTTGACCCATTTCCAGGTGTAAGGGGTGATTGCTTCCTGGTCAATTCCAGCATAGGAGATCGATGCCTCCAAGGGAAGGTACGTCCTCACCGCGTCGCTTTCCCGCTTGTTGAGCCGTTGTTGTAGGATTATTTCCTGCTCTGTGTACCATTCCATGGGCATGGCTTCATTTCCCCAATAGGTCATCAGTTTTTGAGGCTGAGTCATCGCCGCTATAGGGGCAGGCATGGTGCCAGGAAGGCCCGAAAATTGAGGTAGCTGAGCTGTGAGGGGCATCTGCGGAAAAACCCAGACCGGGAAGGCCGCAAGGCAAAAGAAGATGATTATTTGTTTCATGGATGGCTTTTTTTAGTGCGAAAAGGGCTGATTTAGCTTGCTTTTTCTCGGGGCGATGAGCCAACGCCTTTCACCCGGAAAACCTCTAATACCTGAATCCTGGAATGATTGAATCCGTGGTAATGCTCAGCTGACTTGTCTACGGTTTTAAGGACCTCAATCGTAAATCGCTGGGCCAAGTCAGCATGGGGGAACAAATAGTGCTCGTTCAGCTTGGGCTGGTAGGCATCAAAAAGCGCTGCTCCCTCCGGGGTCCTGCTACGCAGCCAATAATGGATCATGGACAATTCGCCGTGCTCCAGGATGGGTTCAAATCCCAAAAAGTCCAGGGACAAAGCGCTCGGTGCAGGAACCTCCGGTTCCTTGAGGAGAATGAGTTCGTAGGTTTCCTGAGCAATGCGGGAAAATTCTTCCGATAACTGAACAAGTACTTTCGGAGGCGTATCGGCTTGGTCGATCGTATCGAAATACCGGTTGAGGGCTAGGTCTAAGGTGGGTTTAAGGGAGGGGTCCACAGCCTTTCCGCTGGGGAACTGCTGTCTTTCGATGCCTCGATATTTCGAGTTTATCGCAAAATCTGGACGGGCGTGAATGGGCCCTAGAATTTTGTACGTCATTATCGGTCCAAGATAGGAATATGGCCTTTGCCTTTTCCTCCCACATTAATATGTTTCATTTTCCAGGGGTTGTTTGGTTTAAAGTGGGGATCATCTATCCTGAAGTCAACCCCTTTTTCCCGAAGCAGTTTTATAAAATGGGCAGCCTGATCCCTGGTCATTCCTTCGACATCCCCTGATTTATATTTATTCTGGAAAGCCATGGCATATTGTTCTAGTTCATCCCCAGAGGCTTTGCTGAGGTCCATATTATCAAATTTTTCGATCCCCAGTTTAGGTAAGAAACAATTGTTATGGACCAGAATCTGTAGCTCCGAGACGAAATAATTGTGATCCCGGTAAACCTCCAGATTGTATACCTGCTGCTGGGCAAGGGAAGGAGCGTTTTGGACAATAGTTGCGGCACTGTCTCGGGTGAAAAGATGTTCCCCCTTAGCTAAGTTACCGGCTTTGACCCAGGCATTTCTCGAAACTGATTTTACCGGATGGGAGGAAGTGGCGACCAGTTGTTCGGCGGATCCTTTGAAAGATAAGGAAACCAACTCACTGGCAGTATGCTGGAAATACCCAGTTAAAGGCCTCAGAACCAGGTTGCCAGATCTTTTTTCATCCCATAATCTTGAATCCAGCTGGTTGGGTAAAATGGCCGTTACGGTGGCCGTGCCTTGTATGCCCAGTTCCGGTAATTCGATCCAAAAGGTATTTCCAATTTCGTTGGCCTGCCATTTTTTCAACCATTGATTGGGTCTACGCAGGCTAATGAGACTTTCGGTTTGATCTTTTTTAATCACCGAAAGCTTTACCCACTTCCAGGTATAGGGGGTGATGGCCAGGGAATCAATGGCAACCCATTCCTCTGGCTGGCCCAGCGGAGAATAGGTCCAGATGGCTTCTTCCCTTTCGTTGAGGGCACGTTGCATAGCCATAGCTTGAGGCGAGTAGGTCTCCAAACGGGGAGCATCCTGGCCCCAATAGTTGCGTAGAGAAAAGGGGTTGGCAAAAACCTCTTGGGGTGTAGGGGGAACCGGTGCCTCCGAGGCAAGAGAATCTACGAACCCAGCATAACCTGAAGCCAGAGGTTGGGCGGTTCCCATGGAAAAAAACAGCAGCCAGAGAACCCAAAAGCCAGCTAAATATTTTTTCATCTTATGAGGCAAATAGGATAAAGGGGTCCGGTTATGTAGTACATATCCGGACCCTTACGCTTAGGGATTTCTTGAATAATTAAAAGTTTTGTTCATGACCTTCTGGAATCCCTCTTGGGTCTCCCGATAGGTCCAGATCAATCTACCCATAGAATCGTAGCGATAGATGGTGGAAAAGTTTTCCTGGTCCAGGGTCGCAATGGCATCTCCGGTCTTCTTGTCATACACAGAAGAAGCCAGCGGAGAATTCACCGGATGAACCCTGAAATCATCGAAGTACAGGTTTTCGACTCCGGTTTCTCTTTTGACCCCAATGTTGAGGATAGTACCCAGGCCGGGATGACCAAAGCTGGAGAATTTTATGTCCAGGGTGAGCAGGTACCAATGCTCTCCTGCCCGGATGGTCTGGGCGTCAGGACTGGCTTCGACGAGCTGGCCCGTGCCTAATTGGGCATAGAGGATGGCATCTTCAGGGATTTCGCCTGACTCACTTCTTACCCATACAGCAGCTCGGTAATCCCGACCAATGAGAAAGCCTTTATCATTGGCGTTCGCTACGAGGGGCTGGGTATAGCGGAATCCTTCTTGGGTGCCGCCCCCCAGACGGACGGAATTGTCGCCGGTATGGGTTTTTAGATCTGAACGATAGTTGTCATTGAGGTCATAGCGATCCTGAGTTTCCTGGTATACCGTCCCGTTTACCAGTCTCACTTCCCCGCCAAAATAACCGGAACCCGCATCATAATCTTCTGCTCCGCTATAAGCGATTTCTGCTTGACGGGCATTGGCTCCTTGGGCAATGGGGCGTGCATAGTCTTGATATCCGACCCGAATGGCGGTGTATCGATTGCTGAGATCTTCGACTTCTACCCCGCCTTTCTGGAGGTCATATTCGGTGGCCTGTCCAATCTTTTTCCACTGGTTACCGGTGGGATTTGCAGGATCAAAGGGGGTGTAATTCTGATAGCTGCCATTGGGGTTCAGGAAGCCTTTCCAGCTAAATGAGGCAGCAGGGAGATGAATTTTGTACAGGTTGGCGCCGGTGAGCGGGGTGCCATCCTGATGATTCTTAAAATTCCAGTTATTGTTCCAGGTCTGGGCGGTGGCATCCGTTACCTCCCAGCTAGCCCCGTCATCTTCAGAGAAGGAGGTGGTAGCAGTCCCTACCACATTCAGTTGGTTGGTATACTGAGGGTTAGCGACTTTTGGTCCCATGCCCGTTACATCTTCATGCAGGAAACTCACCTGATGTTTTACTTGCTCTCCATCATCCCCAATATAGATGGTTCTTTTAGCCTTAGCTGTATAGAGGTCAAAGTCGCCAAATTCCGTCCGGGATTCGGTGCCAGGTTCATATTCCGTGATCGCTCTCAGGACGGAGGGGTAAGATATTTTACTGGTTGAGGTGAAATACCAATCGGAGGAAATATTGATCACGGTTGGATTGCCATAGGTGGTGTGTCTATGCGTATACACCTTTACGTCAGAAAAGGTCTCTTGGTACTTCCCGGTATTTCCGATATCGTAGTTGTAATACTGGTACTCAGTCTTTTTCATCATGGTGCCTAAGGGAGAATATTTTTCCATGGTGAGCGGACGTCCGATAAACTTGCTTTTGTCATGAATCACCGAAACCCGGGCCCAAATATTATCCTCATAACCCATGTAGGGGTTGTTGGCATATTCGTAATCATCGGCTTTGGTCCCCAATACGCCGCCAGTCATATCTTCAATGTAAAGATGTTCACCCATGGCAAATTCCTTTTCGGTCATTTGGGTTGAACGGTTTTCGATTTCCTCAAAGGTGGAGATTCTTTTTCCGCCGGATTGTCCTAAGGCACTGATCGTTTCAGTTTCAAAGGTGCCATACATGACCCCTGGTCCTGGTAATTCCTGAAAGTAAGGGATCTCCTCCGAGTTTCTTCCCATACGGTAAGAAGTAGCGCCTCCAGCATAGGTATACTGCTGGGTGTACTGGTTGCCTTCCAGGTCGTGCCGAACAATCTCCCTCACACGGGTACCTCCACCATAGGGCGTATAATTCCCGATCTGGTGGCTAATTGTAGCATCATACACGGTACAAATAGTATTCCCGGTTGAAGTGGGAATGATTCCGTTGAAAGTGATTTCTAATTCATTGGCTGCAGCATTAATCGCCGATATCTGGGCGGTCATGGAGTGGGTTGTGGTGTATTCGGTATTCGTACTGTAATCAAAACATTCTACCTCTACATTAATCATAAAGCTGGTTCCTACCGGCATGTATGGACTCAAGGCTTCAAACTCCGCCTCGTTGAGATCCAGAACAAAATGCGTCGGGTTGGAAATATTCGGCATGGGCGTAGCAGACAGATTGAGCTGCTGGAAATCAATCACCTCGCGAGTGCCTAAGAATGCCTCTCGGTCATAGGTGTCAGATTCGTAATCAATGGTGATCTTGCCGCCTTCTGGAAGCAGGATTTCTGATAAGTTGCCATTCTTTAAAAAAGGCTTAGGATGGGCTTCTTTCAAAACCTCAGGGAGTTTTCGCACATCGGTGCCAGCCAGATACCCCCAGCTATCAATATCTTGTTCGTCATAGTCAGCAAAATCAAAGTAGGTAAAGGCCAGGCCTGGAATGGAGTTTTCTCCATTGCGACCAGCGGTTCTTACTGCTTCAAGGGTAAGCCTGCCTTGGTTTCCGATTTCGCCAGGGTTACTGCTGGAGGAGACTGAATTGGGAGTCTGCTCCATCAGACGGTAACTGTAATCCATCTCTATGCGGTTGATGATCAAGTCATCAATATTGGCAGGTACATCACTTACATCCAGGATGTTATCGGAATAGTTCATGCCATGCAGGTTGGCGGCAACCGTCGTCCAAACGCCTAAATTGTCGCAGTCATCCGAAAGCGTAAAGCCATCATTTTCTACGTTGATGATACTGGAGGTATGTACAAAGCCGTTCTGGCTAGCCGCAGGAAAATGGGCTGGGATGCCCGAAGTATTCAGGCTCAAATCTTCCTTTCTGGCCAAAAGGATTTCCTTGAGGTAGAGGAGTTTGTGGGGCTGTGCATTGGTTTCGGAGAAAACAAAGTGGTTGCGATCCTGATATTTGGGTGCATCCTCACAATTAGGCGAAGGGCCATCGAGGATGGTTTTGGTGAAAAAATCCAGGTGACTGGTCGTGCCGCCATTCGTGGTGGTAGTTGCTATTTGGCTTAAGTCTGCTCCCATCCCATCCTGTCGTACATCTTTGACGAAGTAGGCAACATGGGTGGCAGTTTCAGCAGAGTTTAGGTAATAGACTTGTTTTCTACCAAATTGAAAGGTACCTCGGTCGCCAGTGGAGTTAGCAAGGGTGTAGTTTGTGTAAGGCGTACGCCACAGGTAGCCATCCGTCCACTTACCATAATTGAATTTTACGTAGTATCCTAAATCTTCATCATCAATGACACCGTTGGGATTGTCCTGATTGGGACCAGAACCCCGGTCGACAAAATTAGGACCGGTAATCGCAGTGAGCAGCCATTGGGTGGCATATTTTCTAGGCTGACTATCCACAAAAAATTCGTTGCCATTGGCATTGGTTACTCGACCGTTTACGGTTTCGAATTGATAGACTGGCAAGGCATAGTGATAGGTATAGCCATTGGCTGCCGTAATCATCATCCCTCCGATGCCATCCGGATCAAACAAAATATCATCTTCGCCCCGATCCTGGGAGATGGCGCTATATTCCATGAAGCCCAAATCCTTGATGTCTGAGGCTGAATTTTGGTGATAGTTTTCGTAAAGGTCCTGGTTGGTGAACCAGCGAATAGGGGAGGGGGTTCCTGGTTGATTGGTGGTGGGCTGGAAATACCCGTTGCCAGGAATGGTGGGAGAATTATTGGCTCGGACTATATCAACGCCTACTTGCCCGGAAAGAGGCCAGGGCTTTTGATCCCAAATCCCTGCAGGATTGGTGGGTACTGAGAGTTTTTGGTGCCCGAAAGACATGTGGATTTTATCGATCGGCAAGGAAATGTTGATGCCTCCGCCTCCGGTAGTGATTTCTTCAAGGGTAGTATTAGATTCGGTTTCTCTTTGTTCCCAGCGACTGAGTTTTCCTTCTTGGAAATAGTTGAGGGAAAACTCTCCGCCAATACCCTCACCTGAGGCCATAAAGCGGTCGTAGGCGGGAAAGGAGAGGTTATTAAATCTACCGTCCACATCCTGGTTTCCCATTTCGTAGAAATGCGTGTAATAGTCAGGTCTGAAAGGATGCCAGGGCGAACTAATCCCGTCTGTATCATCCACATAGGCACTACCCCAGTGTCTGGTCATTTCATTGATGGCGTACCAATATTTGGTAGTAGAGCCTTTATAAGTTACAGTTACCCAGGGCGTAGGTATGATGAGAAAGGCCTTATCAGTTACTGAATAGATATTTTGAGGAATGGGGCTACTGGTGGCGGCACTGCCGGTAAGGTTTACATTGAACCCCATGGCACCGACATTTAGGTCGCCTCCATGGTTGTTCATGCTTACCCCTGCCACACTTACTCCTACCCCAAAGCTCTGGTTACTGCCCCAACTAAAGGAAGCACCCAGACTGGTTCCATCCGCCGTTCCAGAAATAGAAAGGAAATTGGTGGTTACCGTTCCCAGGTCATCATAAGCCATGAGGAAGCGCTCTTTATCTCGCCAATCGTCTGGAGATTCCATGACCACACGATTGATGGCCCCGGGATTGATATTCCAGCCCAGGCCGGTCCAGGAAGCGACTTGGTCTGCCCGTACGCCTCCATGATAGAAGAGAGACATGTCGTAACTGCCGTTCGGGCCGGGAACACTGAGGACAGGAACTGAATAGGTAAAATTCCCGGTGTTCGGTTGGACGAGTTGGTTGCCGAAACTCGGTTCAAAGGAACTAAATTCCGGCTGGCCAGGTCCTCCCGTAACCGCTTGGGAGAAGCCTGTTTCTAAGCTCAATCCCCAACATAGGGTAAGGATCAAGGCTTTGATGATGTTATTGTGCATCATGGTCATGGTATGATG
>JBCBGC010000199.1:0-8817 GCA_038527215.1 Bacteroidota bacterium
TTAATAAACATTTCCCTATTTATCTACATCAACTTTATTACCATAAATAGGGGTTGGAATAGTGAAAATGTATTAATAGTAAGGGTATGCCCCAGCCGTTTAACTGAGTCAATTTTCTATTTATTTTTGTTCGAATTTCACTGGTAAAACTCCCATAAGGATAAACGGATAAATAATGGCTTAACCCGGCTATTGTAGGGGATTTTTCAGCTTTTTGATAGATTTCATATTCTCTTTTAGATTCAAGCCTTGCGACATATTTTGAATCCGGGAAAAGAGTTAAAAAATGGTCAATTTCTTTCAATGCTAAATCTCCGCTTTGCTTTAGAATTGCCTTAACTCTGTTTTCAGTGACCTTTTCGCGAAATTTTGATGGAGGCATTTTCTGAATGTACTGCATCATGCTAGAATGATCTCTGGTTCTCATGATTGTGCTGTATTCAGCTTCCACCAGAAGGTCCCTCCATTCTTGGATTCGATAATGTGTGGGGTACTTTTCTACTACATGCCTTATATAGTCCTCGCTCTCTTTTCCGCGATAATACCCAGCAGCCTTCAGCCAATAATCTTGTGCCTCCCCATAGTATCTTGAATTTGGATTTCTAGTTAGAAAAGTTTCAATTTTCCTGGGGTCTAATTCTTTTTTCACCGTCTCCCACTCAAGCCTTTTCTTCCAAATTATTGCGTCTTCACAATAGGATCCTTGGGGATATTTTTCTAAGAAATGCGCGATTGATTTTAGTTCGTTTGCTTGTCGCGCTAAATGCCAGTCCATTTCTTCCACTCTTTCCTGACTTTGAAGATTTTGGATCATTTCTTTAGCCCTCTCCGAGTAAATCCCTAAGGGAAATGAATATAGATAGCGTTTAAAAAGGGCTAACTTCATTTTCTGCTGTGCTTCTTCCCAAAACACTTGCTCAATTTCCTGAGCACTTTTAGGCTTCTTATATGGTGATAATGAGGGAATCCGGAACTTTCCTTCGTTATTTGAATGGAACACGAATTGACCGCCACGATCGCCTACACCAAACATGAAGGTACCCTCCGGGGTTTGGCGAGCATTACGAACAGTTACGTTTGTCACCTGTTGAATAAATGAGGAAATAGGGATATCCCTTTCTTGCGAATATTTAAGGCAAGTCAGCATGGATTGGGAGAAAGGGCTGTTTTTCCCGGGCTCTCCGTCAGATACTTGTTCAATCCTACCAGAAGTAAGGACCCAGCGAGAAGGAAGTGGTTCTAACCGATTGGCAAGGGAGCTTGCATCTCTTGGAATAATAGACCCTGAAAAGCACGCGTCTGAAATTAATACTACATGTCTGGCTTTAAAGACTTTGACAAAGGCGATGATTTCTGAATGAGAAATTAAGGTGTGAATCTCATCTTCTTTCCCTTCTACGGGGATCCAGTACCCTTGTAGCCTATCTCTTTCAACGATGCCATGGCCAGCGAAATAAATAATGAGATCATCTCCTGGACCCAACTCCTGGCAAAGCCGATGTAGGTGCTGCAAAATATTTTTCCTACTCGCCTCCTCATTGGTGAGAACTGTGCTGCGAGAAGGGGTGAATTGATATTCAAGACAGAGGCGATCAGAAAAATCACGAACATCCTTTACCGCGTTGAAGAGATGAGGTTGGTGTTGGTATTTATCAATACCGATTCCCAAAAAGTAGGCTTTGGAACCTGAAGTGGAACGAATAGCCATAATACAATGGTTAAGTTATTACATAGTATTTGGGATAGCACCTTGGTACAGTCACTATGAATAAATAATGCCATTGGATAAAAGTGCGCTTTTCGTCAAAATAGGCAGCTTAGGGAAACTTTTATTTCTCTGTTTGACAGAAATTTTCTCAATTAGAAAAAATATTGAAGGGTAAAGGAAGGAATGGCGGACTAAATTCTTCCATAAAAAAAGCCCTCACAACATCACTGTTGTAAGGGCTTTCAGTACACTCGGAAGGATTCGAACCCTCAACCTCCTGATCCGTAGTCAGGTGCTCTATCCAGTTGAGCTACGAGTGCAACGGTCAATTGCGGATGCAAATATAATCGGCTTATCCGTATTTGGAAACTTTTTCGTAAAAAAAGGTGCGCTAAACTTCTACATTCCTCAGGATGAGGTCGATACAATCGAGGGTAGAGATCTCCTCTGCCTCGGCCTCGTAGTTGAGGATGATGCGGTGGTTGAGTACGTCGGGCGCGATCTCTTTGACGTCCTCTGGGAGGACGTAATTGCGACCGGCGAGGAAGGCGTTGGCCTTGGCACCGAGGTTGAGGGCGAGGCTGGCTCGGGGGGAAGCGCCGAACTCGATATACTCCGCTAGCTTAGGCATGCTATACTGTTCGGGATAGCGGGTGGCCATGATGATGTCTACGATGTAGTCCTCCAGTTGGTCGGACAACTGTATGTCGTCAATGGCACTTCTGATTTCCAGGATATCAGCTTTGGTGAACACCGCTTGAACTTCGTGGCGGGCTTGCGTCTTGGCCATGCGCTTCATGATGGCCTTTTCCTCATTCCGGTTGGGGTAGGAAACAAAGACCTTCATCATGAATCGGTCCACCTGGGCTTCGGGTAGGGGATAGGTTCCCTCCTGGTCAATGGGGTTCTGGGTCGCCATCACCAAAAAGGGCTGGTCCAGCTCAAAGGTATGATCCCCAATGGTTACCTGACGCTCTTGCATAGATTCCAGTAGGGCCGATTGAACTTTGGCGGGAGAACGGTTGATTTCGTCTGCCAGGACGATGTTGGCGAAGATTGGTCCCTGCTTTACTTCAAAGGTGCCACTCTTCTGATTGTAAATCATGGTACCCAAAAGGTCTGCGGGCAAAAGGTCTGGGGTAAACTGAATCCGGGCAAAGTCCATTTCCAGGGCCTTGGCCAGGGTGCTGATGGTCAGGGTTTTGGCGAGACCGGGTACCCCTTCCAAAAGGATATGACCATTGGTGAACAGGCCAATCAAGAGACGGTGCACCATGTGATGCTGGCCTACCACAACTTTTTCGAGCTCCTCCAACAGGAGGTTTACCTTATTGATTTTATCAGAAAGAGAGGGATCCAAAGAGAAAGTAGATTGCTGGGACGTTTGAGAATGCATAAATGAAGAACGACATTCGGCTCGCTAAGCTAACCAAGATTTGCAAAAATTCCACAGCAAAGTCCTTGGGTGGAAGGAAATACGGGATGATCGGTTACTGAGGAAGCTCAGCAGAATTGCTGCCCTTTTGTTACTTTTGGGATATGAAGCGTGTTTCGCCCCTTTTGCTTGCTTGTTTTTGCGGGATCTTCCTGGCCTGTCAGAACGCGACTTATCAAAATTCGACCTTGTTTCAGGACCTATTCCCGGATGAAGAAACCACCTTACGGGGCTTTAGCCTCGGGGATCAGCTCGACCAGGCCCGACAAATTGAATTGCCGCACACGCCGCGCCATGCTGACCTTTATGGCTTAAACTATGCCTATGACCTGGGCGAAAATGCCAGCGTATTGATAGACTACTTTCCAGAGCGGGCCAAATATGGCTATCAACGGGACCGGGTGGTATCCATCGTCGCCAATGTCTTGATGCCAAATGAGGTAGAGACCGTCCGCCTGTACAATGAAATTCAGGACTACTTTAATCAGAAGCCCACCTATGGGTTACCGAATGGGAGTTTCGGCGATCAGGTTTGGAATGGTTCCAATCGCTTCATCAGCAGCATGGAAGTGCGTCTCCGGATTGATGAGGACAAAAAAGGCCTGACCATTAACTTTATTGACCTGCAACCGGGCATCCTCTCCGACTCTGTCCTGGTAGAATAAGTTGGGAACAAATCCCCCATCGGCTAGTTGACCATTGTATCTAAGAAAGAACAGACGAACGAAATGAAAATATATACCAAGAAAGGCGACGCTGGTAAAACCTCCCTCCTGGGCGGGACCCGGGTGTCAAAGGATGACCTGAGGATTGAAGCTTATGGCACCGTTGATGAATTGAACGCCCACTTGGGGTGGCTGGGAGACCAGGAGGCTTGCCGGGAGCATTTACCCCTGATTCGGGTGATTCAGGAAAAGCTCTTTCTGGTGGGCTCCCTTTTGGCCAACGACCCGGAAAAGTCGCGCTTTAAACTGCCAGAATTGACAGAGGAGGATGTGTTCTTATTGGAGAAATCCATCGACAACATGAACGAGGCGCTTCCTCCGCTTAAGAATTTCATCCTACCTGGCGGACATCCCGCCAATTCTGGGGCCCATCTGGCCAGAACCGTTTGCCGGAGAGCAGAACGTAGGGTGGTAACCCTGGATGCCCTGCAGCCCTTGCAGCCCGAAATCATGACCTATCTGAATCGTCTTTCAGATTGGTTGTTTGTGCTTGGCAGGGTGATTAGCCATGAACAAGGGGCGGCTGAAATTCCCTGGACCCTAAGCTAGTTTCGTGAAAAAAGAAATAAAAGTTGGGCTAACGCTATTGGCTGCCCTGGGCCTGTTTTACCTGGTGGTGGCCTGGGCCTTGCGGTCTCAGGTCTTTAGTCCGGCCACCCATACCTACACCTTTACCTTTGAGAATGTCAACGGTTTATTAGAAGGAGACCCGCTCATGGTGCGTGGCTATCCATCCGGTCGGGTGATCTCCATCCTGCCGGGAGCAGATGAGGTCGAGGTAGAGGTCGAACTGGATGCGCGCATTGCGCTTCATGAAGACGCCATTGCAGAAATTCAGGTAAAAGAACTAATGGGCGGGAAGCAAATTTCCATTTCGCCCGGCAGGCAAGGAACGGTGCTTCCGCCAAACGGAAGCCTCAGGGGCCGGCTGGCCATGGACTTTTCCTCCTCCTTTTCTCGCATGGGGGCGGCTTTTCAAACCGTTCAGGATCTTCCGCTGCAGGAGAGCTTTAGTCGCTTAGATACCTTTGCTTCTCGCATGGAAGGCTTGCTACAGGATTGGAATCCAGATGAGCTTTCGCAGTTGATCACCTTGTTTCAGGAGACTGCCAGAGGCGTCAATCGGCTCACTCGCTCCATAGATATGGGACAGGTAGACTCCCTGATGCGAACCAGCCAGCAATTAGCGGCCAAGGCCGGCGAACGGGTAGCCGAAGCCGAAGGGCTGTTAGAGAAGGTGGATCAAGGGCTATTGCCGAAAGCAGATAGCCTGATGGCTGAAATCCCTCAGAGCCTGGCTCTCCTAAACCAAAGCCTGGAAAGCCTGAATACCCTGCTTTCTCCACAGCAAGAGCAACCTACCATGCTCAACCGCCTGATGTATGATCCAGGCCTGAGTGAAGCAGTAGATTCTACCCTCTACCACCTCAACAAAACCCTGGAGCAAATTCACAACCAGAAGGTCATCGTAGGTTTCCGGAGAAAAAATTAAGAGCTGGTTCGGATGTTGTCTAAGGATTGTTTTTGGCGTCGCGCATCAGGCCTTCGAACAGCCAGTTGGAAATCAACTGCCGGTTGCCTTCAATCACCAACCTGGCCTGATCATTCCGGTTTCTGATGTTCCCCAGCTCAATGAAGACCGCCGTCGGAATGGTTTCCCGCAGCATGTGGAGATCACGTGAACTGACCGTGCCATCATAGCCTCTGCCTTTGCGGTACTGGTCATACTTGATCTTCATGGTGTGGCGGAGGTTTTCGGCCAGCCGTTCGCTTTTCTTGTCCCGGATTTTGTGGTAGAAATACACATCGATGCGTTCCTTTTTGCTGTCTGAATCCACGTGCAGCACCACCAGGCGCTGGAATTTGACCCCCTGCTTCTTATTCTTTTTATACAGGGAGTTGACCGCGTCGGAGCGTTGGGTCAGTCTTTCCTTTTGATTAATGGGAATTTCTTGCCCTACCCAGCAATTCTCATCCTTGTCGCACGGCAGGATTTCCGTTTCCCGGATGCCATCATCTTCATCTCGCGTGATCAGGTAGACCGTCGCGCCATAAGAGAGCAGGTTTCTGGCCAGACGTAAGGTGATGTCATAGGCATATTCATCCTCACACAGGCTTTTTCCTCGATAAGAACCTACCGCACCCGGATCAGGAC
This sequence comes from Bacteroidota bacterium, assembly GCA_038527215.1. Classification (GTDB taxonomy): domain Bacteria; phylum Bacteroidota; class Bacteroidia; order J057; family J057; genus JAWPMV01. The sequence continues at coordinate 6,024 of JBCBGC010000199.1, forward strand.
CTCCATGTCCCCCCACCAGATAATAGACCTTACCGCGTAAATCATTCCCGTCAAGGGGGACCGTGGCGTATTTTGCTCCGAAAATCGGATATACCCCTCTGACCTGCTGTCCAGCCCTGGGCTGTCCGGGTACGCCGCCGCCTTGCCCTTCCGAGGCCAGGAGGTTCCAATCTTCCTGGGTCCGACAATGGATTTGGGCATAGGGCACCCAGAGGACCTTGTCCTTTCTATAATCTCCCTCTTTGAAGGAGGCCTGGTCCATTTGCTCATTATAGGCTTGGATTTTCTCGGCCCAGGGTCGGTCGTTGATACCTGTAGTAGACCGAATGCTTTTGCCATTATAGTTATATACCAGAATAGGCAGGCGATAGGTCTTGTGCTTTTTGAGCCCTTTTTTCTTGACCGTTGGATTAAGGCTGTAAAACTGATTTCGGTTGCAGGGGGTGTTGATCTGGTACTTTCTCAGGAGAGAATATACCCCTTCTCCAGCCTCAGGCTGAATTTCTACATATTGATTTTGGCCAAATCCAAACCCTGCAAAGGCCAGGATCATCACGGTAAAAAAAGATCTTTTGGATATCATAGGAGGAAACTACACGGGATGGAATAAATATACAAATTTCAATTGGGAAACGATAGGAAGGGTAGTTTCCTTACAACTTCAACAGAAAAAAGTGCATCTTTTGAGAAAAAGACCGGCAAACTACTGATTTCATAGGTGTTTCCAGGGTCATGGTATGTATCAATAGACAATCCTTCCCCCATGAAGTGGCTTAAGCAACTGTTTGTTTTTCTGATTCAACTGGTGATCATTGCGATCTTGCCATTTTGGGTCTTTATCCGAGGGTCTGTATGGTTGTATGAAGCCTACGGGGTCTATCACTGGTTGGGACTAGCAGCGATGTTTGGGCTGGTATTTTTCATTTTGTTGATCTATATGGCCATGGTATGGGACGCGGTCTTTGGGGCTAATAAAATCACCCGTCGAAGTTTAAAAGGAAAAATGCTGCTGGTCTTTCTCCTGTTAGGGGTCTACGCAGGCTATGGCTTGTTCAACCTCTCCGGAGGCAATGCCAAGACGGAAGAGGTCCGCAAAGAATATACGTCCCTCCATCCTTTTATGCGCATGGCGGTAGGCACTTTTGTCCTTTTCGATAAATCTATCTTAGTAACCGATATGGCCAGGGGACAGGAAGATTATAAAAAAATGGGCCTCAAGACCATCAAAAACTCCCTGCACTACGAGCAAAAGACGGGATACGTACACGCCATGGACCTTCGAACCAAAGGGCACAGTGAGTTTCGCAATACGATGCTGAAATGGTATTTCAAAGTATTGGGCTTCAATACCCTTCGCCATGTGGGCACCGCAGATCATCTTCACATTTCTTTAACGGTACGGGGGAAACCGGGCGTCATTTAAGATCAGCCTTTGAGCTTTTCTGCTAATTCCTCTATCTCTATTAGCACTGCTTCCCACTGCTCGGTGGTTTCCTCGAGCGTGGCCTTCCGATTATCTCTGTCTGCTTGCAGGGCCTGGAGCTTTTCAAAATCGCGCGCCATTTCGGGTAGCCCCATTTGTTCATCAAAGTGGGCTATTTCCGCTTCCAGGCTTTCAATTTTCTCTTCTATACTGACCTGATCCCGTTCGAGCTTACGCAAGCGGTTTTTGGCCTGTTTTTGTTCCTTATAGCTTAAGCCGGAAGTAGCGCCTTCGCTTTTATCTGGCTTTTTTTCTGGAATGATCTCTGCTTCCGTGGGCGTTTGCTTGCTCAACCAGTATTCATATTCCTGATAGGTGCCAGCATATTCCCAAATTTTTTTGTCCTCCAGGTACCAGATTTTATTGGCCACCTGAGAGAGGAAAAAGCGGTCGTGGGAAACAATGATGTAGGTGCCTTCATAGGCTTTGAGCGCTTCCACCAAAATCTGGATGCTGGGAATGTCGAGGTGGTTGGTTGGCTCATCCAGGAGCAGGAAGTTGGCTTCGGAGATGAGGGTTTTGGCCAGGGCTACCCGGGACTTTTCTCCACCGGAAAGAACCTTAATCTTTTTCTCAACATCCTCACCAGAGAACATGAAACAGCCCAGAATGGTCCTCAGTTCCTGTTCCGTCTTGCCTACAGAATCGTCCGTAACCTCCTGCAAGATGGTCTTGCCCAGGTTCAGCGCTTCTAGTTGGTGCTGGGCAAAAAAGCTGGGAACCACCTGGTGGCCCAATTTACGGTTCCCTACGAAGGGCTCTCGGTCGGCCAGGATCCGTAGAAGGGTAGACTTACCCAGGCCATTGGCCCCGATCAGGGCAATTTTATCCCCTCGCCAAATACTGCCCGCGCCCCCCTGGATGATTTCTTTGGGGCCGTAGGCTTTGTCCACCTCCTTGAGGGTCATGACTTCCTTGCCGGAGACAGTTTGCATCCGAAAGCGAATGTTGAGATTGACATGTTCTTCTTCCGGCGGGAGAATTTTCTCCAGTTTTTCCAGTTGCTTGATTTTACTTTGGACCTGGCGGGCTTTAGAGGCTTTGTATCGAAAGCGATTGATAAACTTCTCCTGATCAGCAATATGTTTCTGCTGGTTCTCATAGGCTCTAAGCTGTTGCTCTTCCCGCAGGGCCTTTTCTTTCAAGTAAAAGCTATAGTTCCCGGTATATTCAAACAGTTGTTGCAGACTGATTTCCAGGATTTTGGTCGCCATCCGATCAATGAAGAAGCGATCGTGAGAAACGACGATGCTGGTGCCGGGGAAGTTTTTGAGATAGCCTTCCAGCCATTGGATAGAGGGCAGGTCTAGG
>JBCBGC010000200.1:0-8723 GCA_038527215.1 Bacteroidota bacterium
ATGCGTATATTTATGGCAAATATGCTAAAGAAAGTGTTATCACTTTTTGCATAGGCACTTGTCGAAGATATTGCCGAAGAAGTATCATTCAGTTTGCCGGACAAAACCGCATGTACTGCTGCATAATGCCAAGTCAATGTTTCACCTGCAATGACTGCGACATGATCTGCATTCAGCCTGCTAAGCAAGTCCGCAGGTAGCTTTGTTGAAATCGCACATGTTTGAATGCCCATACATTTGCAGGTGTACTTGCTGGTACAGTTGCCGAAAAGAACTTATGCAAAAAGTGATAACACTTTCTTTAGCATATTTGCCATAAATATACGCATTTAAATTTGTCTGCAAAATATAAATATAGAATTGCATTTTTTATTGTATACAAAAAGCATGTAGAATCTGCTGTATTTCTGCATTCAGTTTGCATGCAGTATTGCATTTTGCAAAAAGGAAAATTTACCTAAGACTCAAAATCCAGTTTTCCTCTCGACTAAAGGAGACAATGATGACCACAAGTCCATCTTTACCGGAATAATCGGAATTCATCCAGGAAGGATTCGCAAACCGCTGTCTTAAGCCCTATAAGCCCTGCTAGAGGAGCTTATACCATCGAAATAGGGAAAAACAAGTAAGTAAGCACAAATGGGAGAGGATTGCTTAGCGGCAAAATATGAGCTTCTATAGAGCAGGGCAATAACGGTCAAGATTTGCATGTAAAAAATGCATGCAAAATCTGCATGTGGAATTGCCTTTTAGTTAGTAGGATTTTTTGCTCAATTTCTTCCTCGGCTTTCAACACAAAAGATCTTCAGAAATTTTGCTTAAACCCAGCACTTCTTTATTCAGGAATCTTGGTTCTTGTAATAGGCCCGATGTTGATCTTTTTTACTGGTAAAAGGAAAGGCTCGCATTTCTTCCAGTGCTGCATCAGGAAAAACCGGACCGATAATTTCTACGCGTTGTTTGCCTTGGTTAATCAAAGGATGGCAGGAAGGTTTGGGTTTGCCTCCGCTCAAGGATTGAAGCTGAGCCTGGCTAAAGCCGAATACCACCTTGGTTATCCGGGCCCAGTGAATGGCGCCGGAACACATGACACAAGGTTCGACATTGGTATATAGGGTGTATCCTTCCAGGGAAATGAGTTGGTGGGCTCGGCAATACTGGCTGATCACGGTGAGTTCCGGATGTGCGGTAGGATCAGAGTAGGGGATGCAGACCTCTTCACTTTCCCATACGATGCGCTCCTTGAAAGCGAGGACCGTGCCAAAGGGATGAAAACCTTTTTGTCCGGAAAGAATCGCTAATTCCTGCGCACGCTGTAAAAACTGCTGATCTAAAGGGGAGAGTGCTGCCACGGCTTTTTTTTCTAACATAGGAAAATAAATCCGCTTCCTGCTGGAAGAAAAGAAGGTTTTTCGTATATTAACGGTTGTAAACGATTAAAGAAATGATAGTCGCAACCCGCAGCTGTATTCAATGTGGCAAGCCCCTTACCGGACGGGCTGACCAGCGCTTTTGTTCCACTAACTGTAAAAACAAGTGGCATCAGGCCAAATACAAAGCGGCTGAAGCAGCAACCAAAGCGGTGGACGACATTTTGCACCAAAATCGGGAAATCCTCCTCCGGATGCTCGATGGTAAGATGACCCGCACCGTTTCCCGGAATGCTTTAGAGCTGCAAGGTTTTCGATTCGCCTTTATGACGGGTTATCGCAAAGATGAGGCCGACCGCCTGGTACATCAGGTTTATGAGTTGCTTTGGTTTGCCGCCGGACCAGATCATATCACCCTCCGTCAAGTCATCCTGTAAGTATGGAACATCATTGCGCGCCCACTTGTAGCTGTTTCAACCAGCTAAAAGCTACCCATAGAGCCATGGCATCAAAGGATCAACCTCCGCGCTCTTTATTACATAAAGTGCGGGAAAAGGCTGGATGCAGTCATTGTGGAGTCCGCAGGTATACGGATGAGGCGGCCCGTTGTCAGGATTGCGAATGGGCCAGGGCCTGGTTATCTTGTCGCCATCGTCATCCTCCCCAGCTGAGGTTGAATCTATAATTACTCCAGAACTACTACACACCTACCCATTCATGTTTATCCGTCAGTTTGCCTACAGCTTCATGATCTTGTTGGTCGTGGCGCTTGCGATGCTCTTTCCCGAAGCCTTTGTTCAGTGGGGAAATTTCAAAACCAGCAGCCTGATCGTGCCTTTACTACAGGTGATCATGTTTGGCATGGGTACCGCCATGAGCTTAGACGACTTTAAAGGAGTGATTCGCATGCCCAAGGGGGTATTGGTTGGGCTCTTATGCCAGTTTAGCATTATGCCCTTTATCGGTTTCGGGCTGGCCACGCTCTTTGGCTTTGAGCCGGCCATTGCGGCTGGGATGATCCTGGTAGGGGCAGCTCCCTCAGGATTGGCTTCCAATGTGATGTCTTATCTGGCCAAAGCCCATTTAGCCTTATCCATCACCTTAACGGCCGTGGCGACCTTGCTGGCTCCTTTGGTTACGCCAGGCTATATGAGCTTTCTGGGCGGACAATTTATCGAGGTAGATTTCTGGAACATGGTATGGAATACCGTACAAATGGTGATTCTACCAGTCATTGGCGGTTTGATGTTCCATCACATTGCCTATCATCCTGAACCCAAAGGAGGCAGAAATGTGGTGCTGGTCAATCTGGGTATTACCGTAGTGCTTTCCCTCATGATCTACGGATTGGGTTGGGAAGCTACTGCCTTGCATGAAGCCTGGTGGTTGAGTTTGATCTTGTCAATTGTCCTTGCGTTGGCCTGGTTACTAAAGACCTATGCTTCTCAGGTTGAAAAAGTCATGCCTTTTGTCTCTATGGCCGGTATCGCCTTTATCATTGTGGTCATTACTGCTAACGGACGAGACAAGCTCTTGGAAGTGGGCTTACTCCTCATTATCGCCTGTCTGATTCACAATCTCCTGGGCTACATGCTGGGCTTTAGCCTGGCGCGTCTCTTCCGGATGGATACGCTCAGTAGTCGGACCATCTCCCTGGAAGTCGGGATGCAGAATTCCGGACTGGCTTCTGGTTTAGCTGCTCAGATGAACCAACTAGGCACGCTGGGCCTGGCTCCGGCTATTTTTGGCCCCATGATGAATATTACCGGCTCTATCCTGGCCATGTGGTGGCGAAATCGACCCGTAGAAAAACCACCTGAGGCAGCAGAGTAGGGGAGACCCCAATATTCATTCAGTTTCCCCTTTTGTCCTGTCAATTGCCCCTCCCGGTAGTTCCTGCTTGAAGAACATCAGGTTTTGCTGCACCTTGGGATCATCAACATTTCCCTTGGACTGTAAACCTTATTATCATGAAGCAGCAACATACGCTTATGCTGGTGATCTCCTTATGGTTTGGTCTGGGAAACCTATCTGCCCAGTACCCTGGATTCACCCCTTCTTCGAATATTATCTGTCAAAACTACCCGGTAGATTTTACCAATCATACCCCCAACTTATTCGGATACACCTATTACTGGGATTTCGGAGACAATAACTTTGATACCACGGCGGCCCATCCTCAACATACCTACAGCCAGGTAGATACCTTCCCGGTTACGCTTTCCATGACAGGCGATTCTTTTATCTATGTGCTAAAAAGTATTAAAATTCACTGGGTCAAGCAATCTTCCTGGTATAGCTTCTGGTGGGACAAAAAGATAGACCCTTATCTGAAAATCAAAGGAAGTCAGAACAGCTCTGGTAATACTTCGACTTCCCATTTTAAAGATGTAACCCTCCCTGTGTCCTTCAGCTTTAATAAGCCGCTGGGCCTGCAAAACTATGTCGTCCATGTCTGGGACTATGATGCCGGAAGCAATGATGATTACTGTGGGGCATTCAATATCCCGGTTCCGGGCGGATCAGGTTCCGTTTCGAACAGTAATTTTACCATTAGCTGGGTCATCGACAGCTTTTTGGTGCAGCCTTTTTCCGATACCATTGAGGTACGTCCGGCACCCAGCACGCCTTTGGTGTCTATCCTGAGTCCTGATTCCGTATGCTTTGGGGATAGTGTATGGCTCAGCGCGACTACCGATCCAGGATTGAGTATTGAATGGATGCTAAACGGACAAGTGGTAGATACCGGGCTACATCATTATGCACGGGTGGCAGGTACCTATTACGCCAGGGTAACCAATGCGGCAGGCTGTGCGCCTACATCTCAAGGGACGCCTGTACACATTCGTCCGCCGCTCAATCCCGGCATCCAGGCACCTCAAGCATATTTTTGTAGTGGTGACACCTTAAAACTTGAAGCGAACCTACAAGGCAGTGGCTATACCTATCAGTGGTATCAGGACAGCGTTCCAAACAGCGGGAACCAATCCCCAAGCTTATGGATTACTGAAAGTGGGCATTACCAGATTCGCGTTTCTGATGCCTTCGGTTGCGAGGATATCTCTCCTCCTGCCTTCTTCGGTGAAGTACCTGTATACGTGGCCGAGATTTCACCGCCTGGCCTGCATAAAATCTGTGAGGGGGAGGAACTCTTGCTGGAAGCTCAGTCAGGAAATGGGTTGATTTACGATTGGTACCAGGATTCACAATTGGTAGTGAGTACCTCTTTGGTAACCTATGGCGCTACGGCAGCAGGCAGTTACTATGTCATCATGACGGACAGCGCAGGATGTCAGCAGGATACTTCTAATGTAGTCAATCTGACCCTTCTGGATGCTCCGGCAGGGGGCAGTATTTCCGGAGAGTCAGAAATGTGCGAGGGAACGGACGTTATGCTGAATTTTCTCCCGGACACCGGAGCGCTGCAAATCCAATGGTTACTGGATGGTCAGCCCCTGAGCAATGAAACCTTCAACTATCTGATGGCTGATCAGCCGGGTACCTATCAGGTATTGTCCACCAACCTAAACCAATGCGAAACCCTCAGCCCACCCTGGCAGATCGTAGGTCTCCCTGCTCCCGTTCCGCAGGTCTACATGAGCAATCAGGAGCTCTCCACTGACCCTGCAGCACAGTATACCTGGTATGAAGTCGCCTCCGGCCAGCCCGTTTCCAATGATGCCAGTTTTGTGCCTATGGCCAGTGGAAGCTACTATGTAGAGGTGATCTACGCCAATGGTTGCTCCAATGTCTCAGAGCCTTTTGACTTTTGGGTTACCGAGGTGGAAGACGCGCTGCCGAAAGTCCAGGCCAGTCTTTTCCCGAACCCCAACCGAGGAGAATTCAAGCTCCAGGTAGAAGTCAATACCCAGGTTACGGCCCGTATGGAAGTATATGATTTGTCTGGGAAGCAGGTAGACCTGCAGGAACTGGACCTCCAACCAGGGCAACATACTTACCCTGTCCGTTTGAAGGAACTGGCCACGGGCTTATACATCGTACAGATCCATCAGGCTGAAAAAGCACCGATGAGCCTGAAACTAGAAATAATTCATTAATCAGTCCACTAGGGAATGAGGGGCCAGCTGCAAAGTTGGTCCCTTTCTTATTTGGACGCTGACGGACGAAAGAAGGGATTCTGCAAAAACGCTTTGTCGGTCAGGCTGTGTAAAAATGCCTCCAACTGTGCCATTTCACCTGAGGTAAGGCCCAATGGATGAATCAGGCTATCCTGGTTGACGTGGCCTTTGCCACCGGTATTGAAATGCTGCAGCACGGTCTGTAAGTCAGGCAAACTTCCATCGTGCATATAAGGCGCCGTCAGGGCTACATTGCGTAGGGTAGGGGTTTTCATTTTGCCTTTATCCTGCTCCTTCCCGCTTACCCGATACAAGCCTTCATCTGCGTAAGTTTCATACAGCCCAATATTGACGATACGATAATCAGTAAAATTGTGTCCGCTATGACAGGTGCCGCAGCCAGTTTTGTCCGAAAAAAACAAGGCCATTCCAGCTCTGGCATCTGCTCCTAAAGCTGCGGTATCTCCTTGAATAAATTGATCATAAGCCGAAGCTCCCGAAATAAAGGTCCGTTCAAAGACGGCCAAAGCGCGGGTAATGACATAAATCCCCATTTCCCTGCCGTAGGCTTGCTGCGCCAGGGCTTCATAATGCGGATGCCCTTTGACCCTGGCGTCCAATTCCGCAGCATTGAAGCCCATTTCGTGTTCTGTTTCTATGGGCCCGATGGTTTGGAGTTCCAGGGTAGGACTGCCCCCTTCCGCAAAAAAATAGGGATGGTAGGCTACATTGGTGAGGGTAGGCACATTTCGTACGCCGGATTTACCTGCTATGCCCTGAGAGAGGGTACGTCCATCGGTAAAGGCTTTGTCCTGATGATGGCAGGAAGCGCAGCTGATGGTGCTGTCTCGAGACAGGATGGGATCGTAAAATAGCTGCCGCCCCAGGTCAATCCGGGCTTTGGAAGGAAGGTTATCTGCCGGATAGTCAACCAAAGGGAAATGCACGGGCTTGGTGAAAAGCAAAGAAGCCTCCCTGCCCATGTGCTTGGGTTGACAGCTGATCACCATCAGCCACAAAAAAAACAGGGCCATCCATGCGGATGGACCTGTTCTATTTATGAATGTCCAACGGATCATTTTTTACTAAACATGCTTGAGATATTGGCCACGGTCTTGGCTGCCAAAGGAAGGTTGTCCCCCGTATGAGTAACATATTCCTGGGTCAGGTCCATGCCGGTGAATAATTTGGCCCAATCGATTTCCAGCGAAATAGCTTCTTCTTCGGTTTGTACCTCTTTATTTACTTCCAGCATAACGGGGGTCAGGTTCACATCTTTCCCAATGTGGAACTCCATAGTAGTTTCAGGCGTTTGGTCTCCATCCAGGTCAACCAATCCGTCAACGCGTAGGAAAATGTAACCATTGTTCCAGCTCCAGTGCATAGAAGGGGATTGAAAGGCCAGAGGATCATCGCCGGCGTAAGCAGAGGGATCGGCATGATTGGTGACAGAGTCAATCCCTACATGAAAGCGGAGCATATGCTGATGTCCGGCGATGCCTTCTCCCAGTTCATATACCTCTTGGTCTGCCTTTACCAGTAGGTAAGGAGAGAAATCAGTGAATTCCCCCATGCTGCCCAGGCCCACGCCAGAAGCGTAAAACTGCAGGCCTGAAAAGCTGACTTTTACTCCATTAATGTCATAAACCTCTCCGTAAGAAACCGGACTCCCATTAATAACTGATGCCAGGTTGAGACTTATATTTGGATAAGCACAATTACCATTGTCTTCCACTGCTTCAGGGTCGTAGTTTACCGCATTGATGTCCGTACAACCTTCTTGTTTACAGCCAGAGATAGCTACCGTGATGGCGAGGAGGAGGGAGATCCAGAGGAAGGATAGTTTACGCATAAAATGAAGATCTTTTAATGATAAACGAAGCACCCATTAATAAGGTGGGTTGGAGGTATAACCATAGGACCAACTTGTAAAAAAAATCCCTACAAACAAATGACATTTACACAGCCACTTCCTTCTTTTGTTGTCGAAATCCAACAAAGAATAAGGCCAGCACCACCGCCGCAAAAATCGCTGGCCAAATCCAGATAGGATACCAGTCGTGCTTTTCGCCAATTTCATTGGCACCAGCGATGTAACCTGAGACATTGGAGCCAATAAACATCCCCAATCCATAGGTTGCCAAAGTGATGAAACCCTGGGCAGAACTTTTGAGATGTTCCGGGGCTTCCCGGTCCACGTAGATTTGTCCCGAAACGAAGAAGAAATCATAACAAATGCCGTGCAGGATGATGCCCATAAACAGCATCCATTCGGTTTCTCCCACCCCTCCGTAGGCAAACAGAAGATAGCGTAAGGCCCAGGCTCCCATACCTATGGTGAGCATCCATTTCACCCCCAGGCGGGCAAAAAAGAAGGGCATGACCAAGAGGAATAAGGCTTCGGATACCTGACCCAGGGTCATGCGACCTGCCGCATTTTCAAAGCCAATCTCATTCAGAAAAGGATTGGCCCAGGCATAGTAGAAGGCCAGCGGAATACACACCAGCACCGAAGCAATGATGACCGAGGCAAAATCCCTGCGTTTCATCAGGCTTAAAGCGTCGAGTCCCAGGATTTCGCGTATGCTGACCTTTTCGCCTTTGCCTTTAGGAGGCGTATGGGGCAGGAAAAAGCTGTAGATCCCCATGAACAGGGCCGCACCCGCTCCGAACAACAACGGTTGGGCGGTGGCCTCAATGGCGAGGTACCCCACAATCAAGCCGATCACAATCCAGCCAATGGTCCCAAACATGCGGACCGCCGGGAATTGCTGCTCAGGATTTTCCATGCGCTGGAAGGCAATGGAATTGGTCAGGGCAATGCTAGGCATGAAGGTCAGATTGTAGAGCAGGATCAGCAAATAGAAGAGGTTGTAATCCTGTACCTGCGTGGCCAGAAACATTAAGCCTGCGCCCAGCAGATGTAACACGCCAAGAATTCGTTGAGAAGCGAAAAACCGATCTGCGACCATGCCAATGAAAAAAGGAGAAATAATGGCCGCAATCGCATTGGTGGCATAAACTGCCCCGATTTGGATCCCACTAAAGCCCAGACCTCCCTGCTCAACGGAAGTGGCCATGTAGGTTCCAACGGTTACATACCAGGCTCCCCAAACCAGATAGTTGAGGAACATCATAAAGGACAGCTGAATACGCAATACGGAACTCATAGGAAAAGGTAGTAGTGAAGCGGTTGATGATTAATGGACCTGAAAATACAGCAAAAAGGCGGGAATAAAAGGGCTAGTCCTTCTTTAATTCCAGCAGATGGTCA
>JBCBGC010000201.1:0-8440 GCA_038527215.1 Bacteroidota bacterium
GGGGATCTCGGTATCCTGACTGAGCAGGTCAATGTAGGAACCCAGGCTTTTGCGGGCGGAAATGTCTTCCACCCACAACAAGCGGTAGGTAATAATCAAGTCTGGCCGCATCTCAAGAATACGTTCTTTGAGATGCGGCCAGGGGGCAAAATCCAATTTATTGAGACTTTTGAGCTCGTACGAACCTTTTTTCAGGCTTAATTGCAAATAGCGATTGGCCTGATCTTCAAAGGTTTGTTGCTCTTCTCCGTCCATGTCGGAGATGACGAGAATGGTCTTCAGGGACAAGTCCTGGTATTCGAAACGATCCCGAAGAGCCCGTCTGAAAACGGATTCAAATGCGCCTAAATCTGACATAAGGTCAATATACGCATTCGTAGGAAAAGGGCGAGCTTTTCCTATTAGGCTTCCAGGAGGTCCAGAATCTGGTTTGCGTGGTCTGCCGTCTTGACCTTAGGAATGACATGCGTAATGACACCCTTTTCGTCAACCAGAAAGGTAGAGCGCAGCAGTCCCATATACGTTTTGCCATACATCTTCTTTTCTCCCCAGGCACCCATGGCTTGAATGAGCTTTGTTTCAGGATCAGAAATAAGCCGGAACGGAAGTTCACGCTTCGTGATAAAATTCTTATGGGATTTCTCTGAGTCAGGGCTTACGCCCACCACTTCATATCCGGCTTGCTGGAGGGCTTCATATCCTTCCTTTAGGCTGACGGCTTCTTTTAAGCAGGAACCGGAATTGTCTTTGGGGTAAAAGAAGACCACTAATTTTTTGCCCGCGTAATCTGCCAGGGATACGGATGCACCATCTTGATCAGTCAAGGAAATATGAGGGACACTTGCTCCTACACCGAGGAGACTTTGCAGCACTTCTGCCATAAGAAAAGAGAGTTACGAAATGGATAAATAGAACTTTCTCTATGAACCGGAAGTCGGGGAGGATTGTTTGAGGGCTAAGGCTTCCTTTTGGTCCTTTTGCTTACGTTTGTCCCGACCAATCAGAAATACCCCAGCCAGAATGGTTAAGGTGCCGATCATTTGTACCAGGGTGAGCCTTTCGTCCAAAAAGAAATAGGCCAGGATCAGGGTGAACACAGGGCCAAGCGTGCCCACTATCGCTGCTGCAGAAGCCCCGATGATTTTGATGCCGGCAGAAACCATATAGGTGGGAATGACCGTCGCGACGATCGCCAGGTATAAGGCATAATAATAAATCGTGGGCTCAAACTGGAATAAAGCCGCGCCTTTCTGTACGCTTACCTGAAGCAGAATCCCCAGCGTAGCCGCGATGATGGACCAGGAGGTAAAGCGCACGGTGCCCATTTTGGGGATAAATTTTTCACTGCCGATCAGAAATCCCGCATAGGCAATCGCGGCCAACAAAACCCAGGCTGCTCCTTTAACCAGAATGTCCGTTTCGGGGATACTTACCTCGCCCATCATAATAAAAAAAATTCCCAGGTATACGGCCGCCAGCGCTCCCAGGCTCAGCATGCTGGGCCGCTGTCCATAGATAGCCCAGGCCAGTAAAACGACCCAACTGGGATAAGTAAAGAGGATGAGGCGTTCCAGTCCGGCGGGGATATAGGACAGCCCGATGAAGTCGGCCTGTGAAGCCACAAAATAGCCGAGGAAGCCAATGATGATGACGGAAATCCATTCCCGGAGACTGAGGGGACGAGTTGGCTGCCGGGGGCCAAAAAGCGCGAGGATGACTACGTAGAAAGGCAGGGCAAATAACATGCGCAACGCCAATAAGGAAAGCGGGTCTACGGTAAAGCCATAGGCGAGTTTGATCGCAATAGCTTTGGTAGAAGCACAGATGGCCCCTACGACCACCAACAAAATTCCCACGCTTCGGGATGATAAAGGCGCAGCCATAAACCAGGTTTTTCAGAGAGGGAGGTACAAAACCGCGGCAACTTAAACCCAAATTTTGGATTTCCTCCTATGGAAGCTGGATAAAGTAGCACGCGATCTTAACTGCTACTTTCTTCCTCGAAAGTCTGGAAATGGTCGATGGTTTGGCGCATGACACCGGGGTTATCAAGATCGTAAATCCAGTGGTTGTCAAAAATGGGGAGGGGGGGAATCCGGGGGTCTGGCCTGCGGGTGATGAAGAGGCTGTGAAAGTTGGTGCCATACTGTTCCCGTACTTCCAACACCTTGTCATACAACTGCCGGTCCAGGCGAGGGACCAGGAAATCTGAAATGACCAGGATATCCGCCAACTGAAAGTTTTCTTCCTTGAGCATAGAAAGGGCTTCTTGCAGGGCTGGTTGCAGATCGGTTCCTCCGTGAAAGCCCATGCGTAAGAACTCTACCACTTTGCCAAAATCCTTTTCCATGCCGTTGAGTTCCATGGTCTGAATACCGGTAGAAAAAGAAATAATATAGGCCCGTCGCTTTTGCTGGATGGAAATATTGAGAATGGCCAGGGCGAGGGCTTTGGCAATTCTTTCCGGGGTGCCAAACATGGAGCCACTGGTGTCTATACACATGATGATCGGTCCCCTACCCTCGTCCTCGGTCTCCATTTTGGGGGCTTGCTTTTGGCGGGGGTAGGTGCCCAGGTCCATGGATCGATACTGGAAGGTCAGCAGCTTTTTCTCCACGTATTTTTTGGACAAAATGACTTCCGTCTCGGGGGTGCTGAGCAGGGCGACCTCAGAAGGGAGCATGTGACTCAATTGGTCGCTATGATGAATCCCGATGACTTCTGATTTTCCGTAGGGATTGGGATTCCAGGCCTGGCGAGGCGTGGGTTGCTCTAATTCCTGTTCGTATTTGACGCGCTCTGCTTTTCTCCATCTGCCGAGTAATTCAGCTAATTCCCGGAGATGGGTATCCCGTTTGAGCTGACGCGCAAAATTCTCCAGCTCATCCCAGTCCATGCGGTCCCAGTTTTCAATGCTGTGGTTCCAGGCTTGACCCAGAAAATTATAGAAGGGTGCCAGCAGTTCTCCCAATTCCTGCAACTGATCAACTTTGTGCCTTAATTCGTGGAAATAATCGGAAAAACGTTCTTCGAGGAAGCCTGATTCTTCCAATGACTTTTTGCGCTGGAGCACTTCTTCCCAATCGTTCAAAATATTGGCCTGTACGACATTTAAGTCTTGCTGGACCCGCTCTTTTCGCTGAGCCGGAAGGGATTCTTCCTGCAAAAGCGCGCTGTTTTCTTCCAGCGCTTTCGCATAAAAATCCCAATTACTCGCCTGACTGGGATACAATTGCCCCAGATTCGCTAATTCTTGTTGCCAATCCTGAAAAGCTTCTCTTTGGACCGGGGCTTCCCACTTTTTTAAGCGTTTTTCTTCGTCTATGTAGGGATTGTTGGCTTCGAATTCCAGATAGGTTTTTTTACACCAAGAAAGCGTTTCCCGGGTAACGCTGAAGGCAAAATCCTCATTGTTGAGGGTTAGTTTTCGCAACTCTTTTTCTTCGAGTAACTTCTCCAGCAAATGGTACCAGTTAGGATACACCTGCGCTAAGCCGGATCGTTCCAGTTCTTTGCGCGCTTCAAAAGTTGGATCGAACCACCAATGATATAGCCACTCCGCTGTAAACAGGCGGAGGGATTCATTCATCAGTTGTCCTGTACGAATGAAGGTGGAAAACTCATCCTCAATTCGCGTCCATAGATTCATAAGCGTGCTGGGTTTTTTGAATATCTAATTTATAATTCAGCAACTCTTTGATGGCCGCATCCAGGCTATCCATCACGTGGGCGCTTTTGGCCCGGGCCACGAAAATATGTTTTGTCAAATGGCCTTCATCTTCATGCTTACGACTTTCCAGTTTCATGAGGTTTTCTTCGCACATCTGCTCTAACAGCAGAATCTGGCTGTCCCAGATTTTTTTCGTGGCCGCATTGGCCTTTTTAGGAATGATGAGTTCCCGCTCCTCTGTGCTTTGCTCCATCTCAAATTCCCGCTCTTTATGGGTAACCACAAAGTCCGATACCAGCCCAATGTCGAGGGTTTGAAAAGGTCGAAAGGATTTTCCGGATTCCTCAAAGACGGGAATATAGGCCGGGGTATCTCCCTTGATTTTTTCTACATCGCTCATGCGGAGGTAAGCGTCTGTTTCTCCCCAAAATGCAGGTACCCGATAAAAAACCGTTCCTTTGGGATCTGTATATGCCTTGCGGATAGGCACCGTCTCCTGCTTCACGATTTGGGTCTCCTTTTTGATCTCCGCTTGAAGGCTGTTGAGTTCGGTCATGATGGCTTTCCGCTCCACTAAAAAAGCATAACCATAGTTGGTGATACTGCCCAGGACGATGTCCTGACTTTCTTTCACCTGTTCGATTTCATCCCAGATACAGTCCTCCACCAGAAAACAGTCCATGACGCTCACCTCTTTCCTATCATGCAGAAAAGCGGAGGCTTTAAGCAGTTGGGTGATTTTTCGCCAGCGACGATCCGACACATACATCTGGTCCGTAGGCTCGGCCGTGAGATTACGCTGCTTGATCACCTTACGGATATGGTTGATCAATCCGAGGATATAGGAAGGGACCTCCACCAGGTCAATTTCATTGGACCAGTCTTCGTACTCCTGGTGAGATATTTTCAGGTTTTCCGAGACAAGTTTTTCCTCATTCCGGATTTTGGCCATGGTGATCATCCGGTTGAAGAGTTCCTCCCGCTCAATGCCCGCCACGACCAAGCGGATCAAAAAACGGTCCCAGATGGCTTCCAGGCCTTCTCCTTTGAGGGGAAGTTCATTCGAGGCTGAGATGAGGCCTCGGATATCTACCTTGAATTCCTGCTCTCCATTGCGGTAAATTTTCTCATTTAGGACGGTGAGCAATGAGTTCTGAATGGGCGGACTCGCCTTCCAGATTTCATCCAGGAAAACGATGTTCGCGCCCGGCAAGTAGCGATCCGTCAGGCGTTCATAGCGATCTTCTTCCTTGAGTTTTCGAATAGATACCGGACCAAAAACCTCATCCGGCGTACTGAATTTACCCATCAGATATTCAAAGGATTTGGCTCCAGAAAAGGCGTATTTCAAGCGGCGGGCAATCATACTTTTGGCTACGCCGGGAGGGCCAAGCAGAAAAATACTCTCGCCAGCAATGGCGGAGAGCAGGGCCAGTCCAATGACTTTCTCTTTCTCAAACAAGTCCTGGTTCAAACAGGCCAGAATTTCAGAGATGCGTTGATGGTTGCTAAGGGCTTTTTGAGACATGCGTAAAGAGTTAGCCTGAGGCCGACATGGGAGGGGCGGGCAAAAGTTGTTGCACTTGCTCCTCGCCGGCGATCCATGATAAGCTAATGGGTAAAAAATAAAAAGGAAAATCCTGAAATATGGCGTTGTCCAAACTACCCACCAGACGATGATAGTCTTTTTCCGTGGTCAGGAGCAAGGGGCGGTCTGCTTTAGCCAGCCCTTGCCAGGCCCGGATCATGTCGAAGATATGGCTTTTGCGAAAGGAAAAATGGTCCGGATAGGAAAAACTTCGGTGAAGCCTGAGGCCCATTTTTTCGACTTGATCAAAAAAATATAGGTTATTTCCCAAGCCCGCAAAAATGACCACCGCTCGGCCTGCCAATGCTTCCTGCGTCAAAACCGGGTGTTCTGGATGGAAAGGTAGCGCCTGTTCCAGTTCCGGAAAACAAAAAGCCATGGGCTTTTGATAAGGTTCAAACAGCCTTCGGATTTCCGGAACCTGACTTGCTGGATTGCGCAGCTTATTAAAGATCAGAAAATCTGCCCGCTGGAGATTTTGGATGGGTTCACGCAGGTTTCCGGCGGGGAGCATGGCATCCTCTTGCGGCAGCCGGTTTGCGTCGATCACCACCAGGTCCAGGTGTCGGGCCACCTTGCGGTGCTGAAAAGCATCATCCAGGATGATCAGATCGAGCTCATGTTTTTGGGTGAGTAAGTGTACGCCTCTATCGCGGTTTTCACAGACCGCGACGGGAATTTCCGGGAATCTGGAGGCAATCAAGGTGGCCTCATCGCCGTATTTACCCGTAGAACCCGGTTCCGGAAACACCAGATAAAAACCAGAAGTTTGGCGGCCGTATCCCCGACTGAGATAAGCAGGCCGCAGGCCTTTTCCCAGCGCCTGGTGCAAGAGGTAGCTGGCCAGGGGCGTTTTTCCGGTTCCACCGGTACTGATATTCCCAACGGAAATGATATAGGGTGCCCCTGGACGAGGGCTAAGCGGGGAGGCATCATACATACGGTTGCGCAAGGTGCTTGCACCTCCATAAATCCATCCCAGGGGTCGCAGCCATTTCCGTCGCCAGGCAGCCTTCTCTCGCATGTATGAAATGATTTATCGGTCAAATTGACGACCGTTCTTCAAGTCCTCCTTTTCGATCAACAGGAGGTTGCGTTCTTGTTGGATTTGTTGGAGCAGGGTATAGACATCAGTCCGGTCTTTGATGAGCCAGATAATTTGGTCCGGGTTTTCCGGATGGATGGAAAATTCGAAGTCAAAAAAGCCCTTGCGCTCGCCCAGGGAGAATTCTACCATGGGGAGTTGGGCTTTTTCTGAAGGAGTCTTTAATTCTTCAAAAGCCTGTTGCATACCGATCAACAGCGGGAAATGTGCATAGGCCGATAAGCCTTCAATTTTCCGGAGGTCCGCCACGCTGTGGCAAGATCCCAGCAGGGTACCTTCCCGGTCAATCAGAATGATCTGAGCCAGGGAGCTGGTAAGGGTACATTTAAGCGCCTTGAGATTCATGGCTCTTGATCATATTTTCGGCGAGTGAATGAAATAACTCCTCTACGTTTTCTCCAAATTTGGCGCTGGTTGCAAATTGCGGCCGGGGTTCGATGTTGGCTAAGGTAGCCTCCAGTTCTTCTGCTGATAACAGGTCCTTTTTATTCGCAGTAACGATGATTTCAGCATCTTTGGCCATGCCTTTGATCATCTCGATTTTAGCTCCCAGATCTTCGAAAGTCGAAGGACGGGTGATATCGATCACGTATATAATGCCGCTACAGCCGTTGATATAATAATGTGGAATCTGAGCAAGGTTATCTTGCCCGGCAATATCCCAAATAACCATGTCCACGGTATAATCATCGACCTCCACCGATTTCTTATCTACTTTGAGCCCGATCGTTGTGAGGTAACTTTCGGGAAATTTTTGCTCTACAAATTGGCTGATCAAAGAGGTCTTGCCTACCGCATGACTCCCGAGCAGCGCAATCTTCTTACTTATCCACTTGCTTGAATCCATCAAAATGTATTTTTAAATCCGCAGAGAGCTGGTCATTTAACTCCTTGGTGATGGGTTGATCTGTATACACATCGTACTTCTCAACAAACTTGTATACGAAGTCCTGGAGATCATTTTGAAACCGAGCCTGGCTCGGACCTTCAATTACTGCGGCTACAAAATAAGTATTAAAATTAAAGACTCTGATTTTATACCGATCATAGGTAAGGGTGTCTAGCTCTTGATTTTGCTTTTCAAAAGCGTGCTCCATGAACTGTTTAATCCCGGTAAGCATCCCTCCCACCATATCCGGATTGGATACCTCATTGAGAGAATAATGTCCCATGAGTAAGCCATCGAGTTTTCTGATGAGGAAAACTTCCTCCAGCTTGGCCAGGGCCGTATCCCGGAGCATAATTTCTTCCAGGGGGACTCCGGTAAAGATCGATTGTAAACGCTGCTTGATGGCCTTGAAACTAAAGGGGTTGGCCAAACGCTGGTCGATTTTTTGGCTGATCTTTTCGATTTCAGTCTTGATAAACTTCGCGATCAGCTTACCGATGATGGGATAGAGGGCGTCGATGATCTCATCCTGAGATTCCCGGATTTGGAGCTGAATTGCAGCCCCCAGGTATTTACCAAAAAGTCCGGGAAAGTTTTCCTGCAGGAAGGCCACATGGGTTTCCAGATACGGGGCCATGCGCTCTTTGAGGAGGGCATCATCCTGAAAGGCTTCCTCTAAGGCATGCAGCTTTTCTTCCAGCCTGTCGCGCAGGTTGGCATCTTCCATGTGAAGGAGATGGCGCAATTCGAGCAACATTTTCTCTGCATCGTATGATGTGGAACTTTGCATCATGCTTCGTTAGCAGGGCGTGGAAAAAAGAGGCTTTTTCAACCCTTACATATTTTCCGAGGAACTTTATTAATTTTGACGGCGATTTTACCCCAAAGTCAAATTTATTTTGCCTTTTCTAGTAATTATCAACATTAATCCTGATAAAACCAACCAATAGACGCATTAGACTATGGAAAGAGGGAATATTTCAGTCAGTACCGAAAACATTTTTCCCATCATCAAGCGCTCTCTTTATTCCGAACAGGAAATATTTCTGAGAGAACTTGTTTCAAATGCAGTAGATGCTACCCAAAAGATTAAACATCTTTCTTCCATGGGAGAGTTTACCGGGGTCTTGGCCTCAGCGTCTATTTGAATATCGATGCGCAGTTCTCCTAACTCCCCGGTAAACTCTC
>JBCBGC010000202.1:0-8392 GCA_038527215.1 Bacteroidota bacterium
ATTATTCCTTTTGGCGAATCCAGCGTAGAAAACGGGCCTGAGTGAACGATTTAAACAGCATTTTGGGGTATTGATTCGGGGCAATTAACCGTTTAAACCAGCAGAATGACCGTTCGCGTTTTTTTGGCCTGCCCTATCTTTTTCCGGCAAAGTCTTTGCTAATTAAACCATGTACACGATAAGGGTTACAAAATAGACACAGAATAGAGATGTATTGTATTAGAAAGGTAAGAGAGGATTGGTCTATTAGGAACAGTTACACGGGGATCGTGCGGAAGTTGAAGCAGGATGAAGTGGCAGAGTTGTTAACCGAGTTTCCCCACCTGAGAAACAGTCAGCAGGTAACGTTCTTTCGGAATCGAGTAAAATCGATTGCTGATTTACCTTAATCGCAAACCACCCAAGCCGGTAATGGCCGGCATATATACATCATAATAAGTTTTTTCATGGTGTTTGTTTGGGTTTGGACCGCTCCCATATTTATTATGGGGCGGTTTTTTTTTGTAAAGGGTTGCCACCCAACGCAGCAACCTTTACATACTCACAGTATTCAATTCTTTATGGCAAGACCAGCCTCCGAAGTTTTCGGGAGTTGCCTCCTCCCAGGGAGACATAGGTTGGTCCCGCATCCCATCCACTTGCTGACAAGCAGAGCGGCGTATCATGGCTGTTGATATGTATTTTTCGTCGAAAATATTCTTTCCCTTTTTGGTTAAAGACCCTCAGTAGACGATCCTGCTCATGGTGGCTTTCCACCCAGATTTTTATCTCGCCCGTTTCTTCAAAAAAGTCCACTTCGATGTCATAGGCCGGAGGAGGAAGCTGGGCACTCACTGTCTGGTTCTCTTCTGATCCACAGCCAAAATAGCAGAGGGCGCAGATGAACAATCCTCCCAATCCTGCTATTCGCCAACCCACTCGTATATGTTCTTTGGAGGCTACAGAAAACCTGGGGTTCGTTTGTCTAGCCGATTTCATGGCAGGAAGGTATGGGGGGAATAATGGCTTTCCTATCCAATTTTTAGACTAGAATTACATACTTTTCAATAATCTAAAAAAACCAACTATAAAACAAAATTGCCTTCCGTTATTTTCGGTATTTCGTGCGGATTTTCTCCAGCCCGGCAAAGATTTCCTCTCGTTCTAACCATGCACCTCTCACACATACCCTCACGGGATTCTTTAGCGTAGTCAAGTCTTCTAAAGGATTGGTTTCCAGCCAAATCAGATCAGCCGCTCCTCCTTCAACTATTTGTCCAAATTTTCCCGCTTGTCCCAAAAATCGGGCGGGAGCCACTGTGCCAGCGTAAAGAATCTCGTATGGACTAAAGCCAGCCTTAAGCATGGCCTGCATTTCGTGATGGATGGAAAAACCGGGCACATTATAAATCTGGGGAGCATCTGAGCCCAGTAAAATGGGCACCTTTGCCGTTTTGAGCTTGCGGAGAATTTCATCTCTCAAGGCTAAATACCTTAAGCCTCTTTCCGCCTCATAGGACCGACTGGCCTGAAATCCATATACGGTTTGCTTCCACTGTTGAAGGGTGGGCCTGGATACGAAATCCATCTCCCGCATGGCATGCAGGGAATCAGCCCAACTAGGATGGGCCAGACTTACCATCAGGCTGTGGGTAGGAACCACGGCAACCCTGTGGGCTTTGGTAAGAGAAACCAAGGCATCCAGTTTATGCTCGTCTACCTCATCTGTGAAATTAAAACCAAAAAAACCACCTGAACCCGGGATCAACCCCTTTTCAGCGGGGACCAGCCCTTCTACATAGCCGTCAATATGGTCAATGGAAGCATAGCCACTTTCAATGGCATGTCGTACGCCAACATCTACAGAAACATGGCCAGCAAAGGGAATTTCAACTTGATTCGCTACCCGAACCAGGCTGTCAAAAACCGCTCTTTTCAAGCCCGGATGTAACTTAAGAAAATCGTAGCCAGCCTCTTTTTGCTCTCTGACCATCCGGGTAGCGATGGCTGCAGAAGGTGCGCTGTTTCCATTGATAGAGGGACCGGAAGTGAAAATACGCGGCGCGTATCCCGCTTCTTGCGCTGCCCGTTCCCGGTAAGTCAAATGCCGGGGATGCCCCAACATGCCCCGGATGGTGGTAATTCCGTTGGCCATCCATAGAAAGAAAGCCTCCTCGGCTTTCCCGTCGTCTGCTCCCTGAGGCAGGGGAATATGCGCATGCATTTCCGTCAAGCCTGGCATCAGGTATTGCCCTTTACCATCTATCTTTTTTCCAGAAAGCGGGTAATCAAGTTTTTTGCCAATCTTAAATATTTTGCCTTCCCGCAACCATACCTGCATATCCCTCAATACCTCCGGACTATCCATCGGCAGGAGATGAATATGCTCGATCAAGAGATTCCTTTCATAGGCGTGGTTAGTTCCCTGGCCTATGCTGGAATAGCAAGCCAGGCTAAAAATCATCATGAGGATAAGGAAGCGATTCATAGGTAGTGATTTTTCGATCCAAGATTCTGAATAAATGAAAGCGAATAATCCGATGTTAAGAGCGCCTTTTCGGCTATTGGCGGTAAATCCAGGATCAATGCCTTCATTTAATCTACGGACATTCACTTTCCGCCCTTGATTTGACCGAAACAGACAAGTAACTTGATAGAAATAGACAAGCGGTCAATCTGCTTACGGCCTATCTTGCAATCATACCCTTTTGCCCTATGTCTGAACAAAATCTGGTTCGTACGATTGCCTCTGCCGGTTTAGATATCATGGCCATCATTGATTGGGTAAAGCAGGACCCGCATACCGTCTTTCATCCCAGTAATTTACTCCTATATGTAGTCAAAGGTACCCTTCACGTGAGTCAGGGAAATCACACCCATGTTATTCCTCCCGGAGGTTTTCTGCTGGCCAGAAAGTACACAGAATGCCTGTACCAAAAAACCTGGACAGCGGAGGAGGGACATTCGGTTTTGTACGGATTCTTACTGTATGATGAATATATCAGAGCCAGGGCAGGAGACATTCCGGAGACTCTCCCTCCTAAAGAGGTTTTACGTCAGGATTTTTTCGTCCTGCCCTCCAATGAAGTACTCAAAGGATTATTTGGTAGTGTGGTTTCTTATCTGGAAAAACAACAGGACCTGGATCCCGATTTGGTAAGTTTGAAAACCCACGAGGCCCTTATGGGGGTATTCAAAGCCTCGCCTTTTTACCGGGATTTGTTGATTTATTTCGCCCGGCCCGAAAGAGCGGAGTTAACCAGGTTTATGGAGCACAGCTATTTATATCGGGTTTCTATAGAGGACCTGGCGAAAATGTCGGGGAGATCCGTCTCCACTTTCAATCGTGAGTTCAAGACCATTTTTGGGGAATCTCCTCATAAGTGGATCATGAAAAAGCGGTTGGAAAAAGCGATGCAACTGCTGCAGCATACCCCACGAAAAGCCTCAGAGATCTATTTGGAGGTGGGCTTTACGGATCTGTCTCACTTTAGCCGGAGTTTCAAAAAACACTATGACATCAACCCCAGCCAGGTCAGGAAAACGGACCCGGTTTCGCCCTCCCCCACAAGCCCTTCATGGCATGATTAATTAGCCCAAATTATATGTATAAAAATCTCCTTCTCTTCGGTTTTATGCTGTTAGCAGGCCTCAGCCTGGTAACTGCCGTAGATCCTCCCGAGCCTAAACCAGATGCGGTCCCTCCTTCCCTGGAAACGCCCTTTGACCAGGTGATGTCCGTGGTTATGCATCAACGTTGTATGAATTGTCATCCGCAAGATGATTATCCCCGTCAGGGGGCGGATAGCCATTTGCATCGGTTTGGCATAGAACGGGGGGCGGATGGGCACGGCCTGCCAGCTCTGCAATGTGCCACTTGCCACCAAACGGAAAATAATGACTTTTCTGGGGTGCCAGGCGCCCCGCATTGGCACCTTGCTCCCCTAAGTATGGGATGGCAGGGCATGAGTAGAACGGAAGTGGCAACGGCCATGCTGGACCGCAGCAAAAATGGGAATCGAAGCCACGAACAAATTCTGGAACACCTGACCAAAGATAAACTGGTTCTCTGGGTATTTGAACCAGGAGTTAACCACGAAGGAGTAGCTCGTGAAAAACCCCCTATCTCCCAGGAAGCCTGGGTAGAAGCCGTTACGCAGTGGATTGAAAACGGCGCCGTCATTCCTGAAGAATAAGCCCTAACCTCATAAAAAATGAATATTTCTTTCGTCTTAAACGGAACCGAACAGCGGGTGGATGTAGATGGAAACACCCCCTTGTTGTGGGTTATCCGGGATATGCTGAATATGAAAGGCACCAAATTTGGCTGCGGAAAAGCCGCATGCGGAGCCTGCACCTTGCACGTGGACGGGCAAGCTGTCCGGTCCTGTTCTTACGCGGTGAAATTTGCTCAAAGTAAATCCGTTACCACCATTGAAGGCCTTTCGCAAGGCGATCAACTCCATCCAGTCCAACAAGCCTGGATGGAAGAAATTGTCCCGCAATGCGGCTACTGCCAACCGGGCTTTATGATGGCTACCGCTGCCTTGCTGGAAAGGATTCCTCATCCCACAGATGAAGATATCGATAAAAATATCGTCAATATCTGTCGGTGTGCTACCTATTACCGTATGCGCAAAGCCATCCATCGGGCCGCAGAAATCAAACAAGCTCAGTCCAACGCCTAACCAAATAGTATGTCTAACGAACAAAAACCAAAAAGTAAATCCCGAAGGAAATTCCTGGTGCGTTCAGCCATTGGATTGGGCGTCATCATCGGCGGAGGAGCTTTAGGCCTTTCCCCGATGCGAAGATTTCTGGCTATCGCCGTTGATGAAGCTGATTTAGCTTACAGCAATGATGCCGGTGTAAACCTTTGGTTCGAGGTCCTGGCAGATAATCGCATCCTTTTTCACTGCCCTAAAATTGAAATGGGCCAGGGAGCCTTTACGGGTTTGGCTCAGCTAGCGGCGGAGGAATTGAAGGTGCCAATCAGCATGATTGAGGTGGTCAATTCCAGTACGGCTAAAGGCCCGGTTGATGGCTTCTCCACCGGAGGCAGCAATTCCATTTCAGGCCTATGGGTGGTGTTACGAGAATTAGCAGCCACCATGCGGGAAATGTTGAAAAATGGAGCAGCGGACATCATGGGGGTCAATGCAACCAGCCTTCAGGCCAAGGATGGCGTCATCTCCGGCAATGGTAAGACTATGTCTTATGGAGAGGTGGTCCAGCAGGTTACCGAATGGAAAGAACCCGAAGAAACCCCCACGCTTACCCAGCGCCAAGACTGGCAATTGATTGGAAAGCCCATCCCTCGCGTGGACCTGAAGCCCAAAGTCATGGGAGACCCCATCTTTGGCATGGACGCAACTATGCCAGGCATGCTTTATGGTTCGGTAGCCCGGCCCACCCAGGTGGATGTTAGCTTTCAAGGAGTGGAAAACGCAGCGGAGGTGGAAAAAATGCCAGGCGTAGTCAAGGTGGTAGTTACGGAGGATTTTGCAGGCGTGGTGGCCGAATCAAAAACTGCCGCAGACCTGGCCAAAGAAGCCCTCAAAATAAACTGGAAGGTAAACAAAGTCTGGCAGCAGGCAGAGATCGAAGAGATGATTAAAGTAGGCTCCGGCAAGGCATTTGTCATCCAAAAAGAAGGACGGGCAAAGCGGCTATTGGAGGAAGAGGGGGCTGAAATTATGGAAGCAGAATATTTCTCGCCCATGGCCGCGCACGCCCAAATAGAGCCCAACGGCGCGTTGGCCTATGTGGAAGCAGATAAAGCCACCATCATGATGGCTACCCAGGTGGTAGGCATTACCCGTAAGGAAGTGGCAGACAGCCTCGGTTTTAAAGAAGATCAAGTGGAATTGATTCCTATGTATGCAGGCGGTGGCTTTGGCAGGCGGCTCCACACCCCCAATGCCATGCAAGCCGCAGCGCTTTCCAAAGCTGTGGGCAAACCGGTGCACTGTTTTTTCTCCCGAAAGGAGGAATTCCAAAACGATACTTTCAGACCTCCGACCCATCATGTACTGCGGGGCAGACTCAGTGCAGATGGCAAAATCGAAGCCTTTGAGCATCAGGTCTCTAGTGGAGATGTTGCCTTTGGTTCTGCCCTGCTTCCCCGTGCGCTCACTGCCGTAGCTGGAGCTGATTTCGGGGCCTGGCGAGGCGGTCTCAATCAATATAAAGCCATCCCGAACTACCGGACGGTTTCCTGGCGGGTAAAGCTCCCCTTTGCTACCAGTTGGTGGCGGAGTCTGGGCCTCCTGGCCAACACTTTTGCCATCGAAAGTTTCCTGGATGAAATGGCGCATAAAGCAGGCGAAGATCCGGTGCAGTTCCGGCTGGATCATATCGCAGATGACGAAAGAAGTAGACGTCTGCGAGCGGTTATCGAAGCTACCGCGGAGAAAGGCGAATGGGGGAAACCCATGCCGGAAGGGCGGGCTCAGGGCTTTGCCGCTTCTACCGATGCCAATACCCCCGCCGCTCATGTCGTAGAAGTCTCCATTGAAAAAGGCGAAATCAAGGTGCACAAAGTTACTTGTGCCATTGATCCGGGGATCGCCATTAATCCCGACGGAATCCGCGCCCAAAGTGAGGGCGCCATCATCATGGGATTGGGCGCCAGCCTCTTTGAGAAAATGGAAATCAAGGATGGGGTGATCGGTCCTACTATTTATGGAGCCTACAAAATGGCTCGCATGAAGCATGCCCCTAAGGAAATTGATATCATCATCTTGGAAAACGGTAGCAAACCTTCCGGCGTAGGCGAACCACCCCTTGGGCCCATTGGCGCGGCGATTGGCAACGCGGTATTTAAGTTAACCGGCCAGCGGCTGCGCAGCATGCCCATGGAACTGAGTTGATCCTATTTGATTTGAATATCATCGCAAGGCTATATTGGGCCTTGCGATTTTTTTATCTAAACACCTATGGCCGGAAAAAATATAATCATCACAGGAAGCACAGGCATGGTTGGCAAAGTGGTCCTTGAAGAGGCCCTGGGCCACCCTGAAGTGGCCAAAGTAACGGCGCTCGTGCGCAAGCCTCAAGCCATCAAGCACCCTAAATACGAGGAAATTGTTCATAAAGATTTTACCTCCTTTACTGGGTCGGAATCCATTTTTCAAGGGCAGGACATTGCCTATTTTTGCATTGGAGTCTATACCGGACAGGTATCCGACGATATGTTCAAGACCATTACCGTGGATTTTGTTACGGCCTTCGGGGATATGCTGGCCGCTCAAAGTCCACAGGCTGGATTTTGCTTATTGAGTGGAGCAGGCGCGGACCTTACTGAAAAAAGCAGGGTATCTTTTGCTCGTTATAAAGGCATGGCAGAGAACTATCTCCTCCAAAAAGGATTCCCCGCCCTCGGTATTTTTCGTCCGGCCTATATCTACCCGGTGGAAAAAAGGAAGGAGCCTAATCCTGCCTATGGTATTTTCAGGTTTCTGTACCCGCTCATGAAACGGATTTTTCCCAAATCTGTGATTACTTCTGAGACCCTGGGCAAAGCCATTTTCCTCGGAGGCTTGCGTGGAGTTCCCAAAGATATTTTGGAAAATGAAGAAATAAAGGCTTTACTAAAGGAAGTAGGAAGCTGAGAAACGAAGGCGACGCAAATTTCTGATATAGCGTCTTCACGCTTATTCGCTTTTTCGACACGCTTATACATTTCCGACCCGCGGGAAGTAGGGTATTTACTAATTTAAGACAAAACCAACATCCTGAATCTATGAAGCACCTTGTCTATTTCCTCTTACTATCTCTTCCTTTTGGGCTCTCCGCCCAGGAAGTTGATCAATTCACTGATTTCGCTCCCTCCCCCTTAAGAACTTTCAGTACGTATCTGACTTACGACCAGCCTGGTACCAGCCTGCTTGACAATGGATTCCAGCGGGGCGGAGGATTAGGCATGAAATGGTTTGCCCGGGCCGCTCAGCCTGAGAACATGTTGAACTTCCGCCTGGGGGTAACCGCTGATTTCCTCTACAATGGAGGGTATTCCAATAGCTACGAACTTCCTCTTTCCGGAGAAACTGTAGCCATTGATTTTGGGAATTTCCAGCTCGGTACCTACGGAACGCTTCGTCTGGCTACCAGTGAACTCTTCCCGGTACAACTCTATGTGGACGCCATGTTGGGAAGTCGTTTATTTCTTTCCCATTGGGGTGAACATTTGATTACGGAATATGATGAGTGCGAAACCCTGGCTAGCGATGCCATCGGCAGTTGGCACCTTAGTTACGGGATGGACTTCGGCGCTATGATTCGCTTGAAAGAAGGGGTGAGATTGGAAATGGGCGCCACCTTCCTCCGTCATCAGGGCGTGGCTCGTTTTCACGATCTGGAAAGCGTGGTTTATTCCGAAGAAATCTTCGACTATCAAATAAATCAAGCCGCG
>JBCBGC010000203.1:0-7429 GCA_038527215.1 Bacteroidota bacterium
GAAGTCCTCTGGGAAGGGGGAGAAATCAACATTACCTCCCTCTTTGATGAGATGGGCAAAAACAAACTAGAGTTTGTGGTAGACCTCTCTTCTTCCCTCTACATCGGCCGCGCCACCCTTAAGCTAACCTTCTATCCTGCCCACATGGGACCTGATGGAGTTGAATATGCTGCAGGACGCGACGGAAGCCCCCAGGCTATTCCTTTAGGAGCCGCGCAGAAAACCGTCTGTATCCGTAACAATTGTAGCCTGCCTACCGGTGCCCAGCATCCTTGTCGATGCACTGATACCTGGCGGACTGGCTTCATGGTCGGACAGCAGCAGACCTCTTTTATCGGCACCAATAACCTCAACTTAAACGCAGCGGCTTTTAATGCCGAGAATAAGTTTGCCGGGATCTACGTTACTTCTCCTGGTGAGAAACTCTACTTCCAGGGAGAGTTACTGGCCTCAACCACCAACTTTTCTCAGACGCTGGACAGCACCTTTGGCAGCGATGTAGGCGATGTTCGTAGCTGGCAGTTCATTTACGTACACTTTACCCCGCTACACGTTCGTTACAGAGTACACCCTTGGGTAAGCATCGGAGCAGGAGGCAGCCTGGCCTTTATCTTCCGTGCGGAAGAAGACGGTCAGAATGTGGTAAACTTTGACAGCAACCGCGATGCCCGCTTCCGCAGAAATGAACCAGAAGCCTTTGTGGATGTGCAAATCGGCAACGTCTTATGGCCAGTCTTTATCGGGGGCCGCTTCGGCAAACGCTGGGGCACCGTAGAGACCGTTACCGGCACCTCATACAACGTCGGAAAAATATATATAGGACTGAGTTTCTAAAAAAAAATACTGGAAGGTGGAGAAAGTCCCTGTCCCCGTTTGGGCGACAGGGACTCCGCTTTTTAGGGGGGGATGATGAAACTTAGCAGCCTAAGGATTTCTCCTTGCTGAATACATCGGGTAGGATCGCATCAGCCAAGCCTATCACCAGGAGGATAATGTCGAAGAAAAATGACAAGAGGAATATTTCTGTCTAAAACCCTAATTTAAGACTACCTGCCCTTATATATGAAGAAGACTTGAAGTTGTTTTTAAGTCGGCGAGCTAGAGAAGCCTGAGCGTTGGTGAGAGGATTTCCCCCAAACGACATAAACCTCACTACGCAAACTACTTTTATCACTCTTTCACATCGAAGATCATGAATCCCATCCTTAAACCACCGCAATCTGTAATTTGGCTCCTGATTATATGCTTCAACCATTATGCTTGTGAATCTAGCCCCACGATTGAAAAGGTTGAATTACGCTCCAGACCAGCAGACTTATTTGGGCTTTATACTTCGGACGAAAGCGAATTCTTAACCTATCCCCATTATAAGTTCACATTCACATCAAGGGAAGAGTTAGGTTGGTTGGAAACTTATCCGTGGGGGCATGATGAAATCCTGGATACCACAGGAACCTACCTGATAAAGATATCTTGGTTAATCAAGATGACAAGCATATAAGGTTGCATTACCTTTTTAAACCCAATGATGAACAGATTGCCCATGGATATGTTCCGTTTTTGTTAACCTCTAATTAGATAGCTACAGGAAAATAGTCAATAGAAGATATTGGTTTAGGAAAGAAGGTAAAGAAAGGCTTTTCTTCTTGAGCCAGGAAAGATAGAAATGGATAAAACCCCTACATTTGAGGCGTATATGCAGCCAACATTCTCTTAATGAATAAACACCATGAAACCATGGATTCTCTACCTGTTGATTTTTCCTTTGGCAAGTTGTGATCAATCCATCAAGCATTTACAGGGAAAGGAATTGGGTTTAAGCCGTATTGAAAGAAAAGTGGACCTTAAGTTAGGTACACAAGCCCGTAACCTTGAATTATTCTTCATACCAAAGGTAACCGCAGAAAAATATGATTTCAGGTTATTTTTCCCTGAGGTTAAAAAGGTTAATCACTTTCCCGCGGTAGAACGGCAAATGAATGCCATTATTTCCGAATTGGAAGGATTTCAATTTACCTTGATTGAAAAAAACACCGGGCAGGCGATATTACATTCTGTCATCAAAAGGGATAGCCTTGAAAATATTTCCTTCAATTCCAATCCTGGAAAGCCATTATCTTGTTGGTTGGCGCCACATGTAGAGCTGCAAAAAGGTACTCCTTACGTAATCAAGCTGCATATCCCTCCTAAAAAGGATGATAGCGAAACAGATTTAGCGTTGTTCTTCACGGTTGGAATTGGGAGGCAGAAGAATTTTTTATGAAAGTGCCTGTGGCATTTCTTTGCTTATTTATATTCGCCCCCCTTCCATTGTAGGCTTTTCAACCATATAAACAGGCAAAAATGAAAAAAATCAGCCCCATATGGATGTTATTATCACTATGTCTAATGGCCAACACCTGCCATATGCACCCTTACATTGCGATAGAAAATGCCAGAAGTGAAGCTATAATTTGTAACATTTCCATTTCCAGACCGGATGAAAAATCTAGGTTGAGCTTTTTGACTGACACCATTAAATCAAAATCGACTTATATTTTTTTCGACACCAAATATCTAAAGCCACATTGTGCCGGCCAGCCTGAATACGCTAATTCTGATGTGGGTATAACCTATGTGGATATCCTTTGTGAAGAGGAAGTTTATGAGCGGGCTTATTTCTATCCAAAATTCCGGAGGCTCAGTAAAAATCGTAGAGAAAAGCTGGGTATCCTTTTAACCACCATACAGGGGGATACCATTTTCTACAAGGAATCAAGTGCAGAAAAGATTTTGGATAAAGAGGTCGGTTTTTTTTATCAACAGATTCATTGAAAATTAGAGCTAAAGTGTCCCCCCTCACAACTCTACCTCAACCCCATCACCATTCCTAAAACGCGCCTTCCGGATCATACCCGTCCCATCAAAATAGACGGAAATCCCTTTAATCGCCAACGCAGGCGAAGGAACGGCCATCTGGTACACCGACTGACCATTCAGGAAAACCTCCAGCTTCCCATTTTGGGACACCATCTGAACCTGTTGCCAGGCCTCCATATCTACCCCAAAAGCCGATAAGTCGGCGTTTTTGCCACTGACAAAACCCTCAAAGGTCATGACATTGAGGTTGGCGACGCAGCCTTTGTTGGCCAGAGGAATACTGATGGCGCTGCCATCAAAAATCAGGTAAATCTCTACCCCTTTGCAGCGACGGCGAGGCTGGTCCAGGGTATGGCGCACCTCTATTTCGAAGCTGAAGTCATCGGTGTAGAGGTCCTCAAAATCGGAGACTTTGTACAGGCAGGTGGTAATGTCCTCTTGTTGGGGATCTACATCATAGGGTTTCAGGGCGTCCTGGGTAATGGCGATGTCAGTGCCGCGATTGACCACTTCATTAGGCAGATAAAGCGGAACCGGGTCTTGCTCCACCACGCCCAGCCAGTTTTCGGTGGGGATCAGCACGTCATCCTCAGCTACAATCTGACTATCGACTACCAGTTTAGCCTTGAACTGGCCCGGGCGGTAATAGATGCAGGTAGCAACCGTATCTTCTCGGGAAAGCGGCATCCGCTTGCGCATGTCCCAATCTTGTTGGATTTCGATCACCGCATCGGGGTCTGCCTTAGAGGCGTCATAGGCGAAGATCACCGAGTTGGGTATTTCATCCGCGATCACGGTCTTTTGGAAGAAAAAGTCATCGGGCTGCGGGGTGGGGCGCGGATGAGCAATCTCTTCTGAGGACTGATTCCAAAGCACATAGGCAATGCCGATCCCGACCAGCAATAGCCCCAACACCAGCCATCGGGTCGAAGGCATTGCAAGCCTAGACCTTGTAGGCTGTTCAGCATAGGGAGTGCCTCGCTGCTGTTGCGTAAAGTCTCGCCAGTTTTCAAAGCCTGCGAACTCGGATAGAATATCCAGGGTAGTTTGGCTAGGCTGAGAAACCCGCTCCGCCCTCCCCCACACCCGTTTGAGGGTGGTAACGCTCAGACGCTGGCGGGTCTTTTCCCAGATCTGCTCACTCAACTGCTCAAAATCTTTGTTGGTCCAGCGATCTACCGTGCCCCAATTGAGGGCGGCGTTTATCTGGGCGACGAGTTGCTCGATCATAAAGGCTAAGTTATAGGGTCAGCGTAATAGCGTAAAGGTCAGGCAAATGCCAGGATGATTCTCCCTTTGAACAGGATTGATCCAACTTGAACAAGCCCCTCACGATGACGGAAAGGCCTTTTCTCCTACCTTGGCCTCAGTCAAATGTACGCTTAATAACGAAACAACATCATTATGAAACACTTGATCCGAGCTTCCATTCTGTGCGGGCTATTCCTGATATCCGGAGGATTTTTGTCCGCCCAAACATCCCGTGCCATGGAAATCCCCATGACCAGCAAGCACTGGGTGGCCACCGTGGGCAAGGTGGAGTTTGTC
Source organism: Bacteroidota bacterium (assembly GCA_038527215.1). Lineage (GTDB taxonomy): Bacteria > Bacteroidota > Bacteroidia > J057 > J057 > JAWPMV01. Next base: position 4,408 of record JBCBGC010000203.1, read on the forward strand.
GAATATAAATCAACCCGCGCGGTCAAAAGTGCGGAAAACGCCTTTTTCAATATCATGCTCAAGGACCAGACGTTCTCTACTGGCACCATAGAGTATGATGTAGAGCTGGTTGGCAATGGCTTTCCCGGCATCAATTTCCGGATTGGACCGGACACCCTCAATTCTGAAGTATTCTACCTGCGGCACTTTGGTAAGCCTGATCCTTTGCGCCGGACCTCTATGCAATATGCCGCGGTGGTCGATGGGGTCAATCTCTGGGACCTCACGGACGAATACCAGGCCGGGGCGACCATCAAAGAAGGGCAATGGAACCACATCAAGCTGGTTATTTCTGAGCATCAGCTCCGGGCCTACGTCAACGACATGAAGCGCCCGGCTTTGCAAGTTCCCATGCTGGAAGGCCTCACCCAATCAGGCGGCATTTCCCTCTCCGGCAATGTCATCTATGCCAATATGGTCCTGCGTCCAGGCCAGATCGGCGACTTACCCAACCAACCCGGCATCGACCCGAGCACCAATGATCCCCGCTACCTACGCACCTGGCAAGTGAGCGAACCGGTAGCCTTGCCTTTTGGGCGGGACGTGATGAGGGGCATTCGCTTTAATCCAGGCGTAGCCATCGACACCACCTTGCTGAATGAGGAAACCCAATGGAAAGCCCAGGAAGCAGGCTATCGGGGCGTGGTCAACCTAACCCGACCTTACGGAGCCACCGCAGAAGGTCAGCGCCGCATCGTCTGGCTCAAAGCCACCTTCGAGTCCGAAACCGAACAACGAAAGCTCATGCGCCTGGGCTTTAGCGACGAAGTCTGGGTTTTCATCAATGGCAGCCCCCTGCATGTAGACAAAAACTACTACGGTTCCGCGGGTATGAAGGAACCCCGGGGCCGCTGTAGCCTCCAGAACGCCTCCTTTGAAGTCCCGCTGCAAGCCGGGAAAAACGAACTCCTGATCGGGGTCACCAATTACTTCTTTGGCTGGGGCATCATCGCCCGGTTAGAAGATACGGCGGGGATTAAATATTAAGATTGAGGTCGCCATCTGAGGGGGTGGCGGCCTTCTTTCCGTTTATGCAAAGGGCAAAAGCAAACCAGCAAGAAACACCTATGTACGTCCCCCTCAAGCAAAATAGGCACAATTAAAAGGTCTTGACTGCTGGGGGCGTACACATGCCTTTAAGTGAGGCATACACTCCCATTATAGTTGTGTTATCTTTGAGGTCGTCTAAGCATAAAGAACTAAGTAAAAGCAACCTCCTCAGCTAGCAAAAATGAAAGAAGCAATCAGTTCGCATATAAAGTTTTCCGATGAGAGTTATGATCTCTTGATTAATATTGCCACCGAAAGAAAAGCAGGAAAGAACCAATTAATATTCCACCCGAATAAGCCGACCAACAAAATTTTATTCCTGAAAAAAGGCCTTCTTCGAGGGTATAGAATTATCGACGGTAAAGAACATACACATCATTTCTATTTTGCTAATTGGTTTGTAACAGATTTCAGTAGTTTTTTAACCGAAGAACCAAGTCACATCTACATTGAGGCAATCGAGGATAGTGCTTTTTTCGAATTCCAAAAGCAGGACCTATTAAACCTTTACGCTACCTCACATCAATTGGAGACCTTAGGTAGGATCATTGCTGAGAGAGCCTATCTGGCAACCGTACAGAAATTAGAAAATATGCAATTGCTGACCTTGACTGAAAAATATCAGCTGCTGATGAAAACACATCCGAGTCTTATTCAGAGAGTACCACAAAAACAGCTCGCGTCGTATTTGGGCGTTTCGGAGCAAAGTTTAAGCAGAATTAAAGGGCAAGCCATTTCTTAACAAATGCGAATGTTTAAGTCATGCATGAGCATTTACTTTGGAAGAAGTTTAACCAAAGGAAAATTTTTATGAGGTATATCACCACGGCATTTTTTGTTAGCATCTGTTTTTGGGCTTTTGGTCATGATGGTAAGGAGAAAGACTTCACGCCAACTTTTACAGCATCTAAAAAGACTACGCATAAAATTCCTAAAGACCAGAAATATACCTTTGGATATTTAGAAGTGTTAGAGAATAGAGATGATCCTGATGGAAAAAAGATAAAGCTACCAGTATATATTTTTAAGAGCCGAGGACAACAGCCAAAACGCGACCCCATCATATACACGGTAGGGGGGCCTGGTTATACTTCCATGCGCGCTTCCAAGTATATGGAATACTATAAATATTTGGATGACCGGGATTTTATTTTGTTCGAGCAAAGAGGAACGCAATACGCAAAGCCAAGTTTGGATTGTCCTGAGTGGGCAAAAGCCGTTTATCAATCCAATCTTCCGAGCTTTGATGTTACCCAAACCGATAGCCTTTTTCAACAAGCCGCTAAAGATTGTAATGAAAGATTGCGGAAAAAAGGAATTGACCTGAACTACTATACCACTAACCAAATTGCAGCTGATATAAACGACCTGGTAAATGTTTTGGAAATTGAAGCCTACAATTTACTTACCATGTCCTATAGTACTAAAATTGGGCAGATTTTAATCAGAGATTATCCCGATAAAATTAGAAGTGTCGTAATGGACTCCCCCTTACCCCTGGAGGTCAATTATGATGAGGAAAGTGTCAGCAATTTGTTAGCGTCCTTAGATAAAGTACTTACCGATTGCGGAACAGATGCTCAGTGTAAGTTGGCTTTTCCTGATTTAAAAAATCGCTTCAGGCAATTTTTGGTTGATAAAACGAGGGATCCACTGGTAGTAGAAGTAGAAAACCCGGGAACCGGAAATATGGAGACCTTTTATCTCAAAGGAAGTGATTTGATCAATGTTTTCTCTTCAGCTTCCACGGGAAGTGTACCTAATATTCCGCTTGAAATTGAAAAAATCCTCAACCATGATTTGTCTTCCATAAAGAAACAGTTACAATATTTATTCAACAAGCCTGGAGATGGAACTGGAATGGGGATGCGTTTATCGGTTTGGTGTGCAGAGGAACATCCCTTCAATTCTCGAGAAAAAATCGCATTAGAAA
>JBCBGC010000204.1:0-7332 GCA_038527215.1 Bacteroidota bacterium
TTGGGGACTTGCAAGGGCACGTGAGGAATGGGAGAGGCATAATACAGAAAAAAAGGTTTCTCTTTGCTCCGGCGGATAAACTCCAGGGCCTCACGATGCATCAAATCCGGGGCATAATCCTGTTGATAAAAATCTGTGTACCCAGCCGCATCCTGCGGATCAAATCGCAGGGTATCAAACTTTTGGTGCGGAGGCACCATATCATTTTTCAGCACCACCTTTTCTTCATTCCTCCACAAATGTTTGGGATACAGGGTGTGGGCCTGTCGCTGGCAGTTGTAGCCATAAAAGAAATCAAAGCCTCTCCGGGTAGGAATCCCATCTGTCATGGGACCGCCCAGGCCCCATTTACCTACCATACCCGTGGTATAGCCTGCCGATTGCAATTGTTTAGCCAGCGTAGGGATAGAATCCGGAATGGGTCTTTGGCCTTCCAGGTTTGGGTCTTCAAACATTTTTTCAAAATCCCAGACTGGCCCTCTGGCGGCCCATTCATCATTGCCTCGAATGTAGGCATGGCCGGTATGTTGCCCCGTCAGGAGGACGCAGCGCGAAGGCGCACACACCGGAGAACCCGAATAGTGCTGGGTGAAGCGCATACCCGAGGCGGCCAGAGCATCCAGATGGGGCGTGCGTATATGCTTTTGTCCGTAACTCCCCAATTCACCATAGCCCAGGTCATCCGCCAGGATATAAATGATATTGGGCGGAGATACAGGCGCTTCCTTGCAGCCAACTAAGCCGATGAAAAGCAGCAACATCCAATATACATGGCGCTTTCTCATGGCGATGGATTAGGTTTGATTGATTTTTCCCCAAGCGTAGAATAGGAAGCCTGTTCCTACGGCTGCGATGCCTCCTAATAAACCAGCCTCCGGCAGATTACCGTACAAGAAATTCCCCACCGCAAACAAGGTAGCGTAGACCGTTACAGTACCGATGACAAAACAGAGAATCGACAAGGCCAATCCGCCTGGAGCTTGCTCAATGGCATCGCCTTTTTCCCGGGCAGCTTGTAGAAATCCATTCCAGCCGCTACCGGAAGGTCGGATAGAGGTATAAAATTTCTTAAGGGTTTCGTAATCGGTAGGACGGGTAAAAAAGGTGGCAGCAATCCAACCTGCGGTGGTGAGGCCTGCTCCCCAAATCAAGGTTTGCCAGTCTTCCAGCCCATGGTCCACATAGGTAAAGAATATGGCGATCACCAAAGAAAGGATCATGGCGAAGATTTCGGTAACGGCATTGATGCGCCACCAGAACCACCGTAAGATATAGATCATCCCTGTTCCCGCTCCCAACAGCAAGAGTAAGTTGAAGGCCTGCGTAGCGTCTGTGAGGACCAAGCCTAATCCCAAGCCCAACATGGCTGAAACCAGCGTAAACAACTGTCCCATACGGACCAGGGTTTTCTGATCAGCCTCAGGATTAATGAAGCGCTGGTAAAAGTCATTGACCAGATAAGAGGCCCCCAGGTTCAATTGGGTGGACATGGTGGACATAAAAGCGGCAATCAGCGAGGCCGCCACCAGCCCTAGCAGGCCGGAAGGAAGTTTTGTGAGCATAGCCGGATAGGCGACGTCATGTCCCAGTTTATCTTCACTCAAGGCGGGGAATACTTCTTGAATATCGCTCAATTCCGGGAAGACTACGAGGGAAGCCAAGGCAATCAGAATCCATGGCCAGGGACGTAAAGCGTAATGGGCAGCATTGAACAGCAAGGTCGCCCCAATGGCGTTTTTTTCATCCTTGGCAGAAAACATCCGCTGGGCTATATAGCCGCCGCCGCCAGGCTCTGCTCCAGGATAGTAGGAAGCCCACCATTGTACAGCTAAGGGAACCAGCAAGACCGGAATCCAGATAGCCGGATCATCCAGGTTGGGCAGGATGGAGATTTTATCAGCGACATTCTCGTGGGTCAGCAGTGCATCCAGACTGCCTACTTCGGGCAGGTTTAGGATATAGATACAGGCCCAGATGGAACCGATCATGGCCAGGATGAACTGGACAAAATCGGTAATAATCACCGCTTTTAAGCCGCCAAACGTACTATAGGCCAGGGTAATAGAACCGGCAATTAACAAGGTTTTCCAACCTTCCCAACCCAGCACGATTTCTCCGAACTTAATGGCCGCCAAAGAAACAGCCCCCATGACCAACACATTGAAAACCAACCCCAGATAGAGGGCCCGAAAACCGCGCAGAAAAGCCGCTGGCTTTCCAGAGTACCGCAGTTCATAAAATTCGATATCCGTGAGAACCTGCGACCTTCGCCATAGTTTCGCATAAACGAAGACTGTCAGCATGCCCGTCAGGAGGAAAGCCCACCAGCCCCAGTTACCAGCCACCCCTTTTTGTCGGACCAGATCAGTTACCAGGTTGGGCGTATCCGCGGAAAAGGTCGTGGCCACCATGGAAACCCCGAGGAGCCACCAGCTCATGTTTCGACCCGAAAGAAAATAGTCGGCAACACTGGAGCGTGATTGCCGGCTTACCCATAGCCCGACCGCCAGGACAAACAAAAAGTATATGCCTATGATCGACCAGTCGAGGTTTGAAAGCGTCATGTCTAGGAAATTTTGGAGTAGAGTAGTTGTCGTTTCTCCCTACAAACAAAGAAAAGTTCTACAGAATAAAAATCTGGCCATCGGGCTTTGACGAATAATTCGCCAAAGATTGCCTAATTTTCTCCTGTCAATATTCTCAGCGCTGGCTTACATGAACACACTCCACATTGAATTTATCGGCGATTTTATCTGTCCCTGGTGCTATATCGGGCACCAGCGACTCTTGGGCATAAAAGAGGATTTGGCGGGAAAGATCCATCTGGAGATCGACCCTCAGCCTTATTTTTTATACCCCGATATCCCCGCTGAGGGGCGAGATAAATCCAGCTTCCGAAGCCGTCCTGGCATGGGTAGACTGCTGAAAGAAGAAGCCACCTTAGAGGGACTAAGCCTGAATTACAAAAAAATCGAACGCATCCCCAATAGCACAGAAGCCCATCGGCTGGTACAAATGGTCCCTGATCTCCCGTTAAAACACCGCCTGGCCACGAGCATCTATGAGGCATATTTCGAGCAGGGCGCGCCCATTTCGGAGCAGGAGTGCCTCGAAGAGCTAGCCAGCAAAACGGGGATTCCGACCCTGGCCAGAGGAAGGTTTCTGGACCCTGAGCAAGGGAGGTTGGATGTGCAAGCATTAAGAGAAGCCTATCTGGACCAGATGGTTACCGCGGTTCCCAGTTTACGGTTGGGCGGCCGCTTCATGATTCATGGCCTACAATCCCGGGAGACCTGGACCCAAAGCATCCGCCAAGCAGTACAGCGGCTCTCCTAATTCTACAGCAGGTAGGTTAGGAAGTAGGTTGGGTGAACGCTAATTTCGAACCCGCAAACTCATAGATGATTCTCAATGAAAACGGTAAAGGAACTGGTTGAGCTCCTCACCCTGGAAAAAATAGAGGAAGCGGTTTTTCGGGGACAAAATTACCAGACACCCTGGAAACGGGTATTTGGCGGACAGGTTCTGGGACAAGCCTTACATGCTGCTTATCAAACGGTACCAGAAGATCGGATTGCCCATTCCATGCACGGGTATTTTATCCTGGCGGGAGATACGGCCGAACCGGTGACGTATGAAGTGGATACGATCCGGGATGGCCGCAGCTTTACTACCCGACGTGTAGTCGCCCTTCAACATGGTCGGGCCATTTTCAATATGGCCGCATCTTTTCAAAAAAAACAAGCGGGTCTGGATCATCAGGTGACCATTCCCAACGTTTTGCCACCAGAATCTTTGCTATCTGACATTGAGCAACTGGCAGAGTGGAAGGAAAAAGCGCCGCAACTATACAAACGCGCCACGCTGATCCACCCCAACGCCATCGAGTTTCGACCGGTTGAAAAGTGGGGACTGATCAAACCCAAAGCCAGTCGCCCTTTTAGTCATGTATGGATCAGGGCACGAGAAAAGGTTAGCCTGGACCTCCCCATGCAACAACAGATGCTGGCCTATGCCTCCGACTATGGTCTGCTGCGCACCGCTACCCTGCCCCACCGGGACAAAATCGATCCTATGCGCACCTTTTATGCCAGCCTGGATCATGCTATCTGGTTTCACCGGGATTTCGCGATTGATGAGTGGTTGCTATATGCTACCGATAGCCCCAGCGCCTCCAATTCCCGGGGCTTTACCAGAGGAAATATTTTCAACAAAGCCGGGCAATTAGTCGCCTCTGTGGCCCAGGAAGGCCTGATCCGACAGTTGGATAAAAAGCCGTAAATTCAGCAAACCCAACTGCTGGATTTATGCTTGCCCTACCCAGAACCTTTGCCATAACGCCGATCCTTTGTTTGTTGCTGGCCGGTTGTTTGTCCCAGGATCAAGCCAGCCCTGGCATTTTTCGGGCAACCCCCAACATCCTTTTTATCCTCGCAGACGATCAAAGCCTGGAAGCCCTCCATGCGCTCAGTGGTACAGAAGTCCATACCCCTCACCTGGATGAATTGGTGGCCCAGGGTGTCACCTTTACCCATGCCTACAATATGGGCGGCTGGAATGGCGCTATTTGCACGGCTTCCCGCTCCATGCTGAATAGTGGTCGCTCCCTTTGGCAGGTCAATCAATTTCGGAAATACTGGCAGCAAGGCGACTCCCTGGACCGAACCTGGAGTCGAATCATGGAGGCCCATGGTTACCAAACCTATTTTACCGGTAAGTGGCACGTAGATGCGCCAGCGGAAAAGATTTTTCAGGTAGCTCGTCATATTCGTCCGGGCATGCCGCCGGATGCATGGGCCCGGGAAAACACTTCTCGGAAAATTGATTCGGTCAGAAAGGCTGGAGGAGACCCAGCTTCCGTCATGCCTGTAGGCTATTTCCGTCCCACACATGCTCAAGATCAAAGTTGGTCGCCCACTGACACGTCCAAGGGAGGTTTTTGGAGTGGAGGAACCCATTGGAGCGAAGTGGTGCGCCAGGACGCCACAGATTACCTAAGCCTGAGCCAGGAACAAGCCAAGCCTTTTTTCATGTACGTAGCCTTTAATGCTCCACATGATCCCCGGCAGGCCCCCCAGGCTTACCAAGACTTGTATCCGCTGGACAGCATGCGCCTACCGCCAAATTTTTCCCGGGGCTACTCCCTCCGCAATGAGATCGGCTGCGACTTAGGCTTACGAGATGAAGCCCTGGCGCCCTTTCCTCGTACGCCCCTCGCCATCAAAACCCACCGGAAGGAATATTTTGCGCTGGTCTCTCATATGGATGACCAGATCGGCATTATCCTGGATAGCCTGGACCAGTTGGGTCTCAGAGATAACACTTATATCATCTTCACCGCAGACCATGGCCTGGCTATGGGGCAGCATGGTTTTTTGGGCAAGCAAAACATGTATGACCATAGCATCCGTGTGCCCTTTGTGATAGCCGGGCCAGGTTTAAAGGCGGGTAAAAAGGTAGAGGCAGACATTTACCTCCAGGATGCCATGCCTACTGCCCTGGAATTAGCAGGCATTCCCAAACCGCATTACGTGGAATTCCATAGCCTACTTGGATTGGCTAAGGGTACCGAAGACCAATCTAGTTATTCTGCTATTTACGGCGCCTATATCCATCAGCAAAGGATGATTCGGATGAAAGGACAAAAGTTGATCCTTTACCCCAACGCTAAAAGAATACGCTGGAGGAAGCCGGGAGATGATCCTTATGAAATGTATGACTTCCTCAGTACGCCCACGAATCAGTACCAGGAAATTGCGGACCTGCTAACCGCTTTGCAGCATCAGCAACAACTATGGGATGATCCTCTGGACCTTTCCTTCTTTTACCAACAATTTGGATTAACGCCGCTCTAGTATTCCAGCACGATCTTGCCGAAGTGCTTACCTGATTCCTGATAACGGAAAGCGTCGCTTAACTGATCGAAGGCAAACGATCTGTCAATCAGCGGATTAAGCCCATTGGCATCAATCGCCGCGACCATGGCTTCCTGCTGGACCCGACTGCCAACCGCCAAGCCGGTTAGGCGCAAGTGCTTGAAGAAGAGTTTGGGAAAGGTGATCTCGCCTTTACGACCATTGCCAAGGATCCCGATAGAGGAAATATGGCCGCCCATCTTGGCGGCTTCTATAGAATTACGCATGGTACTGCCTCCCCCCACGTCCAGGACGTGGTCTACTCCCCCTCCGGTCATCTTAAAGAGGGTTCGGCCCCATCTTTCATCTTCCCGATAATTCAATACAGCCTCAGCACCCATATCTTTCAAGCGTTCTGCTTTTTCCGGGGAAGAAGTTGTAGCAAAAACCCGGGCTCCGGCCATTTTGGCCAGTTGAAAAGCAAACATGCTCATGCCGCCTGTTCCTTCGATCAGGACGGACTGTCCGGCTTGAAGATTGCCTTCCACCATCAAGGCTCGCCAAGCCGTCAACGCTGCACAGGGTAAGGTAGCGGCTTCTGCATAACTGTGCCCTTGAGGGATAGGGGTAAGCGATGCCTCGGAGATGCTGGACATTTCGGTGATGTAGCCGTTGACGGATTCACCACTGATGCCTTTCGTTTTGGCAAAAGTCGGCGCACCCTCTATCCAATTAGGAAAAAACAGAGACATGACCTTGTCGCCTACTGACCAGCGGCTGACCCCCTCACCAATGGCCACCACTTCTCCTGCTCCGTCCGACATAGGAATCCGACCTTCAGGCACCGGAATGCCCCCTATGGCAACCAGATAGTCGTGATAATTCAGCGAAGTAGCATGCCATCTGACTACCACCTCACCGGCTTGCGGCTGTGGGTCAGCGGACTCCAGGATGTTCAGGTGGTCTAGCCCACCATTTTCAGTAACGGCAACGTATTTCATGTCTCGGAGTTTTGGGGCAGAAAAGGCGCAAAATAAGGATAAATCGAGACTTAGTCTGCAAGCCTTTTTTCCTTATTTCTCTAACCGAGGGCTACCATACTTTGTTCGTATTGCTGGATCTTCCGGTCCATGACGTAGAACCACAAAGGAGGGAAATGAGCCAGGATCATCGCAGAAGGATAACCAAAGGGCATCTCTGGTGCTTCTTCGTGATGATCAAGGATTTGAAATTTCTTGCTCGCCATATAATGGTGATCCGAATGGCGGGTCAGTTCATAAAGCATGATGCGCCCTAATTCGTAATTGGCATTCCAGGAATGGCGAGGCATGACGCGCTCGTACTTTCCAGAAGGTAGTTTTTCACGCCGCAATCCATAGTGCTCGATATAGTTGACAGTCTCCAACAAAAGGGCTCCATTGAGGCCGACTACGATGGCCATCAGCGCCACAAAGGGACCAAAGGCCGCCAGAATGAT
>JBCBGC010000205.1:0-7208 GCA_038527215.1 Bacteroidota bacterium
TATTGCCTTTTCCTTTTACCCGAATCTGCCTGCCATATAAGTCTACTTCTGCTTTCTTTAGGCTGATTACTTCAGCCCTACGCAGGCCACATCCATAGAGCACTTCCAGCAGACAGCGGTCCCTGATCCCGTCAAAGCCAGTGGGAAATTCAAGATGGTCCAGCAAATGTTCCGTTTCCGTCTCTTTGAGGAAGGCGGGGAGCTTCTTTTCGAATTTGGGCACCTTGACCCGCAGGGCAGGATTATGATCGACGTATCCGGCCTTTTGCAGGAAATGGTAGTAACTCTTAATACAGGACAGCTTACGCGCTACGGTGCGGGCTCCTTTGCCTTCGGACATCAGTTCTCCCATCCAACTCCTCAATAACCGATGATCTACGCTGGTGGCTCCTTCATGAGAAAATAGATTAGCACCTGATTGGGTTTCTAAAAATTGGGCAAAGTCCGAAAGATCTCTGGAATATGCCTGGAGGGTGTTTACAGCGTATTGCTTTTCAACACGAAGATAATCTGTAAAAGCCTGCTCTAGCATATCCACCTCTTTCGTTCAAAATGCTAAAAATAACTTACGAATAATGAGGGAATTGACCAAGGATTTTTCGCAATTCAGAAACTGAAAAAAATCAGCCCAATCCTAAGAAAGGAAAATGCGGAAAGTTGCCTAATTCCTTCCTTTGGGTATCCGAAAACGGGTCTCCAACTGCTGGAGGGAACGATCCAGGGTCTTTTTGTCCAACCATTTACCCCGCAGGACCACCCCCGCTACACTCCGGGTATTCTGAATCGCTTCAAGGGGGTTGGCTTCTAAAATCAGTAAATCGGCAAATTTCCCTACTGACACCGTACCAAGTTCGTGGACGCGCTGCATAAAGATGGCTGGATTGAGCGTCGCACTGCGCAAGGCCCCGGGAATGCTGACCCCGCCCGCTACCATGAGTTCCAGTTCATCGTGTAAGCTGAAGCCGGGAAATACGTAGGGATTGGGATAATCTGTGCCAGCCAGTAATTTGACCCCTGCTTTTTCCATTTGGCCTACCAGATTTTGCTCAATTTGAAAGAGGGTTTTTTCTCGGGAAAAATAGTCTTCATCGGCCCGCTGAAACCGAAAATCGTTTCGGGGATGCCATTGAGCACGCAAGACGGGAGGAATGTATTTCAAGCGGCTGTCGGCCAGGTGCTGGGGCTCGTTCAATTTACTGATGGATCGGTTTACCGTGAGCGTAGGACAAATCCAGGTTTGGGACTGGGCCAGTTTACCCATCACGTTGCGGGCCCGCTGTGCGTCGAAATACTTTAAATGAAAGGCGCGAACCTTAGGGTAGGAAGTCAGGGTACTGTCATACACCTCTCCGCTCATCACCGCAAAGAAATGATCGGCCCGGCTGTTACTGGCGGCCAGGGCTCCATAAAGGTGCTCTGAACTGGCCTGCCCTAGTTGGATGGCTTCCTCCAGACGGATGGCCGTGGGAACATGCCCGGCAAAGGGAATGCCCCGATCCCGGCATACCTCAGCCAGTTTACGGTACACCTCGGGAGACAATAAGCTGTAAACCTTGATGAAATCCACCCCCAGGCGAATCAAAGAATCAACGACGTGCTCTACCTTAAAAACGTCTTTTAAGGCAACCGATCCCTGCCAAACCGGCTTAGCGCCATCTACGATGGGACCCGCCACGTACATATCCGGGGCCAGGAGCTTGCCATGAGCAGCTTCTTTTCGCCAATTCCGTACGCTATCCATGGGTTCGAACATGCCTCGGTAACCGGTGACCCCATTGGCCAGCAGCAAATCAAAGGCCCAGCGATCCCAGGTATGGGTGTGCATGTCCCAAAGGCCAGGCATGACATACTTTCCTTTCAGGTCAATGAACCTGGCAGTTCCTTGAGCAAGCATAGCCCGGTTGCGGGTAATTCGCTCTATCCGTCCCCGTTTGATCTGGATGAAAACCGGGGCTGAGACCCGTGCCTTTTCCACATCTATGATCCTGGCGTTGGCAAAGATCAGGGCATCGTTTTGGGCTTGAGTACCAAGGAAAAGGCCCAAAAGAAAGATACTGGAAAGGAAATGCTTCATGGGTTGGAGGTGTGGTTAGGGCGGGAAGATACGCCCCAAATTCCCCTTGCACAAGGTAACTTAGCGCTTGTGCTGAAATTTCCTTTGGTGGGAAAGATTCGCTCTGGGGAACCTGCATTCAGCTTTTTTCATCAACCTAGCTTAGGCTCCTGATCAAAAAATCTGCTTCAGAACCCTGAATTCCCAACCACCTCTTAGGTTTGACTTAATTCACGCGCCCGGTTTTTGGCGACCTCCAGCCCCTGCCCTATCAGGCTGGTCAGAGCTTTTTCATCGAAGAAATTAATTGCAGCTTCTGTCGTGCCGCCCTTAGAGGAAACCCGGGCAATCCATTCCTCACAGCCCAGACTATTGCGGTTGAGCAGGTTGATGGAACCCCTGAAGGTTTGATGTACCAGCAACTTTGCTTCCGCTTCGGAAAAGCCCATGTCCCGGGCCCGGATCATCATGGCATTCATCACATAAAAAACGAACGCCGGTCCACTGCCTGAAATAGCGGTAGCCGCATCCAACAAGTCTTCGGCCTCCACATAGAGGGTCTTTCCGGTGGTATTCAAAAGGTTCTGAACAGTAAAAATCTCCAGACGGCTCACCTCAGGAGAGGTAGTAAACACCGTCATCCCCAGGCCCACCTGTGCAGGCAGGTTGGGCATGGCCCGGACTACCTTACTCACGTCCAGGGCCTTTACCAGTCGTGGGACCGTGATGCCAGCCATGATGGAGATGATTAATTGGTCGCTTCGGAGAAAAGGCCGCAGTTGGTCTGCCAGGGAACCAAAATCCTGGGGCTTTACGGCCAGGATGACCAGGTCCATTTCTTTGATAAAATCTCCCGGAGCGGTTTGGATGGGATGCTCCGACCATTTTTCGAGAAGGTCTGAACGGTCCGTTCTTTTTTCCAGAAAAAAAAGATTCGAACGGCTCACTACATTGGCATCAAAAAAACTCTGGCTATAGGTTTGCCCCATATTGCCCGCTCCAACGATCAGTACACGCATAATCAGAATGATAAAAGGAAATAGCCTAAAAGGATGTTACGGAAAGCCCCACCATTTGCAGATGGTCCCAGTATTCCGGGTAGGATTTCTGAACCACTTCTTCATCGTCCACCGTCAGGCTACTTTCCGGGTCCAACCAGGCTAGTGGAGCGAAGGCCATAGCCATGCGGTGATCTTCATAGGTGTGTAGCGGTTCTTTGCTGGGCTGAGCTTGCCCCTGAATGGTGCAAATATCCCCTTCCACCAGCATATCCACTCCAAACTTGGCTAGTTCTGTCTGCATCGCGGCGATGCGATCCGTTTCTTTGATGCGCAAGGTGTGTAGGCCCGTCATCCTGACGGGAATCCCGGTTGCCGCGCTTACCACGCCAATGGTTTGGGCCAGGTCCGGGGTTTTGGTAAAGTCCAAATTCAGAGGCTTTAGCTGGGTCAGAGGCGTAGTCTTGATCAGGCGGACGCCTGTTTCGTCAAACTCACTTTCCACCCCAAAATGCCGCATCAACTCTACGATGCCCCGGTCTCCCTGGAAGGATTGTTCCCGCAAGCCCAAGAGTTTGAGATCAGCTTCTGGGGCAATGGCGGCCACGGCATACCAGTAGGAGGCTGCCGACCAGTCAGATTCTATCGTATAGGTTCCTCCCTGATAAGCCTGCTCTTCAATGCTGATGACAGCATCCTCCCAGCGGTGGGTTATGCCAAAATGCTCCATTAGCGCCAGGGTCATTTCGATATAAGGACGCGAACTCACCGCCCCTTCCAGGGTAAGTGTTAAGCCTTGCTTAAGCGTGGGGGCAATCATCAGGATAGCCGAGATATATTGGCTGCTGACGTTGCCTGCTATGCTGAGGGAGCCACCCTTCAAAGGGCTGCCACGTCTCATGATATGGAGGGGCGGGTAGCCTTCCTGTTTCCAATATTTTATCTCTGCCCCCAATTCCCTTAGCGCATCCACCAGGATGCCGATGGGTCGGTTGCACATGCGAGGGGTGCCGGTCAGGAGTTGATCCTGGTCCACGGCACTTAGATATGCCGTGAGAAAACGCATCGTAGTCCCTGCATCAATGACATCCAAAACGTGGTTGTCGCTGCTGAGCAAGCGGATCATGGTTTGCGTATCCCGGGCGGATGCCAGGTTTTCCAATGCAATGTCTGGACCTCCCAGGGCCTGAATAATCAAGGCGCGATTACTTTCACTTTTGGATGCAGCCAGGGGAATCTCTCCACGCACAGGCGTACGGGGGGCGTTGATCGAAATCATGTTCTTACAATTACCTTCAGTACGAGGTGTAGCCCTTTTTAATCGCGCCCAAGTTAAAGAAATTCTGATACCCGGGCTGCGGGGATGAAGAAAAAATTATGATGGCCATGAACGCCCACCTGGAATGTCTGTAGTTGGTCTTGCTCAAGGATCATGATTTTGTAATCCAATTGACGGAGGATTTCGAAGCAGCGTTCCCGGTTTTCGTTTTCCCACAGCTCACAGTAAATCAAGGGCTGATGCCTGGCCAGGAGTTTGCGAGCCCCCATCAGAACGTATTGTTCATAATTCTCCACGTCCATTTTGATGGCATCAATTCGATCAGGAAGCCCCTGACAGTCATCCAGCGGAATTTGTTTGACCTGATAGCGGTCCGCCACTTCCTCGTAACCTGCTATCGTCTGGTGGCGAATGTGGCTTAAGCCTTGCATGCGTACCCCTTTCATGAGCGGCATTTCCATTTCCACCACGGATGTTTCAGCTCCCAGGGCCAAAGGAAACATCTGCGTATTCTGGAGGTTCATGCTGGCCACTACCCTATGCCATGCTTTGACATTTTCTGGAACGGGTTCAAAGGCAAATACCTTACCCTGAGGGCAGGTTTTGGCCATTAGCGCGGTCATGATGCCGATATTGGCCCCTATATCCAACACCTGGTCTGTGGGCTTTAGCAAGGTCAGAAAAAAGTTAAAATCCCCCTCTTGCTCCTGACTATCCCACTTCAAGGTCCATATTTTGAACCGGGAGAAGTAAAAAAGATAATTCTCGAAGCCCAACATTCGTTGTAATAGTGCCTGAATGACTTTTTTCATAGACCACTCGTCAAAATACTCCTGATCCTCTGGCTAAAAAAGATGTCAGGGTAATCAAAAGTTCCATTGTGAAGCAAATATAGAATGTCTATTTTTGGAATAGAATACTCAATAAACAAATTCATGCGTTCGATCGGTTGTATGCTCCTCTTGCTATTGCTTTCCACCAGTGGCTTTAGCCAAACCGAAAAGCAACTTTTCCGACGGGGCATGGAGCGTCTGCAGGGGCAGGATTTTGCCGGAGCAGCCGTAGATTTTTCCATGGTTTTAAAGCTGAATCCAGGCAATGATGCGGCCTATTTCAATCGGGGTTTCACTCGCTTGAAGATGGGAGAATTCATGGGCGCTATTCAGGATTTCAGCCTGGCCATCGACATCAATCCCACCAAACCGGAAGCCTACTATCATCGGGGTCGTTCCAAACTAGGGCTGGAAGATTACCTGGGCGCCATGCAGGATTTCAATACGGCCATCAAAGGTAAGCCCAAAGAGCCTCGCTTTTATCAGGCTCGCTCCAAAGCCAAAAGTGGTCTTCAGGACTACCGTGGGGCCATCGCCGACCTCAACGTGGCCATCAAAATTACCCGAGGGAAAAACATGGTATTCATTTTTGACCGGGCAGAGGCCTACATCGCCCTTAAGGACTTCACCAAAGCGGTAGAAGATCTGGATCGTGTGGTCCGTGCCAATCCTACCGACCCCAGCGCTTACAACGCCCGGGCCTCCATCAAACTACAAGGAGGCGATAAGGAAGGCGCCTGTTTGGACTGGAGTAAAGCGGGTGAGTTGGGCGATATCAATGCCTACGTAAAGATCCGCGAGAACTGCACCAACTAGCTATCGGAAAGAAATTCATGGTTTGTAAGGAGCAAAAGGTTGGTTCTTGCCTATTCATTCCCTACCTTTGTGGCCTCATAAATTAAACTAATTTCGCAATGCCGAAAATGAAATCAAATTCCGGGGCTTCTAAGCGTTTTAAGAAAACCGCCTCTGGAAAGATTAAGCGCAAGCATGCGTTTAAAAATCACATCCTCACCAAGAAGTCCAAGAAGCGTAAGCTGAAACTGAGACATTTCACAGAAGTTCATGAAGCTGACGAAAAGCGCATCAAAGCGCTGCTCGCCAAGTAAGCCCTACCCTTTCATTAAACTTCTGATTTTTTAATTCTAACTGACTTAAAGAAAAAAATATATGCCTCGTTCAGTAAACGTGGTTGCCGCTCGTAACCGGCGCCGTAAAATGATGAAACACGCCAAAGGATACTTTGGTCGTAAAAAGAATGTTTGGACTGTAGCCAAAAACCAAATTGAAAAAAGCTGGCTGTACGCATACCGGGATCGTCGCAACAGAAAGCGTGAATTCCGTCGTCTGTGGATCACCCGGATCAATGCCGGAGCCAGACTGCATGGCATGAGCTACTCTGCTTTCATGGGGAAAGTCAGCGCAGCGAATGTTGACCTCAACCGTAAGGTCTTGGCAGATCTCGCCATGAATCATCCAGAGGCCTTCAAAGCGGTCGTGGATGCGGTGAAGTAGCCAAAGCATCGATAACATAAAAAACGCTGATCATGTACATGATCAGCGTTTTTTTTATCATGAGCTATCCCAAATTTTGGGCTGACTTATTTCTTTATGAATTTTTTGAGACGGATAGGAAAGCGCCATTTTTCTTCCTGAAGGTGAATGCTTACTTCTTCTCTAGTCTCGCTAACCTGGAAGCTCCTCCGACTGCCAGGAGGTGAGCCGTCCGGACCAAGTACTCCAGCATGATACCGTCGGGGTTCTCTGCGATCTTTATGTAATCATGGAGACCCCGGATAAGTCTTTTCGCTACCGCTCAAAGCCTTTCCGGGGTGACATATTTGTGGATGGTTAGGGTTCCAAGAAGCGGTTTGATGAAATCATCTCTCTATCCATAAACTTGTCACCCCGGAAGCTCTTCCGACTGCAAGGAGGTGAGCTGTCCGGGGTCTCTAGCTCCGGTACCGTTCTCTGCGATCCTTATGCAATCATGGAGACCCCGGATAAGTCATTTTCCCTACCGGTCAAATGCCTTTCCGGGGTGA
>JBCBGC010000206.1:0-7184 GCA_038527215.1 Bacteroidota bacterium
ATTTCCCTCCTTGAGAGAATCTACCACTTGCCCCTGCCCATCGAGGAAGAGCATTTGCAAATCCATATCCAAGGGCAGGCCATTGTCGGAGACCAGTTTAAACTCAATATTTTTCACTTCATCTGTTTCAGGCCAGTCGAAAGTCTGGTCAAAAGTGTCCAGCAAAACCAGGTTTTCGGTCTCCATAAAAAGCGGCAATCGCATTTCGATATACGCGGCCATATCACTGGTGTCAGTCAGGAAAATCGGGGTTTCATTCGGCCCCTTTCCGCTGGCAAAGGCGTCCATGTCATATCGGACCAGGGTTGGCAAAACGGAGAAGACTTCCTGAAGATTAGAATTATTCTTGTCGAGGGTATAATCAGTGATGGCAGTAGTGCCGGCTTCACTGACAGTAGGATAATTAAGGTCGAGGCCCTGAGAAAGCACACTCTCCTGCAGGCTTCTTTTGTTACCCGCAGCATCAAAAAGAGAGAACTCATCCACTTGAAGTTTGACCGGAAAGCCAAAGGAATTTTCGAAGGTAAAGGTCAACTCAGGATCGGCCAGCTTGATTCGGTCGGCCCGCAGGGTTTCAAAGATAGGAATCTCAATGTCGGTAGCGGGCAGGTTCAAAGGATAGTCACTGAAAAGTCCTTCGAGGTAGTAAAAAGAGGAATTATTCATTCCAACCTCCAGGCTATCTACATCTACTTCCATTCCATTGGACTGGTCGTAAAGATGATGGCGAAGGCGGAAGAAACCGCTGTCGAGGACCAGGTCATAGCCTTGCATCGGCAGGCTAAAAGTGAAGGTACCAGGACCGGTTACAGCATGGGTTCCTTTTAAGGTTTGTCCGGCCTGGGTAGCATCCGGAATTTCTACCTCCAAGGTATAAGACCCAGTCAAAGAAGTAAAAAGCGTGTAGTCCAAGGTACCAGTTTTATACACGATTCTTTGTACGATCTCTCCTTGGGAAAAAGGAGCCGGAATGAAACTCAGCGTGTCAATCACGAACTGCGTGATATCCTCTGCAAAAGCGACGACGGGAACTTCCTCAAATCGGACAGAATCTCGGTAAATCAGGACGAAAAGTCCATTCTCCGTCTGAAGGTTTTCTCCAGCTGGGTTTCCATTCAACAGCTCTGAAAGGTCTATTTCGGTATCAAAAACCGGAATGGCCAGGCTGGGTTCCCAGGTATCGGGTTCAATCTGGTCGGTCAATTCTGCCAGTTGACAGGAAGTAAGGAACAGGCAAGCTGTCATAAAAAACAGGCGCCAGGTAGGGGGGGAAAATTGATTCGGCTGCATGATTTGTGGTTTATTAATCAAAAGCTATAAGGTTTTACGGAGCATTC
Organism: Bacteroidota bacterium; assembly: GCA_038527215.1. Lineage (GTDB taxonomy): Bacteria > Bacteroidota > Bacteroidia > J057 > J057 > JAWPMV01. The sequence goes on from JBCBGC010000206.1 coordinate 1,338, forward strand.
CAACCAATAAAGGGTGCGAAACCGGAATAATTCGACAATTCGTCCTATTACATCAAGAAGATGTCCGATTTTGTCAAAATTGTCCCTGCTTTTTGATGACAGACTCGGTCCGTTTTCCGTTTTCGATATCTCTTTGCATTGCCTTTCTTCAGGGGAAGAAATAAGCTGGCAGCATATGAGCATAAGCTACATCCTGGATGCACCCGTCGCCCTTTCCTTGCTCGTCATTACCGTGGGATTGAGTATTTGGGGATTCAAAGAAGAGAATTTCCTGGACAAACATCTGTTGATTCCGTACGACATGTTGGCGTACAAGGAATACTGGCGGATCATTACCAGTGGGTTCATCCACGGCAATGCCCTCCACCTGACCATGAATATGGTCACCTTCTACTTTTTTGCCTTTATGCTGGAACACCGGCTGGGCCACTGGCAATTTGGCGTGCTGTATTTCCTGGGCCTATTCCTCTCCAATGTGGCGGTCAGTTTGAAGCACATGAAAAATCCTTCCTTCGAAGGTAGCCTGGGTGCTTCAGGGGCCATCAGCGCCCTGGTCTTGAGCGCAGTCATCTGTAACCCTTTCTTAAAGTTTGGCTTTCCCATCATATCCGAGATGTGGCCCATCCTCTACATTCCCGGTTATATTCTGGCTACGATCTATGTGCTTTATAGCTTTATCAATAGCTTAAGGAACAAGGAAATGCGGGTAAATCATGATGCCCACCTTTGGGGTGCGCTGGCAGGGATTGCCCTTACATTCGCCTTAAAACCCTCTGTAGTCAGGACCCTGGAAGCTTTTGCCCAGATGTGGTAGGCTCCTTTTTCGCTCATTCTGTGGCCTTTATCTTAGTACGAAAATCGGGAAAATACATCATTCCTAATTTTTAGCCTTTTCAAACGGGAAATTTACTATCTTGTAGACCTAGGCCAACCTGCACACCATGAAAAAGGACCAGGTCACAGACGGCTTTATGGAATTTGATATAGAAAAGGTAGAGGTACTCAACAACCCGGAAAAAAATCGTTTTGAAGTAAAGATCGGCGCCCAACTCGCCCAGGTAGATTACATGGACCGCGGCGCCTTGATTGTATTTACTCATACGGAAGTCCCATCTTCCCTGGAAGGAAAAGGCATCGCCAGTAAAATGGCCCGAGCAGCCCTTGATTACGCCAGGGAATCAGGCAAAGAGGTCATGCCCTTATGTCCCTACATTGCTGCCTTTATTCGCAGGCATCCTGAATATCAGGATTTGGTCATGAAAGGTTTTAAATACTAGTTGGACTTATTCTCCAGATAAAGGCCATGTTTTCGTTAAAAATTTCCGACCTTATGGGGAAGGATTCATCTTATTTGAAAACAAAACATGAGCGACCTGCCCAAGATTAAAGAGTATTCAAACGGTGAAGTAACCATCGTTTGGGAAGCCAAAAAATGTATTCATGCTGCGAAATGCGTCAAAGGCCTGCCCACGGTTTTTGATGTAAAAGCCCGTCCCTGGATCAATGCCGAAGGGGCCAGCACCGCAGCGATTATCGAACAAGTAGGAAAATGCCCATCTGGGGCCTTGACCAGCTTTATGAATGCAGAGGGTAAACCCAAAGCCGATGTGTCAGAGCCGGCCACCTCCAATGTAGAAGTGGAAGTGCTACCCAATGGTCCCCTGGTAGTATTCGGCACCATCGCCATGAAAGGTCCGGATGGATCCGTCGTACAAGAAAAGACCCGGCATTCCTTTTGCCGGTGTGGTGCTTCTTCCAATAAACCCTATTGTGATGGGAGCCATCGCAGGATTGACTTCCAAGGCTAATTCATTTCACGCAAAAAAACCTACTTATGCTGCCCCACAAATATGTATTGGGAGTGATCCTCCTGTTGTTCCCCCTTTTCCTCCCAGCCCAATCTCTCTCTACCAAAGATGAAGATGCCATCCAAGCGGTTTTCGCTATGCAACAGGATGCCTGGAACCGCGGAGATATAGACGCATTTATGGAAGGATACTGGAAATCGGAAGAATTGGTGTTCGTTGGGAGTGGCGGGCCCAAGTACGGCTGGCAAACTACCCTGGAACGCTACAAAAAATCCTACCCTGATCGGGCGACCATGGGTCAGCTTACCTTTGAACAACTGAAAATCGTCAAACTCGGCCCTAAATCCGCCTATGTCCTTGGGAAGTGGCACCTCAAACGAGAAATGGGCGATGCTGGCGGGTACTACAGCTTGATTTGGCGCAAAATCAAAGGTAAATGGGTAATCGTCAGCGACCACACTTCCTAAGATCACAGATTGTAACCTTCTATCATCGATGACCATGTCTTTCCTCTCTCTATCTGGCTGGATCAGTATGGCCCTGGTGGCCTGTGTTTGCCTGGCCGCCTGCCAGCAAACCGGCTCTACTTCCTATGATCCCCCCAATTCCACCGATACCCGAACCCGGGAGATCAGTTATCAGGTAAAAAGAACCTTTCGTCTGGAAAAAGGCAGCATCAGTGCGACCAATGACTTTCCGGAAGCCCGCCTGAATGATCTTTTCTGGGAAGAGGATACCCTGGTAGCCCTCATCAAACCAGAAAACGCCCCCATCAATAGCAGCCCCTGGTACGCATTCCAAATTTGGGCGAAAGACAGCCAGGAAGTGTCCCTCACCCTGCGCTATGAGGAGGCTCCCCATCGCTACTGGCCTAAAATGAGCCGGGATGGAGAGACCTTTATGCCCATGGATAGTGCGGATGTGGCAGTGGATACCCTGACCGGAGAGGCACATCTTCGCCTTGAATTAGGGCCTGAACGGCTGTGGATATGTGGGCAGGAGTATTTCCCCAGCGCCCATACCTATGCCTGGGAAGAAAACCTGGTTCAGGAATTTGGTGCAAGAAAAAAGGTCGCAGGCTACAGTACCCTGGGCAAACCTATCCACTGTCTCCAGTTGAACGCTGCCAAACCTGTAGAAACCCTGGTCATCATCGGACGGCAACATCCGCCAGAAGCTACCGGGTACATTGCTATGCAGCATTTTGTCCGACAAATCCTCACCGACAGCCTCTATGCTCAGCCCTTCTTGCAGCGCTTTCAGGTCCTGTTGTTTCCGATGATCAATCCTGATGGCATCGACCAGGGACACTGGCGGCACGGAGCCGGTGGCGTGGACCTCAACCGTGATTGGGAGTATTTCCGACAACCCGAGCCAAAGGTCGTAAGCGATTACCTGACCGGGCTTCAGCAGAGCGGCTCCATCAAAGTATGGCTGGGCCTGGACTTTCACTCCACCCAGGAGGATATGTACTACATTTTTGATGAAGACCTGGAGTCAAATTTCCCAGCCTTCACCCGTCCCTGGCTAGCGGAAATTGACAGCATGTTTCCTGAATATGAGCCTGTCATTGAGCCCGGCCCCATGACGTCCCCCTCTGCCAAGCTCTTTTTCTTCCAGGAGTTGGGGGCAGAATTTGTTACCTACGAGGTAGGCGATGAAACGCCCAGGGCATTCATCCAGGCCAAGGCAGAAGCCGCAGCCCGGATCATGATGCGAAAAATGTTGGAACGGACGGGGATGGAAAGCTGATTAGTGCACCCCTTCCGGTCCTTTGGCCCCACGCGGAATCCGTATGTCTTCCACCATTTGCTGAATGTCTTCGGGGGGTGCTTCGGTCATTCGCGACACCGTGATGGTCACCACGAAGTTAAGGAGCATGCCCACCGTGCCGATACCTTCTGGTGAAATACCGAACAGGAGATATTCCTGGGCTGCTCCTTTGCTTTCAAAACCAACCCCAAATTTGAACATCAGAATGTAAAGCATGGTAAAGCTAATGCCGACGATCATGCCGGCTACTGCCCCTTTGGTATTGGTCTTTTTGTCAAAAATTCCCAGGAAGATCGCAGGGAAGAACGAAGAAGCCGCGAGCCCAAAGGCCAGGGCCACTACCGCTGCCACATAGTCAGGTGGGTAGATCCCAAATAGACCGGCTACCACGACCGCACCGGCAGCAGCGATCCGTGCGTACAGCAACTCCTGCTTGTCCGTGATATTGGGCATGAGGTTTTTCTTCAGCAAGTCATGGGAAACAGCAGTGGAGATCACCAATAAAAGCCCTGCTGCAGTCGACAAGGCCGCAGCCAGTCCCCCTGCGGCCACCAAGGCAATGACCCAGTTAGGCAGGTTGGCGATTTCAGGATTGGCCAGCACATAGATATCCCGGTCGGACTCTAACTCGTTGCGTTCTTTATCGGCTACATACTGGACTTTTCCATCTCCATTTTTGTCCGTTACCTTAATCAATCCCGTGGCTTCCCAGTTTTTTACCCAGGAAGGCAGTTCATTGATGGAGACTTCGGAGACCGTGTTGATCATGTTGGTTCGGGCAAAAGCGGCGACCGCCGGAGCGGTAGTATAAAGAATGGCGATAAAGGCCAGGGCGTAACCCGCGGATTTACGTGCATCCCGTACTTTGGGTACCGTAAAAAAGCGCACAATGACGTGAGGCAATCCAGCGGTGCCAAACATGAGGGCAGCCGTGACCATAAACAAATCCAGGGTCGACATACTGCCTGCCGTATAGGCGGTAAAGCCGAGTTCCGTGGAGAGGCCATCCAATTTATCCAACAGATAGGTGCCCGGCTCATCTACCAGGGTTCCGCCGAATCCCAACTGAGGGATGATATTGCCGGTTAGCTGAATGGAGATAAAAATGGCGGGTACCATAAAGGCAAAGATCAGCACGCAATACTGGGCTACCTGGGTATAGGTAATGCCTTTCATTCCCCCCAATACCGCATAGAAAAAGACGATCACCATGCCGATGATCACGCCCCAGGTAATGTCCACATCCAGAAAGCGAGAAAAGACCACCCCTACCCCACGCATTTGGCCTGCCACGTAAGTAAAAGAAACGAATAGGGCACAGACTACGGCTACCAATCGAGCCGTCTGCGAATAATAGCGGTCTCCGATGAAGTCCGGCACCGTAAACTTGCCGAATTTTCGAAGATAAGGTGCTAGCAAAAGCGCCAGAAGCACATAGCCGCCCGTCCAGCCCATCAGGAATTTAGAGCCGTCCCGTCCGGCAAAAGCAATCAGCCCTGCCATCGAAATGAAACTCGCCGCCGACATCCAGTCTGCGGCGGTAGCCATGCCGTTGGCCAGCGGAGAAACCCCTCCTCCCGCTACGTAAAACTCTTTGGTAGAACTGGCTCGCGACCAAATAGCGATGCCAATGTATAATGCGAAGGTCAGGCCGACCAGAATATAGGTCCAGGTTTGAATATCCATGAGAAATCAATAGGCAGTGGAAAAAGGGAGGAGTTATTCTTCGTCTACATCATAGGCTTTGTCCAGCCTATTCATCAGATACACATACGCAAAAATCAGGATGACGAAGACGTAGATGGCCCCTTGTTGCGCAAACCAAAAGCCCAATTTAAAGCCACCCAGGCGGATGCTGTCCAATGCATCCACCCACAGAATGCCACAGCCAAAAGAGACGACGAACCAGATGCTGAGAAGCACCACCATATAGCGCAAGTTGGTCCGCCAATAACGGGATAGATCCTTTTTCATATGAGGTTTCTAAGTAGTAGGGGAGATAAGTTAGCAATCCTCTTATAGAAATTCCGGTTTCTGGAAGAAAAAATCACAAACCACCCCTCAAAAGGAGAGGGATGCTGCCGGTATGGCGGTACCCGGATGGACATCCGGGAATGAGGTATTGACCGGCAGGAAGCCAGTGTTACGGGTGAATCAGCCGCGGCTGGATGCCGGTGGTACGGTGGCGCCACCGTAGCCGCAGCTTGCAGCTGCGGCATGCCGGGATTTCCCGGCATGGAGATACCCGGATGTCCATCCGGGTATC
>JBCBGC010000207.1:0-7116 GCA_038527215.1 Bacteroidota bacterium
TCTCCAGGAACCATAGTTTGCCTGAGAAAATCTACGCAGACGACGAGAGTAGTAAAAATCATCCTCATCGTAGTATGCGTCGTTATAGTTGTCTACTTGCTGGCGGTAAGGCGCGCGATCGGCCTGGCTGGGACGATCAGCTACCTGATTGCTGGGCAGCGCTTCGGTGCGGTCAGCCTGAGAATAATATACATCATCATACTCCGTAGAGGAGGCATAGCGCGGCCCCGTACAGGCTGTTCCCAGCATGGCTAAAGCTGCCAGAAAAAGTAAATAATTGGACTTCATCTTCATGCGAGTTTTCGATAAAAAATCTTGCTTCTTGTAAATATACACATTTATGACGGAACTAAAGACCAAAAGTCATGGACTTATTTCCTGATATCTATACTTATTTAACGGATTTTCAGGCGTTTTGGATTCCTCTTCGAATAAGCGTGTAGCTTTTTTTATCAACTGTGTGGGGCAGGAAGCATCCTTCTTCTTTGATGTCATCACTTCTCCCTTTATTTTTGGCCTCCGATTCAGAAAGCTTAGCATATGGCAAAAGGAAAAAAACTTACCGCACGCTCCGAAAACTACTCTGAGTGGTACAATGAGATCGTAAAAAAGGCTGACCTGGCCGAAAACTCTGAAGTCAGAGGCTGTATGGTCATCAAACCCTACGGATATGCGATCTGGGAAAGAATGCAACGTATTCTAGACGACATGTTTAAGGAGACCGGACATGTCAATGCTTACTTTCCCCTCTTTATCCCGAAAAGTTTCCTGTCCCGGGAAGCAGACCACGTCGAAGGTTTTGCCAAAGAGTGCGCCGTAGTTACCCATTACCGCTTGAAAAACGATCCTGATGGCAACGGCATCATCGTAGACCCAGAAGCTAAACTAGAGGAAGAGCTCATTGTTCGACCGACTTCAGAAACCATCATTTGGTCTACCTATAAAAACTGGATCCAATCTTATCGGGACTTGCCGCTGCTGATCAACCAGTGGGCCAATGTGGTGCGTTGGGAGTTGCGGACGCGAATGTTCCTGCGAACCGCAGAATTTCTCTGGCAGGAAGGACACACCGCCCATGCTACGGAAGAAGAAGCGGTAGCAGAAGCTAAGCAAATGCTCCACGTTTACGGGGATTTTGCCGAACAAACCCTGGCTATTCCAGTAGTACGGGGAGTAAAAACCGAGCGGGAGCGGTTTGCCGGTGCCCTGGATACCTATACCATCGAAGCCATGATGCAAGATGGAAGGGCGCTGCAATCCGGAACCTCTCACTTCCTGGGCCAGAATTTTGCCAAGGCTTTCGGGGTAACGTTTGCCAATAGAAACAACCAGGAAGAACACGTCTGGGCCACCTCCTGGGGCATGAGTACCCGCATGATGGGTGCCCTGATCATGACCCACTCGGATGATTCCGGTTTGGTCCTCCCACCAAAACTAGCCCCCATCCAGGTGGTTTTTGTCCCGATTTACCGCAAAGAAGAAGAGAAGACGGGAGTCTTGGATAAATGCTACGACATAGCCGCCCAATTGAAAGCCGCTGGAATCCGCGTGAAAGTCGACGATGATGATACCAAAAAACCAGGCTGGAAGTTTAACGAATGGGAGCTCAAAGGGGTGCCGCTTCGCATCGCTTTAGGACCCAGAGACCTGGAGAACAACCAATTCGAATTGGCGCGCAGAGATACCCAAACCAAGGAAAGCCGGCCGATGAGCGACAGCCTGGTAGGAGATATCGAAAGTTTGCTAGCTGAAATTCAGGAAAACCTCTTCCAGAAAGCCGTGTCATTCCGGGCCGATCATAGCCGAAAGGTGGATACCTGGGAAGCATTCAAAGCCGCTCTGGACGACGACATCCCTGGATTTTTGTATGCCCACTGGGATGGAACTACTGAAACAGAGGAAAAAATCCAGGCCGAAACCAAAGCCACCATCCGCTGTATCCCTATCAACAATGAACAGGAGGAAGGTAGCTGTATCTACTCCGGTAAGCCCTCCACCCAAAGGGTGATTTTCGCAAAGGCGTATTAGGAGCCATAAGATGCGTGTATCTGTGGGGGCGCATGGCCATGCGTCTCCACAAACATTTGTGTCACCCCGGAAGGCCGACCGACCCAAGGGAGGTGGACTATCCGGGGTCTCCGCGTTTGTGAAAAAGATCATAAGACCCCAGACGATAAGGACGTCGGGATGGTAGACCCATATAGGTTCCTTGGGGGCGCTCAGGATCCTTTCGGGGTGGGACACCCTAGGGTAAATGAATTGCTACGGGTAGGCAATCTCGGAGACGCCTGGCAAGGCGTCTCTACGGCAAAGGCGACATGATATCAAAAAAAAACGGCGGATAAACATCCGCCGTTCCTATATCTTGAACAAATCTGCTGAGGGGTAGGAGCCCGCCCAACCCATTTATCCGATTTCGATTTCCTTAAAATCCCAGGGCACGATGACCTCGGTCTTGGTAGCCTTAAAGGTGATGTCCACCTTTTTGCCGTCAACCGTGCAGGAGCGGGCTTTGAAGGGAAGACCATGGAAGATCACCTTGAACTCGCTATACTCGGGTGAGCGCTGACCTTCCCGCTTCTGAGAGATATTCACCGACTGGTTCAGACCAGTTAAGGTGAAAAAATGGTGTTGAAAGCCCCCTTCCTGGTAATCATAGCCATCTCCGGCATCACTATACAGTTGGCTTTCTTTGGTGCCTTTGAGGTAATAGGCGTGCAATTGCATGCACTCAATTTTCTTCTCGCCTACATATTGCATCACCGGAGCGAGGGGGAGAATGGCCCCTCCACGCACGTACATGGGAATATCCCCCAGACCCGTTTCGGCCCAGATTTCCTGTTCGCCTTTGATCGGCTGCTTGGAATCGAAGTCGTACCAAAGACCTTCAGGCAGATAGAGGTAACGTCCTTCAACGCCTTCTTCGGAGATCGGGCAAACCAGAATGTTGTCTCCTACGCAGAATTCCTCCATGCGATGGGTCGTCTCTGGGTCATGCTGATCCAGGAAGGCCAGGGGCCGAAGGAAAGGCTTCCCCGTCAGGATGTGATCCCGAAAGGTGGTATAGATATAAGGTAACAGGCGGTATCTCAATTCAATGGCTTCCCTGACGTGGGTGGTGAAAGGCTCTCCAAAAGACCAGGGTTCCTGGCTTTTGTCCTGATTTACCTTACTGGCCGCTACAGCATCCTCGTCTACAGCAGCATCTCCCACGTCATTGTAACCGATAGAATGGACCCGGCACAGCGGATGGAAAATCCCCGTTTGTATCCAGCGAAGGAAAAGCTCACCATCCGGTAAGCCATTAAAGCCCCCGATATCAGAACCCACGAAAGAAATACCAGAAATACTCATGCGCTGACTCTGGGTATTGGCCAGTTGCAGGTGCTCCCAGGTGGCATTGTTGTCCCCGGTCCAGGCAGAGGCAAAGCGCTGACCACCAGAGTAAGTAGCGCGGGTGATGAGGAAAGGCCGGTTGGGATAGGCAAAATCCTTCATGCCCTCAAAAGAGGCCCGAGCCATCTGCATACCATAAATATTATGGGCACGATGGTGGGAGCTGGGGTGTCCATCATAATCGTGGCGGACGTCCAGGGGGAAGGTTTTGCTATCTACCTCAAATACTGCCGGTTCGTTCATATCATTCCAGACGCCGGCCACTTTGACCTTGCGGATCAGGTCGCGGAACAAGCCAGACCACCATTCGCGCACATCCGGACGGGTAAAGTCAGGGAAGTAACATTCTCCCGGCCAAACCTTGCCTTTCATATAAGGACCATCGGTCCGACGACAGAATACGTCTTTTTCCAGGCCTTCGAGATACACCCAGTATTCCGGATCTACCTTGATGCCTGGGTCGATGATGACCACCGTGTGAAAGCCTTCCTCTGCCAGTTCAGCCACCATGCGGTCCGGCTCGGGAAAGTGTTCCAGGTTCCAGGTGAAGCAGCGATAGCCATCCATGTAATCAATATCCAGGTAGATGGCATCACAGGGGATTTGTCTTTCGCGGAACTGACGGGCGATTTCCTTTACCTCAGCCTCCGGAAAATAACTCCAGCGACATTGGTGGAATCCGAGCGCCCACAGGGGCGGCATCTCAGGGCGGCCTGTAAGGAGGGTGTAATTGGTGGCGACCTCCATGAGTTCAGGACCATAGATGAAATAATAATTCATCTCCCCTCCATGCGACCAGAAACTGGTTGCATCATTCCTTTCCTTGGCAAAGTCAAAGAAGGTGCGGAAGCTGTTGTCAAAAAAGACCCCGTAGGCTTTGCCTTCATTTAATCCAAAGTAAAAGGGAATCGCCCGGTACAGGGGATCGGTATCTGATCCATACCCAAAGGAGTCTGTGACCCAGTTTTCTATGCGTTCACCCCTAAGATTGAGATGGCAACTTTTATCTCCCCCACCAAAATAGCTTTCTTCCTGCTGGGCTTTTTTAGACATCTGCACGATGTTATTTCCGTGCTTGCCTTCCTCCCAGTGAAAACCTTTATCATCTTCCAGGATCAATTGTCCTTTGAGGTCATAAATATGGGTGAGTAAGCCCTCCTTGCGTAAGCGGATTTCTATGGCGGCGGTTTTTACGCTGATGTAGTGGTCCCGGTCTATTACCTGAAAACTGGTCGGGATCGCCTGAAAAGCCGGATCCAAGGCATAAGAAAAATCATGTTCGTAAAAGCCAGTGGTGCTAAAGCGAAATCGAACGATCTCGGGACTCAAAATAGACAAGTGAAGTTCGACTTCATTGTCGCAATAGAAAGTGCAGAGCTGGTCTTTCTTTTCCCAACGCACGAGCTGGCCGGGATAGAATTCCTGTTTAGTGAGTGTGTTTTTTTTCGTCATAAATACCTCTACGTATTGAGTATAACGCTGAGCCCAGGGCAATCTCTGTGCCCATTGCGAAGCTAAGGTACGGGGAAGGATTTCTCAGGTTCCTTCCGACCCCTTTGTTACATAATTTTTTGGACAAAAGGGTATTTTGGGGGTAGGGGTGTTTATTTTTTAAAATTATACTTTTTCGGGAAAATTACTGGCTGCATAAACACCGTTTTCCAGCCATTCCTCTTCTTGTTTTCTACGGGCCTCGTCCCATTTCAGCGCAGCCTGAAGTTCATTTAATACAGCTTCTCTATGGTCGCGAACGCTGGTAATATCAAAATATAAGCGCCCGGTACGGCGGCTGAAGAAATCCATGCTGCTTTGCACCATTTCGTGCTCCAGGCAAAAAGCCAATTCGCAGAGGATGAGGTTTCTTACATCTTTGGATTCTTTTTCCAAAAATGCATCTATAATTCGGTCGGTTTGCTGACCATAGTTATGAACCAGGTATTCGGCATCATAGCGGTCAAATCCATGCGGGGCGATTTGTTCCAGCACTTTATCCGTAAATACGCCTACGTCTTTGGCGTCTTCAAATCCTCCCCCTGTAATGACGATGCTGGCCGTCTGACAAGGCTTTAACTGGGTGCCGTGGGTTTTACGCATGTATTTGGCCACCTCATCCACGACCCGCTCCGCCATCTTGCGATAGCCCGTCAGCTTACCACCCGCGATAGAGATGAGGTTGGTGTCCGAATGAAAAATTTCGTCCTTCCGGCTGATCTCCGAGGCAGATTTCCCTTCCTCAAAAATCAGCGGCCGCAAACCAGCCCAGGAAGAAATAACATCCTCTTTGCTCAGATTGACATCGGGGAAAAGGTTATTGACCCCGTCGACCAAATAAGCTACGTCTTCTTCCAGGGTAAGTGGATTATTAATATCGCCCTCGTAAGGCGTATCGGTCGTCCCTACATAGGTGATGCGACCCCTTGGAATACCAAAGCACATCCGGCCATCTGGTACGTCAAAGTAGATAGATTGCTGGAGGGGGAAACGCTCATGCGGCACTACGATGTGAACGCCTTTGCTGAGAAAGAGGTGCTTCTCATTCATGGAATGGTTTTTCTCTCTCAGAGTATCTACCCAGGGACCAGCGGCATTGACTACCTGATGGGCTTTGATAACAAAATCTTCTCCCGTGAGGTGATCATGGCAGGTGGCTCCGGATATGACGTCGTTTTCATAGACAAAATCCAGGGCCTCTACATAGTTGATGCTATCCGCTCCATATAGCGCCGCAGTTTTCAACACTTCCAGGCTTAGGCGAGCATCATCAGTCCGGTATTCTGCATATAGTCCTGCACCTTCTACTACCTCAGGTTTGATCAAAGGTTCTTTTTCCAGGGCATCCTGACGGCTTAGCATGACGCGCTGGTCTGCTCTTTCCACGCCTGCAAGCACATCATACACCATCAACCCCAGGGAGGTGAGGAGCTTCCCGTAGGTCCCATCTTTGATAATGGGAAGCAGCATTTTTTCAGACACCACCAGGTGGGGAGCCAGCTTATGGACAATGGCTCGTTCTCGCCCGACCTCTCTCACCAAGGCAATTTCGAATTGCTTGAGGTAACGCAGGCCCCCATGGATGAGCTTGGTGGATCGGCTACTGGTTCCAGCGGCAAAATCCTGCTTATCTATCAGGGCAGTTTTAAGACCTCGGGAAGCAGCGTCCAGAGCAATGCCTGATCCGGTGGCTCCGCCGCCGATCACTAAGAGGTCGTATTGATTTTCTTGTAGGTGGGCAAGGAGTGCCTGTCGGTTTCGACTGGCAAAGGAGGTGTTCATAGTACGCTTTTATAAATGAAAGAGCTGTACAAATTTAACCTTTCCGGGGGGAAGAAAAAGCGGTCGTTCAAAATAAAAAAGAGGTACATCGGCTTTTGCTAGATGTACCTCCGCTTTCCTCAAAAATTGCTATATAAATACTAACTACAGTATCAAATATGCAAAACTTCATGTAATCTGTCAAGGGGTATCTGCTTGAAAATCAGCAAATAACGACCGAAAACGATTACGTAAACCTTTTCGGAAGCGAACTTTTTCCGAAAATTTTCGGTGGCGTTCTGAGAATCTTCAGGATTTCTCCAATAATGACCCTGATCCCGTGATAGATTCTCTCTATGTTAGAGAGATGAGACCGTTCCTGTGAGACCGTTCCTGCGAGACCGTTCCTGTGAGACCGTTCCTGTGAGACCGTTCCTGTGAGACCGTTCCTGTGAGACCGTTCCTGTG
>JBCBGC010000208.1:0-7107 GCA_038527215.1 Bacteroidota bacterium
GAAAAATAGATTCGTAAATGGGAAGCAAAACCGACCAAAGAGAGGTGGGCTATCCGGTCATATACCCCAACATTCTTATCGTCGGGGTCTCCAAGATCGATTCAGGAACATGGAGACCCCAGATAAGGCTTTTCGCTACCGCACAAAGTCTTTCCGGGGTGAAACGAAAAATAGATTCGTAAATGTACAGCTCAAATAGCCCACTCGCTCGCGCTTTCAAATACAGCCATTATCCCCTATCTTGCTATGACACTTCAATTATCACTACTGCCCTATTATGAAGCTCTACACCAAGATTTTGATTGGGATGCTGGCCGGAATTGTGGTCGGCTATGTCTATAACGTCGCCGGCCTGGGCGATCTCACCATCTACACAGACTGGATCGGAACCGTTTTTATCAACCTGGTAAAAATGGTGGTCGTACCCCTGGTAGTGGTTTCTCTGATTCTCGGCGCAGCTAGCCTGGGCGATATCGGTAAGGTGGGAAAAATGGGCGCCAAAGCTTTTGGCTTTTTCATGTTTACTACGGCAGTAGCAGTGGCAATCGGTCTGGCCGTCGCCAACCTGGTCTCACCTGGAACCGGACTGCCCCAAGATAAAGTAGATGCCTTGATGGCGGAATACCAGGACGAAGCGGCTGGAAAAACCCAAACCGCGGACGCAGCCAACTACCAAAAGGAGTTTGAGGAAACCAATACCGCCCAGAAGCTCTTCGACCTTCTGGTCAGTTTTGTCCCCACCAATCCCCTCAAGGCCATGACCGAAGGTCAAATGCTAGGGGTCATCTTTTTCTCCCTCTTTCTTGGCATTTGTATCACCCTCATAGACCCGGGCAAGGCGGATAATTTGATCCAGTTTTTCGATGCCATGAACGATGCTATCATCAAGATGGTTACCCTGGCCATGGAAACGGCGCCTTACGGCGTTTTTGCCCTGATGATCGGGGTAGTCGCCAAACTCGGCTTAGGCATCCTCGGGCCCTTGGTCCTCTATGCCATGGCGGTCGTCCTGGGGCTACTCCTGCATGTGGTGATCACCCATTTCAGTTTCATCCGCTTCTACGTAGGGCAGAATCCAATCCAATTTTTGGCGGCGATCAAGGAGGCCATCGTGATGGCCTTCAGTACCAGTTCCAGCAGTGCGACCCTGCCGATCAGCATGAACCTCGCCGAAACCAACCTGGGCGTCTCTAAGCAGACGGCCAGTTTTGTGCTGCCGCTGGGGGCCACCATCAACATGGACGGGACAGCCCTTTATCAAGCAGTAGCTGCCATCTTTATTGCGCAGGTATTCGGCTTTGACCTAGGGCTGGTCGATCAGCTGACCATCATCCTGACCGCGACCCTGGCTTCAGTGGGAGCCGCAGGCGTGCCTGGTGCGGGTATGGTAACCCTTGCTCTGGTATTGACGACATTGAACATTCCAGAGGCAGGCATTGCCTTGATCTTTGGGCTGGACCGGATTCTGGATATGTGCCGGACCACCATCAACATCATTGGGGACCTCACCCTCACCATCGTGATGGCCAAGTCCGAAGGAGAAAATGTGATGATCCGTCAGGACAAGGATTTGATTCCGGGATAAAGGATTTTTTTTCAAATAAACCCGCGTTCGGTCAGGAAATCCTGGTTGAACGCGGGTTCGTTGGAGTACACCGCTTCTTTTTATATATCCCGCCCATCTCCAATGAAGTCCAGGTAATTTTGATCATGAATTTGACGAAAGCTAGCCTCTGGATAGGTTAAAGTTTTCAATTAGCGCATTGCGCACCTCCAGGTTATCTTTTTTTAGCTAAATAAGGAGAATTGATTCGCTTAATTTATAAAAAATAGGCCGTTTGCTCGATTGAATCTCCTTTTCCTCTTTATTTCGCCTCCCGTCATCAAGCGGGCCAAGGCAATAAAAAAAGCGCTATGGGATCAGCATTTTTCCTATCATTCGATAGGTTTCGTACTCAACCTGGACGTAGTAAATACCCGGCTTAGCGGGAGATGGAAGGAAAATCTTCCCTGAATTACCTCCTTTGATTGTAACTTGATGGCCCCCCTTCTTGGTTCCTTCTAAGTTAAACACCGAGACCAGCAGTACACCGTCATGAGGCAGTGCCATATGCCGAATGGAAATACTCCTCATCTTAGGCCTGGAACTTAAGAAGATATATTCTTTGATCTGCCAGAGGCCCATCTGAAAAAGGATTCCCTGGAAAGCTTTTTCAATCGAATCATTCAAAGTAGAAGTTGGCGAATTCCCTTGGAGGTTGCCTTTATTGCTACTACTTGTGGGTTGGTTAAGACAGTCCACATAAAGTTGCCGACATTCATTCACACACCCTTTGAGATGTTCTTCCTTTTCACCTTGGCAAAGGTTCAAACAGGTGGTCACGATTAAGGTGCATTCATCAAAGGGAGGAACGGTGGGGGTTTGAGCAAAACCTTTTAGCGTGAAAAAGTAAAAAGGCATTGCCAGCAGTAATGCTCTTACTTTCATAGGATGATGCTTTTAGTTCGAAAATCAAAACATTATCCTTACTGGCAGTTCCTTCAATAAAAACATTGCCCCCAAAAAAAGCAAACACCCTGAGGGAATCTTCTCCTGGCCCTGTGAGACCTCCTCTTACCTACGCCCCAACACATAATCCACCCGATAGTGTGCGTAAGGCAAAAAATCCGGTTGGAGCACAGGCTGACAAGATAAACCTGCTTCATCCGCCATGCGCATCAACTGGCTTTTTTTCCAAAAGCGCCCCATTTGGTCTCGTCCTCGCCAGCGGGCCAGATGATAGCGAAAGCGATCGTAGGTTTTGGGATAAAAAACCGATAAGCGGTCCCAATCCGGCACATCTCCGATCAGAATTCGTCCGCTGGGTTTGAGGAGGCGAGCCATTTCCTGCACCACCTGCGCACCGTCCCGGTAGGTATCAAAATACTGGAAAGAGAAATACAGACAGATTTTGTCAAAAGGGGCCAGGGAGAGGGTCGATAGTTGCCGAGCATCACCTCGCAGATAGCTAAGCTGCTCCCCCCCAAATTGCTGTCGGGCTACTTCCAGGTGAGGGACTGAAAAATCTACCCCTACTGTTTCGTCCACCTGCTGCGCCAGAACCTGAGTCAGGGCCCCATTCCCACAACATACGTCCAATAGTCGGTCCTGCGCCTGCAAGTCCAATTGCTGACTGATATAGGTGCTAATGCGGGCCAGGGTTTCGGCATCAGCGGCCTTCCCCTGAATGGTGCGCGCTACCTGGGTTTGCGGGTCCTCGGTGGGCTTTGCTTTGTGATCCCAGAAGTGTTGCCAGTTTGTCATGCCGATGAGGATGCTCCTTTTATTTTTTCAATTCTTGATCTACCATCTTACTTCTTCTTTTTCCCTTAACCACTTTTTTTAGAAAAAAGTGGAGCAAAAAATCGGAACGAGCAAATCCTGCCGAAGCGCGATCCATCCCCTAAGTGCTCGTTCCATCCCCAGCCCGCTTTATTTGCCAAGGGGTTTAGGGTATTAATTCATGAAGATTTGTGCTAAGCATTGGGGAAAAATCCTGCTACCAAGTCTCTTGGGCCTTGCTTATCTTTGCGCAAATCTCAATAGTTATGGCGCAGGCGATCAAACGTACGGATTTTCAGTTCAGTGGGCAAACTGAAAGATACCAAGGCAAAGTGCGGGATGTATATCACATCGGAGATGATTTTATGGTCATCGTGGCCAGTGATCGGATTTCGGCTTTTGACCACATCCTGCCTCGGGCTATTCCTTTCAAAGGACAAGTGCTCAACCAGACTTCTGCGCACTTTTTCAGTGCGGTCAAGGAGACTGTGCCCAGCCACGTGATCGCCACCCCCGACCCCAATGTCACCATCGGCCTCAAGTGTAAGCCCATCCTCATCGAAGTGGTAGTGCGAAACTACCTGGCCGGACACGCATGGCGGGTCTATCGCGACGGAGGCAGGATTCTTTGTGGGGTGCCCTTACCGGATGGCCTGAAAGAAGGCGACCAACTGCCAAATCCCATTATCACTCCCGCCACCAAATCCATGATTGGGCATGACGAGGACATCTCCGAGCAGGAAATCCTCAAGTCTGGCTTACTGGATGAGGAAGAATGGGGACAAATCAAATATTACGCGCTCGAACTCTTTAATAAAGGCACTGAAATGGCTCGGGAGCGCGGACTAATCCTGGTAGACACCAAGTACGAATTCGGCCACAACGACCAGCGCATCTATGTGATTGACGAAATCCATACCCCCGATTCCAGCCGTTACTACTACCTGGACGGCTACGATGAGCGGCAAGCCAATGGCGAGCGCCAAAAGCAGCTTTCCAAGGAATTTGTGCGGGAGTGGCTCATGGCCAACCAATTCCAGGGCCTGGACGGTCAGGTCATGCCCGAAATGCCCGATGAATTTGTTGGTCAGATCACCGATCGCTATATCGAACTCTTCGAAACCGTGACAGGCAAAGGTTTCCAGCGCGCCGATACCGACCATATCGAAGACCGCATCAAAACCAACGTTGAAGCCGCCCTCAAAGACCTCCGGTCTAGGTAGACGCGACTGCCCAAACTAATGCAGGGACACTCACAGTTTGTTAGATTCAGAAGAATGGAGACCCCGAATATTTCCCCTCCCTATGGTCGCGTGAAATTCCGGGGTGAAACAACAAATATGGGGCGACGGGGCATCGACTATGGGGCGACGGGGCATCGACGCTGCTTCGGGTGCGGGGGCTGGCTTTGAGGGCTGACGCGGTTAGCAGCGTCTTGATTTTTGCACCACTTTTTATCAAGAAAAAGTGGTTAAGATTTTATAAGGATAAAACCAAAAAGCCCGACTTCGGAAAAGGAAAAAGAAAAAACAATACATGAACTACCTCTCCGCCGAAAACCTCAGCATGAGCTACGACGACAAGCTCCTTTTCGAAGGCTTGAGCTTTGGGGTTGATCAAGGACAAAAAATCGCCTTGATCGGCGTGAACGGCTGCGGCAAGTCCACCTTGCTCAAACTCCTGGCCGGCGTAGAAGCTCCTACCGGCGGTAAAATCACCGTACGAAAGGGCTTGCGGATCGCATTTTTATCCCAAACCCCCGACCTACCCGAATACGCTACCGTGCAGGATGTGGTCTTCTCTGCTGACCTGCCCGAAGTAAAACTAATCGAGCGCTACGAAGAACTCCTGGCGCAGGGCGTGGAAGCGGCAGACCAACAGCAAGCTCTACAGGAAGTGATGGCCGAAATCGACGCGGCCAATGCCTGGCATTATGAAGTGCGTATCAAACAGATTCTCGGTAAGCTCGACATTAGTTTTCTGGACCGGAACATAGGAGAATTATCGGGTGGACAAAAAAAGCGGGTCGCCATGGCCCAGGCCCTGATCGGGGAGCCGGATCTTATTATCATGGATGAGCCTACCAACCATCTGGACCTGGAAAGCATAGAGTGGCTGGAACAGTTTATTAGCACCTCCAAGCAGTCCCTCATCCTGGTGACCCACGACCGCTATTTTCTGGATAGTGTGACGGACGAAATCTTTGAGCTGACCGATGGACAGCTCTTTCAATACAAAGGCGACTACGCCTATTATTTGCAGAAAAAGGCGGAGCGGGAACTACAGCGGCAAGTAGAAACCGAAAAAGCCCAAAGCCTCTTTAAAGTGGAGCTGGAATGGCTGCGGCGCTCCCCTAAAGCCCGGGGCACCAAATCTAAAAGCCGCATCGATGCGGCCGGAGCCCTGAAGGAAAAGGCCAGCTTCCGGGGCCAGAACCAGGAGGTGAAGCTACAGGTCAAGGGCCGACGGATCGGCGGCAAAGTTCTGGAGATCAAAAACCTCCGCAAAGCCTACGGCGACAACATCATCCTCGATAGTTTTTCCTACACCTTCAATCGTCGCGACCGGGTAGGCGTAGTCGGGCCTAACGGGGTCGGCAAAACCACCTTTTTGCGCCTGCTCATGGGTGAAGAGGCTGCGGACAGCGGCAAAATCCGAATGGGGGAAACCATCGTTCCGGGCTATTACCGGCAGGATGGCTTTCACTTTAAGGACAACTCCCGCATCATCGAAGTAATTACGGAAGCGGCAGAATCAGTGGAGATGAGCAAAAGCCAGACCTTATCGGCAGCTCAGTTGCTGGAGCATTTTCTCTTTCCTCGCTCCCGCCACCACAATTTCGTGGAGAATCTTAGCGGAGGAGAAAAACGGCGGCTGCACCTGCTCCGCATCCTCATGACCAACCCTAATTTCCTCATCCTCGATGAGCCTACCAATGACCTGGACCTCATCACCCTGCGCAAGTTGGAGGAATTTCTAGCGGATTTTGAAGGCTGCCTGATGGTGGTTACCCACGACCGCTTTTTCATGGATCGGTTGATTGACCACTTATTTGTCTTTGAGGGAGCCGGACAGGTGCGGGATTATCCGGGCAGCTATTCTCAGTATCGGACTTGGGCGGATCAGCAAAAGCAAGAGGCCCCAAGCATGGTGGCGGCTAAACCTGCTGCCCCTGCAAAGGAGGCTGCACCTAAGAACCGTTCCCGCAAACTTAGCTTCAAGGAGAAGCGGGAGTACGAGTCGCTCGAAGGAGAGATAGAAGCCCTGGAAGAAAAGAAGGCCCTGCTCTCCGATCAGATCAATGGCGGCAGTACCGACTATGAAGCCCTCACTACCTGGACCAAGGAATTGGAAGAGGTAACGGCGGAGTTGGAAGCCAAGTCCGACCGCTGGCTGGAGCTGGCGGAGATTGCGGAGGGGTAATCTGTCCTCTGGGAAAGCATTATCTTTTTTATATGTCATCCCGGAATGGCCTGCGACCAAAGGGAGCCGGGCATATCCGGGATCTCAGCGTTTTTAACATGAACATGGAGACCCCGGATAAGTCTGCTCGCTAGCGCGCTCAGTCTTTCCGGGGTGACAAAAACCCTTTGTGAAGAAGCTCGAAATGGTCTTTTCTCCTCTCTCTTCAACCACCCAACATATATGTCATCCCAGAATGGCCTGCGACCAAAGGGAGCCGGACATATCCGGGATCTCCGCGTTTTCAACATGAACATGGAGACCCCGGATAAGTCTGCTCGCTAGCGCGCTCAGTCTTTCCGGGGTGACAAAAACCCTTTGTG
>JBCBGC010000209.1:0-7073 GCA_038527215.1 Bacteroidota bacterium
TTATTGATAGGTATAGGCTCTCTGATTGGCTTCGGCTGGCTGGCCGCTTTTTTCCTTCAATACATTAATTCCGATGCGGGTTACTTTCTTTCCCTGGCCGAACGCCTGGCTCAGGGGAGTCAACTTTATGTTGATTATCACTCGGCTTATCCGCCCCTGGCCATCTGGGGCTGGACCCTGGTCGCAAGCCTGGGCGGAGGTACAGCGGCTTATGGGGTGTATCTGGGCAGTCAGCTTTTGGTGGTAGCAGCTTGCATCTATGTATTTTTTAGGCTGACAAGATGGAGCACGGATCAGGTGCTATATCGCTGGATCGCCAGCTTACTCTTTGCCGCCAGTTTGTTATTGTGGGAAGGGAGCCTGATCATGTTGGAACCCTGGATGCTACTAGGCGGGCTAGGCGCCCTGTATTTGGTGATCGCCCGCCCCTCGTCTTCCCCTGCCTGGTGGTTGGGAGGCATCTGCCTGGGGCTGGCTTTTCTCGCCAAGCAGTATGCGGTCTTATGGTGGCCGCCTTTGCTCTGGTGGGCCTGGAGCGTAAGTCGTCAGAAAGCTGGCCTGATGTTGCTGGGCATGCTCAGCCCTTTAATCCTCCTTAATCTGTATCATTGGCTCAGTATAGGCGACCCCTGGATGGCTTATCGGCAGTGGATGGTGGCTACGGATTATTTGGGGCAGGGGGGAAATCCGGATTTCCGGACGGGGATCAAATGGCTGATCTACCTGGTGCCGGTTTTGATCATCGCCTTCCGATATCGGCGCCAAGCTGAGTTTTCCCGAGAAAAACTCCTTTTGCTGATCCTCCTTTGCTGTGCCATGGTGCCAGCTTTTTTCCGAAGCTACCCGCATTACTATATGCCAGCCCTGGCCTTCCTCTGGCTATGGGGCGTGAGCATGTTTCCTGTGAAGCCCAAAAGCATGGCCACCTTATTATTAGGGATCGTGGTCTTATTCACCGCTTATCAGGGAGGGAAATGGGGAAAAGCTCTGTGGAAAAACCGGGAATTACGCGCCTGGCAGTATGCGCAGGCAGCCTGGTTGGGCGAGAGTCTTCCTCCCGATAGTAAGGTTTTGTTGCTGACAGCCTATCAGGGTTGGAACTTCCTGGGCAAGTTTGACCCGATCTTTCCTGAAAGTGTAGGCTATAACTTTCCGGAGAATTTTTCTGAAGCCGTGTTGACCGAACATCTCAGGCAGGCCCCTTGTGTGGTGATGGATGCCCAAACCTATTTGCGCTATCCCTCCATCGGCAAACTTCTGATCCGGCATCATTTCCAAATGATTCGGCAACAGGAGACCGGGTTGGAGATTTGGTGTAAGCCGCAATCGGTAGAAAAAACAGGCCAAAATCTTACTTTACCATTTGCGCATCGAAATGAAAAAGGCCTGATAACCAAGTAACTATTTTTGGAACGGGTCCGTATCCTGATCAAGACTGTTCCTTCCCTCCCTCAGTCCATTCTCCCTGAAACGTAATTTTTCACAAAAGGCATGTAAAGTGCTTTTTCCAGTCGTCTTAGTGATGCCATTAAGGATAGGAAAATAGCCAAACACCTAAAAACCTCCCCCATTCAGGACTATCTATAATCCTTTTTCCGATTTTCTACGTGAAATTAGCATCGGACATTGAAAGTAACAGACCAACGAAAAAACTACCCGGATGATTTTTTCATCCAACCAAACAAAACTACCTAAGACCCTGTCTGTGAAGGGAAAGTAATCAAAACACCGACTTACACATTGCAACTTTCTCTTTTTGACCCGGTCTTCTAACCACACCCAAACACTACCCACATGAAAAACTTTCTTGCCTTAATCCTCGCCACTTTGCTCTTGACGAATCTTACGGCACAGAAAACGTTTTACACCACTGGACTAGGTGAAGGCAGCTGGAACGATCCGCTCAGCTGGAGTGTCGACGAAGTGGAACACATCTCTCAAGGCATCCCGACAGCTGAAGACCACGTCGTCATTCGTCATTACCTCACCCAACAAGTGGGCCAAACTTATATCCAACTCGGAAATGTTTCCATTTTACCTGCCGGCACCCTGGAAATCATTGCTGGCACGAATACCCAGGGAAGGTATGTGCTAAAAAACGCAACCCTTCAGGTAGCGGGCAGCCTGTTGGTAGCTGGAACCCTGGAACTGCGGGATGGCGTGCTCTCCCTTGAAGAAAGTGCCCTGGCTTACCTGATGCAGGACCTGGAAATGCACAGCCTATCCAGAATCATTCTTCAGCAGCAAAGCTGCGGAGGCATCATGAGCTATGGAAGCTGGAAATCATTTGGCGATGCTTTCCTGGTATGTGGAGCGGGAAAAGCAATTATTCAACAAGGCTGGACTGCTTTTGACGCCGAAGGTCAGGACCTGCCTACGCCCAAGCAGCAAGCCACCATCTCCGAGAACCTTTGCGAAAGCGTACAACTCTTCCACAGCGAAGATCACTGTGTCAGCAACCAGACTGATTGGAATGGCGCCCATATCCCTCGGTCAGCGGTCGCGATTGAAAACCTCAGCGCTCAATTTCATTTGGGACAAATCAACATTACCTGGGAAGGACTGGAAGAAAGCCTGGTAAAAACCTATATCCTGGAAAGAGCCATTGACCATCAGGCCTACGAAGCCGTAGCGACTTTTGCCCCTCGGTTTGCCGAATCTGGGCTAACCCGTTACGAATGGGCCGAAGAGGCTCCTGAAGGTCGCAGTCCTTCTTACCGGGTACGCCAGGTAAGCTTGACCGGCGAGCAACTGCTAAGCTCTAGCGTCAGAGCGATCCGCCACCAGGGAATGAATATTTTTCCCAATCCCAGCACGGAGCATTTTACGCAGATCAGCATGACCGATCTGGCGGCCGACCAAACTTACGAACTCACCATCTCAAATATTTTCGGACAGCGCATCTCACAACAGACGCTAAGCCCTGCGGCTGATGGAAGCCTGCTGGTCCGCATCGACCACCAGCTTTCCGAAGGACACTACCTCCTGAGCCTTTCTTCAGGCCAGGAACGCTATACTAAAAAGCTCTCAGTAAAATAGAACGCTTAACTAACACGCCTGATAATAGGCCCCTACGACCGCCCGGGAAAGGGCGGTCTTTTTTTATGGCCCCTCTCAGGGAAATAGAAAATTAACTTAGGGTAAATTACAACAATCTGACCCTCAACGTAGTTAGTAAGAACACGCCTCAAAAATCCGGTTCAGAAATATCCCATTCCCCGGCCTATAATTAATTTATGTCAGCTTTGAGTAATTTTAGACTATTGAATTTTTATTAAATTCAATAGTATTACATGCATACAAAGATTTTGCGGACCGAAATCGTTTTCGGGGCTATTTATTAACAAATTGTAAACTGAAGTAGGGTGAATACCATGATTTTTTAACAATGTGACAAGAAAATCTGAAACTTTTCTTCGAAATTATTGTATTAATAATCAGGCAAATATAACTTGCGCCCGTTAATCACAGAACACAGATTCTTAATATATAATTACAGTTACTTATGAACAACGAATGGATCACTTGGTTGCTTAATGCGACCCTATTTGCTCCCATTGTTGGAATTCCTTTGATCTTATTGATGAAGCGGAATACGGCGAAATATCTCGCCTTTGGTTTCTCACTCCTACCCTTGTTGGTTGGAGTAGCATTGCACTCGTTGTACCGACTTTCACCTGACCCGTCTTTGTTGTATGACAAAGACTTTGTTTTTTTTAGTGAGAGTCTTTGGTTCACCATGGACAACATCAACATCAAGTACATGATTGGTGTTGACGGCATCTCTGCCTATATGGTGCTCCTGACAACCCTGATCTTCCCGATCCTGGTTCTTTACAGCTGGGGAAGAGCTGAGAAGCAAGAAAAGCTTTACTACGTGATGCTTTTATTGCTTGAGACCGGTATCCTGGGATTCTTTTTATCCCTGGACCTCCTGATGTTCTACGTTTTCTTTGAAATGGTATTGATCCCGACCTGTTTCTTTATAGGTCTATGGGGAGGAGCCAAGCGAGAGCAGGCTTCCATGAAGTTTTTCCTCTATACCCTGGTCGGCTCCCTGGTGATGCTGGTGGCTATTATCTACCTGGGTCTGAACGTACGGGAAGGATACCTGACCACAGATTACTTTGAGATTCGCAACGCCATTGCCGCGGGTACCATTCCTGCCTTCAGCCTGGAAGCTCAGAAATGGTTGTTCCTGGCCTTCTTCGCTGGTTTTGCTATCAAACTTCCGCTCTTTCCACTACATACCTGGCAGCCGCTCACTTATGCTGAGTCTGGTACGACAGGTTCTGTTATTCTGGCAGCGCTGCTGTCTAAAATGGGTGCCTACGGATTCATCCGTTTCTGTCTCCCATACTTCCCTGAGATGTCCATGTACTTCGCGCCATTCATCTGTACCCTTGCCGTGATCAGCATTGTATATGGTGGATATCTGGCCGTAGTTCAGACAAACCTGAAGAAAATGATCGCTTATGCTTCCCTGTCTCACCTGGGATTCATTACCCTCGGCATCTTTTCCTTCTCTGAAGCTGCGCTGAGCGGTGCTGTCATCCAGATGACTGCTCACGGAATCGCTACTGCCGCTTTATTCCTGCTGGCTGGTATGCTGTTCGAGCGTTACAAAACCAAAGATATTCGCAACTTCCAGGGTATCGCCAAAGTGGCGCCCCGCTTTACCCTCTTTTTCATGATCACGGTCCTGGCTACCCTGGGTCTACCCGGCCTGAGTGGATTCGTAGGAGAGTTCATGATTCTGTTAGGTTCTTTCAACTCTTCTGCTATCTCCAGTGCCTTTGCGATCGTTGCTGCCCTGGGTATGGTCATCGGTGCAGTTTACCTGCTCAATACCTTCCGCAGAATGATGTTTGGAGAAGTGGTCGAAAACATTAAAAACAAAATGTTTGACCTGCGTAAGCGCGAAGTAGCCCTGGTCATGCCTTTGATTGCCTTCATGTTCTTCATCGGTCTTTACGCTACGCCTTTCCTAAGCCAGATCAACAAAGGGTCTGACCGGGTGATGAAAATCGTAGAGTCCCGTCTGGAAAATCCTCAGCTGACGGCTACGCCCGCCAACGAAATTCCTCAGGATCGTATCCAGGAACTTGAAGTGATTGAAGCTACCAAATAGATCATATCACTAAGTATAAGATTAACCGGTCGCTCGCGACCGGTTTTTTTTATGCTTATACAAAATAATATGCTTTAGAATTCGCCGCAGGTGAGCATGGCCACGATGGACTTCTTCATCAGAGCTTCGCGATTTTCTACCTCCAGGGGAGGGGAAGCGATATGCTGGTAGAAGTTGATGCCCTCCATAAAGGAGATCATCATCTGGGCAGCCATTTTAGGATCAGTAACAGGAATCAGCCTGGCTTCACTGGCATGGCGAATTTCTATTTCTAAGGTGTTGACGAGGCCTTTGTACAATTCCTGGAAGCGCTCGTTGACTTCCGGCAATCGTAAGGCCAGCGTGTAGCAACTATAAAAAACCCGATTACTGATAATGCGGTCCCACTGGATTTTAGATACCACGTCCAATACGTCATCCCATCGCTCACGTGGGTCTTCAACCGCAGAAAAGTCAGGCATGAGATGGGAAGAGTAGGTATCGACTATATAATCGATCAACCCCATCACCATGGCGTCTTTGGTGGAGAAGTAATGAATGAGGAGGCTAGGGTTCACATCCATGCGTTTAGCGATCTTCGCAATGGAGGCCCCTTCGAATCCTTCTTCGATAATGACTTCGTAAAAATGAGACAGGATTTCCTGTCGGCGAACGAGTGCCTTGCTTTTTCTTCCCATTAAGCAGATTCCGTCAATAATTTGAAACGGTCTAAATCCGACTAGCAGTTGTCAGACTTAGTGCCCCAATTTTCCGATAATCGGCATCAAATGCAAATTTCTGCCAATTTTTGAATAATAATTTTGTTGTAAGAAAGAAGGGGTTGCTGCCCGACAGGCCAAGGGTAATAAACTGATTACCAGGAACAAAGAACGGAGCGGGGAGTAGAATGAAAAATAGGTTGATGTAATGTTCAATGAAAGTTAAATAAAAAAAAGGGGCCTTCCCAACTTTTTCCCTACTGGTGGAATAAAAGGAAAGTCGTAAATTGAAGCCTACTACTAACATTTTTCCTATGAATTTTTTCCGGAAACTACTATGCTGCGCCGGTCTCGGTCTTTTCCTTAGTTTTTCTATGAACGGCCAGGATATCCAGAAGCAATTGCAAACCCAATTCATCATGGCCGAAGCGGGGGACACCATCATGGTACCCGCAGGAAAGCATGAGATCGTCAGCGGCCTTTCTATGGATGAAAAGGAAAACATTGTCATCCAGGGAGCCGGAAAGGAAAAATCCATCTTGTCCTTTAAAGGACAGAAGGAGGGAGCTGAAGGTATTCGGATCGCCAATTCCAAAAATATCGAAATTCGAGGCCTGACCGTTGAGAACGCTAAGGGCGATGCCATCAAAGTCCTCGATACGGAAGGGATTACCTTCTTTGACGTCCAGACCTCCTGGACCGGGAAGCCCAAAAAGACCAATGGTGCTTATGGCCTCTATCCTGTAGGCTGTACCAATGTCATGATTGACCAATGCGTGGCCTTTGGCGCTTCTGATGCCGGAATATACGTAGGCCAGTCTCACAATATCGTCGTAAAAAACAGCGTCGCTCATCACAATGTAGCCGGCATCGAAATTGAAAACTCCACCATGGCGGATGTCTTCAACTGTGAGGCCTACGAAAATACCGGCGGCATCCTGGTATTTGACCTACCGGACCTGCCGAAGAAGCAAGGGGGAAACGTGCGTGTCTATAAGAATAAGGTATGGGAAAATAACTACAAGAACTTCGCCCCCAAGGGAAATTCGGTTTCTCACGTACCTCCAGGGACTGGGGTCATCGTCCTGGCTTCCAAAGATGTAGAAATCTACGACAACGATATCATTGACAATCGTACCGCAGGGACGGCGATTGCCAGCTATTATATCTTTGAAATACCGATTGTCATGAATGTATATGCTATTAGGATAGGGATTATAGGCCTCATCCTTGATCGGAATTTC
>JBCBGC010000210.1:0-6945 GCA_038527215.1 Bacteroidota bacterium
TAGGCAAGCGCACTGCCCCGGCAAAGATTCTGAGCATCCATCTCAACGGGCAGTTGATCCATGAAAACGTGGTGCTTACCGGTCCTACCAGAGGGCCAGCTTTCAAGGAAGAGGCTGCCAAAGGTCCCCTGATGATCCAGGGAGATCATGGTCCGGTCGCTTTCCGGAATATTCGCGTACGACGCTTTGAGCCAAAGGTGATACGGCCGGAAAATCTCTCTTACAAAGTGTATGAAGGCATCTTCCCGGTTTCGGTCCCCAACTTTGATACGCTGACCGCGATCCAGTCCGGCAAGATGGAGAGCCTGACCCAGGAAGTGATGCAGGCCTCGGACAAAATCAGCATGCATGTAAAGGGCAGCCTCAAGCTCCCCACCAAAGGCACCTATTTTTTCCAGCTGACTTCCCGTGGCAGCACCATGCTCAAAATTGGCGAAAAAGTAATTTTTGTCTACGGCTGGTGGGACCGGCAGGCCACGGTGGAATTAGCGGAAGGCGAGCATGCTTTTGAGCTGTTTTACCATAAACCAGATTCCTGGTATCCGCCGGGATTGGGCATATTAATGTCTGGCCCGGGCTTTCGCAAGCAATCTCTTACTTCCATCAGTTCTCTGCCCTTCAATAGTCCGGTGAATCCCATTTCCGTACAGCCCGGTAGCAGACCCAAAATTCTTCGGGCCTTTATCGATTATCCTTCCGCCTTTGCAAAGGAGAAAAGAAGAATCGTGCATGCCATTTCGGTAGGCCATGCCCAAAAGGCCC
Organism: Bacteroidota bacterium; assembly: GCA_038527215.1. Classification (GTDB taxonomy): domain Bacteria; phylum Bacteroidota; class Bacteroidia; order J057; family J057; genus JAWPMV01. Next base: position 763 of record JBCBGC010000210.1, read on the forward strand.
ATTTTACCTACGATCCAGACCGGGCAAGTCTGGTGCAAGCCTGGCGGGGAGGTTTTCTGAATACCACCCCTATGTGGAACAATCGCGGAGATGGCAGCGCCCGCCCCTTGGGAACGGTATTGGACCTTGGTGATGCAGCGGATCCTGGATTACTCCTCAAACCTCAGGCTGACTGGGAGGCTACTCTGGCGGAACAATTGGGCTACAAATTCCGGGGATATACCCTGGATGATACAGGAACCCCAACCTTTAGATATGAAATAGATGGTCAGATGATTTCGGACAAAATTTCCCCACGGGAAAGCGAACCTGGCCTGCAAAGAAGCATTGGTTTTCCGGCCAGTATGCCGATAGAATTGCATTACCGACTGGCAGCAGGCGCTACTATAGAGGAAGTGGACAAAAACCTCTATTCCATTGAGGGAAGCTATTATGTATCTATTCCCAAGAAGCAAAAGGTGCGGATTCGGTCTATCGGCCAGCATCAAGAAATCATCCTGACCGCGCCTGCCAACAGCCCCGCTCAAGACCTGCAATACGAAATCATCTGGTAAGCCTCTCAATCGAATTTTTCATGAAAAAGTATAGCATTCTCTGTCTCCTCCTCCTCAGTCTCGGCCTGAACCCTGCCCTTTTGGGTCAGGAAAAAGCCTTACCGGCCACGGAGTCAGATTTTTATAAAATGTTTACCCTGCCGATTCCTGAAGGCATGATCCTCGAGGTGGGAGGCCTGACCACCTTGCCTAACGGAGACCTGGCCGCCGGGACCCGCAGAGGCGAGGTCTACCTGATTGAGAATCCCTACATGGATTTGCAGACTCAACCTCATTACCGCCTGTATGCAGAAGGCCTACACGAAATTCTCGGCTTAAGTTATCGGGATGGCGGGCTTTATCTCGCCCAAAGAGGAGAACTGACCCGGCTTTCTGACCGCAATGGAGATGGCATGGCCGATCAGTTTGAAAGTGTCTACGCCTGGCCCCTTTCCGGGCACTACCACGAATATTCTTATGGTCCTGCCATGGATGAGGACGGAAATATGTTCGTCAGTGGAAATGTAGCCTTTGGAGATGTGGAATGGTGGCGAGGCGAAAGCCGGGTACCCTGGCGGGGGTGGATTTTGCGCATTACACCGGAGGGAGAAATGGAGCCCTGGGCCACCGGGGTGCGCTCCCCTTGCGGATTAGGGGTGTTTGATGGCGAACTTTTTTATGCGGACAACCAGGGAGACTGGCTAGGTTCTGGGGGATTGGTGCACGTAGAAAAAGGCGACTTCACGGGCCACCCGGCAGGCTTACGCTGGGCAGACCATCCAGCCTCACCCGTCAAAGTGCGCCTGGAAGATATCTATAGCCGGGTTGATCCTAAAATGGCCGCTCCCGGTCAAAAGCCGATCAAACCGGAAGATGGCCCCAATGAGCCGACCATTCCACTTTACGAGGTAGCGGAAGAAGTAGAAGGCCTCAAATTGCCAGCCGTTTGGTTACCGCATTCCGTCCTCGGGATCTCGACCTCCCAAATTGTTCGCGATGAAAGCGGGGGTGCCTTTGGACCGTTTGGCGGGCAGTTGTTTATCGGAGATGAGGGCCAAAGTAAAATCGTGCGGGTATTTCTGGAAGAAATTAATGGGACCTACCAGGGAGCGGCTTTCGCTTTCCGGGATGGCTTCCAGTCTGGGGTGCTGCGCATGACCTGGGGAAGAGATGGCTCTATGTTCGTCGGCCAGACCAACCGCGGCTGGGGATCCACTGGCCCTAAGCCTTTTGGGCTACAACGCCTGGTCTGGACGGGAAAAATGCCTTTTGAAATGAAAGCGGTTCGCGCCATGCCAGATGGCTTTGAAATTGAGTTTACCCAACCTGTAGACAAGCGCACGGCCAGCAATCCGGATTCCTATGGCATCAGCTCTTTTACCTACAAATATCACCCGGTTTATGGTTCTCCGGTGGTCAGAGATACGCTATGCCCGGTAGAAGGCGTCGTAGTTTCCAAAGATGGCTTAAAAGCACGGCTGGTAATCAGCAACCTCCGGAAAAAATACATTCACGAAATCAAGGCGCTGGGCGTCAAAGCCTACTATGACCAAAGTAGTCTGCTGCATCCAACTGCCTATTATACCCTGAACGAAATCCCCGAGGGTGCCAAGCTGAATCTCCCTAAAAGAGTAGCTAAGCCCATGCATCATTCCCACAATACGGTAAAAGCCAGCCCAGCACAACAAGCCTCGGCTGCTCCCAAAAAGGCCAGCCCCAAAAAGGCGACTACCCGCCCGTCTCGACCTCGTCTAGCCAAGCGGCAGACCTCCATGCCCAAAGCCTGGAAAACGGTTGACCAGCGGTTGGTCCTGGGCACGCGCCCCGGCTTAAAATTTGACAAGACAAGCATTACCGTAAAAGCCGGCAGCAAAGTCCGACTCAGCTTCAACAACAATGACGACATGCCGCATAATTTTGTGCTGGTCCAGCCCGGACAGGCCGACACGGTAGGAGAACTGGCCATTAACCTGGGCGTTAAGGGTTTCAACGTGGGCTATATCCCCCAAAGCAGCAAAGTGCTGGTTCACACCAAACTGATGAACCCTGGCTCCAAAGAGGACGTTTATTTTTATGCGCCTAGTCGACCTGGGGATTATCCTTTTGTGTGTACCGTTCCGGGGCATCATCAATTGATGCGAGGGGTGCTAAGGGTGGTGAAATAAGCTGTTCAAACCAGAGATAGGGGCTGGCTTCGGCACATCCTCAAACCCCTATGCATCATGTAAATGGATCAGCATGATAAGCGAACTGACATATAAAATTGTAGCCTTTGCTGAAATTAAGCAGGTCGACACCAACGAAAGTATTGATTGGGCGAATGAAATGATGGAGCTTGGATATGAAAGTCCCACCTTGTTTATGCTCGCTGGCTTCAATAAACCGACCCATTATTTCGAAGTAATTGACTACGTAACGGACAGCGTCAGGGAACTTGGGCTGGAAATGAAAAAGGGAGAGGAGGCTATCTTAAGTTATGCCAGTTACTTTCTCCTTCAAATCGCCAAAAGCCATAAAGTGAGAGAGAATTTGACAGCGCTTTATGAGTTCTGCCAAATGAAGGATTACAAAGACATGGTTTATGACTTTTATCTCCTGTATTGGGCTTGGAACGACCTGGACTATGAAGACAATGAATTTAATCATTATTGGGGAGGAGCAAGAAGAGCGAATATTGAAAAGCTTGTCATTGACGAAGCTAAGGAGTGGATTGAGAAGCATAAAAAACACTATGCCCTACAAAACCCATAAGTGATAGGGAGCATCGGGACACTACTTCTTTTAGCCAATCCGTATCTCGACATCAACAAAAAAAGATCACATGAAAATGATTCCAACCCTATTCCTGCTTCTGACCCTTACTGCTGCTTGTCAAAACGGGGTAGATATAACAGAACCTATAGATGAGGTAGACATCATGTATACCATGCCCGAAGAAAGCGAGCTACACGAAGGCACCTGGCTGCAATGGCCACACCACTATCAATACGGAATAGCCTATAGAAATAGCTTAGACGCAACCTGGGTTGCCATGACCAAAGCATTGGTGAGCAGTGAAAACGTCCACATCATCGCTTATAATCAAACGGAAAAAGACAGAATCATTTCCTTATTAACCAATGAAGGCGTGCCCTTGACGAAGGTTGATTTCAAGATCTATGAAACCGATGATACCTGGATCAGAGACAATGGACCCATTTATGTAAGAGACGAAAACCAGAACCTAGTGATCGAAGATTGGGGATTTAATGGCTGGGGAAATAAAATTGATGATCTAAGTGGATTACGCATACAATCAGCAAAATGTGATGAAATTCCTTCGAAAATTGCTTCCGACCAAGGAAAAACCTTAATCGACCTCAATGCCGAGATGATCAATGAAGGAGGCAGTGTAGAAATTGATGGAAACGGCAGCTTGATGGCGTGCAAAAGCTCGATTCTGAACAACAATCGAAACCCAGGCATGAGCCAGGCACAAGCTGAGGTGATTTTTAAAAAATATCTTGGGGTTACCCATTTCATTTGGCTGGAGGGACAAGCCGGACTCGACATTACTGACCAACATATCGATGGGTTTGCGAGGTTTGGAAACGCAAGCACCATCGTTACCATGGCACAGTCGGATTTATTGGATTTTGACGTTTCGCAATCTGACATTGATCGGTTGTATGCGGCAACCAATAAAGATGGAAATGCCTATACCTTCTTAATGGTTCCCTTAACGAAGAACAACGTAGAAACCACTGATGGCACCAACCTGGGATACAAGGGTTCCTATATAAACTATTACATCGCCAATACGAAAGTGCTGGTTCCCAATTATAATGACCCGCATGACGCCACGGCGAATGCCATCATTCAAACGCTATATCCAAATAGGACGGTCGTGGGGATTGATGTCAGAAACCTATATCAGCATGGGGGCATGGTCCATTGTGTAACGCAGCAGCAGCCGGCGGATTGAGGTAAAAATGCCATTCCGCATGTAAAGGAGGCTGACGGAAGATTAAAAAGTTCCTGGGAGTGTACGTCCCCCTTAATTAGCTACAGTTAAGGGTATAAATTTCCAATTTATTTTCTGTCGTTGGTCGTGTTGGAATGTGGGAAAGTCGGAGACTTTTCCATATTTCAACACGAAGGCTCTGGGCGTCATATTCCCTAGCGATTCATGTGGTCTTTGGTGGTTGTAATGCCATATCCATTCTTGGGTTAGCGCCCTGGCCTGAGACAATGATTCTATCAACCAGGCACTGAGTACTTCCTCTTTGGAGGTTCTGTTAAAGCGTTCCACATAGCTATTCTCGGTTGGTTTGCCGGGACGAATGAGGAGAAGATCTATTCCGTGCTTTTGGCACCATTGATCCATGACAATGGCCAGAAACTCAGGTCCATTATCCACCCTGATCTGCTTGGGTTTTCCTCTCCATTCGATGAGTTGGTCCAGTTCCCTGACCACTCGTTTGCTACCGATGGAGGTATCTATGACAATGTTGAGCACCTCCCGGTTAAAGTCGTCAATAACGTTCAAAGTCCGGAAGGTTTTGCCATAGCTCAGGCTATCGTGCATAAAATCCATGCTCCAGGTTATGTTCGGGCCAATGGGCCAGACCAAAGGTTCCTTAACTCGAGCTGGAATACGCCGTTTACGCTTACGTCTCAGATTTAGGCCCAACTGACGATACACCCGATAAACGCGCTTATGGTTCCATCCAAAGCCCTGATTTCGAAGCATGTTGAACAGCTTCTTAAAGCCATATCTGGGATGTTGATCCGATGAATCAGATAAGGCATTTATCAAGACATGGTCATTACGCTCCTTGGGTTGGTAGTAGTAGACTGAACTACTGAGATTGACAATCCTACAGCTTTTCCGAAGACTTAAGCCATGCTCGGATTGCAGATAGGCTACACTGGAGCGCTTCTGATCAGGGCTTAGAGCTTTTTTTCGATCAAGTCCTTCATCGCATGGTTCTCCAGGCTAAGGTTAGCATACATCTGCTTGAGCTTGCGATTTTCTTCCTCCAATTCCTTGAGGCGCTTGACCATCGAGGCATCCATCCCCCCGTACTTATTCTTCCAGTTGTAAAAAGTACCCTGACTGATCCCATGCTCCTTGCATAGGTCGCTGACCTTCATCCCAGCCTCATGTTGCTTGAGGATTTTGACAATCTGACTTTCTGTGAATCTTGATTTTTTCATGCTTTCCCGAAGTTAAGACTTTTCATTTTATACTGTCTCTATTTTCGGGGGGACGTACACCTACGCCTAAGGAGAGAATCAATAAGAATACACCTACAAATACATTCCCCAAATTCTGATTCATACCCTTAATTATACCATAACCATAATCTTAAAACTGAAGTCTTCAGTAAGGCAGAAGTGTTTATTAGACCCAGATTTTCTAGTTCCAGACGTTGCTACATAAGGGAGGATATCAGATCAGGGAGAGCCGTTAATCTTCCTGTGCCTGGTTATGGGACCATTGTTCCAAATACTTAGACAGATATTTTTCAGCTTTCCTTCTCCGTAACTGATCCATTCGAATATTTAGATCCTAATTGGCGCAGGACTTCTAATACTGGAGCATTTTTATTAATTCATAAAACCGGTGTCATATTGAAGTCATTTCATCAGCGTCCTCTTGTGAGTT
>JBCBGC010000211.1:0-6904 GCA_038527215.1 Bacteroidota bacterium
AGGATGGCAGCCTGCACACGCATGGAGTTGATAAAAGCAGGTAAAAAGATGCATTTCCCTGATAATGAGAAAGATGTGAGTGCTGAATCCGATTGGAGGTACCAGCAATTTCCCTGAGAGCATAAGGGAAAATCTTCATCTAAGTCATTGGTCATCCTAAGTTGTTTCAAATAAAATCAAGGATGAAAGGATGTCGCTGGAGATAAATAGTAGAAGTGTAGTGCTTCATGGATGTTCGGATCAAAGTTTATAAAAAAACTAGTCCTGTGTATTGTGCTTTTATTCGCAAAGTACTACTTCCCCTTTGAAGCGCAAAATATATTTAAGGATAAAAATTTTTTCCCTTTGCGCTAAATATGAAGAAAAGTATATACTATGCCAGATTTTGTGCAATCTGATGAAAAGCCCTTATATTGAAAGCTTTTTTTCAATGAAAATAAGCAGAAATATAGCTCACAAGGCCTTGATAAAGCCTGTCCTTCGGAAAAGGTCATCAATAAGAAAGGGAACCGGACCCCCTTACTGAGAAAAGAGGTGCCATAGCATATATGCCAGTTACTACCGGACAAAAAAGCCCCCATTGATCTGGATCAATAGGGGCTAACATGATGGGTTTCTTATCGTTTTCGCGGCCGGGGAGGCGTAATGGTTTTCAGCGGTGCTGCCGGGCGATCCTGTATGATATGCGTGCCATCGCTACGCACCAAGAGCTGCCGGTCTCCCCGGTTGAAAATCAGGGTATGGGTGCCATCAGGATTGACCTGAATGTCTGGACCTTGTTTTTTCTTAAATACCACCTTGTGGCTGCCATCAGGCTGTACATGAATGTCTCGGTCGCTGTTAGCATGGATGATGGTATGGGTGCCATCAGCGTTGACCTGGATTTTTACCCGCTGTGCCTGGGTGGCTTGAAAGGCAAAAAGGAGGAGGAGGGAAAGAATAAAGGGTTTCATAAGCAATAAGGATTCATGGGATATGTGGTGGTGTAGCAAGGTAAAGACAAGACTTTTCCGCAAAGGTTGAACGGGGGAGGATTTTTCTGGTACCAAGGGAAAATTGCGGAGAAGGGATAAGGTTTGCAAAAGTGAATCATATATATTAGTTTCACTTTTGTACACCTAATCATTATGAAAAGAATCCACCTCGGAGAATTCGAAGAACTGGTCCTGCTGGTCGTCGCTGTCCTGAAAGGCGAAGCGTACGGGATCAACGTCATGCAGGAACTAGGCAGCCAGGCCAACCGAAAGGTCAATATTAGTGCCGTGCATGCTGCCTTGCGCCGCCTGGAACAAAAGGGCTTTGTACAATCAGACTGGAGTGAAGCCACTCAATCTCGTGGTGGGCGAAGGAAACGCCTTTTTACCGCCACGGCTTCAGGGATGACGGCCCTTAGTGAAGTGCAGCAAACCCGTCAGAAACTTTGGTCTCAACTTTCCGCTGCTCACCCCCCTATTTCCGAATCATGAACCATCCGATACCACAACCTCCCCGCTGGGCAGATCGACTGTTGAGCTGGTTTTGTCGTCCTGAACTGCTGGAAGAAATCCAGGGGGACCTACACGAATTATTTGAACTACGATGCCAGGAAAAAGGCCCTGGCAGAGCCAAACTGGGTTTTATCTGGGATGTATGCCGCTCGGCCCGCCTGTCCACCGTACGCTTTTCTTTTCCTATACAAAGGAGTTGGATGTGGCGCTCTCATTTTCGGGTAGCCTATCGCCAACTCCGCCGGGAAAAGTTTCACAGCTTCATCAACCTCGGAGGCTTGAGCCTGGGCATAGCCGCGACCATATTGATGCTGCTATTTATCCAACATGAAACCCAGTTTGACCAGGGGCATCCCCGGAGCGAAGATTTGTATCGGGTCCTCGGACAAAGCCAGTATCATGGTGAAGAGAGTAGGGGGGTGCACCATAATCCTCCCCTCGCCGAAGTCTTGGTGAAGCAATACCAGGAAATTGAAATGGCTTTTCGGGTGAGATCTTCCGGCAGTCGGCTGGTCAGGACAGCCGATCAAACGGCCAGCCTGTATGAAGAACATTTTCTGTATGCGGATTCTCAGATGTTGAAGATGCTGAGTATGCCGCTGCTATACGGGCGGACAGACCAGGCCTTGCGGGCGCCCTTTTCGGTATTGCTGACCGAGGAAAAGGCCCAAAGGTATTTTCCGGGAGAAGATCCCATCGGCAAGGTGTTGATCTTCAACCAACAAACCGACCAGCCCTTTACCGTCACGGGGGTAATCGCTGACCAGGCTGCCCCCACCCATATCAGGGCTGATTTTATCCTCTCTATGTCCACCCTCAGCGAAAGTCAATCCGGAAGTTGGAATATCTCCAGTTATCCTACCTACATACGCCTCAAGCCTGGCGTTGACCCTGTGGCTTTGGCTGAAAAAATGCAGGAAGTAATCCTAACCCATAAAAAGGACATGATAGCTTCCCGGATTGCTGCCGGAGGGACCTATGGCTACCGCTTCCAGCTGCAGCCCATCCAAGATATTTATTTGCATTCTCAAGAAATCCGGACCTATGACAGTACCCGGACCGGAGACATCCGCTATGTCTGGTTATCGGGCGCCATTGCTGCCTTTGTACTGTTGATCGCTATGATCAATTTTGTCAACCTTACTACCGCAAAATCAGCCCTCCGCATCCGCGAAATGGGCATTCGCAAAGTGCTGGGCTCCCGCCGCCGGCAATTGGTAGGGCAATTCCTGGCCGAATCTATCTTACTCAGTCTGTTGGCTACCTTCCTGGGAGCCTGTCTGGCCTGGATGGTCTTTCCTTATTTTGCCGACCTTACCCATCGTCCTCTGAGCTTTCCCGTTGATCAGCTAACTTTCTACGGAGGATTAGCGATGGCTGGCCTCCTGATTGGTTTCTGTGCCGGGGCCTATCCCGCTTTGTTTCTCTCTGGGGTCAGTCCGCTGGAAAGTTTGAAAAGTACCAGCCTTTCTCGTCCCAGAAAAGTAGGCTTACGTTCCGTATTGGTGGTCGGACAATTTGCCGCCTCTATTTTATTGATGATGGCCACCTTGCTGATCTTTCGCCAAATGGACTTCATTCAGCATAAGTCTTTGGGCTATGATAAATCTCAGGTCGTGATCGTAGAAGATGAGATTTACCTTCGGGATAAAAGGGAGGCCTTCCGTCAATCCCTTCAGCAGTTGCCCGCTATCCAGGAGATCAGTGCCAGTAGCTTCGTACCCGTAGAGGGCTATGTGTCTAATGGCAGCACGGTGCGGGTGCCGGATACCACTCAGGAAATTCGGGAAATAGACCTGCGCCGCTGGCATGTAGACGCTGCCTACTTACCTACCCTGGGCATGCGCTTGCTGGCAGGCCGAAATTTCCAGGCTGACCTGGCGGCTGATTCAGCCTCTATTTTGCTCAACGAAACCGCCGTTCGTCAACTAGGCTTTACCCTGGACAATGTCCTGGGCAAAATGATAGAGATGCGCAGGCCTTACTATGTGATTGGGGTCGTGGAGGATTTTCACTTCCGGTCCATGCGACAGGAAATATCTGCCCTGGCCTTCCATCATACCCGGCTGGACCGGGCCAGAAACCTCCTGGTCAAAGTCCAGGGGAAAGCGCTCGCTACTCTATTGCCCGAAATGGAAGCCCGTTGGAAAGCCTTTTCTCCGGAAGTTCCTTTTCGCTATGCCTTTTTGGATGAACAATTCGAGCGGATGTACGAGACGGAACGCAGTACGGGCAGTCTGTTAGCCATGTTTGCGGGACTGGCCATCTTCATCGCTTGTCTGGGCTTACTGGCCCTGGCCACCTATCTGGCAGAAAAGCGCAGCCGGGAAATGAGCATTCGCAAGGTGCTGGGCGCTACCGTGGAGCAGGTCTTCGCTATCCTGACCCGGGATTTATTGAAGTTGCTGGCCGTGGCTCTGCTGCTGGCCATTCCGATCGGGCTTTGGTGGATGCAAGGCTGGTTGGAAAATTTTGCCTACAAAATCAACCTCAGCGCGGACTTATTCCTCTTGCCAGGGATCGCGGCTTTCCTGATCGCTTTAGGAACCATTTCCTATCAAGCTTGGAAAGTAGCGCATGCCAACCCGGCAGATGCCCTGAGGGATGAGTAGTCAGCCTTGGTTTTTTCTTTTGGTCCGCCTCTTCCATTGTTTCTGGTAAAGGAGGTAAGCCAGGAAAAAGAGGAGCAAAAAGGGTAGAAGCAGGGTCCAGGAGGATAAGTGGAAGTGAATGGAGGCAAGGCGGTAGAAAAAGTACCAAGGGGTACCGATGTAGCCACTGATCCCTACAAGCAGATAAATCCCGGTAAACCACTGAAGCTTCCGTTTGGAACGATACAATGCCCCAATCCACAGCAATTGTGGCAGGAGCACGAAAAAGATGACCCTGGGCCAAAATAAAAAAGCATACTTCCCAAACAGCTGATGGACCAGGGCATAGTATTCAAATAAAGGGGCCTTCCAGATCAGAAGAACCAATACCTGACCGGTCCATACCAATCCATAGGCCAAAGAAAATCCTCTGATGGCATATATCAGTTTTTCGGTTGAAGCTTTTGGTGCGGATGAACTAAACTGAAGCAGCAATAAGCCCAGCACGGACAGTAGGATCAAGTGCTCCAGGGCGGGTTGAAGGTATATTTGCATGCTTGTTTTTCAGGCTGATTGGAGAGGATTATATCTCTGCAAAGGCTCGTACCGGGAAGCTGCCTAATCCCTCAAACTTGGGAGGGATGGCTGAAAAATAAAACCCTTCTCCTGGCAAGCGATCCAAGCCATTGAGATGTTCTACAATCAGAATGTTCTCTTTGAGCAGGATAGTATGAGCGGGCCTGGCTTTTCCCCGGGTGTCATCCAGGTTTTTGGCATCGGTCCCCACCAGGACAGCCCCTTCTTCCCGTAGATACAAGGCGGCTTGCTCATTGAGGTAGGGGTGGGGCTTGAAATACTGCTCCGTCTGCCAGAATCTATCCCAGCCGGTGTAGATCAAGACCGCCTTGCCTTTAACATCTATGTCTTCAAACACTTCCCGGCCTATTTCCAGGTCATTTTGTTCGAAAAAATGGTTGACCTTCACCCCAGGCAAGCCTACAAAATGCTGGATAGGCATGACACTCAGGTCCTGACCATCCGCATAGCGATGAAAGGGAACGTCAATGTAGGTGCCACTATTGACCACCATATCGATCCTCCCGATTTGGAAACTGGTTCCGGCTTCATAATGCTCCTGAGAAGCCTCTCGACTCATGAAGTCACAAATGATGGGCTTAGGGAGACCTTGATAGGTGAGCGTATCGGTGGAAATGGTATGGCTTAGGTCAATAATTCGCATGGCCCAAAGATAGGGCTTTCTCCCCAATCCAAGGAGAAAGGCAAACGGCTCTCTCGCCATTTTATGTTGGATTTATCCCTGATTACTTTAAACATATTTTCCCAATTTGCCTTGTATATGATATGGAAATGACCGCAAAATCTTCTATGACTGTCCAGCAAAAGGTGAAAGACTTACTGGACCATCTTTGCCAGGGATTATTTGAACGGGAAGAGGCTATCCGACTGAGCCTGTTGAGTGCGATAGCGGGGGAAAGTATTTTTCTTTTGGGACCTCCCGGAGTAGGCAAGAGTTTGATCGCTCGTCGCCTGAAATACGCCTTTAAGGACGGCGTGTCCTTCGAATATCTCATGAGCAAATTCAGCACTCCGGATGAGGTTTTTGGGCCCGTTTCTATCAAAAAACTGAAGGAAGAGGATACCTATGAGCGGCTGACCGACCGCTATTTGCCGGGGGCTAACATTGTCTTCCTGGACGAGATTTGGAAAGCCGGACCCGCCATCCAAAATGCCTTATTGACCATCCTGAACGAAAAAATATACCGCAATGGCAAGGTGGATATGCAGGTGGACATCAAGGGAATCATTACGGCCTCCAACGAACTGCCGGCGGCCAACGCAAACCTGGCCCCCATTTGGGACCGCTTCCTGATTCGCCTGGAGCTGGGCAACATCCGGCAGTTTGGGAATTTCCTCAACATGATCACCGACGTAAAGGATGTATACGAAGACGATATCCCGGAGGAACTGAAACTGAGCCATGCAGAACTGGATAGCTGGAGTAAGCAGATTGACGAGATCGAAGTAGGGCCGGAAGTACTTAATACCATTCAACTCCTAAAGATCAAACTGGAGGAATACAACGCCCGGACTGCCCAGGCAGGGCATCCCATCATCGTCAATGACCGACGCTGGAAGAAAATGATCCGGCTCATGCGCACCTCCGCCTTTTTAAATGGCCGGGCCAGGGTAGACCTGATGGATTGTTTCTTGATGAACCATTGCTTGTGGGGTCGGCCCGATCAGCGGCAAATCATCCAGGATTTGCTGGCAGAGGCCATCGCCAAGCATGGATACACCATGGCCGTCAACCTGAGTAGCCTGAAAACGGAGGTCCGGGAGTTCCAGACGGAAGTAGACGCGGAAATCCGCATTCCTCATACCGTTTCCTCTGAGCAGTTGATGCCCGTCCATGATGAGTTTTTTCGTCTGAAAAAAGAAGACCAGAAATTCCAGGGAAGCCTGGTCAAGATCAAGCAGTATCGGGAATTGACGATCGATGAACCGCAGGTAACCAATTTTTACGATGAGGAGAAAAACCTGGTCAATCGCATCAAAGTCACCAAGGGGGTGCAGGAAAATACCATCCAGGTTCACCACAACTCGGAACAGGTCATTTATGCGATGGAAGCCCGCTTGTTGGACCGCACTGAGTACCTGAGCAAAAAACCGCATCCGCTGGTCCAGAAGTTTTGGGATGAACGACATCAGCAACTCACCTCCTTTATTTCTCAGCAGTTAGATAATATGGGAGAAAATCGTCCGGAAGAGCTCTCCCATCTCGAGAACAATCTTTTTGTAGAGGCG
>JBCBGC010000212.1:0-6493 GCA_038527215.1 Bacteroidota bacterium
GGCATCATCCCACATGCGATCATGCCCATAATCCTCTTCGAAGTGGATACTTTGGCCAATGGCATCTAAGCCTAAAACCAGAAGGCTTAGGAAAAATGCGATATGTCGGAGTTTCATGGTTATTGACCTTTATAGTTGTAGGTAAATCTTTGCAGTAGGTTACGGTCTTGGTCCCAAATATGGGTCAGGCGGTTCAGGTCATCATAATCAAAGTATTGGGGACGGCTATTTAAATCTGTGGCCGTATGAATCCTATCCCGGCTATCGTAGCAGTAGGTGGTCATGTGGGCCATTTCAGGATGGAGCCGGACTTCGTCTATGTTACCACTCGATCCGCTAACCGAGAAGGTGCCAGAGCCGCTATATTCGATTCGATAGGCATAGTATGTCCAGCCCTGCCCATCACTTTCGGTTTGGTCATTCAAGGAAGAAATAGTGGCTCCACTTAGAGTTGGTTCACTGGTAGCCCAGCAACTAAAAGTATAGGTTCCTGCTGGAAAATTAGCTTTCGTAATACTTCCACTGGTTAAGGGATAGGCTCGAGTTCCTGTTTTAAACACCGTGGTATTAGGGGTTCCACTATAACTCCATCCCCCTAAACTACCATCTTCAAAGCTGGAAAAAGCTATTTGATCTTCGGTCGCATTAACAGTCTCTGCTATAGGTAGGTTAGCTCCTTCATTCCAGAGATAGGCTTTGGAAGGACCCTGGGTCTTTTTTAAACTGGTAAGCTGCCCAGTTGCAAAATCAAAAGTAAGCTCAGCCCTTTCGGCATAATACGAGGAGGCTGGAAAAATAGAGGTAAAGAGGCCTGAATTTTGATTTTCAGCAAGACTTGCCGCAGTAAGCGCCTGTTCAGTTTCTAGCAGGTATTGCTTATGAGGTTTAATCAGGGTGTCGTTTCCAACAATTGATCTGCTAAATGTGGTAATCCCTCCAGTGGTTATTTTGAGACTATCCTCAGTTTCTCCTTGCCAGGTCTGTACTTCAATGGGTGGGAGAATCATGTGCCGACTTAGGAGTTCATTAATGGTGGGGCCACCTGTGAATGAAACGATAGAAGAATAATCAGGGGGGAACTTTGATCTACTTTCAACGATGGTTCCATCACTGTTGGTGGTTCTGCTCCGAGTTTTCTGAAAGTGATTGGGACTTTCATGGTAATTATGGGTTATCTGTACCAGATCTGTTTGATTATGATCTCTTTCGGTCTGAGTTATAGTACCGATAAATTTGTGAGCCGAAACAACCGTGTAAGTGCTATAGGGCTTTCCATTTACTGTATGAATCGCCTGGAAGGTAGTTGAACTGTCGTGAAAGTCATACAGATTCTCTGTGAATTGAACCAGGTTTTCAGCTTCATTATAGACCTCGACTTTTAGAAGATCACCTCTTCGCCAGGAGTTGTTGGTTACCGCACTGGAAAAATAGCTACAGACATTGGGGTCATTGGGAGAAGCATAAGGACTGTAATAATGATAGAGCTCCATATCCAGGTTCTCAAACGGATAAGCAGTAGGATGGATGGCAGGATCCAATATTGAACAGCCATACTCGATTTGATCAGGTATTTGCCAGGCACTGTTATAGGTATAAATCGTTCGACCTGCCCCCCCTCCAATGACTCTTTCAGTTACGATGGGGTATTGAATTTCACTATTACCCCAACCACCTAGTCGAACTTGTGGACCAGAAAAGATTTTTTGACCATTGCTCTCGAATTTTAAAAATTCAGGCAAACTAGCGATCACCCCTTGGGAATAGGTAGGCACTCCGGGAAGCGCTTGATCAGCGAATGCTTCCCTGTAATCATATGACTTTACGAGGTCAGGGCCAGTACCATTGGTAGAGGATCTTATTTCTTTAATTCTAAGCCCGCCACCAATCCGTTCTCCTGTACCCTGAATTTTTCGATAGGTGATTTTTGCGGTAATATCAATGCCGATTCCCTCTGATTCAAGGATATAACTTCCTGATGGAAATAAATATTCCTCGCTTCCACTTTCATTAATGCTTCCATAAGTCTTGGTGAAGATGGTATCCAGATTCAGATCTAAAAAGGAGACCCTGCCCGATTGGCTCGAGCATGCTCCTTGGTTGTCGAAGCCCCATTCAAGGGTTAGGATCGTATGGGGTAAATAAGTCGCAGGGTAGGATAAATTATGAACGTAATTTTCCCCTGTAAGAAAGGTGTCTCTCTTTACCTCAACAATACATTGACTCCCTATTCCCCCTTGTCCCATATCAATTACGGTAGGATTAATGTCAAAGGCATAATCAACTTCTTGCCGGCCGAGAGGTCTATCTCCCGGAGCAGGATTGAGGTCTGATAAAATACTACCGGGTGAAATATGAAGCGGCACTAAGCCTCCCACCTTGGAGAACTTGTGAGCTTCGTAGGTAAACGCTGTATATCCCCCAGTAGGATAATCTATTCTGGTGAGGGTACCGGTTTTCATGGCTGTCGTATCTGGGTAGCGATCACCCCTCAGGTAAGTCCTTGGAATAGGATTAAATACAGTTGAATCAGCATTAAAGTGGTAAAATGCCACCGTAGTTGGAAGAATTTCAGTTTGGGACTTAGCGTTGTAATATCCCCAGAAGTCCATTGCATTGGATTCATTGAGAAGAGATCCGATAGCTTGCGTCCAAATAGGTTCAGGGAGATTGTTTCGCTGGAAATAGGTAAAACTGTGAGGCGGTTTACTGAAACTCGTTCCAATATTAGAAACTTCTGACACCTCATCCAAATACATGCGGTCTTTATGATCGCTGTAATCAAACCCATATTTACTTACCAATACGCCATCGTTCGTGTAGAGTCGAAGGGTATCCAGTTTAAATCCGAGATCGTTGGTTCCACTGCGGTTTGGAACACTAAAGGTCCCAGTAGTAAAAACGTCAATAAGATCCGTACGGTCAGATACTTCAAAGGTAAGATAGTGAGAGGTACTAATAATACTATCCAGGTGCCAGGTATAGGAAATGTTTCGGTTGTAGATCGTAGTATCTTGACCGGTGTCGGTCTCATAGTATCTTAGATCACGTCCTCTTAAGTCCAAAAAGAACGGTTCATAAGTCAATCTTATGATTTCTCTTTTGTCAGCGGATTGAATCTGGGTTAGATACCAGCCAGAAAAATGGTAGTTATCCTGATTATAAGTTTGACCCACATACCCTTCTTGTGAAAATTCTGGTTTGTCGAAGGTATAAATTGTACCATCAGGTCCGGTGAGAATTATCTCCTGAATCAGAGAATTAGGGCTAGGATTCAAGCTCCCTACGTTCGGATGATTATCCACATAATTACCAGTGTTTATCTCTATTCGAATTTCTTGAGCGGGAAATACAATGGGCTCTAAGTTTTCATCCAGCATGAATTTCCCGCTTATGCCAGCGACATTAAAATAAAATTCATCTGGAGCCGCATCTACTAACCCTTGGTTAAAAAGATCTACTATCGTCTGACAATCCTGGTAATCGGCATGGTTCGGATCTCCACAGGCCCCACTTTCTAAATAGTCAAGATAGTTGGTAGTAGTATTATGCATGTGTAACCACCCCGATCCTGGTTTATCATCCGGCTGCCCTTTCACAGATCTCGTAATTACTCCTCCGGCGTTAAGGCTCCAGCCTAAGCCCACCCAAGAGGGAATTTCATCTATTTTTACCCCACCACTATGATAGCTCAATGAGATATCCAGCCCCAACTGACGGCCTTTGATCTGGGTTAATGGAATACCGATTTGCGGCAAGCCCGAAGAAAAATTAACGGGAACCGCACCATATTCCCCTAGGGCTGAAGCCGTAGGAGAGGGAGGCATAATGGCATATTGTTCTTCAAAACTTACCTGGGCTGAGAGTGAACCAAGAAATACAATTAGGATGAAGCTGAAAAGCCCTGCTATTACTTGACTTCTAGGAATAGAAAATTGGTGAGTATTCATGGTGGATGGTTTGGGAATACAAAGCATAGGATTCTGCAAAACATAAGTATCCTGGTCTGCCTAACTATTGTCTTTTTAGGCAGGTAATGGGATTAGGTCTTTCATGACCTAGGTCCTTATCTTTTTATACAAGCATTCTTGTAGAGAGAATTGCTACTTCTTTACGCAAGGCTCTTGCGCGATAGAAGAAAGATTTCCCTTTTTATCACGGGTGGCGACATAGGCGGTCCAGTTAGTACTGCCAGACCGCATACCGAAGTCAATCCAAACATTTTTACCGCGCCGGAGATAGGCGACACCCTTCCGATTTCCCCTTCTTCGGGCAAAAGGAATGGCCCGTTCAATCTTTTTGCTGGAATTATTGTTGTGTTGGATACGGATGACGATGGCCTCTACATCTGTGGTGTCGGCCAGTTCAAATTTCATCACGAATTGGCTTTGAGCGGCGCTCCCAGCTTTTGCGGAATCTGCACGAGCCTGGAACTTAAGTTTTGCCACCGAAGCGGTATGAGGACTTTGACTCCAGAGCCAACAAGGCATAAGGAGTAGCCCCAAGAAAAGGCTGGTTTTCATTGGTTTGAAGGGTTAGCTGTATGATAAATGCACGAAGTGGCAGATAATATCAACGTAGGAAGTTTTTTGCAAAATTCCAACGGCATATTAATCTTTTCCTTTCTCTTAATAAAAAAATAAGATGAATAATATGATTGGCCGAAATAAAATGCTCTCATTTACCTGAGCAAAACCACATATCCCTTTTTTATATGTCGTTGTTGACGGGGATCCAGAAATGATAGTACCCAATAATAAGTCCCGGCTGGCATAGGCGCTCTATGCCAGGTTCCATCCCAACCAGGATGAAGCGAAGTTGATTGAAAAATTTCTCTTCCCCAGCGATCAAATATGATCCAAGTAGGATCAATGACGTTTAGAGCTTCCATGGGCAGGAAAAGGTCATTATACCCATCGCCATTTGGCGAAAAGACATTGGGCATTTCCAGGGTATGGGTACAGACAGTACTGCCCACCACTATAGTATCAGTGAATAGACATTCCCCCTTCCAGGCTGTAAGTTCATAAAGGCCGGGACGTTCAATTATTCGCTCAGGCCCCGTCAGTCCATCTGACCATGAAAATTCAGTGGCGTTTGGAATGGGGTTAGGAGCCACAGAGAAAGATTCTCCCTCACAAATGGCCGTGTCAGCTGGTAGTTGAAAGCGTGGGTAAGCGTTTACTTGTACCCTTAAGCTGTCCACTACCACTAAGTCCCGATAATGATAATGTATGGTATACAGACCCGGAAATCGAATGACCAGCCGGTCAGTTTTTAAACCAAAACCCATTGATAGGGTCATATCTGGGTGGCTGGATGTCAGCACCAAGGAATCTCCTTCACAAAGGGTCGTATCAGGCCCTGCATCCATTATGATCCTGCCCTGATAAATGGGACTTAAATGATCGATAAATACATTAGCCCAGGTGGGATCAGAAGGATCGGAGAACTCACTCTGAAGAATAAGATACTTGGCCGCCTGCTCGGTCGAAAAGTTGAAAATCCTGGATTCCCAGCCATCCAAAGGCGCTAGATCGGATTGGTAGATACGTTTTCTATAAGATGCTGGGGCATCAGGGGTCGTGTCGCTTACCCAGAAATTGATTCGGCAAGGTTCTCTTCCTCCGTTTCCATAAATATCACTGGTGCCGCTTATCCAAAAAATCATATTCCATTCCTGCCCAGCGGGTATATCTACTCGCACAAACGTGTGCTCCTGAGTGCCATTTGACCGGGTAACCATGCCTAGATAATAGTTGCCATGATAAGCCGGGGCTGTTACGGACCAATTCCCGGGCTGATGATCGGGCGTTGACAAATGTTGCCAGGGCTCAGGAGGAAACTCACGCAGAATCGTATCCTCAAAAGAAGGATTGGGAATCATGATCTGTGCAAGGGACAGGGCATGCAGCCCAAACACAAAAAGAGGGAGCAGAATATTTTTCAAATGATGAATCATGGCTAGCTGTATTTCCTTCTTAGGTTGTAGAAGTAAAGTACGGAAAAGCGTGGATTTTAAAAATGAGGAAAGCACAGCTCAGGCTGATTACTTAAAACTTTTATTTCGCCATAAAAATAAATTCACCTCACTAAACTTTACTTTTGCCCAAAACTTCCGATATTAAGGTTTCCGGCAATTAAGTTTTTTCTTCATGCGCAACCCAAAACTAAACCGGTTCCTTGTGCCCTTGGTGGTACTGATCTGGATGGGCGTTATCTGGCGTTTTTTCTTTGCAGAGGAAAAAAGTCCGGAAAGGCCTGAAATGGCTATGTCAGTAGGTACTTCATTTGCTACGCCAGTCCCCGACACCTTCTCCCTCCTCCTTAGCTACCCCGACCCCTTTTCCGCCAAGCGGGTACCGCCGCCAACCCGCAAGCCTATAGCCCGCGGACCCAAGGTGATCACAAAAGCGGAACCCCCCGCTCCCAAACCACCTTTGGACATGCATTACATCGGCTATGTGCAGGGCACGGACACCACCCAGGCCACGGC
>JBCBGC010000213.1:0-6324 GCA_038527215.1 Bacteroidota bacterium
GCACCTTCAGTTGAGGGTGCTTTTTTTATGCATATATAATTGTTTGAGATAAAATATTCGAGTGGTGAACTAAAAAAGTGCCCTGAGCCAGTACAGGGTATTTCCATTGGTGTGCGCTTTTTGTCCATTCACGTCCTAATCCTATCCCGTCAGGAAAATAATCCTTTATCCCCCGTATCTCCGGCCTATTTTTACAACAGGAAAACCGAAAATCTTACATCGGCCATTTAAACATGTCTCCAGTTCTTTTTAGCAAAAGGATTATGCACCTCAAGATTTACCTCCTTTTTTTCCTCCTTTGTAGTTCTGTTCTCAGCCTTCCTGGGCAAACCGTTTATTATTCTATCGCCGATGGCGACTTCTTTCTGGGATCAACCTGGTCTACCAGTCCAGGCGGGAGCCCAGCCGCATTACCACCCGGTCCCAATGACTATGCAGTAATTGATCACAACATTTTCAAAAACGTTGTGCCTTATTATACATACTTCGGGGATATCCTGATCAAAGAAAATGGCACCTTAAACATTTCTTCTGGTGATGGAATAACTGATCCCTATGTATTTGCCGGGGATTACTTCGAGGTTCAAGGGACCTTGATTACTTCCAGCGATTTTGATCACCAGCGGGCTTACACGGATGACAACGGGATCTTAATTGTCGGAAAAAAGGCCAATTTATTCATTGGGGATGACCTTCGCCTGGGGGGACATGGTCAGACCATTTTAGACAACGCAGCTTGTGGAGATGGCTTTGCCATTGATGATCTATACTTTGTCGGCACCAACACGCAGATTTGTGGTAACGGCCGCTTCGTGGTTCCAGATGAGATTCGCTCCTGGCTGGACGATGGGACAGAAATCTATGGGACGACACGCTCGGCTCAGATTGCCAGCCAGATGTGCGCAGGCTTTACCTTATACGGGAGCCAGCAGAACTGTGCTGATGAAATTCCTGAGATCACCGGAACGGGTCCATTTACCTTCCCGGTAGAATATGAAAGCCTGTCTGCCGCTCCAGGTAAAACCGGCGTCATGGTAACCTGGGTTACCAGTCAGGAAAGAAACAACGATTATTTCTCTTTGGAGCGCTCCATGGATGGAAGCAGCTTCTCTGAAATTCAAGTGATAGATGGCCTGGGAAACTCTAACGTGAGCAACACTTATCAGTTTCTGGACAAAGCCCCGCTTTCTGGCAAAGTATACTATCGGCTTCGTCAGACTGACTTTAACGGTGGATTCGAATACTCTCCGATTATTGAGGCTTTCGTAGAAGTTGGACAAGTGGCCTTAAGCATCGCTCCCAATCCCATTGTGGATGGTGCGATCCAGCTGAGCCTCCCTGGCCTGGCCAACGCTAAAACCGTAAACATTCAGCTGCTGGACATGCAAGGCAAATTGCTCCAACAAACTAACCATACATTTGAGAAATCGACAGACCTTCGCTTAGATTGGGGTAGCAGCCTCAAACCAGGAATTTATTTCTTGAAAATAGAGACTGGCAGCGCGCTGCTGACTGAGCGGGTGATGGTAAGATAATGAAGAAATGCAGGGAAAAGTCCTGACTTTTCCTCCCATGTCTTCCCGCCTTAATCAGCTGAAGGCCTGATAAAGCCTTCAAAAAAGAAAAGCCCCTGATGAATTTTCATCAGGGGCTATCTTATTGGGATTGTGTTCCTTATTGAGGGAGGCCCAAGGCTTCCCTCAAGGGTAAATCTGCCACATTGTTCTGGGACCAGTAAGGGGCCCGCAGGCTTTTCTTCAAGCGAGCTTTGGTCGTCAAGGGGCGAGCGGAAGCTCCATAGCCGCTTCTTAGCGTTTCTTCCCATCCCAATATCTGATGAGGAAAAGAAGCCTGGAACTGGATACTGAGGCTACGTCCTGAATCCGGATACTTTATGGTATAGGTTGCTATGCCATCTGCTTCAGTCAAGCTGAGTTCTGCGGATTGTGGATCGCTGGGTTTATGACGCAGACGAGTGTAAAAGCTCCCAGGAACGAGTTTGACCTCACCTTGCGGGAGATCTGAGGGCTGCAACCGAATGCGCGTCCATAGCTCATCCTCCAATAGGACTTTGGGTAACTTTTCTTCCAAATCACCTTCGGATTCAAAATAGGAGTATCCCCGGCTTTGGTAATGGTCCTTGCGGAGATTGAGTTGCTGAAATACATGGCCACACCACTCCTGTCCGCTCATGCTGGTTTTCAGGGTATGAGGGTTTTGCTTGAGGTCCACGGGCGTAAAAACAGAGGACATAAGAGAATAGGGGTAAATGCCCGTATTAAATTTTTTGGTAAAGTTGAGTTTCATAATAGGCACCTTGTCTTCCCCGGCACCTCCTGGATAATCTAACTTAACCTGCTTAGACGCGGAGAAATCTTCCGTAACAAAAATCAGGACCGCGTGCCCCCTGTGGATTTCTCCATACCGGGCCTGTTCCAATTCGTAGCTGTTGAGCTCCGCTTTGCCAGCATACCAGTACTGGTTGAACTCTCCACTGAAGGGGGTTCGTTCGGCGGTAAACTGCACAGGCGATTCCGCCTGCCTTTCCTCAGCAGAATTGGGAGCTGCGCAGCTTCCCAGAAAAAGGCTGAAGGTCAGGATATAAGAAAGTTGTTTCATCTTTTTTTGCATAGATCAGTAAGATCGATTGAATTCACAATGACAAACGTCGTCCAACCGGCAAATGTTTGTCGCTGCGCTTGCGAAAAAAAGAGGGAAGCCTGTCAAACAGGCTCCCCCTCACCACAAACCCTTTACACCAGCCTGGGGTGCTTTTCCCTACTCATCATAGGCTGGCGAAGGATCTGACATGGGCACAGATTTCAGATAGGAGAATATGTGCTGGATTTCTGCACTATCCAGAAAGGCATAGGGCTGCATGGGATACTGAATGGGCTTCCCATTCGGCCGCATCCCGGTTTTGAGGGTTTGAATAAACTCATCTGCCGACCATTTACTAATGGCATGGCTTGCCCGCATGGTAAGTCCCGGGATCAGCAGGCTATCTTTCATGCCCTGCTCAAAGTATGTCATCCCGCCTTCCAGATATCCGACTGATTCGGTCGGGGTTTGCTCATTATTGGTTTCAAAAGCTGCGGAGTGGCACCCATAGCATTGGAACACATCATTGACCAGATGACGGCCATAAGCCAGGGTGTCCCGAATGGAAGGCCGGGTCTTCAGGATATCGTCTGCATAAACCAGGGGTTTGAACGCGATGGTATACAGCATTTTGGCCAGGAATGTCGGTTTATAGGGAGGAATGAGATGCGCTGAAGGTGCTACATCCGGGTGGTCAGAGCGGAGAAAGGCGATCAGGGAAAAGAGGTCCTCCTCAGACATATTGGCACCGCGCAGCATCATGGGCAAGGTAAGCCGGCCTTCCCGGTTGATCCCAGTGCGGAGTAAGCGATAGAGTTCCCCATCGGTATACTGGCCGATGCCATAGACGGGGTGCTGGGTCAGGTTGGCGGAATAAATCTTGCCAAGGGCACCCTCGTCCATCAGCTTGCCTTCCAGTTTGCCGGACTCGGCCATGTGGCAGAGGTTACAGGTAACGCTGAAAATCTCTGCTCCGTTTTGGATGCGTTCGGGACTTACGTCAACCTGTAAGTCAGGAATCGGCACTTCCTGGTAGTTAGGAAGGGGTTTCAGGGCGATCACTGCGGCGATCAGCAAGACCAGGGCTATCAGGCTGCCCAGGCCAATGGCCAGGTATCTTAGGATTTTTTTCATGTCTTTTTGGCGTAAAAGGGTGAAAAGAAAAAGGGGGGACTATGGGTAGCGTGCCTGAAGGAGGCAGAAATAGTGGCTGCCTTCCCGCTCGCAAAACTTGCGCAGGCTGGTGCGCAGGTCATGTCGGACTTGCCGCAGGACCTTGGGGCTGGGCTGTTGCTGTAAAAAGGCTTCCAGGGTACGAAGCGACCAGATCTCATCCCGGATTTTTTCCGGCTGTTGCTGGAAGGCTTTGATGAGACAGCTTCTGACTCGTTGTTGTTCGGTAGGCGAAAGGGAGTGATCCAGGGTAAAGGAAAGGCTTCGGATATAGAGGCTAAGGTCCGCCTGGGTAAAGACTTGTTGGCCTACCGTGGCGAGGACTTCTCCTTCATGATCCTGAGGCTTAGCAGCGCCTAAGGCGAGATAGCCTAAGACACAAAGGACATAGAGGAAAGGACGGGCAAAAGTGGCTTGTTGTAAGTTCATGAGACTTGAAGGTTGGTGGCGGGAAAACCATAACTGTCCGGGAGACAAAACAAGTCTCAATGCCTTTGCAAGACCTATCAAGGAGGTCGCAAAGGCTATGAATAAAGTTGCAAATCGCTCCTGAGGAGCTTTTTTTACGCTTTTTGAGCCCTAGAGGGTCTTGAGGTACTCGATCAGGGCTGTACGTTGTTCGCCGGTGAGATTATCCCCAAAGGTGTGTCCCTGGTTACCGTAACCTACCAAGGTGGTGTTGTAGGTCTGCACATCTGCCTGGGCGCTTTCTTCGGTGTAATTCCAACCCGGAACATCCAGTCGATAATCCTGGTCATCGAAACTCCGCTTCCAAAAAGTGGGACGGGTGCTGCTGTTCAACAGGCTTTCCAGGTCGGGTACAGAGGCATTGTGGAGGTAGGGTGCGGTAGCCCAGATGCCATCCAGGGGAGGCGCCACATATCCGTCTCCCGGCACCAGCGCCGCCGCAAAGGGAGATTGGCTGAACCAACTTTGATTATACCAATCCACCAGGGCCGTTTCAGAGAAATAGGAACTGGCGAGCAAGGGATCAGTCCCTACCCGGTCCAGAGAGACCAGCAAATTAGGATAGCTGACCGAGTCCCCATAGGTTCCGTGGCAGCTCTGACAATTGGCGGCAAAGATTTGCTGCCCGGTGGCCGCCAGGGTCTGGTCAATGCTGCCCGGGTAGGCCGGAGCATCGAGCGAAAGAATATAGCTCAGCACGTTTTCAAAATTCTGGTCCACCTCTCGGGCTTCAGCGCTGTCCTCCATGGTCAGCAGAGAAGAGGCCATCATGATCCGGGCAAAATCTCCCTGTCCTACGCCATTATAGAACATGGCGTGTTTTTTCTTTAACAGCCACCAGGCGGGTACATCCGTTGGGACGACATCCAGAGGAAGATTTACCTGAGGGCTATCCAACCAGGTCAGGCTGGCGGCGTCCCGGTGAGCCGCCAGGACGGCTGCCAGTTTATCAGCTGGATTGACTCCGGCAGACTCCATCACTAAATGCTTAGCCGTAGCCAGTAAGGCCCGCCGGAAGGGCTGGTAGGCTTCTTTCTCTGGAGAATTTTGTCCGTAAAAGAAATCTATGCCGAAATCCAGGGCCGGAACCAACTCGCTTTGATCTTGGGTAAAGTCCCCCAGCGAATTGCCCAATCCCACCACAAACTGTCCCTGAAGTTTTTGCCCATGGCATTGCAAGCAATTGGCTGCGGCCATCTTGACGCCATTATCCGCTGTAACTGCGGTAAAGCCGGGGGCCAGGGTGGCATTGTCTCCCGTCCGATTCAGGACATTTTCCGGATCATCTCCAAAGACATTCTTAAAGATCTCCAGGGGAATGCCTGCGCCTACGTAATCCCCGTTGACCAGATAATCATAACCTGCTGAAACATCCCCGCTCCGCTGGGCAGAAGCTTCCAGAAAGCTGGTTCCACTAGGCAGGCTAGGCTCCTCGGGTGGTTCGGGCACTTCTATCACTTCCCGACAAAAGGTGAGGAGGAGAAAAAAGATTGGCAGGTAGATCAGACGGCGTGTAGACATGAGATAATTTGTTGGTAGGGGAAGTTAGGAAAAAGAGGGGAGAGATGAGATCGTCCCGATGAATCGGGACTGTGAGAAGTGAGAGGTGAGAGGTGAGAGGTGAGAGAGAAGGACGGACCGTAACACTGGCTTCCAGCCGGTCCGGTTTTCAGTCCGTGGGACTGGCTTCCAGCCGGTCAATACCTTATTCCCGGATGTCCATCCGGGTACCTCCATGCCGGGAAATCCCGGCATGCCGCAGCTGCAAGCTGCGGCTACGGTGGTTCCACCGTACCACCGGCTTCCAGCCACGGCTGATTCACCCGTAACACTGGCTTCCAGCCGGTCAATACCTCACTCCCGGATGTCCATCCGGGTATCTCCATGCCGGGAAATCCCGGCATGCCGCAGCTGCAAGCTGCGGCTACGGTGGTGCCACCGTACCACCGGCTTCCAGCCACGGCTGATTCACCCGTAACACTGGCTTCTAGCCGGTCAATACCTCATTCCCGGATGTCCATCCGGGTATCTCCATGCCGGGAAATCCCGGCATGCCGCAGCTGCAAGCTGCGGCTACGGTGG
>JBCBGC010000214.1:0-6205 GCA_038527215.1 Bacteroidota bacterium
GAACCCTCCGTAGCATCGGCTTCCAGCCGGTCTTAGCCTGCTCCCCGGCCACTTGGCCGGGGATGGGGGTTTTCCCGGCTGGAAGCCAGGGTTACGGACTGCCGGCTGGCTTGCGGGTTTCCCGGCTGGAAGCCAGGGTTACGGACTACCGGACGGGCAGGGGCTGGCAGTCCGTGCCATAAAAAAAGCCCGGCCAAATGGCCGGGCTTCCATGTATTTCGATCTGTCAGGTCTTAGCTGGCCTGACGGAAATTTATCAAACTGGCTTCGTTGAGGGCATCACTGGCCATTTCCATCGTAATCTGGTAATGCTCCTGCTCGCTCTCTGGCATGTCAAACATGATATCCAGCATCAAAGCCTCGATGATGGACCGAAGTCCCCGTGCGCCCAGTTTCAGTTCACTGGCCCGACGGACCACGGTATCCAGGACCTCATCGTCAAAACCGAGGGTCTTTCCTTCTAGCTCAAACATTTTTTTGTATTGGCGAAGGATGGAATTTTTGGGTTCGGCCAGGATGCGGCGCAAGGCTCCCTCATCCAGCGGATCGAGGTAGGTAATTACCGGAAGTCGACCAATGATTTCCGGAATCAGCCCGAATGCCCGAAGGTCTACGGGCTGGATAAAACGGAAAATATTGGTTTCCTCGTCGATCTGCTTGCCGTGAGTCGTGCCAAATCCAATGGTACTTACTTCAATCCGCTTGGAGATCAGGCGATCGATGCCTTCAAAGGCTCCACCGCAGATAAAGAGGATGTTGGTGGTATCAATCTGTACCAGGCTTTGCTCTGGATGCTTACGACCTCCTTTTGGCGGTACGTTGGCGACGGTGCCTTCCAGGAGCTTCAGCAAGGCTTGCTGAACCCCTTCTCCGCTCACATCACGCGTAATGGAGGGATTGTCCGATTTACGGGCAATTTTGTCAATCTCATCGATGTAAACAATACCGCGCTCTGCTGCTTCCACATCATAATCAGCTTCCTGCAACAGCCGGACCAGCACACTTTCTACATCCTCTCCAACATAGCCTGCTTCCGTCAATACGGTCGCGTCAGCAATACAGAAGGGGACATTGAGCATACGCGCAATGGTTCGGGCCATCAAGGTCTTACCGGTTCCGGTCCGCCCTACCATCATCACATTGCTTTTTTCCAGCTCTACTCCGTCATCCAAACGGTCAGAACTGATAATGCGGCGATAGTGGTTATACACAGCCACGGAAAGCACTTTTTTGGCAGCTTCCTGTCCGATTACGTATTGATCCAGGTGCTCGGTGATTTCCCGAGGTTTAGGAACTTTGGTAATGCGGGTGGCGGGTTTTTCCTTAAACTCTTCCTCAATGATGGTCGAAGCGTGGGCCACACAATTTTCGCAAATGTGTGCTCCGCCATAACCTGCAAGGAGAATCTGAACTTCCCGTTTGGATCGGCCGCAAAATGAGCAGCTTTCGTTTCTGATCGTGGAATCACTCATATGTAGTAATTGGTGAGCCTCAGGGACCCAACGGCAAAAATTGTTCCTGCTTTATTCTCCGGTCAAAACCTCGTCAATCAAGCCATATTCTTTGGCTTCGGAGGCGATCATCCAATAATCGCGGTCTGAATCTGCCCAAACCTTCTCATATTCCTGGCCGGAATGCTTGGCGATGATCTCGTACAATTCTTTTTTCAGCTGCTGAATCTGCTTATGTACAATCTCGATATCAGAAGCTTGGCCCTGGGCTCCTCCCATAGGCTGGTGAATCATCACCCGGGAATGAGGCAGTCCGGATCTTTTTCCAGTTGTCCCTGCGCACAATAAAACCGCTCCCATAGAAGCAGCCATGCCTGTACAAATAGTCGCTACATCAGGGCTGACCAGTTGCATGGTGTCGTAGATTCCCAGGCCTGCATACACAGAACCTCCAGGAGAATTCAGATAAATATTGATGTCTTTTTTAGAATCTACAGATTGGAGGAAGAGCAACTGGGCGCTCACGATGTTGGCCACCTGATCGTTGATCCCGGTGCCCAGGAAGATGATGCGGTCCATCATCAGTCGGCTAAATACATCCAGTTGCGCAATGCGTAATTCACGCTCCTCGATGATATAAGGGGTCATGGCAGAGATACCGGCCGCGCCTCCCAACTGTGAGTTGGCATGGCTGGTATAGTCGTGCAAGGTCATGCTATTGATCCCCAAATGCTTGGTAGCAAATTTCTGAAACTCCTTCTGGTCCATATAATCGTTACTGTCTGAAATGAAAAGGCAAAATTAAAGATAATTTTAGGAAGAAAAAATCCTGACTATCAGCTACGAAGTAAGGCTTTTCTTTAGTCTGGTTAACCCTTAAAGGTTAGATTTTGTGACAGGTTCACAACAAAAATCGTCCCCATTTGTATAGATTTACCCCGTACTATCAACCCATTTACATGAAAGTCAGCTTTTTTGCCCTGGGCTGTTTGGGATGCTTGGGCCTTTTTTGGGTCCATTTCCCCGCTACTTTCGCCCAATCCTTTACGCAAACCCCTCCATCCTACCTGCCCGACCAACTCATCCTTAAAGTGGCTGATTCTCACCGGTCTTTTTGTGGGCCAGCCGACATTCAGATACCGGAATTAAACGAATTATTTGGTCTTTTGGGCGTGAAGGAGATAAAAAAAATCTTTCCTACCCATCATACCGCGACTTTTAAAACCCAGTCCGGAGGGGTAGACCTGAGCCTGATCTACCAAATCAGCTATCAGAATGGAGAAGATGCCAGCGAGGCTGCCCGGCGCTTTCACAAACTGCCTTTCATCACCTACGCAGAACCGCGTTTTGTCCACCAGCTATTTTATCAACCCAATGACCCTATCTCCGATACTACCGGTGGACTCGAAGGGCCCTGGTATTTGTCTCAAATTAAAGCCCGGGAGGCCTGGGATGTGAGTAAAGGGGATAGCAGTGTGGTCATCGCCATCGTGGATTCGGGATTTGAAGGGGATCACCCTGACATGACCAAGAACTTGTTTAAAAACCTCAATGATCCACCGGACGGGGTAGACAATGATAATGACGGGTATACGGACAATTATATCGGCTGGGATCTGGCCGGAGATTCTTATTATTCTCCCATTGGAGATTTCGACCCTTTTTACGGAAGTGTCCATGGATTCCGGGTAGCAGGTTTTGTAGGAGCAGAAACAGACAATGGCATCGGCATGAGTGGCGTGAGTTTTAATTGTTCCTATATGCCGATCAAAGTCGCTCCCGATGATTCTATCAGGGCTATTACCCATGGCTATGAGGGCATCATTTATGCCGTAGATCACGGGGCAGATATCGTCAACTGCTCCTGGGGCAGTTCCAACTATTCCCAGTTTGGGGAAGATATCATCCAATATGCTACCGTAAACCGTCAGGCGGCGGTAATTTGTGCGGCCGGAAATGGGACCGGGTTTAACAACTTTGAGCAAGCCATCTATCCCGCAGCTTTTGCCAATGCAATATCCGTGGCCAATACAGACCGGGGAGATACCGCCTCCTATAATACCACCTACCATCATACGGTAGACCTGGCAGCCCCTGGTATCGGTATGTTGACCGTCAATGGCACGGATGATTATACCTGGGCCTTCCAGGGGACCTCGGCTTCTGCCCCGGTTGTAGCAGCGGCGGTGGGGCTGACCTTGTCCCATTATCCTCAACTGACCCCTTTCCAGGCGGCCCAGCGTATTCGGGTTACCACGGATGACATTTATGCTGTCAATGTCCCGGTTTTTCAGGATAAGCTGGGGTCGGGTCGATTAAATATGTTCAAAGCCGTATCGGCTCCGCTAAAGCCTTCCATCCGCATGCAGGACTATCTGCTGAGCGATCTGGATGGAGATGATCAGTTTATCGGCGGAGATACGGTGGTCATCAATCTTTCGGCCATCAATTACCTCCATCCCTCCAGCGACCTCAACATAGCCATCAGTGTCCCGATCGCCCAGGCTTCCCTGATCGAAATCGTATCAGGCGGGGCCAATCCTGGCGCCGTGCCCATGATGGGAGCATTTGAAACAGGCGAATCACTGAAAATCAGATTAGCCCCCGGTCTACCTGACAACTATGAAGTAATCATAAAGGTGAGTTACCTGGACCCTGCCAACGCTTATGTGGACTTTGAATACTTCAGCTTTTTTGTCAACCGATCCTGGATCAACCTGGAAGCCAATCAGATTCATACTTCCATTACCAGTTCCGGCAACTTTGGCTATCACGATTTCCCTTATAACCAGGAGGGTGAAGGCCTGCGTTTCCGGGATCAGTCCAATGTCTTGTTCGAAGGGGGGTTATTGATCGGAAAAAGCATCTCTCAGGTGTCTGATAACATTCGGAATACCAATGGCCGGGATCAGGATTTTGCGGTGCAACAAGCCATTGCTTTTGTAGAAAATCCTACCAAAGCAGATGTTGAAGCCATTTCTGTATTTCGGGACAATGTTTCGGCTAATCCGATCGGGGTAGAAATCACCCAACACATTTATGCCTTTGAGGATCAGGAGCGGGAGAATTTTGTCTTGATGGAATACAGCATCAAAAATGAATCGGCGGCTCCGCTCGCCAATCTCTACGGAGGCTTATTCGCTGACTGGGACATCCTGGCCGCCCTCGCCAATCGCAACGTGGCCAACTATGACGATACCTCTCGTCTGGTATTTGCTTATGACTTTACCGGCGTGAATCCCAACTATTATGGGATAGGCCTGGTTTCCGATGATAATTTCTATGCGGAAGCCGGCAGAACCAATTATTTCCCTTTCACTTCCAGCGGCAAATTTGGGGCGCTGGTCAATGCCCCCAGCCCCAGCACCGCTACCCAGGGAGCCACCACCGGAGGAACGGACATTTTTCAATTCATCTCTTCCGGCCCGATCAGCTTAGCACCTCAGGCTCAGGACACCCTGGTTTTTGCCCTGCTGGCCGGACAAAACTATACCCAGCTAGAACAAGCCCAGGAGGCTGCCAAAAATTCCTATGAATGTCGGATCCTGGCTAAAGGCCCCCTGGAAGCTTTCACCATCTCTGATGCTTTCGCCAAAGTAGGAGAAAGCGTGAGTTTTCAGGACCAAAATAGCCAGGCCAGCAGTTGGCAATGGGATTTTGGCGATGGCTTTACCAGCGACCAGGCCAATCCTTCTCATACCTATGCCCTGGCTGGGGTGTATACGGTTACGCTAACCGTTTCTGATGGTTATTGTGAGGAAACGACTGCCCAGACGGTCTATATTGATTTTGCCACCGATTTGGAGGACTTGACGCAGCAACTCAACTGGTCGCTTTATCCCAATCCGACCCAGGGACAACTGAGTGTACGCATGAGTGGCCACTGGACCGGGACTTTCAGCTGGCGGTTGTTGGACATGCAGGGACGCGAAATCTGGCGTGAATCTGCGCGCAAAGGTCAGTTGGAGGAGCAGTACCAAATTAGCTTACCTTCCCTACCGGCTGGGCTGTACCAGTTTGTGTGGCAAGGGCCTCAAGGGAAAAAAGTACATCCTTTGATGGTGAGATAAGGGCTTAATTCCGAAGTTTCATTTTTTGTTCGGCCAGGAATTTCAGACTGGTCTGAATTTGCTTGTCGATATCTTTGATCCGGTTGATGGTATGGATCAGGCTCCGCTTTTTGCCATCGGTAATTTTTTCAAAAATCGACCGGGCATCCTCGTCCTGCTCCAGCAATACTTCCAGACTTTCCGGTATTTTCACACCCAGGGGATTAGGGTCTGGCTCGATGCGAAAGCGAATGGGATCTCCTAAAGCCTTGCCCACCTTTTGGAGGTTTTTGGTAGAGAGGATCAGAAAAAAATCCCCATTCCCCAGATGATTTAGCCCACAGGAATAGGTGAGTTGCTCTTCCACGGTACAAAGCAAGCGGGTTTTGCGCTGATTCGGAAGCTGAGCTACTGTTTCGGCTGGAATCTGGAAATAATAGTATCCCCCTTTTCTTTTCTCCAACTGCCGCACAGTTTGTTCAAATTGGAAGACTGACATGTGGTGTTCTTTGGATAGCTAACTCCCCATCAAACATATTGTTCTTTCAAAAAGAGAGCGTATCTAAGCAGGAGGTCTTAAGGCCTGGCTCAATGCCATCGCCACCGCATTGGCCAGGTTGAAACTGCGGACCTCTCCCAGGACGGGTATGGTCAGGCATTGCGCCTGATATTGGGCCAGAATCTCCGGAGGCAGGCCATCAGCCT
>JBCBGC010000215.1:0-5757 GCA_038527215.1 Bacteroidota bacterium
CCCGGCCATCTTCGAGGGTTACCTCAGTGCCTTGTTTGTGTCGCGGGAAGAATGTATTCGGAATGTCGAGGGATTTAGCCTTGTAAAAATCAAACTTGGGCTTCTTGTTGATCTCCACAAACCGAAAACCTCGGCAGAAAATGCGGTGTTCCAGCGGGAGCAACTCCACTTGAAATTGCTTGCCGCCATAAATCACATCCCCGGGCTGGAAGTCTTCCAGCGGGGTGAAATGCAGGTCAAAGTTCAGGTAACTCTGAGTAGTTTTGAAAATCTGATTGAGGATGTCTTTCAGGCCGCTGGGGCCAAAAAGCTTCAAGGGGAAGTTGCGCTCATACAGACTGAGGGAGTTGAGCAGCCCTGGCAAACCGAGAATATGGTCCCCGTGCAGGTGAGAAATGAAGATGGCATCCAGCCGGGCGAATTTTACCCGGTGCTTGAGAAGCTGCATTTGGGTCCCTTCACCACAATCCACCAGATGATGGCGGTCGTTGATCGTGACTACCTGCGCTGAAGGTAGGCGGTTGTTCGTCGGGATAGCCGCACTGGTACCTAATATCTGAACTTGAAACACACTCAAATAAGCTGCTGCCTTAAAGAATATTTACGACGGATGAGTCTCTGCCCTGCCATCCAGGCGAATAGAAAGCCGCCATTTCGCTGGATATTCTGGGCAAATTTCGAGCCACCAGGCCGTAGGTAGAGGCAAAAGGGAAGCGAGTGAGGTATTATCCCTCCTGCTCTTTGATTTCGTTTTCAATCAGGCCCATGAAAATGGACTCTCTTCCTTCTTCTTCGGTCGGTAAAATGGTCAGGACTGATTCCAGGTGAGAAATTTTAATCAATTTTTCCACGTGAGGATTCAGATTAGTCAGGACAAACTGGCCATTGCTGGCCCCGCAAAGGCGGTTGGCCGTCAGAATGGCGCTCAATCCAGAGCTATCGACATATTTTACTTTGCCCAGGTTCAGGAGGATATTTTGAGTTCCAGCCGCATTCAAATTAACCATCTCGCTCTTCAGGGCCGGCGATATACGGGAATCCAGTTTTTCTTCCAAAAGGGTAATTACCGTATGCTTTTCTTCTACACTTTTTTCGAATTTCATAAATCCAGAGTTATAACGGCATCTTGGAGTGGCGTAAAGATAATCAAACTTTGGGGATTCCCACCACCGAAAATAGCGGGAAAAAGTAGAGATTGGGGAAAGATCAGGTTGTAAAATTCCGTTTTATTGCGGAATATCCGGTTAGGAAAAATACAACTATCCAACTTCTTTTTGATGGTCATTGAAATAGGGGGACAAGTGGTACCCTGTAAGGTTGAAAAAAGCTATGGCTCTCGTCTGGGCCTGCGCTTTGCCGAGGACGAGCCTATTCTGCTGGTCAGTACCCCTTCCGGCCAGTTTACCCATCAAGCCGAAGCCTTTATTCAAAAAAAGACCTCCTGGATTCTGAAACACTTCCGGGTCCGCCAGGCCTTCTATGCCCGCAGGTTACAGTTCCGCAAAGAACTGGAAGCCGGGCGCATTTTTTGTCTCGGGAAGAACCGTACCCTGGAATTTCAGGAAGGCAGTCGCCGCTGGGTCAAACTGGATGCAGGCTCCATACGTATTCAACTGGGACCAGAGGATAACTGGCAGGAAAGATTTGCCATTCTTTATGGTGGACTCAGAGCGTTGGCCAAGGAAGAACTAACCAAGCGGACCCGTAGCCTGGCCGCGCAAACAGATTCCCAGGTAGCCCAAATCCGGATCAAAGACCACAAAAGTAAATGGGGAAGCTGCTCAGGTAAGCGAAACATCAACCTCAATTGGCATTTGATTCTTTTGCCGGAACCCCTGGTGGACTATGTCATCATCCATGAGCTGATGCATTTACGGGAGATGAACCATAGCCAGCGGTTTTGGGACTGGGTAGCTCATTTTTATCCTGCTTATAAAAAGGCCGAAGCAGGACTGAAAGATCAACAATGGCTGATTGGAATTTTTGCCGCAGATTTGCTGCAGGAGAATGCCTAACTTGCCGCCTTATTGGTGGAGAACGATTCCTGGATTATGCGAAATCATGCCAGCCGTAACCGACGGCTCCGTTTTGAAGACCTGATACTATTTGAAGATGCGTCCATCCTGGTGGTCAACAAGCCTCGCTATCTGGCTAGCCTGGAAGACAAAGAAGCCGGCAGCCTGCTCGCCATGGCCCGGGGCTATGACCCTGAGATCAGCCTGTGCCACCGCCTGGACAAAAACACCTCTGGCGCCTTACTGATGGCCAAAAACCCGGAGGTGTATCGGCATATAGCCTTACAATTCCAGCATCGCCAAATCAAGAAAATATACCATGCTCTGGTAACCGGCGTGCACCACTTTTCAGAGGAAGCAGTAGACCTGCCGCTACTGGTCAGCACCAATAAACGGGTAGTGGTCAATAAGCGAGATGGGAAAAAAGCCCTGACCATCGTTTCTACCGAGAAGAATTTCAAAAACTTTACCCTGCTACGCTGTGAGCCGGTAACCGGTCGTATGCACCAGATTCGGGTGCATCTGTTATCCCTGGGCTGCCCGATCGTCGGAGATAAATTGTACAAAGGAGAAGATATTTATCTCTCCCGCATCAAAAGGAAGTATAAGCAAAGTGGGCGTAAAGAAGAGGAACAACCCATCAATCAGGATTATCTTCTTCACGCCCACCAGTTGACGTTTCTGCATCCTCAGTCCGAAGAGCCCATGACGGTGGCCGCAGACTATCCAAAAAATTTCAACGTGGCCCTAAAGGTGTTGGATAAATACAACACCTAGCCTCTCTCTATTTTTGCATAGGATCGGAAGTCAGATCCTGCATCTTTGGTTGAAAGATCTTCGCCCAGCTGATCAAGCCAAGCAGGCCGGAGCCGATGAAGACCAGGGTAAAGCTGATATGATCAGGCCAATAATTGAAGATGCGCATGTCCAGCACCTCATCAGCAAAGATCGCGAGCACGATCGGCGCAAAAGGTAAGGCGATGGTGGCCAGATTCAGGTTCACGGCCCGAATAGCTTTGCGGAGTTTTCGATTGTTCCCCAACAGCATGGCCAGGATCAACAGCCCAAAAAACATCAGGGTGAAAAGGGTCCCGGCTTCTCTGCCATTCATTCTCGTCGCAGAATCCAGAATACTGCCGATAATCGCCAGGCCGATGATGAGGCCGATACCTGTTACCCCGGTAAGCAGGAAATGCTGCCAGCGGTTTTGCTGATAGACCAATAAGCCCAGCCCGGTTATGAGGAGGAAAAAGATGGCCAGCGCCTTGTCTGGATCCCAGGCTACTTGACCATATTCTAATTCAATGGCTTTTTCCAGCTGAGATTCTAATTCCCAGTGCGAGTCATTCAACACATGGTGGAGGTCTCCCTGGGCGGCATAGTGGTTGTAGGAATAAGATTCTCGCGAAATGTACTTGCGGTAGACTTCTTGAAAAGAGGCCAGCATAAGTTCTCTTTCTGCATCACTGGCGTTTTGCCATTCCCACATCTCCATGGAAAACTGGCTCAGCCTTTCCGTCTCTTCGTGGGTCATGTCTGCGTCGAAGAAGGGGCCCCAGTACCGATAATTATCCAGGAAACCGCCTTTTTGGATAAAGCCCAAAGAAGCTGCTCTGATATCGCGAATCAAGGTTTCCTCCGTGATCTGACGTTCAGCGCTAGCCTTTACCGCGCTGGTGTAGACCACTGGCCCCATGGCCAATAAGCCGAATCCCAGGAAGAATAATCCTAGGCTTTTCCAGGAAAAATTCCGGTTCACCCTGGCAAAATGAGGGGTTACCCGCATACGGTTGGCTTGCCAGGACCAAAAGGCCAGTCCCAATGCAAAAGGAATGGCGGATACCAGGAAGATCACTTCCATTTCTGGCATATGCTGAGCGTCCAGGCGATAGATCAGACCAAGCAGGCCGGCCAGCACCAGGCCAATTCCTCCATAAAAAATCACATAATGGATTTTGCTGGCCCATACAACCGGGTGGTTCTTCAACAAATGAAGGTCAAATCGCTTCAAGGCCGGCGGCACTAATTTCGATAGAAAGCTATGCATGGATAATTATTTTTTTGTGGGTTGTGTTGCGATGCGGGTCATGCGTGGGCCGTAATAGCGCGCCCAGATATAAAAACTGATGAAAGCTGATGATATGCTAAGTATGGCAAGGGTAAGCTCCTTGTTGCTATTAGCTGATTCAAAGAAGCCCATTTCCATCAGGGATATGGGGATAAAGAAGACCATGAGCGGTATCGCTACACTAGCCAGAATTAAGGCCCCTTTTCGAATGCCTGCACGCTGACCTTCACTAAGACTGATTCTTACTGCCAGACGATGCAGGACCAGCAATATGATGGTGGGTAAGTAGATTTCGAACCTATTACTTAGGTCCAATTGACGACCCAGCGTAACGACTAAGAATGTTATCCCAATTCCGAGAGCAAGATAAATGGCCATGCTGGCGAAAAATTCCTTGTTGGGACTGTTTTGCCAGATAAAAACGAAAAAGACCAGGATGGACCCTAAAAAGAAGATGAGTCGTAAGACCATTTGCTCACTCAAAGGATAGAGGATGATATCCGAAAAGGCCTCTATATTATGATCCAGGTCCCATAAATAAGAGGAATTCATGATCCACTCAGATGACAGTTCGCTGGAGTATAAACAGTCTCTTGGCCTGCTTCGCAAAGAGCCAGCAGCACGGTTCGCCTCACAAGTAAAAAATGTGAGTAGCTTTTCATCTGGAACCTCAAGCTCCTCTAAAGAATATTTATTGTAGACTGCGCGGAAATTGTTCACCCAAAGCAGTTGGGTTTCTTCCCCAGCCTCGAGCCAATCTTTTGCGGTGAGGAGCTGATCTCTGTAGGTATAGAGTTCCACCCATTCTAGCCCAGGGGCATTTTTCATATGGTGCTTCCCATATTCCTCATCCCAGAAGAAACCGATGGATGCAGCCTGTAGATCCTTCACATAGGTTTTTTCAGTGTACACCTCTTGAATCCGTTTATGCAGGCTGATTACATAGGTCGTAGGGATCAAGGTTAAAAAGAAGACCCCTACCATAAATAGGGCCGCATTTTTCCAGGCCTTCTCCGACACATGAGAAGAAGAAGCACCGGGTCTCAGGAATTTTCTCACTTGATAAACCCAAAACAACAACCCCAGAAATACCGGGATAGAAGCGAAGACGAATCGCTCGGTCATATTGGGCGGAGCCGCATAATAAATCTGATACACCTGCCCCAGGAAATAGGCCAGGACAATACCCAGACTTCCGTAAAACAGGACATAGTGGATTTTGCTGGCCCATAAGATGGGGCGCTCAACCAACCAGCGCTGGTCCAGTTTCCTTAGAAAAGGCGGGATGAGTATGGAAAATTGTGTATTCATCGTTCAGTGATCGCTTATGTCAAAGGCTTACCTTTGATAGATAGTTATGGTGTGCATTTTCCACATTTCACCGCCGAACTATACAAACTATTCGTATAGGCTTCAGCCAAGGCGGGAAAAAATGGACAAGGTATAGTGGTAATGTACTGATTTTTAAGGGAAAAGTTGAGGCGAAAGGCGGGAAAAACTAAGGGAGAGATGGTTTTTTATCCTTACAGTTGATGCGACCAGTTTTCATGGTTGTCATCATCACTGGGGGACAAGCCGAGAATTTCGCCCTGCGTATTTACCCCAAGCCCTAAAACCGTCCGGTTCGCATAATGAAAATAGCTCACCACCTGGTTGATTTCGAGGATTTCTCCA
>JBCBGC010000216.1:0-5702 GCA_038527215.1 Bacteroidota bacterium
GGTCAAAAGTCAATCCGGGGTGACATCTTTGTAGGTGTTTGGGCTATCCGGGTCCATGATTTCGATATATCTATCGTCAGGGATTTCTGCGATCATTATGTAGACCTGGAGACCCCGGATAAGGCTTTTTTCCTGTCGGTCAAAAGTCTTTCCGGGGTGACATCTTTGTAGGTGTTTGGGCTTCAATGAAGCCTCATGATGAAATCATGCCTTATCCAGCATTTTTGTCACCCCGGAAGCACAGCGACCTTAGGGAGGTGAGCTATCCGGGGACTCCGAGATTTTGATACCCTACCGCTTCACGAACAGTTGCCCTAACTGCCGGCTACCCATGCGCACTTGCAAGGTGTAAACCCCGGCGGGCAGGTGGCTCACCTCATAGCTGATCAAATGTTCTCCTGCCGCCAGGTCCTGGCTTTTGTCCAATCTACTCATACGTCTACCCATCGCATCCCAGATGCTAAGCTGAAGGGAGGCCGGCTGAGACAAATTGATAGGCAGGTGCAGGGTCTGATCCACCGGAGAGGGATACAGCTGTCCCAACTGGATTTTTTCTGAAAACCCCAGGCCCTCGTTCGATAAAATTATAGAAGTTTGAGCGTCTGGAGAAGCAAAAGGATCAGCCGGAGGAAGTTCCTGGTTACCGGCTTTATCGGTAGCCACCGAATAAAACTTGTAGAACTGCCCGACTTTTCCGTAAAAACGGAAACTATCGACTGCTACCTCATTCATCCACAGCTTAAAAGGCTCGTCATTCTCACTCACGTAGACATCATAGAATCCGATACCCGCTGCATCATCTATCCCTCCCCAACTGATCAGAAAACTTGTATCCTGCAGGGTGGCAGCCAGGGGATTCACACTGCTGTTGGGTGCGTTGATATCATAAAGGTTCTCCCAGGTATTGGTAACGATGGGGGCATTTTCGTCAAAAATGATCTCCGCATTATTCCGGATAAAGGTGCCACTGCTGAGTCCTGCTTTGAGAGAAATCGTGAAGGAAACGAAGCCTTCCCCTTCTGGTGAGGTTTGGTTAGGCGGCAGGAAGCCTGTCAGTGGATCATCGGTTAGCTGAAGGCTAGTGGTGTCCAGGGTGGTGAAGGTCCACGCTACGGTGCCGTCCTGAGGCTTGTACTGGCCTTCTACGCGCAAGAAATTGGGGTGAGCGGGTCGCAGGTCAAGCAGGTCAGTAAAGCTGTGGCTGAGCTTGGTTACCGGATAAGTCAAGGTGTCAAAGCCATAGGACAAAAAGGCAAAGCTAGACAGATCGTATACTGCTGGATCAAGGGTGTCTTTGATGATGACCACCTGGGCGGCGGCTGAGGCGGAACTTACATTTTCAAATTGTATGGTGTAAGGCATAAAACGCTGGCCGTTCACAAAGTTATCTCCTGGAATGCCGGGCCCACTTTTATAATTAGGGTCTCGGGAAGTAATAGCCCGAAATTTCTTTTCATGAGAAGGATTGCCCCCTTGGCCGGAACATGCCTGATAGGTGTCATAAATGCAGCTTAAAAGGCTGGCTCCGGCTACTGTATTGCTGGCTCCCGACCAGGCGTCTTTCCCTTTTTTGATCAGTTTTAGGGCTTTTCGAACCAAAGAATAGATTTTTAAGGCTGGGAATTGCTGCACCACAGCTGGACCACAATTCCAGAACAGGTCTCCCAGCAAAGCGCCGTATGAGGTGTAAGTAATGGCCTGCTGGACAGTCGCTTTCCCTTCTTGTACCTGTCCGCCCGTTGCGAGTTGGGCAGCCCCTTGTTTAATCCCCGTTCCGGCCAGCTTTTGGAAAGCCAGGTCCAGGGCTCCAAAAAGGGTTTTTGCGCAGGCGATGGCGTCGTTCAGGCCAAGCACTTCTTCTCCCAACTGCAGGGCGCAGTTCATGCCCGTGGCAAAGCAATCGCTGAGGTCGCCACTGCCGTCATTTTTGACCATGGGTGGGGAGGCGGTAGCTTTGATGCAGACGGTGGTATCCTTATCCAGTTTGGCGGTAAAGCCAATGCGGTTTTTCCCGGGGGGAAGATTGGTAATAATGAGACTGAGGTCTCTGCTGGGCGTGCCGCCGCCTATTTCCGCTGGCGGAAGAATAAATACAGGGTTATCAAAAATGGCCGGGTCTCCCCCATCGGCGATTAGCCCATTTCTGGCTTCCTGATAAGGGCCAAAAACCTTGCTGTCGGTCAGCACGACCCGGGATTGGATGGCCCCACTATTCTGAGGGATACCGCTAATCACGACCGGGACAAAGAGGCCATCCACGTTTCCGGTATTTTCGATAATGACCTCAAAATCCATGAACCGTGTGGGACGAGCCAGCGAAGGACCCGCCACGGTGATGTTCAAGGCTGGTGCTACCCGAGCTTTTACGGTAAAGCCTTTTTCGAGGGTCATGAGGGGCGTGCCATTCAGGCTGTAGACGATGTCATAGGCTCCGGTATCTGCCTGGAAGAGATCAAGGCGGAAAAAAAGGGCCTGGCTATTTGCGTAGATCACGGTGTCCGGAAAAAGGGTCATGCCTCCGCCGTGCTTTACAAAGGAGAGGTCCATATTGTTGCTGGTGAAACCGTACCCATTCACCACGCCAGAGACAATGCCATCCAAGCCCCCACAATCAGGGACGCTCTCGGATATGCCTCCTATTTCCAGGTGATGTGTCATGGTATCCATGCCACAGGCGTTCATAAGGGTTAGGAATACCGCATACTTGCCCGGTCCTGGGAAAAAATGCAGGGGACTTCTGCTGGTATCCGTGGTACCATCCCCAAAATCCCAGACGTAGGTATCTCCATATAAGGACTGATCGCGGATCGCGATCATGTTTCCGTATTGTTCCACTTCGTAGGCGGCAACAGGTCCGTAGGAGGCACAAATGGTGATTTCTTTTTGTCCGAATAAACTCCAACTCCCATCAGAAGATTGCACCCGAACGTAGAGGATATGCGAACCTAACGGAAGATTCGGCACCTGGATAAAGGTATCCACCAGTCCCGTATCGTTTAAGGTTTCGATAGGTAAGCTGTTCGCTAACCCAAATCCTGGGTCGGTATCAAAAAAGTATTCAGCGGCGGTGAAAGGAAGTTCGGTTTCCTGTCGGACGTAGATGCCTTTGGCCTGGGTAAGGGACCAGATGCCCAGGGCATTTTTGGTACGAACATAGAGTAAGTGCCGACCCGGAGCCAGACCCGTGGTAGGCAAAGAAAAATCAAGGGCTAAGCTGTCGGCTCCTGTGGCGATGGGGATGCTGGTTCCCTGGCCAAAACCGGGATCAACATCGAAGAAATATTCTGCAGCGGTAATGTTGGTCTGGGCAAAGAGGCCGCTTCCAGCCAGCCAGCAAAGCCCGCAAACCAATACGATAAATCGTTTCATAAGGAGGATGATTAAGGGGCTTACTGACCTTCGGGTTTGGTGGTGATCAATTTGATGTGCAGGTTGCCGCCTACCGGGACGGTGGCATTATCGATGCTTACAGAGCGAATATGGGGGATGGGGGGATTGCCGCTCACGGTGCCACTGACGCCACCGAAGACACCGAGGTCCTTGCTGTCTGTTCCCGCATTGAGGGCCGGAGAGCCAGCTTGCAAATGAAAATCCAGGGATTGGTAGAGGAAAATGTTGAGCGAAAGGGGGGCATTGACAAATAGGGGATCCTGGGAAATGAGATTATTGGTACCCGTACTTCCGGTGTAGGGAATGGTATCGTTGGAGGAGCCAAAAGTCAGGTTGTTGTTGAAGGTGCAATTGCTACATCCCAGGGCATTGGGCCCATAAAAGATGTTGTTTTCTAACACATTGTTGAAGCAAGCGCCTTTAAAGGTCTGGCCGACTCTGGTCATGATATTGTTGCGGAAAGTGCCATTGCGGACTTTATAGCACTGGCCGTTAATGACATTATTCTCAATCTGCAAATTGGTGGCATTCTCAGCGAAATTCATCAGGGCAAAGGGGTTGACGGCAAAAGGACCTCCGCGGATGATATTATCCCGTATCAGCCAATTGCCGCCGTTCACGTCGATTCCGTATTCGATGTAGCAGCCGGTGATGACGATATGATTTACGGTGCTCAGGGTGTTGATGGTGCCGTTTACATAAAGGCCATGGACCTCTGAGCTATCGGAGCCTGCCTGAAACCTTAGGCCGTTTACCAGGGCGCCTGAAGCAAACTCTCCCTGAGGGAAGCGTCCTGGCCCTATGAGTACCAGTCTTTTGTCAATGACAAAATTGGACCCGCTGTAGGTAATCCCGGTCCCCTCAACATGCAGGGTATCGCCAGCTGAGGCTGCAGTGATCGCCTGGGCAAGATCGGAATAAGCGGCGGCTGAAGCGGGGGCATTGCTGACGGTTATAATGGTTGCCTGGAGGGGCCAGATCAGGCAGGCTAGACAAAAGGAGAAGAAAAAGCGCATATCATCTTGGTTTTAGGGCTTGGTAAGCCGGTTTTCCTATAGGTGGAGCTAAAACCCAAATGCGTAATCAGGGGAAATTCTTTTTTGACTTTTTTCCCGCTGAGCCGTCTCAAAGAGGAAGACTTAGTTAAATGCGAATTTTTTTTTGCCGTGTGGCAAAGCGGTTTTCTTTTTGCAGAAGCAAAAATGAGCAAGCTGCAAAAAGAAAAATTTTCTTTATTCCCCAACATCAGGCCGCTATTCAGGGAAAATTCCCGTATTTTGATTGAGCTTGTTTTATTGAGTAGCCAATAAATAAGATGATGAATCGCTTTTCCGTGCCCGTGTGGGGTTTGATTTTACTGATGCTGGGCCTCGCTTTGCCCGCTCAGGCGCAAGTAGAGGAACTCGATCGGGTGTATTTGGTCCGCCTGGATCCCCAGAAACCCGGAGACATTGCCAGGTGCTACACGGATTTATTCGACAAGGGCAAGGTGGAGTTGATCTACGCCTTTGAAGACTCTATCAACTATCTCTCCGACATCATTTATGAAGAGGAAGCCATTTATGGTCCGGAATGCTTTGTCCCGGATTTGAAACTGGTTTTTCGTCAGTACACCTATGTGTTGAGCACCTACTGCTCCAAGGTGATCAAGTATAAAAATGCCA
Organism: Bacteroidota bacterium; assembly: GCA_038527215.1. Classification (GTDB taxonomy): domain Bacteria; phylum Bacteroidota; class Bacteroidia; order J057; family J057; genus JAWPMV01. Next base: position 5,055 of record JBCBGC010000216.1, read on the forward strand.
GTCCCTACGTCCCTTCTTCCACCCGGATCAAAAACGACCTCGTGTTTACTCCTTCGGTATTGGAATTTATTAAGCGGTTGAAGAAAAAACACTTCGGGCAGGTAGGCCATAATGAAGTCTTGATCAGCCAGGTAATTACTGGTGAGCCGCTGGAAGAGTATAAAGAGGATGATCTGGATTTAGACCTGTTGCTCAATGAGGACCAGTTGGATGAAGACGAAGACCTTGAACTGGAGGGAGAAAAACCTGCCGCTAATCGGCCTCGCAAGAAGAAACGGGTATTACCAGAAGAAAAAGATCCGGACGATCCTGATGGCGGAAATTGGGAATGAGGTTCTGCCTAGTCCTGGTCATTAAACTCAATCGTAATCATATCATGTACTTTCAGCCCGAGTAATTCGGCCGCTGAAGCTTCGCGCATGGCGATTTCTAATTGATTACTTTCGCCAAAAATAGCCAGAGCGTCGGCTTTGTTCACGTCTGAATACGTGTTGACGATACGCTGCAATCGCACATTGCGAATGAATATCTCGAAGCGGCGTTCCTGCTTGATATCCATGAATCCTTTGCGCTCGATATTGGTGATGGCGTTGCCAAATTTATCAATATGAATCACCTTTCCGCGTAGACAATTCCCCGTATAGCTCG
>JBCBGC010000217.1:0-5569 GCA_038527215.1 Bacteroidota bacterium
ATCTTACGATCTCAGCGGTTTCACATCCGTTCCACTACAATCCGGAGAGGTGTCCATGTGCGAACAAAAACAAATGGTAGGAACTGCTTTTTCGGTATTTGCTGGAAGGGTCGCATATACGTAGCCGAATTCGTCCATAGCAGCATCGGTAATCCCCATGGCCTGCAGCTCCTCTACCAGGACCTTGGCCAGATTTTTTTGCTTTTCAGTAGAGGGAATTGTCGTAGATGCTGCATCGGACTGCGTATCAATTTGGGCATAGCGAATGAAACGGTCCGTAACAGTGAAGGCGTAAGATGCGAGGCTCATAGATAGGATGACTAAAGGTATAGGCCGCAAATTAATCAGAATGGTCCAAAATGAGGGGATTTTCCTAACAAAATGGTGGATAAGCTCGTGGATATCGTCTCAGGGCATACCTTGGAGTGAGGAGGAAAAAGCCCTACTTTTGCCACATGGAAAACAGGGTCTTGATCATTGACTTCGGCTCCCAATTCACCCAGTTGATTGCCCGAAGAGTTAGAGAGCAAAATGTATACTGTGAAATCGTTCCTTACACCCGGGATATCAGTCAGGAAACCGGCGTGAAAGGGGTTATTCTGTCAGGCGGGCCTTGTTCCGTCAATGATGAAGGCGCGCCGGATTTCGATCTGGAAGGGCTGTTAGGCAAGGTGCCGGTATTGGCTATCTGTTATGGCGCCCAGTTGATTTCCAAAAACCTGGGCGGTGAGGTGGCCAGTTCATCTAAAAGAGAATATGGGCGCGCCATATTTGAGCATGCCCGTAGCAGTCAATTGCTAGATGGCGTAGATACCTCTTCCCAGGTTTGGATGAGCCATGGGGACACCATTATGCAGTTGCCAGAAGACTACGTGGTGATTGGCCAAACCTCTTCTGTAAAGGTAGCCGCCTATCAGCATGAAAGCCTCCCTGTCTATGGCTTGCAATTTCACCCTGAAGTAACCCATTCTCTACAGGGGTCAACTATCCTGAGAAACTTTCTGCATGACATCTGTGGTATCCCGGCTGACTGGACGCCTGCAGCTTTTGTAGAGACGACGGTAGCAGAATTGAAAGGGCAGTTGGAAGGAAAAAAGGTGATCTGTGGTCTTTCCGGTGGGGTTGACTCTACCGTCGCTGCTAGCCTTATTCACCGGGCGATCGGGCAGGATCTAACCTGCATTTTTGTCAATAACGGCCTGCTGAGAAAAAATGAATTCAGTGAGGTATTGGAAAAATATAAAGAACTGGGCCTGAATGTCATTGGCGTGGATGCCGCGGATCGTTTTCTGGGAGAACTGGCAGAGGTCAGTGATCCGGAACAAAAACGAAAAATTATCGGTCGGGTCTTTATCGAAGTATTCCAGGATGAAGCCGATAAACTGACGGGTATTACGCATTTGGCTCAGGGAACCATTTACCCCGATGTGATTGAAAGTGTATCGGTCAAAGGTCCTTCTGCCACCATTAAATCCCACCACAACGTGGGGGGCTTGCCTGAGCAAATGTCGCTGGAAGTGGTGGAGCCGCTTCGGTATCTCTTCAAAGATGAAGTAAGAAAAGTAGGGCGTGATCTGGGCCTGGAACATAAGTTCATCGGTAGGCATCCTTTTCCTGGGCCGGGGTTGGCCATTCGTATCCTTGGGGATGTGACCGCCGGGAAGGTTTCCCTTCTACAAGAGGTGGATGCCATTTTTATCAACGGCCTGAGGGAATTTGATCTCTATGATAAAGTCTGGCAGGCCTTTGCAGTACTCCTTCCGGTGGCTTCGGTTGGGGTGATGGGAGACGAGAGAACCTATGAACAGGTAGTAGCCTTGCGGGCAGTGGGAAGCCGGGATGGGATGACTGCGGATTGGTCCCACTTACCCTATGAATTCCTGGCTGAAATTTCGAACCGCATTATCAATCAGGTGAAAGGCGTAAATCGGGTAGTTTATGATATCAGTTCTAAACCCCCCGCAACGATAGAGTGGGAGTAGCGTATAAGGTTGAGAATCCCCCTACTGGCAAAATAAACTTACTCTTTTCGGGTTATTGAATCAGGTATGAAGTATTTATGTTCATTAGGGGGGATGTTGCTCTGCATGTGGATGCAGACAAGCCTCCAGGCCCAACCCACCTCAACAGACCTCAATGAGGATCCAGAAGCCTCCGCGTTTATTCAGGAAGGGAAGCACTGGTTAAATCAGGGAGAGTTGGATTCTGCGGTGTGGTACTTCTGGTCTGCGGCCAATCGACCGCCTTCTACCGTTAGCAGTGCAGCCTATTATTTTAGCGGCCTTACGCAGTTGAAACTATCTGCAGATTCAGAGGCCAGATATTGGTTCGAGAAGCTGGTTCGCGAATTCCCGCGCTCACGCTATGTGCCTGAAGCTCAGTACCAATTTGCCCTGCATCACCTCCGGAATCCCTATTCTCCTCGCGTAAAATCCGCCCTGGCTACCTTGGTCCAATTGGTCGATAGCGTGGGGCTGGAAGACCTCCGCAAAGATGCCCGCCAATCCTTAAAGGCCTATCTATTCGAGCTCGCTGACTCATCTACCCTCGTCTGGGGATATAGAAAATTCCCCTCTCAACGCTTGATGTTTATTGAGGTAGCCTGCTACCGACAGTTACAACTGGGAGATACCTATGCGGCTAAGTTGCGCTATCGAAGGCACTTGGAAAGAGGGGGAGTCAGATCCTTTTTTCTCGAAAGGATGATGGACGAGAGATTAGAGATCCGGCACGTAGACCGGGATGTGGTAAAAGTTGCAGTTTTTCTGCCTTTGCATCTGCAAGAAGCAGACACCCGAGATACCAGCAGCATTCCCCGGAGAAGCGCTTTGGCCTTAGAATATTATGAGGGCTTTCGACTCGCTTTGGAAAACCTGGAAAGTGTCGAAGGTAGGAAAGTGTTACTCAAAGTATTTGATACGAGAAGAGATTCCATGTTCATGGTGGAGCAGATGGGGCTCCTGGATGAATTTTACCCGGACCTGGTCATGGGAGCGGTATACAATATATCCTCCCGAATTCTCTCCGATTGGGCCGAAGCTACCGGCACCCCGCAGTTGATTCCCCTCAGTCCTACAGGTGACCTCACGGAGGAAAGAACCCAGGTTTTTCAAGCTACTTCAACTCTACAGGTGCACGGCAGAAATTTGGCTCGATTCGCCGTCGACTCTTTAAAACTATCCCGGGTGGGCGTATGGACCATCCCGCAGAAATCTACCCTAGACCTAGCCCGTTCCTTCAGTGAGACTTTCAGTACCCTGGGAGGAACCGTACTGGCGCTGGACCTGGAAGCAGGATTGAAGCAGGACAAAACTGTAGTCCGTACCATCAGAGACATGGTAAAATCCCTGCGGATCCAACGTCTGGATGCTATTTATCTTCCGATTTACTCAGATGAGGAAACCGCAGGACTGATTTTAAATGAGATCAGCGTGCAAGGCCTGGAAATAAAAGTCCTGGGAGGCCCCCACATCTGGAAACGCTTTGATGATATAGATCGGGATTTGAAAGATGCTTACGAAATCGTCTTTACCCACTCCTTTTTTCCGGAAAAACAAAGCCCGGAGTACACGGAATTTGAAAACCAATATTGGGAATCTTTTCAGAGCCTCCCTACCAATTATCAATTACAGGGCTATGACATGGGGCAATACGTTTATCATGTGCTCAATAACTGGCCCATTACTGAAATGACCCTGGCTGCTTACCTAAGAAATCATCCTCCGTATAAAGGCATTCATCAAACCTTTGACTTCAAAGGAGGCCAGATCAATCAGTTTGTGCATATCGGGGGCTTCCGTGAAGGTCAGGTGATTAAATTAAATGAAACCATCGTCCCCAGATTAAAATGGGAATGGACCCCAGACCGTTAAGCTTTCGGGTTCAGGACTTCTTGTCCTCCCAGGTAATTTGTTTATTGGGGTGTCAATCTGTATATATCAGTATATGAATAGGATTTTTACGCTACTATTGCTGCTCTCCATCAGCTCTTGCGGATTGCTGAGGGATACTACGCTTAAGCAAGATCCCAAGTCCGATGATCTGATCAGACAAGGAAAACGTTTTCTCCAGAGCAGACAATACACTTCGGCCCTGGACGCTTTCCAGTCAGCTGTGGATCGCGATTTTAACCGTTCCACCACCGCCGCAAAATACCTGGCTGGCCTTTCCGCCTACTTTCTCGAATACGAAGATATAGCCACCAGCCATTTCGAGTCAATCGTTTTTGACTACCCCAGATCCAAATACGTGGAAGATGCCCGGTATCATTTGGCTTTGATCAAAGTGCGGCAGAAATCTATGCGTGAAAGGGAACAGGGCTTGCAGGATTTGATCAAAATCGCGGACACCGCCAGCGATCGGCTTATTCGGGAAGCAGCTAAAGAAAAATGGCAAAAAGAGCTTTTTGAATCTGCCGAATTTGCCCTGCTCGCTTCTCTGTACGCCAAGGTAAGCCCCTCTCACAAAACCGATGTCATGGAAGCATGGCTGTACCGGGAGGTAATGGAAGGAAATCGGGAAAGTGCTTTCCGTCGATACCAGAGTTTTTTGACCAACAAGGGCGAGGACACGGCTTTTCTCCAGAAAATGTTTGGGGAAGACCCGAATAAAGAAAACAAACCCGTAGCCTTTGAACCGGACATTCTTAAAATCGGCATGTTTCTGCCGCTTTTTCTAAATGAATCTCAGTGGCGCTATAGCAGTGAAATTCCCCCCAAAGTCGTCCGGGGAATGGAGTTTTACGAAGGCTTTCAACTCGCCGTGGATGAATTTGCCCAAAGGAATCCCGAAAAAGTCTTCTTGCAGGTGTTTGATACCAGAAGAGATACCTTCCACACCCGCATGCAACTCCGCCAGCTGGACTCGCTGGGCTTGAACCTGTTGGTAGGCGCCATCTATAATAATCAGTCGCGCATTCTGACAGATTGGGCTGAGAATAGGCAGGTACCGCAAATTGTACCCCTCAGTCCGGCTCGGGAATTGATCGAAAACCGGAACTTCGTTTTTTTAGCCCACCCCACGCCCAAGACGCATGGCGCGGAGATGGCCGAGTTTGCCTGGTACCAGCGGGGTGTGCGTAGAGCCGTGGTATTCAGTGATGGAACGGTTTCCACTGAGCAGCTTGCCGAAGGTTTTACAGAGGAGTTCATTGACCTCGGAGGGCAGGTAGACACCTTTAAGTTTACCTATGGTCGTCGATTAGATAAAGACATCGTAAAAGAAATCAATACCCTGGTGGGACAGGTAGAGGATTCCACGGGCGTGTATATTCCCATCATGGGCAATGAGGAAGCAGCTTCCCTTATCGTCAATTTGTTGAAGAAGTTTGACCGCAAGGTGGTCCTGATGGGCTCTCCCCATTTCCGGACTCGCTACAACACCCTTCCCCGGGAGGTCAAAGAGGATTTTGAAATGCTCTTTTCCACCTCGCATATGCACGATCCCACGTCGCCCGCTTATCGCATGATGTACAATCAGTATTTGTCGGCCTATGGCTTCCCGCCTTCAGACAATGCGATCCAGGGCTACGACCTGGCTAAGTTCCTCCTGACCCAACTGAAAAGCTATG
>JBCBGC010000218.1:0-5595 GCA_038527215.1 Bacteroidota bacterium
CTGTGCGGCCTCAAACAGGCTAACTTTCTGGAGAATTCTTTCCAGGGAGGCAGGGCAGTTGGTGGTGTTTGGCTTGTATCATGAGCATCAGAAAAAAGGCATACAGGGGACCCATTACCAGCGCTTTGAGCCTGCCTCCCTGGAAAGAATTCTCCAGAAAGTTAGCCTGTTTGAGGCCGCACAGTATGAGGACTTTCTGGTATCGGCCAACGGCAAAACCACCAAAGCCGATCTTCGCCTCCGCAAAAAGCTACAATCAGGAAAGCAAGGCTATATCTCTCCTTTTCATGCCATGGGACGCCTGCATATGCATGCAAATCAAAGCCTGACCTTTAGCATGGAGTCTACGGATGTTTCGGCTGCACAGACCCGCAAGGGCAATGTCTATCGGTATGGGGACATGGTATTTTTGAACATCTCTGGGGAAGGGAACATAAATTGGATCAAGAATATCCAGAAAAAGCAGGAGTACAAATCCCCCTTCCCCTTGGGCCATGGCGAGTTGTTCAAGGAGGACCAATTGTTCTTTTTCTTCAACGATTTGGAAACGGATGTACTCAGAGGAGGACGGATCAATGTGGACGGCGAATTCCGCTTAGCACCCCTGGCCAAAATGACCCGCAGTGGATCCTTGGGAGGCTTTATGCCTATCCCCGGAGGAACGGTCAAATTGCAGGATGATTCCTATTTATGCGCCGCCATCAAAACCTTGAAGCAGCGCTGGATCCGCATGAGGATTGAGTAGGGGAGGAGTAATAGATTTATTTCGGGAAAAGATGGATAGGTGAGCGCTTTTTTGAGGCCACCTTGCCATCTCCTTTTGCTGCCTTATCTTTACTTTTATGGTGGACAGTTGATGATGAGAAAGAATTTGTCTACGATGGATTAATGAAAACACCCATTCAACAAATCATCTTCCATGCCTCGCCTGAAGAAGGTTCTTTCCTTAACATGCTCCGACCTTATCGAGGTTTAAAGGAAGAAATTTTCCTGGACCTTAGGACCGCCCTCCAGCAAATGGAACCAGAGTTTAAAGCAGCAAAAAAGGCGGACAAAGATCTCATGTCTGCTATATGGACCCTTTGCTTTAGTGCTAAGTATTGGGGAACAGAACCAGATAGCATGCTCGTCCGAAACGAGCTTATCACCGATGCAGACCGCCAAACCCTTCGCACCTGGATCAATGAGCTTAGCCTGATGATGGCGACCTTTTTACAGGGATAAAACTGCGTTTTCTATGTGATTGCCCATAGAAAACGCTGCTCAGCCTCCCCAGTATAGGCTCTCCCCACTCCTCTTCCGCCAAAATTGCGAAGTCGCAGATTAGTTCTACAAGTAATGATGAAATCAGAAATTCTTTCCTATATTTGTTTTACAAGTAATGAAGAAATGATTGCACTCGGTTATCTCGAAGAAACAATTTTGCTGCTCGTCATGGTGATGGACGAAGAAGCCTATGGCTACTCCGTCAGTGAAGCTTACAATACCCACCTGGGCAAACCTATCTCCATCAGTGCGGTGCATACCGTGCTGTCGCGGCTAGAAAAAAAAGGCTTGATTGCCAGCAACATGGGCGGGGCTACGGCCACCCGAGGGGGCAGGCGTAAGCGCATCTTTACCGCTACGGCAGAGGGTAGGGGAGTGATCGCCGAAATCAGAGCCTCCCGCCAAAAATTGTGGAACCTCCTGCCTTCCCGCTCATGAATCTACCCGATTCTCATCCTCCCCGCTGGCTGGACCGCTTCCTGGAGTGGTTTTGCGATGAAGACTTGCTGGAAGAAATCCAGGGAGATCTGCACGAAGCCTACCATGATCGCGCCCAACACTTCGGTCGCGCCCGGGCCAACCGCCTTTTTGCGGCCGATGTCTTCCGTTTTTTCAAACCCTATGCCTTTGAGAAGTACTCTCGCGCTAAACAATTCCTCCCTATGTTTGACAATTACTTTAAAGTCGCCCTTCGTAACATCCTGCACCGCAAGGCTTTTACCGCCATTAACCTCATCGGCTTGACCTTTGGGGTATCTGCCGTCCTCCTGATCGGCCTATTTGTGAAATACGAGTTGACCTATGACATGGCCGTGCCAGACCATGACCGCATTCACCGGGTGATGAACCATTACCGAGATCAGGTCTATACGCCCATGTATTTCCAGGACTATTATCAGTCTGGTCGGGACGCTCAACTGCGCTTGATCAATCATCTTACCCGCTACGAAGAGGTGGAAACGGCTTGTCACTTTGTGCCCTCCGAGTCCGCTATCGGGGGCCGGGACCAGTATTACGTTGAATTTGACGGCAAGCAAGTGGTAGCCAAAAATGTGCTCTACACCAATACTGGCCTGGCGTTTCAGGCAGTCTTTCCCCAGCGATTTTTGTTGGGTACGCCGGAAGGAGCTTTTGCCGGCTTTGACAAAATCATCCTGACCGAAAGTGCCGCCAAAGACTGGTTCGGCAGCCGTTGGCGGAACCAGGATATTCTGGGCAAAACCGTGACCATCCGGGAGGAAATGCTGGAGATCACCGGAGTCATCGCTGACGTGCCTGACAACGTCCATTATACCTTTGATTGGATTGTGCACCAGCAATTGATTCCCAGTTGGGGGGCCTACACCTATCTTAAATTGAGACCCGAAGCTGAGATCGAGCCCGTGATCGCCCGCCTCAACCAGGAAGTGGATTTGGTTTACCCAGGCTATTCCGAGGATGTGCTGCGCAAGGAATTGCTCTCGGTGGCCTTGACCGACATTCATTTTACCGGAGATACCTTGTATGAACTGAAACCGATCGCCAACAAAGCCTACCTCTCCATTTTCGGCATTGTGGGCTGGGTCTTGCTATTGATCGTCTGGACCAACTACACCAACCTGTCCATCGCCATGTATGCGGACCGGCAAAAGGAGTTAGGCATGCGCAAAGTCTTAGGGGCTCTACCTTCCGATATTTCCTTTCAACTGCTGGTGGAAGCGGTGCTCCTGGCCCTGATTTGCTTTCCTTTTTGCTGGGGCATTGTCTACCTGTATACCCCATATTTTGGTGAGTTGATGGGCATTGAATTAAGCGGAAGCCAGGGCCTCACCCTGGGGGCTTCCCTGGTTTTATTTGGCATATTATTCCTCACCGGTTTGTTCAGTGGCTTGTATCCCGCCATCACCTATGGAAGACGCTCCATGTTGCACCTATTTGGAGAAGGCCGGAAAAAAATCCTGGCCATTTCCCGCCATCTCAATTTCCGCAATGCCCTGGTGGTGGTGCAGTTTACCATGGTTATCGGCTTGCTGAGTATCACCAGCTTCATTTATCTGCAAATGGAGTATATCCAGACCAAAGACCTGGGCTTTCAGAAGGAAGGCGTGGTGTATTTTGGCGTTGATGGAGGGGAAAAATATGCCCGCTTAAAAGCTGTGCTGGCAGGCTTTCCTGAGGTGCAAGCCATCGGAGCCAATGGCGTACCTGGGTCGGATATGTATAACCAGATGACCTACAAAATGAAGGACACAGATGTCACCCTTTCGGATGGCACCCAACTCTATGTAGAGCGTGGCACCTTTGAGGCCCTGGGCATTGCTTGTGAGCCTTGCCGGCAAATGGATGAAGGCAAAGCCCAGATGTTTCTCATCAATCGCACCGCAGCCGAAAAGCTCGCCAAAATCAAGGGCGTGGAACCTGAAGCCCTGATTGGGGAAACCCTGATTTCGGAGCCGGAATGGGAAAACGAGGAATTTGGCTATGGCATCCCTGAGACCATTGATGGCATCATCGACGACTTCAAGTACTTTAGCCTCAAATACCCCAACCAAACCCTGCTGATCAATGCCTACGCAGAAACTGAATGGGCCGAGACTATGATCCTGCGCTTGCAAACGGACAACTGGCCGGAGACCATGGAAAAAGTCAAAAGCGCCTATAAAAGCGTGGAAACGGTCAGGCCCTTTGATGTAACCTTCCTGGAAGCCCGCCTTGATCAACTCTATCAAACCGAGCGCCGCTCCGGTATCCTCATGGCGGTGTTGAGCGTGATTGCCATTATCCTCGCCTTGATGGGCCTGGCTGGAATCGTTTCCTATGTGGCTTTTAGTCGCCAAAAAGAAATCAGCATCCGCAAGATCCTGGGCGCTTCCGTCAGCCATATTATGATGAGCTTCCAACGAGAATTTCTGTTGCTCTTGGGCATCGCCGCTCTGATCGCCACGCCCTTATCTATGAGCCTTTTTTCTTGGTGGCTGGAGAGTTTTGCCTACCATATCGAACCCAATCCTCTGATCGTCGGTTTGGCAGGCTTGGTGGCCGCCTTGCCGGTGATTGGCTTGATTCTGATCTGGGTGCGGAGAGTAGCGAATAAGGAACCTGTGGAGGTGTTGAGGAGTGAGTAGGGAAAAGGAGCTAACCTGGATAGATGTTTCTATTTTTTATAAAAACTCTTTCATTGATTAATTGGCTTTCTTTTTTTCAAAGAAAAAATCATAAATCCATGATCCAGTGAAAATAAATGAACATACTTTTGTTGATCTACCTCCATTTCGATCAAGCCTGGAATCTTTTGGCTATCAAAAACCCTGATTGGGGAAGCAGTATGTATAGAAGACTCCAGGTAGATTTCCGCATCATAAAAATCTATTCCAGGAGCATGTTCCTGAAGAAATTCTCGGATTAAGTGCGGCTCCTTCAAGTTTGGAATTAGCTCAATTAAATTCATGAGGAGATGTGGTTGGCTATCAAAATTTTTCCCCAAAGTAACTGACTATCTTAAGCGGGGGCTTAAAATAAAAACGAAGAAGTAATTTGTTTGCTAATTTTCTACGCCCCTAACCATTCAACAAATGAAAATAAATTGAATATCAGAAGAAATGAGTAAGTTAATCTTAAATATTTCCTGACTACTATACCAACAAATAGCCGATTACTTCCCTTTTATCAACTTCCATATTTTTGGAAAAAGTAGCCTCCATTCCCTTTTGCTAATTTCTTCGTATTCACGCTGCCTCAAATAGTTTGGTTCAAAAAGATCTGCGACATAACTAGGAATGATGTAATCACTCTCCTCATCTTCCTGGGGTTCTAAACCTAGAGAAACCATATACGCTCTATCCGGTACGTTTTGTAACTCATCTCCGTCAAGTACAGAAATATCCGTTTTGATTAAAGCGTCATATAGGATGTCTGGATTATGGAGAAAGATTTTATAGTAGTCTCTACCTTGTAAGATGACCCAGGTAGCTAATTCCAAAAAATCATCCATGGTTGGGTCAAAACGGATTAGTTCAAGTGCTGCAGAAGTTTTAGCATTTAGTAGATCACTGATTAATTCTCTCATGGTAAATTCAAACATCACAATTTTGTGAGGTTTATGTTCACTCAATTTCCGGACTAAATCCTCAATCTGCGAATGGATGTTGTTTGTCTCCTTTGCAGATTTGGCAATAACTTCCCAAAAATCTTCTTCTTGCTTTATGTTTCGAATTAATTTGGCCATGTGAAGCATAGTAATAATGTCCCTAAATTACTCATTGAATAATTCGTTTTTTTGACTACTCTACCATCCTCCCGAACTTTGTAGTGGATGGCATCTAAAAAGACAAAGGGATACACCGATTCCAA
>JBCBGC010000219.1:0-5460 GCA_038527215.1 Bacteroidota bacterium
GTATATGCTGACCCTGTAGCAGATTTTACCGCAGATACCCTGCAAGGATGTGCCCCACTGCAAGTGTCATTTTCAGATAATACGACACCAGGAGATGGCACGATCAGCAACTGGGCCTGGGATTTTGGCGATGGCAATGTCAGCACGGATCCCAATCCTTCTCATACCTATCTTTCCTCCGGCACCTACACCGTAACCCTGGTGGTGATCGACGACAATGGCTGCTCTCATACCGAAGTAAAAACAGATTGGGTAACTATCAGCCAGGTGGCCAATCTGGATTTTACCGCTACGCCAACCAATGGGTGCCAGGCCCCACTTTTGGTAGACTTTACCACCCTGGTCTCTCCTGCTGGTTCTTATTCCTACACCTGGGATTTTGGCGATGGAAATACTTCCACCGTAGCCAATCCGTCTCACCTGTATGCCAATGATGGCAACTATTCCGTCCGCCTGACCATTGAGGACGCCAGTGGTTGCCAGCAAAGTGTGGCCAAACCTGGCTTTATCCTCATCGCCCAACCCACTGCAGACTTCACCGTGCTCAACCCTACGACCTGTACGGGAACAGGGATTCAGTTTATCAATCAATCAACCGGGGCAGACGGATACGTCTGGAACTTTGGGGATGGGAATACTTCTACCGCCACCAATCCTACCCATGTTTATGCTACACCGGGTACCTATAGCGTCAGCCTGATCGCCAATAATTCAGCGGGCTGCAGTGATAATGAGATACAAACCTCCATCATCACCATCAATCCCTCCCCTGCGGCCAGCTTTACCGCACCTGACCGACAAGGCTGTGCCCTTCCGATGACGGTCAGTTTTCAGGATCTTTCCCTGGGCAATATCATCAGCTGGGACTGGGATTTTGGTACCGGACAGATCTCTAATGCGCCTAATCCGCAGGCTACTTTCTCCCAACCTGGGAACTATGACATCAGCCTGACGGTAACAGATGCCAATGGGTGTCAAAATACCACCACTATTCAGGATTATGTCCTGGTCCAGCCGCCTGACGCTGCTTTTGCGACAGGTTTACAGGAAGGCTGTCTTCCCCTGACCGTGAATTTTGCCGATTTGAGTACTTCTCCGGCGGACCCCATCGTCAGTTGGGTCTGGAACTTTGGGGATGGTAATATTTCTAACCTGCCCTCCCCTACTCATACCTATAGTACGCCGGGGATTTTTACCGTTACGCTGACCGTTACCACCGCGAACGGCTGTCAGGACACAGAGGTCCTGCAGTACATAGAGGCCGGGAACCGCCCCGTGGTGGATTTCGATGCCAATCCCCGGGTAGCTTGTGTCAACGAAAACATCAATTTCTCCGACCTTACAGTTGGCAACGGGACCGAATGGGCCTGGGATTTTGGAGATGGCGCAGGCTCAGTGTTGCCCAACCCTACCCATACCTATCGGGATACAGGCTTGTTTGATGTCCGCCTGATCGTCGAGTCTTTTGGGTGCCGGGATACCATGATCAAAGAGGATTTTATTCGGATCGAAGGACCGCTGGTCCTCTTCGACATGACCCCTGTGCAGGCTTGTGCGCCCCCTACCAATGTAGATTTTATCGATCAATCCGCTAATGCGACTTCCTGGGACTGGGACTTTGGCGATGGTAGCACTTCTAGCCTGCAGAACCCTTCCCATACCTTCAGCAGCGTGGGAGTTTTCCAAGTCAGGTTGGTGGTTACGGATTCCATCACAGGCTGCTCTAATAATTATGATCGAGACCTTACCATCACCGAGCCCCAGGCTGGATTTACCAGCAGTACCAATTTTGGTTGCGCCGATTTAGTGGTAGATTTTACCAATACCTCTCAACAGGCGACCACTTATTTTTGGGACTTTGGCGATGGCAATACCTCTACCGCTGCCAGCCCGCAACACACTTACACAGATCCTGGCATTTATACGGTACAGTTAATCGTTTCGGACGGGATCTGTGCCGATACCCTAATCAGAACCGATGAGGTTGAGGTAGTAGGTCCTTCAGCAGACTTTAGTGTCAATATTCAAACCGGATGTAGTCCACTTCCGGTAGAATTCTCCGATATGAGTACCGCCGATGCGGGTGCAAGCCTGACCAACTGGATTTGGGATTTTGGAGATGGCGGCAGTGGATTAGGCCCCAATCCCACCTATACCTACAATGCTCCGGGAGACTATACGGTAAGCCTTACCGTGGTAGATAGTCGGGGTTGTGTGGACTCCATCAGCAAAGTTTCTTTTGTCCAGCCTACCTTCCCCACCGCCGACTTTACCTCCGCAGATACCCTTACCTGTCCGGGAAGTTTGGTGCAATTTCAAAATCTTTCAGTTGGTAATGGGATCAGTTCGGTTTGGGATTTTGGAGATGGTTCGCCCACTTCAAATGCCACCCATCCGGTACATCTATTTCCTAATAGCGGCTCCTTTACCATTACCCTCAGTGTAACAGATGCCAATGGTTGTACTGATGTGCGGGTGCAAAGCAGCTTCATCAACATCGGGAAACCTGATGCCGCTTTTACCGCAGATAATACTTCTTCCACCTGTCCTCCTTTGTTGGTTAATTTCCGGGATTTATCCAGTTCGGATGTGGTATCCTGGCTATGGGATTTTGGAGATGGCAGCACCTCTAATTTGCGGAGCCCTTCTAAAATTTATACCACCGCTGCACAGTTTGATGTTCAGCTGATCGTCACCAATAGTGTAGGCTGTCGGGATACCTTGCTTCAAGAGGATTTTATCGAAATACTGGGTCCCAATGGCAGTTTCACCTTCACGCCCTTAAGCGGTTGTCAGCCGCTGGATGTGAATTTCACCGTTGACAGTCCCAATCCGAACTGGACCTATGGCTGGGATTTTGGGGATGGCACCGGCGCCAATGGCACCAATGTGGTTCATACCTACGTTACGGACACCCTGGCCAATCCTATCCTGCTGGTGGAAGATCAAAATGGCTGTATCGTTCCGGTTACCGCAAATAATGATATCTGGATTCAGCCTTTGCCCAATCCAAATTTTACGGTTGATTATACCGATCTATGCTTGGGCCAGACCGCCAATTTTTCCAACACCTCCACCTCAGAACGCTCCATAGCAGATTATTTCTGGGATTTCGGAGACGGGAATTCCTCTACCGCGATTAATCCTTCTCATACCTATGCCGATACCGGCACCTATGTGGTAAGCCTGAGAGCTACGACCATTGATGGCTGTGTGGATACTAGTTCGACCCCAGTAATCATTCGGGTAACTACTCCACCGAGCGCTGCCTTTACGGTTTCATCCATCAAGGATTGTGTGCCTTTCCCTGTGGCCTTTGCTGATGCTTCTACCGGTAATTTTCCCTTGATCAGATGGGAATGGGACTTTGGGGACGGCGACCAGGACAATGGACAATTTATTTCTCCACACACCTATGATTCGGCAGGCACCTTTACCGCTACTTTATTGGTAACGGACTCTCGCGGGTGTACAGGGAATGTGAGTAGAAATATCACGGTTGACCCTTTGCCAAATGTGGATTTTTCAGCTTTTCAATATGGTTGTGCCCCGATCACGGTGAGTTTTCAGGACTTGTCCAGCAGTGCCGCTGGCATTACCGATTGGGCCTGGCAATTTGGAGACGGTCAGCTATCCACCGTTGATAACCCCACTAACCTATATGCCGCAGATGGCTTTTATACTGTCAGCCTGCAGGTAACGGATGGCAATGGATGTATCAATTCCCTGACCCGAACGGATTACATACAGCTAGAGCACCCCACCGCGAATTTCACGTCTAATGCGGGGATCACCTGTCCGCCCCAATCCGTTCAGTTCACGGATTTGTCCAGTTCTAGTTCTTCCATTAGCTGGAGATGGGATTTTGGAGACGGGACTTCTTATTCTAATCAGCAGAACCCTTTCCACGTCTATCAAGGTACCGATACCTTTGATGTAGAACTCATTGTCACAGATGTGTATGGCTGCAGGGATACCATGCTGAGACCAGCTCATGTCATCACCTACGAGCCTCCAACGGCAAGTTTCACGCTTTCTGATTCTATCGCCTGTGTGCCCCAAACGGTGACTTTTGCCTCGACCAGTTCGACCAATGGCCAAGGCGTGCCGCTGGTGTCGTATCAGTGGAACTTTGGGGCCGGCAGTGGGCCGGTAAGTCCTAATACCAGTCATGCATTCACCAGTGTGGGAACGCATCAGGTCAGCCTGGCCATCAGCGATGGAAATGGTTGCCGAGACACCGCGTACAAAATCGTGCAGATTCTTCCCAACCCAGTAGCCGACCTAAGCGCCGACCAAACCAATGCCTGTGCGCCTATCGCCATTCAGTTTACGGATGAAAGCAATACCAACCCTTTCCCTGTACAATGGGAATGGGATTTTGGAGATGGAAACGTCAGTACCGTTCGTAATCCTATCAATACCTATCTGTCAGATGGGACCTATACGGTCAACCTGAAAATTCAGGATGCCAATGGTTGTCGGGATTCTATTACCTACACCAATTACATATCTCTGGATCATCCGGAGGCTGATTTCACTTCCAGCACCACGCAGATTTGTCCGGGCGTGCAGATGCAGTTTTTTGATCAGTCAACGGGCCCCAGGCCGCTTACGACCAGAATTTGGGATTTTGGGGATGGGACAGTCGTCAACAATGCGCTTAATCCTACCCATATCTACACCACGCCGGGGACCTACACAGTTTCTCTGATCGTAGGTGATGGGGTGAATTGCCGGGATACCATGATCCAGACGACCCTGATCGAAGTAGTGAGCGGACCGACCGCCCAATACGCGGCTACGCCGGGCCAGGATTGTCGCCCCATGACCGTAGCTTTCAGCGACCTGTCCACGGCTGGCGCTACCCCTATTGTCAACTGGCAATGGGACTTTGATAATGGCACGGGCTCTGTTTCTGCCAGTCCTACACAAACCTTTCCGGTAGCAGGTCTGTATGATGTAAGGTTGACGGTTACCGATGCCAATGGCTGTGTAGCTTCCTATACGGATCAGGTAGAAGCCTTGCAAACGCCTCTGGTAGACTTTACCAGCGACACCCGCGTAGGCTGTGCGCCTCAGGGCATTCAATTCACAGATTTAACCCAAACCAGTTACATAAAAACGGCCTTCTATTGGGATTTTGGCGATGGAAACACCTCTACCGCCCAGTCCCCAACCCACACCTATCTAGCTGATGGAGCTTATACGGTCAGTCTGCGGGTTACGGATCAAAACGGTTGTACAGATTCCCTGGAAAAGGTCAACTATATCAAGCTGTCCCATCCAGTTGCTAATTTTAGCTGGAACAACAATGAGGTTTGTCCCAATACGCCCGTCGGAGTTCAGTTTGTCGATCTTTCTGTCCCTGACACTACGCTCACCAGTTGGGTTTGGGATTTTGGCGATGGAGGAACCTCTTCCGCTCAAAACCCCAAACCCAACTGGTGAGCGTAGTGT
>JBCBGC010000220.1:0-5457 GCA_038527215.1 Bacteroidota bacterium
TGCATGAAGATGTCTACGATGATTTCCTGGACCACTTTGTGGAGGAAACAGGCACCTAAATGCGCTCTACGGCACAGCAGCTTTGACCACTGTTGTAAAAAGCTCCTTCAACAGCGGCCTGAGCCACCTTTTTAAGGTCTGCATTATCCGCGGTAACATACAGGGGATCTTTTCCCCCAAGTTCCATCTGGCAGGGGACCATTTTGTGGGCTACCTTTTGGTAGATATATTGACCGGTACGATAGGAACCGGTGAAGAAATAGCCGTCCAGGGGTAATTTGAGGAGTAACTCTCCGCTCTCCCGATCTCCGGTCACACAGCAGAAAATTTCGTCCGGAACCCCTGCTTCCCTCAGCAAGGCTTCAATCCGTAATCCCGTCAGGGCGGCATGCTCGGAAGGTTTGTACATGACAGCATTGCCGGCAATCAGGGCCGGGATGAATACATTGACGCCGACCAGATAAGGATAATTCCAGGCAGAAATGTTGGCGATGACCCCCAGGGGCTCATAAGTGATCTTTTCTCGCGTGCCTCCGTCCGGTACCATCCATTCGTCTGCCAGGTAGGTGGCAGCGTGTTCGAGGAAAAACTCAATTCGTCCCTGGGCGCCTTTTAGTTCGTTATAGGACTGTTGCAGAGGTTTGCCCATCTCTTCAGTCAGGATTCTTGCCAGATCATCTTCCCGGTCATCCATCAGCTTATAAAAGTTTCGGATGATGCTAAGGCGCTCCTCCAGCGGACGGGCAGCCCAAGCAGGCTGGTGGTCTCTGGCATCTTCGTACAATTGTTGGATGAAGGCCGGACTGTCCGGGGTCAGTTCTGTGATCAGGTTTTCAGTAGCGGGATTGATGATGTCCATGAGAAAAATGAAGCTATAGGGTCTCTACCGTGCTTTTCCAAAATAGGCAAAGCATAGAAAAAATGGAAGCATGACTGGTGGGATAAAAAGCCCTGAACAGTCTTTTTATTGCACGTCCAGTAACTCTATATCAAATAGAAGAATGGAATTGGGGGGAATTACGCCCATATCTCTGGGCCCATAGCCCAGGATAGAGGGAATGACCAGTTTTCCTTTACCCCCTTTTTTGAACAGGGCCAGGCCTTCTTCCCATCCTGGAATCACCCGGTTTTCCCCCAGTTTGAAGCTAAAAGCCTGTCCACGGTTCCGACTGGAATCAAACTCCTGACCATTGAGCAAGGAGCCAGTATAGTGAACCCATACGGTTTGCCCAGGCTGAGCGGTAGGACCTTCTCCTTCCTGCTCCATATGGTAATGCAGGCCGGACAAGGTGTAGGCGTAATCTGCCGGCTGCGCCTCCACATACTTTCGGATGTTGGGCAGCTCCATTTCCAACTGCTTTTCCAAGTATTGCTGGATGAGTTTGCGTCTTTCTTCTTCCTGCGCAGCTTCATAGGCTTTATAAGCTGCTTCATCCATCACTTCGATGACCTCTACATCAAATACGAGGGTAGCGTTCGGAGGGATTGCATCTCCTTGCCCCGCAGCGCCGTAGCCAAATTCAGGGCTGAGATAGAGCTTGCCTTTGCTGCCGACCGGAAAGAGGGGGATGCCTTCATCCCAGCCTTTGATGACGTATCCCTGCCCGAGTTGAAACGCCAGCGGATCACGGCCTTCCATGGAAGAATCAAAGACCTTCCCGTCCAGAAAGCTGCCCCGGTAGTGAACCTTTACATAATCTCCCGCCTGCGGATTGGCCCCGCTTCCTGCCTGCTCAATATGATACAGGATGCCATTGGGAGCCTCAGTAAAGGGAAGATTGTTCTTGGTGAGAAAATTGGCGAGAAAACTCATGTAAAGGTGAGATTGAGGGTAAAAAGAACCCCCCAAAATGGGGGGATATTCAGATGCAAGTTACAATGCCAGCGCTGGCTTTCAAATCTTTTTTCCGCCTTCTTTATTCCGAAACGGTGATTTCCGGGCTTTCGATTTCATTACTTTCGTTCCCGGCTCTATCCACCACCCAAATCGTGAAAGTCACGGTTTCAGGGGCGCTCCCAGCGGTCAGGAGAGTGTTGGGCAGAATCACGTTAAAGGTTCCGGTAATGGGAATCTCTGCCCCATCCGGAGCGAGCTGCTGCAAGCGGAATTCATGGGTGATGTCCACCCGATTGTCCCGCACAAAAACATTGCGCCGGGTATCGTCATTGGTCCCCAGGTCTCCGTCCCCATCGGTGTACTCAATTTCAAAGACAATGCTATCCTGAAAGGCTACCACCTGAAGCGGGGCCGTATTGACCAGGCTGATTTCCGGGGTGGCAGAGATGAAATCTGTAGGATCTATTTTGGTACAGCCTATGGCCAAAAGCCCCAGGACCAGGTATATGCTAAGCTTTTTCATACGCGTACGAAGGATAAAAAGAGCTTGAGTTCAAAAGAGTGGTTGTTACGGGGAATCTCATAATCTTCTACATGGTCACCGTCGTTGACTTTGATGCGGAAAAAGGTGATCCCATTGTTATCGGTCGGTAGATTCATACCCCCAGGGATGGTCGCTTTCCAGTGAAAGAATCCAGGCTGATTGGGACCATAGTAGTCTGGCACTACCTGAGCAGTAGCAGAGTAGGTCATGGTGATTTCCGTGGCCTGGGCATAATTATCGGCGTCTCCGGAGAACAGCAAACGGGCATTTTGGAGCTGCCCCAAATCCGTGCTGTCGTCCTCCAGGCCTATCCAGATGTCCATATCCAGGCTTTGTGAAGCGGTGAAAGGATAATAGCTGATGCCATCAATACGGGCCGTATCCCGGCGATAGTCCAGGCCGCCTAGTTTATTGAAAGCGGCCAGGCTGGTGGCGCGGGGCTGAGTGTTGGGCAGGTAACTGGCATCCCCGAACATATCCGGCGCTCCGGCATTGATCCAGTCCCGCAGGGCTTTGAGTTGGCTTTCGGTGAGCGGATTATCATACAGGGGCATCCGGCCCAGGATTTGGTCCTCGGTGGTCACCCGATAATACAGCCAGGAGGCCTCCACATCGAAAGGCACTACCCGGTAGCTATAGTCTCCGGTCGGCGTATTTTTGATCACCGGCTGATAAACCAGGGTAGAATAGGTAGACTGCACCGTGCGATAGTCTGGCTCAAAGGACCCATCATGGCAGCCTGGAACCGCACAGCTTTTGGCAAAAATATAGGTATGCAGCCCGATCATAGAAGCAGAATCCGGCGGGGGAGGGTCCATTTTTATATCCGTTCGGTCGATGTCGTCGAAGGGGTTGGGGGGAGGGCCGACTTGGGGCTGGCATCCCCAGACAAAGGCCAGGCAACAAAGACCCAGCAGCAGGCGGCTTTTGGTTCCGAAAAAGGTATACATAAGTGAGATCGTCAATGATGAAGGAAAAAACCCAGCGTTACCGGAAGGCTTCGTTTAAGACGCGACCGGAAAGGAAGTTGGAGGTGATGTTCGGTAAAAAGCCCAGAGCATCCGCGATCGTGGGCACAATGTCGATGCTTTCCCCTACGGGATTAGCAGGCGTACCATAAACCGTGTCTCTGGTTATGACCGAATCGGGTCCCAGGATCAAAGAGAAAATCTCTCTGGAAGTGGGATCACCCGTATGGTCCACCCCGAATCTACCGTACACATCCTGGACCGTATTGGTCTCCAGGTTACGGCCGTGTTCCGGAACGACTACGAGTAAGGTGTCGTCCGCCATACCCGGGGTTTCCTGAATGGTTTTCCAGAGGTGGGCCAGGGCGTAATCCGCCTTGCGGAGGTTGTTACAATACTGGCTGTAGTTGGAATGGCAGGCATCTACATCGGTCATGTTCACCACCAGGAGTTCTGGTTGGAAGGCCTTGATGACCTCCTCCGCAAAAAAGATGGTAAATACATCATTGTTGGCCGTCTGGGTCGGCATGCCGAGCGGATTGAGGTAGCCCCCCTGGTCTACCAGGGTGATCATAGACTGGAGAAAATTCCGGATAGATTCCGCGTCCGCTTCGGTATTGAAATTACCCTTTCCGTCGTTGCTGGACTCCTTGTCAAAATTTTTGTTCAAAAAGCCCCGGACCTTTTTAATGAGTTCTTCCTCATGGAATTGGAATTGTTTGGGCTGGCGAATGACATCATAAGCCCCCAAAAGGGCGGTCGGGGCCAGGTGATTGGCGCCGTAGATAGGGCCATAGCTGGGATGAGAGCTGTAATTCAGGGCAGGGTAGGGGCCCAGGGCGTTGGAAACCCACCAGGCATTGCGAGCGGTAACGGAGGGAGAATTGTGTTTGAGATAATATTCGAACAGGGTCGGATACTGAGGATTTGCGGCAAGGTTGAGGCCGGTGTTGGTGTAGACCCCGGTCAGGGCAACGGTATGACCATTGAAGTGCCCGGTAGGGCCTTCTCTGTACCGAAATTCTTTAAAAAGCGCTCCTTCCGTAGTCAGCCTTACCGGATGGGGCGAAGGAGGCAAAGGATCAAGGCCTGGAATGGTAGAATCTGCTCCAGCCAGGGTGGCGGGCATGAGGTTCCCTTCATTGAGGTGAACTGATTCCAGGTTGCGTACGCCCCCGGCAAACAGACAAAACACCACATGATTTACCTTCCGGTTCATGGTCTTGGCAAACAAGCGACCTGAGGGAAGAATAAAGGGCGCAGAAAAGGCGGCAGCAGTGGCCAGGGTGGATTTTTTGAGAAATTTTCTTCGCTTCATGAGTCGGGAGATGTGAGATTAGAAATAGCGGTATTCGTCAGAGGTCAGGACCGCATACCAGATGATTTCTGGGGTGATTTGCTGGTCATTTTCGATCAGGTCAGTCAGGAACCAAATCTCGTATTCCTGGGGGTCTCGGATATAGAATTTATTGAAGGTAGCCGTGATAAAGGCCTGTGGATTATTCCGCATTTCGCTGGCGCCAGGAACCTGGGCCTGAGGACTGTTGAGCATATTTCGAATGAGGATATCGGCTACCAGGGTTTTGTCGCCTAAAGAATTGTAGGCGGTAACCATCATGTTCAGGACTGAGTTAGGGACGGTTTGACCAAACAAATCCGAGAAAGCCAGAGAAAGAAATTCCAGATCACTTTTGAGGTTTTGTTTGTTGGCACCATCCTGGGTTACGTCCACAGGGTTCACTTCATAGAGATAAATATCCTGCTCCTGCTGGCAGCCAGAGAGGAGGAAAAAGAAAGCGATGAGGGTAAATAGATAGCTTCGCATGATAAGGCTGGATGAGGGCGGTTAGATTCCTAAAAATTCGTCAGTACTCAGAATATCTCTGAGGACATTTTTGTAAGAAAGATGGCTGCGGTAAGCCTGGGTCTTGATGCCCATTTCATAAGAGGTAGGCGGGCGAAAAAGAAAGTCTTCATAGACGTTGAGGATCTGACCCTCGAGGTAGTCATCAGACATGAAGAAGATCTGCAGGAAATCGTCTTTGTCCTTCCCTTCCGCCCCAAATAATATTGCCTCAAAGCCATCTATCATCGTCGTGGCCCTTGCC
>JBCBGC010000221.1:0-5398 GCA_038527215.1 Bacteroidota bacterium
GCTTGTTCTTGAATATAAATGCATACCTGCTCAATCTGAGCCGGATAGTGTTGGTGCTCGAGTTTCAATACGGCTTGTTGTAAGTCCCGGGCGGTCCAATTTGCCCCAACCTGAACCTTATCCTGGAAAATCACAGCTCCTTCATCATAGCGTTCATTGACATAATGCACCGTCATGCCCGACTCCTTATCTCCGGCCGCGATCACCGCTTCATGGACCCGCATGCCGTACATGCCTTTACCGCCATGTGCGGGCAATAAAGAAGGATGAATATTCAAAATGCGATCAGGGAAAGCCGCGACCACCGCCGCGGGTATAAGCTTTAAGTAGCCGGCCAGCACGATCAGGTCCACCTGATAGTCCTGGAGCAGGGTAATCAGGGCTTCCCCATCCCGATAAAAAGCCTTGGGGATGTGCTGGGCAGGTACCTTGAAGTCAGGAGCAAAGTCAAAAATGCCGGATTGGGCATTGTTGCTCAGGGTTAAGACCACCTTGCCGTGGGGAGAGTCCGCGAAGTGCCGCAGGACCTGACGGGCATTTGATCCCCCTCCTGAAGCGAAAATAGCAATGTTTAGCGGCAACAAGCTCTATGAATTTCCCGCAAAACTACGGAAAAGGGCTGCATGGCTCAAACAATGGGAGATTTTATTTTTCCGAAGGTAAGGAATGATGAAAAAAGGCAGCGCTTAGTGAAGCAGGCGAAAAGGAAAAGGAATCCATACGATGTAAGGGAAAGTTCGTCCAAGCTCTATATGTTGGGTAAACCGAAGTTTGCTGAGGTGTCGGTCTACTGCCTGCGACAGCAGAGGGTGAGGATCATGAATGATCCGATGCTTTCGATAATCTCCTTTTTTATCCACCCAAATTTTCGCCACCACCGTTCCTTCAATCTGGTTTTTCACCGCTTCCTTGGGATAGCCTATCAGCTTTTTGATGTCATCCAGATTGATGGGGATAGGGGCTGGATTAGGATGAAAGAGCCAGACTGAATCCGGTATTTCCCCCTCAAAAGCTATGACATCTACAAAGGGAGTATCTTCCTCTCCAGGTTCGAATAAAAGCGTCGCCAGAGAGTCCTCCGCAAGCTCTTCAATCGATGGTTGAGGGATTTGCTGTGCCTTAAGTCCTTCGCCTCCCAGCCCAAAAATGCCAAGCCAGAAGATGAACAAAAAATGGGTCCGACGGGTCAGAAACTGCCATTTCTTCCCGCCGGACCTAGGTTGTACTGTTTGAAAAAGAGTCATAAACCCTATTTCTGTAGCTTAAAATTGAAAGGAATATTCACCCAGAACATCACCGGACGATTGCCCTGAATGGCAGGGGTGAATTCCAGCTTACTGATGAATTTTTCTACCCGCTCAGAGAGCAAGGGATGGATGCCATTGAGCATTTTATGCTTGCGATAGTGGCCTTTTTTGTCCACCAGTACCCGAACTGTAACCAATCCTTCTATGCCTGAATCCCGCGCCATCTGAGGATAGCCGATTAGGTTGACCAGATCACCCAGATTAATGGCCTTCGGCACTTCATCTACCGATACAAATACATCAGCCGCTGGCTCTGTCTCTTTGATCACATCTGGCACTACGCCACCATCTGCCCCATCCCCTTTAAATAATGCGCCTATATCAAGGCCGTCTGAATCCTTGGTTCCTAGGTTGGGTGCCTCTTTCAGCGTCTCAATGGTGGCAATGGTCTGCGGTTCATCATCAATCAAATCCTCCATTGCAGTCGGCTCAGGGATTTGGTAGGCAACTACCTTAACCTCCAGCGGTGGGAGCAAGGGAGGAGGCTCTGAGGGTGGATTTTTCTCGTCTATAGGCGGAGGGGTATCAAAAATGACGATTACCTCCTTTTCCTCCGGTGGCAGGATTTTCACTTTATCCCAGCCCAGATGATGAGCGAGTACAGGATAGGTGCCCACGCCCATGAAAAGCAGGGCGACCATGAGCAATCCGGAAAAGAGATGGGCGGGATATTTCTTCCGAAGCATATAGGCCCCGTAGGTTTTTTCCCGATCTTCAAAGACCATCTCTTCCCAGTCGGCTTTTACAATGTTTGCCATAATGAGTAGAATATTAAAAGTGTGAGTATTGCAGAATCAATGGGCAGCCAGCATGGCCAGGCTGTCCGCAGAGGTGAAGGATTGGAGGACATAGCGTTGGGCCCCTGCCATGGCTAGTTCGTCGAGCATGTCGACCATGTTTTTATAGCGAGCACGAGCGGTGGGTTTGATGACAAAAAGCGGGTCCCAGCAGCCCTTGATCTCCCGGCTTGCCGGATCGCATAGGGGTGCCTGGGCAGTAAGGTGTTCATGAAGGACTTTTCTCAAGCCTGTCTGCCCGTAATGGGTTTCTGCCAGTTCTCCCTCATATTGGCCGATATAATATTGAATCTGGTCGTCGGCTTCCAGGATGACCGTCAGAACGCGCTCTTCGGCCACGGGTAAATGAGGATGTTCCTCCTTGGGGCCGGAAACAAACTTCATGAGAAAGGCATCTGTCATGGTGGCGGTTAACACAAAAAAGGTAAGGAGAAGAAAAGCCACGTCCACCATGGCGGTCATATCAACATGAGTGGATTTTTTGTTGCTTCGAGCCTTGCCAGGGCTTTTGCGGGAGGGATTGCTTTGCTGAATTTCTGCCATCGTGTGTGAGTTAAAAGCGCCTCAGGCGCTTATATGGTGAGAATGAGACAACATTCGCCCTTCCTCTCCGGCAGCGCCGGGAGAATCAGGACATAGATCATCTGATCAGGAGCGGAGAAGCTCTGCCTACCCAGCACGCAAAACTCACTGGCTTCGGCCGCTCGCTGTCAGATGCGGAAAATCGATTTTACGAAATGGCCTGGGGGAGTATTTCCTCCCTGGCCTGGTAAGTGGCTTTGTTTAATAGATCGTCAGGAGGCAGGAATTCCATAACTGACAGGAATTTTTTTTAGGGAAAGGGATTTCGTATGTTGAAGGAACATCGTGGAGAAAAGCCTTTCACTTCTATGAATCATAGATGGGAAAGACCAATCCACACGATAAACTCTTTAAGGCCAGCTTCCAACATATAGAAATTGGGAAAGCCTACCTACAGCATTTCCTGCTCAAGGAAGTAGTCCAAAAAATTGACTTATCTAGTCTGCGGCTAAATCCTAATTCCTACGTGGATGCGGATTTGAGTACCTACTTTTCAGATGTAGTGTATGAGGCCCAACTGGAGGGAACCGAAGCGCAGATCGTTTTTTTATTGGAACATAAATCATTTGTGGTGCCTGCTCCTCATCTTCAGCTCTTAACCTATATGGTCGGGATCTGGCGCAACCAGCAAAAGGCCCAGGAAGCGCTGAAGCCGATTTTACCCATCATTATATATCATGGACAGGCCACGTGGGAAGAAACGCCTTTTTCCACCTTATTCCCTACCCTCCCTCACTCGTTAACAGCTTATTTTCCAGATTTTCGCTACCATTTGACGGATCTGAGTCGATTTTCAGATGAAGAATTACTCCAACTGGAAGGCACGCTGCTCATGCAAACTTTCTTCTTATTTAAACATAGGGGGAATAAGCCCTTCTTCCGGGCAAACCTCAGCCTGATATTTAGTAAGGCAGAGGATTTTACCCAAGACCCTCCATCCCGAAACCTGATTGAGGCTTTTTTTGTATATTTAAACTACACCTCCGATTTTAAAGAACCTGAATTCTTAGCATTGATGAGTCAACTCCCACCAAAAACCCGTGAGCTCGCCAAGACCACCTATGACTATATCTTTGAAGCTGGTGAAGCTAAAGGCATCGAGGAGGGCATTGAAAAAGGGATGGAAAAAGGCAAGCTAGCGATCCAGAATCACGCGATCCGGACAGGCCTGGCTAACGGATTAGCCTTGGAGATGATAGCTAAAATAGCCAATATGACCCTTGAGGAGGTCAGAGAGCGAATCAAGGCCCTGGGCCTTTAGCCCTTTGGTTGCCTTTATTCTTCAATCAATCCAACTTATTCGAAAAGGTACATTTACCCATGTGCAGACCGGCTCTCCGTTTTACGCGGCTGCCTTAAAACTGGGTTGGGACAGCAAGGATTCTAATCTTTGAGTATGACCTGGCTTAGCGTAAGATGCTTCACGTAATTGCCTTCCCAGTCCACGAGAACCCAAAAAACAGTGATTCCCTTGAGTCCTTCCTCCCTCCATCCCGAGACTTGTTGGAGGCTTTATTTGTGTATTTAACCTACACCTCCGATTTTAAAGAACTTGAATTCTTAGCATTGATGAGTCAACTCCCACCAAAAACCCGTGAGCTCGCCAAGACCACCTATGACTATATCTTTGAAGCTGGTGAAGCTAAAGGCATCGAGGAGGGCATTGAAAAAGGGATGGAAAAAGGCAAGCTAGCGATCCAGAATCATGCGATCCGGACAGGCTTAGCTAACGGATTAGCCTTGGAGATGATTGCGCAAATAGCCAATATGACCCTTGAGGAGGTCAGAGAACAAATCAAGGCCTTGGGCCTTTAGCCCTTTGGCTGGCTTTATTCTTTCAATCAATCCAACTCATTCTAAAAGGTACATTTACCCATGCGCAGACCGGCTCTCCGTTCTGTTCGGCTGCGTTAAAACTGATTTGGGGCAGCAAAGATTCCAGGCTTTGAGTGAGAATGGGATGCACCTGACTTAACGTAAGATGCTTCACGTAGTTCCCTTCCCAGTCCACGAGAACTCGAAAAACAGTGTTTCCTATGAGGCCTGCATCTCTAAGAAGGGCTGGATACTTATACTGAGCCATGACTTCTTGCAGGTTAAGCAGGCTAGGCTCCTTATCCAGGGGACACAATAAAACTGAATCTGGCTGTTGATCTTCAGTACAATGACAATCCTGCCAGGCTTCATTCCCCCAATCATCGAAGCTCTCCCATAATTCTTTGGATTCCTGTATACCCTCAGGGTACACTGCATCTTCGAACGCTACCTCCTCTTTAATCCAGGAATCGTCCTCTAACCAAAGATTGGTCGCGACAAAAGCACTGCTTGCCTTTGGAGGTGGTGGGGGAGGAACCAGACAATTTTCAGGGGGGAACTCAAACATGCAGGAGATAATTTGAGGCTCGGGCAATTCTTCAGAACAGGTAGGAGTAAAAAAATAAGGCATCACAAAAAAAGACCAGAAGGCCCAGGCAGTCAGACTCAGGACGGCCCATTCGGGAAGTCGGGAGCACATAGCCTTGACAAGGGGAAGGAAGGTGAATTTCATGGGTAGGTTCCGTTAAGTGTTCCTCTAATAGATACAGGCCCCCAGGAAATTCCACAAAAAAAGAGGCTGTCTTTTCAGACAGCCTCAGTATTTTAGAAGGTTAGTACCTTTAGTTGAGCAGTTTGAACGCGAATGGAATGTTCACCCAAAACTTAATGGGGCGT
>JBCBGC010000222.1:0-5374 GCA_038527215.1 Bacteroidota bacterium
AAATTCTTTTTAAAAAAAAATGAGCCATCCCAAAATTAGGGATGACTCTTGTTTTTGCTGTGCGCCTAGACTAATTCTGTCGGATCAGTTCCAGGACCAGATCGGCTAGTTCTGCATCGTCAAAGCCTGGAGTACGTGGAATTCGCTCCAGCGCCCGCTTTCTGGAAATTCCAGGCTGTTGCTGGTAAGCATTTCTGATCTGATAGGCGATTTGCACATCTATTTCTTCTACACTGATGGCATCCAGTTCCTGTACCCAGGCTATCTTGGTGCCGTCTTCAGATTCTACCCGAGCCCAGTTATCTACGTAGTCAGCCAGATAAACCACTTCGCCTGCCTGGAAAGGAATGGCAAAACTTTTTTCTGGATTGAGACGGCTTCTGATGTAGCCATTTACAGCGCGAATCATCACAGCTGGCTGTCCATCCCGGGTGGCCGAACGGGTACGACCCAAGGGTTGAGCCAATCGCTGGCCGCTGGCGGTCACCGGGCTTTCTTCGATGGCAGTAGCGCTAGCATCCCGAATGACATCCGCAGGTACCCAGCCTACTTTGCCTCTGGGGGTTCTTACTTTATAGAACTTGGTGCCGGTCGCATTGACGGTCTGATCTCCTTCCATCCAGTCTACCTTTTCTCCTAGTCCCAGCCGATCTACCTCTGGGGCTAAATCTCCTGGTTGGATTCTCACCGGTACCTGATCAGCAATACACACCCAACCTGTCATCAGGCGGGCTTGAGGCGCAGCCGTGCCACGGGTTCGATAATTCGCCGTAGTGCGGTAGTTCGACTCCGTGGTACGATAGGCGGTTTCAGGAGCAGGCGCTACCCAGACAGGCTGGGCTTCTGAACGGTAATTTGGTGCGTAATATTCAGGATAAACCCGGTAGGTTTGCTTATCGCTTCTATAAGTGTAGGTGGGAGAGGCCGTGCGATAGGTCTCGGCATTGGCTTGGGAAGCTTTTTGTTCCTGCTTGCGCCAGCGGAGATATTCGATAGGATCCAGTCCGGTCAGTTCGCCAACCTCTTCCCCGGTTTCCCTTCCCCCAAAGCGGTAACGGGCATTGCTCCGAGTGGTGCGCTCCTTCTCCATCCATTTCCCATCCAGTTCAAATTCTGGTGGGCCATTGAGGCGTTGACCAGCGCCGCGGCTCAAACCGAAATTAGCCTCAGGCCAGCGGTTGGCTTTCTCCCAATCTCCGGCAGCCAGATCGCCGATCTGTCCGTAATAGCGTTCCTGACGCTGGTAGCCCAGGCGATAAGCCAGGGTAAACAGGGCGGCTTCCAGTCCTTCAGCTGCTTCGTAAAACTTTACCGTAAAAGGATCAGAATCTTCCCAATCCACATCCGCAATATGTCTCACCGCCCGGTCATAATGACTGGTGGCAAATTCATAGGCTCTGGATTCATTGAGATATTTTGAACGTAAGGCGTATACCGCCTGGAAATAATGGTAGATCATTTCCATTTTGGGGCTGGGGGTCTGGCAGCGAGACCAGCTATCCTCAACCTGGCCCAGAGGGATATCTCCTCCCGGAACATAATCCATGAAATAGATCTCCAGATCGTACTCATAGATTTTACAATTAGCTGCCCAACTTTGGGTGGGCATGAAGGCAAGGCTTCCTAATAAAAGGATCGCTACGATACGCATAGTTAGAAGGATTTGGTACCTCCTCAATAATCCGAAAAAAAAATATTCTTTGATCTGGAAGGAAATATACGCAGAAAAGAGGTAAAAAGCAGATTTTTCGGCTCGAAGCACTATTTATTCGCGCTTTTTGCCGCTTTTTACTCAGTAACGACAATCTCAGCATTGCGCATGCCTGCATATTCCGGTAGCTCAGTCCCGTTCAGGAAGTAGCGAATGGAACTCCAGAAGAAGTGGCACTCATCCACATCCAAAAAGAACTCTACCCGCAGGGTATCTTGTCCGTAGGTATCTTTTTTAAAGAAGTAATCGAACTTATATTTTTTACCCAACAACAGAACATTGTTAAAGGACTCATTCGCGGGATTGATATAGCGTTCCGTAAAATTGAAAGGACCAAATTTACCTCCGGCATATCCCGGATTGATCAGTTCGTACTTAGGATTGGCACTTTCACCTCCTGTGGTATCCAACCAAACCACCACTTGATTCAGGTTGTAGATGGAGTTTAAATAATTTTGCCCAGCAGGGTTTACATATTCTACGGTAAAAAATTCGCCTCCGACTTCATCGTTTTCCTTGCCTTCACAAGGATCGGCGCAGCTGTTCAGCATCACACCTAAACACAAAAGCACCAGGCTGCTTTTCCAAAAGGAAAGAGAGGAGGAATTAATTTGATTGATCATGAGTGAGATGGGAATAAGAAATTACTGGAACAAAAATAAACAAATCTCGTTTGCTACTCACGTGTGGGTAGGCAAGATTGAGGAAAATTCAGGCTTGCCAGGTGGGAAAATAGTTGTGCAATATATCAACTTATCCCGTTAATTTGCCAGGTAATGGAAGACATGGATTATACCATCATCACGCTCCCCAATGGCCTCCGGGTTATCCACCAATATGTGCCTTATACCCGGACTGTGCATTGCGGATATGTGATTGATACCGGAAGCAGGGATGATGCCGAGGGCGAAATGGGCATGGCGCATTTCATCGAACACATGATCTTTAAGGGCACAGCCAAAAGGAAAACGTTCCATATCCTCAATTATTTGGAATCCGTAGGTGGGGATGTCAACGCATATACCACCAAGGAAAAGACCTGCCTGTATGCCTCTATGGTTGCAGAGCATTTCGAAAGAGCGACTGAATTGTTGACGGACATTGCTTTCAACTCCATTTTTCCCCAGAAGGAAATCATCAAGGAAAAGCAGGTCATCGCGGAGGAAATTGATATGTACCGCAATGCGCCCGATGAAGCCATCTTCGAGGATTTCGATGAGATGATTTTCCCTCAACACAGTCTCGGTCATCCTATCCTCGGAACCAAGCAATCCATCAATACTTTTACCCAGGACCGCGTCCGCCACCACATTCAGCAGGTATACGCGCAGGAGAGAATCGTCTTCAGCATTGTAGGCAATGTTTCGGAGAAAAAAGTCCGACGCGTCATACATAAGTATTTAGCTCCGCTGGAATTACCCTCAGGCGGGGCCCAGCGCACCAGCCCAAATCAGCAACAAATCATCCACAAAGAGGTGGAAATTGCCACCGATCAGGCCCATGAAATTGTTGGAGGAAGAGCCTATGCCTTGCAAAAGGAATTATATATCCCCTTCCTCATTCTCAACAATCTTCTGGGCGGTCCAGCCATGAACTCCCGTCTCAACCTGAACATTCGGGAAAAATACGGGCTGTCCTATTCCATCCATTCTTTTTACTCCCCCTTCCTGGATAGCGGAATCTGGGGCGTGTACTACGCCTGCGAGTCCCGCAACCTGGAACGGATCCGCAAACTGGTCCAAAAAGAATTTTTGCATCTCAGGGAAAAACCCCTCTCCGCTCTCAAGCTCAACCAGGTCAAAAAGCAACTGACCGGTCAGTTGGTCCTGAGTTACGAGAACCTGCTCAGCCAGATGCTGGGGCAGGCCAAAGAAATGTTGGACTTTGGCACCCCGCTTTCCTTTGCCGATTATCTACAGAAAATCGAAGAGGTGACGGCCCAGGAAATTCAGGAGGCTGCGGACCAGATTTTTTTCCAACAAGCCCGCACCCAAATTACCTACCGAAAGCAAGGCTAGGGGTTGGCGATTTGCCGGGATAGCCATATCTTGAATCCATGCGGATTCTACACACGGCCGACTGGCACTTAGGCAAGCGGCTTGACCATTTTTCCCGTCTGGAAGAACAAAAGGCGGTCCTGGAGGAGATTTGCCAAATCGCGGATCGCGAACAAGTGGACGCAGTGCTGATTGCGGGCGATCTATTCGATCACGTCAACCCTTCTATTGAAGCCCTCGAACTCTTCTATAAAACCCTCAAACGCCTGGCTAAAAACGGACAACGAGCAGTGGTAGGCATTGCAGGGAATCACGATTCTCCCGATCGCATTGAGGCCCCGGTTCCCCTGGCCCGCGAATGTGGTATCATTCTGACAGGCTATCCGGATTCGCAGGTCCGACCTTTTGCCCTGGATAAAGGCTTCGAGATTACTCAATCCGCTCCCGGCTTTTTGGAAATAGCCTTTCCCCATCTGAATTATCCGCTGAGACTGTTACTGACTCCCTACGCCAACGAAGTCAGGCTCAAGCGATACCTGGGGCAGGACCAGACAGAAGCCAGCCTTCGGGAAGTCTTGCAAAAAAGCTGGGGAGCACTAGCCAAAACGCATTGCGACCAGGCGGGCGTCAATGTCCTGATGACGCATTTATTTCTGGTGGACAAAAAAAATCCGCTACCGGAAGAGCCCGATGATGAGAAACCCATTCTTACGGTAGGAGGAGCTCAGGAAATTTTTACCGAAAACCTACCCAAAAATCTCCACTATGCAGCCCTGGGACATCTCCACCGGCACCAGTTGGTGCAGGAGACACCCTATCCCGTTGTCTACAGCAGCAGTCCCTTGAGTTACAGCATGAGTGAGGCGGGCCAGCAAAAATACGTGGTGATCATAGAGGCAGAACCGGGAAAAGCCGCTCAGCTTACGCCCATCCCCCTTACCCAGGGCAGAAGCCTGGAACGCCAGACTTTTGAGGTGGTAGATGAAGCTGTACAATGGCTGGAAGCCAACCCGCATACCTGGGTAGAGCTCACCATGGTTACAGAAGATTTTCTCCGGGCTGACGAAAGAAAGCGGCTCTATCAGGCCCATGATGGCATCGTGAGCCTGATTCCTCAGATCACGAATCCCGAACAGGCCGCGGTTAGCGGCGAACAAGTAGATTTATCCAAAGATGTCAAGAGCCTGTTCGAAGACTATTTCAAGTACAAGCACGGCCAGGCTCCAGGCGATCATATCCTGGCCCTCCTGAAAGAAGTAATGGCCGAAGAAGAATAACATGATCCCGGTATCTCTGAGCATTGAAGGCTTGTATTCCTATCAGGCCAAACAGGAAATCGATTTTACCCAACTGACCCGAGCCCAAATCTTCGGCATTTTCGGGGCAACAGGTAGTGGTAAATCTTCTATCCTGGAAGCCATTGCTTTTGCGCTCTACGGGCAGTCTGAGCGGCTCAATCAAAAGGATAACCGCGCCTACAATATGATGAACCTGAAATCCAATCGCCTCTTGATTGATTTCGATTTCGGGGTAGGGGAGGAGCAATATAAAGTGGTGGTGCAGGTCAAGCGCAACAGCAAGCAATTTGACAAGGTTGGCACCTTCGAACGCAAGGCTTTTCGATATGAGCAAGGTCAACCGGTACCGATGGCAGATTTTTCGCCAG
>JBCBGC010000223.1:0-5046 GCA_038527215.1 Bacteroidota bacterium
CAAACTGTTTCTCCCCAACCCGCCTATGGACGGATTCGGGAATTCGGATTTTACGCAACAGTCGGCAGGCCCCTTTCCTATCAGGTTACGGTTCCCTATACCCAAAATACCTTGTTTCACGCTGATGGTTTTTATGACAAAGAAACCGAGCAAAAGTCCAGAGGACATACCTTTAAGACCGTCCGAAGAGCGCAGGGAATCGAAGCAGGAGCAGTTTTTCAGACGTGTATTGTTTCCCAAGAGCCACTGAAGCTGCCTACCACCTTGAGGATAGGTACGCGCAGAGAGACCCTGGTTGAACTGACCGCGGTAAAGGAACGACCAGAGATCTGTTGGCTAAACGCTTTTTCTGCCCGATCTATCTTTCAGAATTTAAACCCCATTCTGGAGGGGGTTCAGAAAAGGGGCATTTTCGACATGGAATATAGACTGGAAAATTATTACTTAATTAAATCTGTCCCCCTGTCCGTTTTGGAATCAGTATTCAGCCCTATTTTCCCGTAGTACTTTGGCGGGTAGAGGCCTTCGCATCGCGTATTGAAATGATTACATGCCTGAATTTTATCAATAAAGCCAGTATGGTATTGAAACAGAATGAACTACATGTCTTTTTCCTTGAATGAATCTCGTTCCTAGTATGGTATTGAAACGATAAAGATGGTTAGGCATACAGCCTTTTAGAATGTATTCAGTATGGTATTTAGCGCCTGTTTTCACAGGAATCCCCTAAAGCTCAACCTGTAAACAGGCACTTACCTGCAAGGGGACTTCTCCCAACCTTCAAACGCTAGTCGGGAAATTTCCTAGTGTCCCCAAGTTTTGCTTTCCGGTACCCTCGTCCCATTTTTAAATCAATCTGGGAAACCACGCTGGTAAAATAGCCTTCCTCAGGCCCTAGATCGATCCATTCGATCTACCCCTCCCAGCATCCAAACCAACTCCAAGCATTTTGTTGTATCTTGTTGTATGCAAGTTTTGAGAACTACTACCACTACCGACGATCAGGCGATATCTGAGCTTGATCGCGTTTTTGCCCTCCAAAAAGCGGCTTTTCGTCAACACCCTTATCCCTCTGCTGAAGAGCGGATTGAACTGATGGAAAGAGTCCCGGACATGCTGAGAAAAAACCGCCAAAAAATCCTTCAGGCTTTAGAACAGGATTTCGGTGGGCATTCCCGCCAGCAAGGGGACCTGGTAGAAATTCTGGGGATGTTTGACCGCACCCAGTACAATGTGTCTAAGGTGAAAAAGTGGATGAAACCGGTCCGCAAGGCAGGGAATCCTGTTACCTTGGGCAGCTCCAAAGTTTACCTTAAATACCATCCCAAAGGGGTGATTGGCAACATGGTCTCATGGAATTTCCCCTTTGACATTGCCATTGGACCAATGCTGGATCAACTGGCAGCTGGCAATCGGGTCATCATTAAGCCATCTGACCTATCCCCAGCCAGTGGCAAGGTGCTGGCTGAGATGATCCGGGAAACCTTTGATGAGTCTTGGGTAGCGGTGGTCAATGGTGACCTGGCCCTGGCCAAGTATTTTCCTACCCTGAAATGGGATCATCTCACCTATACGGGTAGTGGATTTATCGGACGCAAGGTCATGCAGGCTGCCGCCCAGAATTTGGTGCCAGTTACGCTTGAGTTAGGCGGCAAATGTCCCATGGTGGTGGATGAGGCCTCCGTTACGGATGAAACCATCGCGGAGATTGCGGGGGTTAAGGCTGTCAAGCGAGGCCAGATGTGCGTGACCATTGATTACTGCCTGGTACCAGCTTCCAAAATGGAAGTTTTTGCGGAGAAGATGATCCAGCATTATCAAAGGCATTTTACGGAGAAAAATGGAGCAGCCCATGCTTGCGGAATCATTTCCGACCGGCATCTACAGCGTCTGCAAGGACTGGTTGAGGAGGCCAGAGAAAAAGGGGCGAAGGTTACCCAGATTGGAGAAAGCCTGGATGGAAGCCACCGCCATATGCCATTTCACGTGGTCGTCAATCCTGACCGCGACCTCCAGCTGATGCAGGAAGAAATATTTGGTCCGATCATGCCGATTGTGCCTTACCATAGCCTGCAAGAAGCCATTGATTACATCAATGATGGGGAAAAGCCCCTGGGCCTGTATTTGTATTCCCAAAATGCTGATTTCATTCATCGTCTGACTCACCAGACCCAATCCGGAGGCGTAGCCGTGAATATTGCGGCCCTGCAGGCAGCCCAGGCTTCCCTGCCTTTTGGAGGCATAGGAGAAAGTGGGATGGGCGCACATCATGGAGAAGAAGCCTTCAAAGAATTTTCTAACCCAAGAGGATATTTCATCCGGGGGAAAGGCGGCACCTTTTCGGCGATTACCCCTCCCTATGATAACAGTACAGATCACCTGATTGAAGAGGTGGCCTATGCCGGGATGGGCAAGCAATTAGTATTTGCCTTGAAGACCCTCCCGCGCAATCTTTGGGCCCGGATCTTTGGCTAAAGGCTAGCCAATTCCCTTTGCTGCCCCGCCTGCATTCCGCTCCCATTGGTGGTCCACATGCCTACCCACTCCCTCAGGGAGCGGGTTGAGATGGGTATTTTTTAGTGGAAAATAATATGCAGGGCAATTAAGGACAGGAGCATACCCAGGCCCACTTGCAGGATTTCTTTCGATTCAAATTCCAGCAGGTCTTTTCTGGGCATCCATCCTTTATGGGCGGATCCGGCGGCGATGACGGCAAAAGCGATCAGGATGACCCACATAGCTCTCACGAAGTAATTCATGTCCGGGAAAAAGTATAAGATCCCGAGCTGTAAGGGAACGGTTCCCAGAAAGGCCATCAGGGTTAGCTTACGATTGGGTACAGCCAGGAAGGCCGCGGTACAAATCAAGACCACGATGCCACAGTTGATGTAATACCGTAACTCATTCAGGGTGTGGGTGAAAGCTGCTTCCGGGTCATTGAATTTAATGTAGAGGAGGACGAGCCCCATGATCACTCCCGTTACCAGGCTCACCAGAATGCTGTTTTTTCCTGCCTGTACGACTTCCCGGTCGTTGGCCTGCTTTCGAAGGTAGGTCTTGTAAATGTCAATGGACCAAAGAGTCGCCAGGGAATTGAAGGTAGAATCGACGGTACTCATGAGCGAGGCAAAAAGGGCGCAGAGAATCAAGCCTTTGATGCCAATCGGCAGATAGGTATCCACCAGGTAGGGAAAGGCCATGTCTGGTTCACTTAAGCCATTTTCACCCAGAATCCCTACCAGCGCCACGCCTGGGACGACGATCAGGACGGCCATCACGTATTTCATGACTCCGCCCACCATCAGGCCTATTTGGGCATCTTTCAGGCTTCTGGCAGCCAGCGAACGTTGGATGATGGTTTGATTGGCACACCAGTAATTGATATTCAGCAGAAACAGGCCAAAAATATGAATCCAGGGAAGTTTCTCATGATCCGCAGGTAAGTGGAGGTGCATGAGTTCCGGGGTCTTACGGTAAAGCTCTCCCCATCCCCCTAGCTCATAAACAGCGACAAAGAGCACCACAAATCCTCCGGTTAGTAAGATGCTGAATTGAATGATATCCGTTTTTACCACGGCTCCTAACCCTCCCAGATAGGTATAAATAGCTGAGAAGACCCCCAGGCCAATGATCAGCACCGTAATCCGGGTGATCCGATCTTCGCTAATGACACTGAGATAGTCATCGAATACCAGGTCAGCTGCGTAAGCCCCCCAGAAGAGAGCGGCCCCTAAGGTAATGGTGGAGAAAATAGTAAGGTTGGCCAGGGAGTAAAATAAGCCTACGGTATTCCCCAGGCGTTTTTTGATAAACTGGGTGATGGTGATGATGCCATCCCGTAGATACATCGGCACAAAAATGAAAGCCGCCATCAAAATCCCTTGAACGGCATTGATTTCCAAGCTGGCCTGGGCAATGCCGTAAAGGTAGGCTGAACCCATCATGCCCAGGAATTGATAGCCATTGATATTGGTGGCGATGGAAGAAAGGGCGATGGAGGGCCAGCGAAGATTTCGACTGCTGAGGAAGTACTGCTCAATGGTTACATCTTTGCGCGTACGACCCGAGATAGCGGTCAAAAAAATAGCGGTAAAATAGATCAGAACTATGCCGAGGTCTAACAAGGGGCGTAGAATTACAGGTGAAACGAGTAGTAGCGGCTTATTGGCCGGGCATTTTCATGGGCAAACTTGCGCAGCTTAAAGATAAAAAAATTTATCAAAATGTAAACGTTTTCATAAATATCTTCTACCTTGCATATAACAATCGCAGGCCCTTTTACCGCTAAACATCATCCTTATGATCACCGTCATCATAGGTTCAAATCGACCGAATAGCCACACGGCCATTTTTGCCCGTCATGCCTATCATTTGCTGGCGGCTTCCCAGACGGAAACCGTGGCCCTGCTGGATATAAAGGAAGTGGCTGACAAAATAGTCCAAAGCGATATGTACCAGAAAGATGGGCAATCGGCAGAAGTGAGTCAAATTCAAGATCAGTTTTTTATTCCTTCTCATAAATTCTGGTTTTTTGTCCCAGAGTATAATGGTAGCATCCCCGGCATTTTGAAACTTCTCCTGGATGCGATTTCAGTCCGTGATTACCAGCCCACCTTTAGTCATAAAAAAGCCTGTATCACTGGCGTAGCCACGGGGCGGGCGGGGAACTTGCGTGGCATGGATCATCTGGCTGATATCCTCAATCACCTCAATGTGGCAGTACTTCCTCAAAAACAGCCCATTTCCTCCAGCTATAAATTGATTGACGAAACTTCTCAACTGGTAGATGAAAAGACCAAGCAACTCCTGGCCCAGCAAAAAGAGGCTTTCCTTGCCTTTTGATTCTTCAATTAGAAGGTGCTTAGAGATACCTTTCGTTAGGGAGGTTTGCTGGTTGTTCCTTCCTTTAAGGAGATTTCTCAGCAGAGACCGGCACAAAAGCGAGAGACCCCGGATAGCTCACCTCCCTGCGGTCGGAGGAGCTTCAGGGGTGACAAGCATATGGAAGGAGAGATGATTTCATCAAATGGTCTTGGGGAGACTCAA
>JBCBGC010000224.1:0-4857 GCA_038527215.1 Bacteroidota bacterium
GTGAGACCGCTCTTAAACTTTCACATATATCTATGTCATCCCGGAATGGACTCCGACCAAAGGGAGGGGGATATATCCGGGATCTCCGCGATTACGTCATGATCATGGAGACCCCGGACGATTAGCATGTCGGGATCCATGACACGGATAAGCCTTTTCGCTGGCGCTCAACGTCTTTCCGGGGTGACAAAAAAGTATCGGGGCTAACCTGTAGGTTAGCCCCTGTTCTATGACCGGCTTGAAGCCAGTGTTACGGACGGTTGGGAGGGTTATTCCTCCAAGTGGTCGTCTTCTCTTCTTTTGAAAAAAAGGCTGATCGCCATGGCCCCTAGCAAGATGGATACCCCAAAGGCCCAGTAATTCGGGAGGCGGCTTTTGGCGAGCATGTGAAAATCACTGTCCATATATTTTGCGCCATTGACGGCCCAGCTGAGGGTGTCCTGGCCGCGGATGGTGGCATTGGTGGAAATAAGCTGGCCGGGCATCATGAGGTGATTTTGATAGTCCCTGAACAAAGCGGTCTCAAACTGTTTTTCCATTTTTTTCTCAAAGCCTGCTTTTTCTAAATAAGCTTGGAAGGCTTTGATTTTTTCGGCATTCCATTGCAAAGGCTGATAGGTAAGGCTTCCCAGGAGGTCGAGGTCCATGGATTCCAACAGGTCAAAGGACTCATCTTCTTTTTCCTTCTCCTTGATGAAGGCTTTTGCGTGTACATAAGCATCCTCAAAGCTCATTTCTTGCCTACCATCAAAGGCTTCTATTTCCCGCCAGAGTTCTTGGATAGCCCAGTAGGTAAGGTGGTCTGAAAACCAAAGGTCATAGCGCTTTTCGATAGAGGCTAAGCGGAGCTTGCGGGCTTCAGCTTCCATTTGTTCGAGGTCAGGATGCTCTTCCTTTTCGTCTGATTTGAAGAGAGCAATTTCTTCTTCACTGAGGTACTGGGTTAAGGGGATTTCGGTCAAAAATCCAGGGATCATCTCATCATAGGTGTAGACGGTGTAAAACCAGCGGAAGCTTCTTTCTACCGCTACCTGACGAGGGGCTTGCTTGTCCTGGTCTGCCTGTAAATAGGCTTCGTTCAGAGATGCGCCATTGGGATAGTGCCTGGTCAAAACCGCTGTGGAATCGGTGAGGGTATCTAACTGCCAGGAAGCATCGGCGGGCACCCAGAGTTCTGACCTGTCCAGATCTTTGGTACTTTTTAGGCTCACTTCTCCCACTACCCGGTCAATAGAGCCATCAGGGTTAACGGTGGTGGTGGTGTACTGCGGGGGACAGCCGGTCAGGAATAAAGCAGCGACCAGCAAGCCGCTGAAGCGGAATATGAGAGACTTTTTCATGATTTTGCGGATGGTTTTTGGTTGGGATTTTCTTCCCATATTTCTTTTTCTAATTCGAGATAAAGGTCAGGGTACTTTTCGCGGAGCTTTTGCAATACTTTGGCTTGCAGGTCAAAAGGCTCGGGAGCAAGTTCGGGAGTTTGGGAAGGCCGGTTTTTCTCTGGCAGGCTTTGCCAGTAGCGAGAGGCGGCTTCCATTTTGGCTTTGACGGAGGATTGAGCGCTGGCGGGCTGAAGCTGGGTATAATCCAGGGAGTGGCTGGTCTCCTCATAGATGAAAAAGAGCAGGAGAAAAGCCGCTGCCGCTGCCATGCCATAGCGCAGGGAGCTCACCCAACCAGCCAGCGGACGTACCTTGGGGGTTTCCTTTTCTTTGACCCGGGCCAGGAGGTCTGCTTTGAAGGCTTCGGGATTGAGTAGCTCAGGAGCAAGCGCTTTCCAGCCTTGGGTGAGCTGCTGCTCGGCCTGCCAGGTCTGGATTTTTTGCTGACACTGGCTGCAGTGGGCTACGTGCGCGACGATGTCGGAGGTTTGTTGCTCCAACAGCCATTCCGCGGATTTTTCTGGATATCGACAGTCCATGAATCAGGTGTTTTGCAGCGAATAACGGGAACCTAAAGCTTCCCGGATAGCTTTGCGGGCCAGGTGAAGGTTACTCTTCACGCTGCCTTTTTTGATCTGCAGGATATCGGCGATTTCTGCCTGGGGCAGTTCTTCGATATCGTGCAGGACGAAGACCATGTGTTGCTTGTGGGATAGCTTCCCAGCCAGCTTGCGAATGGTGACCATCAGCTGTGGACCATCCCAGCTTGTTTCCTGGGATTCTTCTTCCGGCAAGGCTTCCCAGCCCTCCTGCCCCAGCGACACAAATTTTTCCTGCTGTCTTTTTCGTTTTCGCAACTGGTCGAGGCAGGTATTGGAAATGATGCGGTATAACCAGGTCCGAAAGGCGTAGGCGCTTTTGTACGAATCTATTTTCTGCCACACCTTGATAAAAACCTCCTGGGAGCTTTCCCGGGCCTCCACTTCGTCCCCCAACATGCGTACCGCCACTGCATAGACAAACTGGCTATACTGGTCGATGAGTTGGGAAAAGGCTTTTTCCTCTCCTCGCTTCAACGCGGCTAACAACATGGGATCAATGTGGAGGGACATAGGATATAACTTGATCTTCACCCATGATACGACCGCCCCTGGCTCTGGTCAAATTTTTTCACAAAATGGCTATAACTCCCCGGCGAAATGCCATGCTTTTGTGATACTTCTGTGATACCCTTTAGGGACTTTTAGGCAGAGGAAAAAATTCCTCATTAGCAATCAATTATTCACCTAAAAAATTGTTCATGCTGAGAAGAACTTACTATCTGATTCTCTGCCTTCTCCTAGGATGCCTGAGCATTGGTAACCTATCGGCCCAAGTGGTGCTGAATGAGGTACGTTACCAGGGCCAGGATATCATCGAGTTGAGAAATACGGGCAGTACTACGGTGGACATTAGCAATTGGTGGCTTTGCGCCAATTTTTCTTATGTCCAGCTCAACGATCCCTCCCTGTCTATGAGTGGGAGTTTAAACATTTTGCCAGGCGATATCGCCTCCTTCTGGAATTTTTCTTTGGACGATTCTGCTTCTGACCTGGGACTCTACAACTCCAACCAATTTGCTTCCTCCACGGCGATGGAAGACTTTGTGCAATGGGGTGCTGGGGGACTAGGCAGGGAAGCCATAGCCGTGAGCAAAGGCATCTGGACCGCAGGAGACTATGTAGCCACGCTGCCAAGTGCTGCTTATTCCATGGAATACCGAGGCTTTGGCGACTCTTCGGCGGACTGGTTTGCAGCCTCGCCCTCCACCTTTGGCGCGATGAACAGCATCAGTGCCTGCCATGCGGGTTTTGTAGAATCCCAAACCTGGGAGGATACCATGTTCTATTGCAAAGGACCGGGCGGAACCAATGGCCTCGGTGCTTTTCAAATGTTTGCCATCGGGCAGAGCATGAACCCTTATGCCTATGTGATCACCGATACCCAGGGCAACATTCTGGGCCTCCCTCCGGGAGACATGGTTGATTTCACCCAGGCGCCTCCCGGGGAATGCTGGATTTACGGCGTATCCTATACCGGCAGCTTTCAGGCAATGGTAGGACAAAACCTTTTTTCTACTGCCCTGAGCGACAGCTGTTTTGCTCTCTCGAATAATAGAGTGGTGGTGATTCGGGATACCGTAGATGGAGGGACCGTACAAAGCAGCAGCGGGATGGACACCCTGCAAGTCTGCTATAACGACCCCAACGCGACCACGGTTTATTCCTTCGACAGTACCACGGTTGGTTCTGGTTCCTTTACCTATTTGGTAACCGACGCTGCCGGAAATATCCTGGGCATTCCTCCTGGGGATATGGTGGATTTTGCGGGAGCCGGACCGGGCGAATGCTGGGTATGGGGTGTTTCCTATACCGGGACATTCACCGCGCAGGTGGGCGACAACATCAACCAGGTAGCCTTGTGTGACGGCTGCTTTGATCTCTCCGATAACTTTATCGTGGTCCTGCGAGATGATGTAGATGGCGGCATGGTACAGTCTGAATTGGGGGCTGATACCCTGACCGTTTGCTATAATGATCCGAATCAATCTACCGTTTTTGCTTTTGACAGCACCGGCACGGCCGGACCAAACTTTACCTATGTGGTAACCGATGCGGCAGGAACCATTCTGGGCGTACCGCCCGCTGATATGGTGAACTTTGCAGGAGCCGGACCGGGTGAATGCTGGGTATGGGGGCTTTCCTACAGTGGAAACCTGACTGCTTCCATCGGTGACAATGCTGCCCAGGTAGCTTTGAGCGATGGCTGTTTTGACCTCTCTGACAACTTCATCGTGGTGCTTCGTGAGGACGTAGACGGCGGCATGGTACAGTCTGAATTGGGGGCTGATACGCTGACCGTATGCTATAACGATCCGAATCAATCTACGGTCTTTGCTTTTGATAGCACGGGCACGGCCGGACCGAACTTTACCTATGTGGTAACCGATGCCGCAGGAACCATTCTGGGCGTACCGCCCGCTGATATGGTGAACTTCGCCGGAGCGGGACCGGGTGAATGCTGGGTATGGGGGCTTTCCTACAGCGGAAACCTGACCGCTTCCATCGGTGACAATGCTACTCAGGTAGCTTTGAGTGATGGCTGTTTTGACCTCTCTGACAACTTCATCGTAGTGCTCCGCGAGGACGTAGACGGCGGCATGGTACAGTCCGAATTGGGCGCTGATACCCTGACCGTATGCTATAACGATCCGAACCAATCTGCCGTTTTTGCTTTTGACAGCACCGGAACGGCCGGACCGAACTTTACCTATGTGGTAACCGATGCCGCAG
Source organism: Bacteroidota bacterium (assembly GCA_038527215.1). Lineage (GTDB taxonomy): Bacteria > Bacteroidota > Bacteroidia > J057 > J057 > JAWPMV01. The sequence goes on from JBCBGC010000224.1 coordinate 4,715, forward strand.
GAACCATCCTGGGCGTACCACCCGCTGATATGGTGAACTTTGCCGGAGCGGGTCCTGGTGAATGCTGGGTATGGGGCCTTTCCTACAGCGGAAACCTGACCGCTTCCATCGGCGACAACGCCACCCAGGTAGCTTTGAGTGAT
>JBCBGC010000225.1:0-4753 GCA_038527215.1 Bacteroidota bacterium
GCCGTCTCAGGAACGACTACAGCCAGTCCGCCTAACCGTTATCTCTACAATGGGAAGGAACTCCAAACTGATCATGGGCTGAATTGGAGTGATTATGGGGCCAGGATGTATGATGCGTCTATCGCCAGGTGGAATGGGGTCGATGCGCTGGCGGAGGAGTATCAGCCTATTTCTCCTTTTGTCTATGTAGCTAACAATCCATTGATCTTCGTTGATCCTGATGGAAGAACTATTTACGATTCTAATGGAAATGAAATTATTCTAGAAAAGGACAAAAAAACCAAAAAAATATCTTTTTCAACGCTGAATGGAGAGGCAATCAGTGAGGATACCCAAAAGTATTTGGATTTATTGAATGAGGATAAGCAGGGAAGAAAGGTTTTAATGAATCTCTCTAATTCACCGGATAAATTCAATCTGAGAGTTTCAAATAAAGTGGGGATTGAATACTCAACAATAACCGAGAAAATCACTTATATGAATGGATACACCCAATATAATAAAGAGGATGATTCTTTTACCCTAAATGTTTATGTAGGCATCCTGCCTAGCACAAAAGAACATATTGAAAGTATGGTGAGGGAAGGTAACTATGAAATTATCGAACGAACTGAAAAATATTGGGATGGGCAAAAGAAAATCGAAAAGAATCCAGGGTGGGTGTTAAGTAAGAAAAACACAAATGCTGAAGCCTCCTCAGAAACAAAAAGCCAACTAAGTTCTAGTCAAATTAAAGCAAGAGCTGCAATGAATGCTTATAAATATGCAGATCAAAATAACTTTATAAAATTGACAGGCTATCACGAAGCGCTACATGGTTTAGGGGATTTTTCTGAACCAAGCGTTGTTAAAAAGGAAATTAAATATTTCAAAAAAATCACCAAGTAATGAATGTTTATAATATTAGAATTTGTTTGATATTTGCTCTTTCCCTGTCAATGTTATGGCCGAGTTGCTTGCTCAAAAAAAAAGGATTTATTAATAAAAAGCCGAGACGCTCCAAGTGTTTTACAAAAGATGAGATTGAAAGAATTCATTCTCACTATTTGAGAAATATAAATACAGATCAACGAATTTACTTTGAGTTGAGGCCCTATATTATCTCAGAAAGCAACCCCTGCATTGGTATATTCTCTTACCAGAGAAGGGGGGAAAATGATGGCGGATTAGATATCATTCACCCGGTTTTAGCTTTCAATGAAAGAATTGAATGCTATATTTCTGATGTACAGGCAAGAGATTCTATTTGGCAAGCTTTTTATAGATCTTATGGCAACTCATTTAGTGAAGCTCAAATCGCTAAGATGAATAGCTTTTTTAACATCATGGGGGCTACTTTAGGAGGTGCAGATCTTCTAGATTAATTAGATCCAATAAACGTAAAATAAGTTACTCGGATTGCAAGATTAATCTATAATAACTTCTATTGGCACTGAAACGGAAAAAAGCCTAACCGCAAAACTAAAACATTGGGACAATAAAAAAATAAGACCCTTGGTAGTTCCAGAGCAGAAAATAGCCTTCGCCTACCTGTATTCTTAGGCCCAATGTTTAAGAGTTTTTTCAAGTGAATTTTACGCCGAGAGTAATATTGGATTCAAAGAAGACTATTAGAAGCAGGTCTAGAATCTCATAAAACTTTCAAAACGTAATTATGATATAAAGTAACTTAAAATAAAACAACCCACTCAAAAACCTAACCATGAAACTCCGACATATCGCATTTTTCCTAAGCCTTCTGGTTTTAGGCCTAGATGCCATTGGCCAAAGTATCCACTTCGAAGAGGATTATGGGCATGATCGCATGTGGGATGATGCCCATGTAGTTGGTCTCTACAATGGCAACCTCTTGTACTCTCCGGGATACATGGAGATTTCCAGTGGAGCCGTCCAATACGTAGGGGTTGGGGGCCGGGCCGAGAAGCGGGTCTATCGTAAACTCGGGACAGTTTTGAGTAACAACAGCTGGACGGTTAGTTGTGAGTTCTATCCCCAATCAGCCGGCTCACAAGGCACCGGCCATTACGCCCTGGCTTTGACTGCCGGTACCCTAGCCCCCTGGCGCTCAGCCGATGAGGTAAGCACCTCTGCCTATGGTACCTACACCTTAACCGATCAAGATGGGGTCATGGTCTCCTACATCTACTCAGGTGGTTCCTACTACTTCGAACTGAACTTTAAAAACGGTACTACCCGCACGGCTTCTACCAATACTATTACTGCTGGACTTGGTACCACCTACCGCTTAGAGCTCTCCCGCAGTGGAGCCAACTTCACCCTGGCCGTATACAATGCCAGTACCTCGGCTCTGGTGGGTAGCTTTACTGAAAGCAGTGGCGGAGCAACCGACATCACCGATCTGTCAGTAATTCAGCATGGTGTCATTACTGGCACCTCTTACCTCCGGACGCTTACCGGAACCCTGGATGAGCTCACCATCAATGATAGTTCTCTGCCTTGTGTAAGCTGCGGAGCAACCACTCTCAGTTTGGATACCACGCAGAACTACATCCTTTCTGAGACCATGCGTGAACCGGTTACCACTGATCAAGCCGCTGATGCCTTAGCCTTGGGAGATCAGCGCCATGCAAGCCTGGCCTACTTCGATGGTCTGGGTAGACCATTGCAAGAAGTTGCCATCCAGGCAGCTCCTGATTGTGGGGGAGATATCATAAGTTTTCATCAGTACAATAGCCTGGGCCAGGAGCCCACCGTCTACTTACCCTATGTTGATGGGACGGGTAATCCGGGAAGTTACCGGAGCCAGGCAGAGACTGAGCAGGATAATTTCTTTAGTTCTACCAACTTTCCTCACTGGGGAACAGATGTCGATTATCCTTATGCGGTTACCGATATTGAGCCCTCACCTTTAGCCCGGGTCATTGAACAAGGTTCCCCAGGAGCAGATTGGCAATTAGCCCAAAAAACGATCTACAAGGTCTATGAAGTGAACAACTACACCGAACAGGCCTTCATCACTGATGCAGGCCCTGGAGATGGGCCCTACACCTATCCCATCGGTAGCCTTAGGATAGAAACCACCGAGGATGAAAACGGAGCCTTAACAGAAGTCTACACAGACAAACTGGGGCGCACCCTTTTTCAAAAGGTGCAGATTAATCCTACCCAGTGGGCCCTTACCCACTACATTTACGACGACTTTGGCCGGGTGAAGTATGTTCTCCAACCTGAGGGGTGGGAGGAAGTACAATATGCGACCTTGACCCAGGACCTCCTGGATAGATTTGCCTTTCAGTACAAGTATGACAAAAGGGGCCGGATCAAGGAGAAGAAAGTTCCCGGAGCAGATTGGGTGTACCTGGTCTATGACCCCCTGGACCGGGTCATCATGACTCAGGATGGTAACCTCAGAGACTCCAGCCGGTATTTGGTAACTAAGTATGATGCGTTAGGCAGGCCCGTTGTTACCGGGAGCTACGCCAGTTCTCTTAACCAGGCCAGTATGCAAAGCGCAGCCGATACCCATTATGGCAGCCATGAGCTCTTTGAAAGCAAAGATCCCACGACCACTCATGAATACACCCTCGATGAAAGTTTCCCCGATCTGAGTGGCGGATCAGCCCAGGTATTGTCGGTTACCTTCTATGACACCCATGACTGGGCCCAAGTCGATAGCGATCACGATGGCCGGGAAGATATTATCTATGCCAATGCAACCGGTCTCTTTCCCGATAACATCGTCAGTGAGCGAACACGTGGCTTGGTTACCATGATCAAGGTAGCTTCCCTCAATCCAGATAGTGATATGAATGACTGGATGTGGACCTTTACCCACTATGATAAATATGGTCGGGAACTCCAAACCATCTCTACCAATCACATCGCGGGAGGCAATACAGGGGCAGGCTCAGACGTAGTGGAATATGATTATGCCTTCAGTGGTGAGCTTGAGTATAGTCTGCAATCTCACGCGACCGAAGGAGCGCCTAATGAGGAGGTATTGATTAAGAAAAACTACACCTATTCCCCTCAGGGAAAGGTCGTCCGTATGGAGCAGCGCACAGAAGCGCTGGCTCATCCAGATTCAGCTGAGTTTGTTACCCTCTCTGAGCATCACTTCGATATCCTGGGTCAAACCCAGCAGAAAAAGCTCCACTTCAAAGCTGGGGCAGATTTCCTGCAGACGGTTGACTACCAGTACAACATCAAAGGCTGGCTGGAAAAGCTCAATGATCCGAGCAGCCTGGGAGCAGACCTCTTTGCCCTAGAGTTGGACTACAACACAGGAGCCAATGCACAATACAACGGCAACATCTCAGCCATGCAATGGCGCACCGGAGATGGGATCACCAGTGGAGACCTTCATGCCTATGACTTTAGCTATGATAGCCTCAATCGGCTCAAAGAAGCGGATTATGCACACAACAGCAGTGATCAGAACTACTTTGATGTCAACCTCTCCTATGACAAGAATGGGAACATTGAGACCCTCAATCGGTATGGTTCGACTAGCTCAAGCAGTTATGGCATTCTTGACAGCCTGAGCTACAACTACAGCTGGTCAAGTACCAGGCAAAACCGTTTGCATGGTGTTACTGACAAAAGTTCGAATAGCTATGGAGTAGATCAGTTCTTAGATGATGGCAGTAGCTCCAATCAGGACTACACCTATGATGCCAATGGGAACCTTGCCTCAGACAACAACAAAGGCATCACCACCATTACCTAAGAACTGATCTACTCCATAGCTATTCGAACTTTTGTCAGTAACACCATGCAAACGGTTTTGCCT
>JBCBGC010000226.1:0-4700 GCA_038527215.1 Bacteroidota bacterium
CTGGTCGCCGAAGCTGAAACCGCCATCCTGCGAATGCAGATGAACCCGCATTTTATCTTCAATTCCCTCAATGCCATTCGGAGCTATATGTTCGACAAGGACATTGATACCGCGGATGAGTACCTGGTCCAAATGGCCAGCCTGATGCGGAAAATTCTGAATGTCGCCCCCAAGGCATTTATCGATCTCCAAAAAGAGACGGATTTATTGAGGGAATATCTGGAAGTGGAAGCACAACGCTTTGAGCGGTCATTTACCTACCAGATCGAAGTAGGGGATGCCCTGGAGCCGGAAGAGGTTTTTGTACCTACAATGTTGTTACAACCTTTTGTGGAAAATGCCATCATCCACGGTCTGCTGATGAAAAATGGGGAAGGCCAGATCACCATTCAATTTTGGAAGCAGCAGGAACAGCTGTTTTGCAGTGTGAAGGACAATGGCATCGGGAGGGCGGCTTCCTCGCAGCGTGAGCAGCAGCATGAATCCAAGGCGATGGAGATCACCCGAAAAAGGCTGGAATTGCTGGAAGAGCAATACCAGCAGAATACAGAATTATATACGCTGGATCTCATCGGACCAGAGAACCAGGCCCTCGGAACCCAGGTGGTGGTTATTCTCCCCTTGCTTTGAGGAAATCCCCAATCAACCTGATTATTAGGTAACGGCTGACCTTCCTTAAGCGAAAGTCTGGTTTCATTAATTCTGCCAGCATAGAAGGAGAGGAAGATAGAAATTTTGAGCCTCAATCAACCCTAACTGGCAACCCTGTAATGCCTGAAGACACCAAGAATATGGAAAATTATCCAACTACCAATGGACAGATGTCCTACCATGGCAAGCACGCGGCCTATTCCGTGACGACTGACGGCCAGCAAGTATGCTATTTCAATCCTTTTTATGAAGCAGGAAAATTGAAGGAGAGTTCTTTCAGATATCTCTTTCCTGAACTGGCTAAAAGAGTATACAATGACCTATATAAAAAGGCTGACACGGCTCCCTTGATTGAGCATCTGAAAGCCCTGGCGGATATCATGAATGAGCTTCAGGCCGATGAGGCGGGAGACCTGGCTAATAACTCTCAAATCCCGGCAGGTTTTACCTACTTCGGTCAGTTTATAGACCATGATCTGACGGCAGGGACAGACCGATCCCATCCCTTTGAAATCCTCAAAAAGGATTTCGAACCAGTTCACCCACATACCATCGTCAGGAACCTCCGCAATATGCGGACCCCTTTCTTTGACCTGGACAGTGTGTATGGCGGTCCTGGCCTGGCCTACCAGACTTTTCCTCAGTTCTATCAGAAAAATGACCAAATCAAACTGGTGCTGGGAAAAAATGAAAGTTCTCCGCCTGGGGAGCGGCCTGATCCTGAACTGGACCCTCCTACTGGAGTGGCAGAGCGAGACCTCCCTCGGCTTTATATGCTAACCGAGGAAGAACGCAATAAGATTCCAGGACTGAAAGGAGCCCTGCCCACTCAGGCTTTGATCGGAGATACCCGAAATGATGAGAACCTGATTGTGGCTCAATTTCACCTGGCTTTTCTCAAAGCCCATAATCGCCTGGTAGATGAGATTAGAGCCAGCCGAGGAACCAAAGAAAAGGAAAGCCCAGAAGAAAAGCAGGCGATATTTCTGGCCGCCCGGCAGCAACTCACCCTGATCTACCAGTGGTTGGTCCTGGAAGATTACTTGCCCCGAATCTTAAATGAAGAGGTTTTAACCCATATCCGGGAATTTGCAGGGACTATTTTTGATTGCATCGCTGATCGTCAGGGCAATAGCGGAGAAGTATTCATGCCGCTGGAATTCTCGACGGCCGCCTTCCGTTTTGGGCATAGCATGGTCCGTAGTGAATACGATTTTAACCGAAATTTTGGGCGGCCATTGCCTGGCAAGAATCCGCGTGAAGATAGGGCGGACTTTACGCAGTTGTTTGCCTTTACAGGGCGTGGCGCTGAGCATAATACAGATATGAAGGATAAGCTCCCGGAAAACTGGATTATCGAGTGGGACCGTTTTTTTTCAGATCGCCCGGCTGAAAAAGACCGTTTTACCCGAAAAATCGATACCCGCCTGACAGAACGGGTGAGTAATATGGCCAATGAGGATTTTTCTTTTCTGAGTACGATGGAGAAGGAAGAAGTAAAAATGGAACATGGGACTGAAGGACCGGAAGGAGGTAAGAAGGCAGAATGCATTTTCAATAAAATCATGAAGCACCTGGCTCGGAGGAACCTGCTGAGGGGCTTACTCCTGAACATGGTTTCTGGTCAGGTACTAGCGCGCCATATTAACCGGCAAGACTGGATGGGCGGCTTCAAATTGAAGGTTTTGTCCAAATCAAAAGTGAAAAATCCAGCGGTAGAGAACCTAAATGACTTGCTGGAAAAAGCCGGTTTTCTCAACCGCACCCCCCTTTGGTACTATCTCCTACGGGAAGCCGAAGTGCAGGAAAATGGCCAGCGACTGGGTCATCTGGGAAGCTGGTTGGTAGGTCATACGCTGGTCGGGCTCATGAAGAAATCTCCCACTTCTGTATTTAGCGCCGATTCCCTCTGGACCCCTGCAGCTAGCAAGCTTGCGTCGGTGCAGCAGATTACCAGTGTTATGGACTTCCTGGTCTTTGCGGGGGTAGCTCCTTCTCCCACGGAAAACACTTAGCCCAGCTTTGAAAACGCCTGATAAGGCCCAGCTAGTTTTTATGGCTGGGCCATTTTTGATCCCAATATATACTGATGCAGAATGGGCTTAGATTGAGCTATCTGTGGAGATATGTTTTTTTCTCCCCATATCTCAGGTTGAGGCCTTAGATTGCGGTTCCTTACCCGAACCTGAAAAAATACCTATGCGCTCCCTACTCCTCGCCCTGCTGCTCAGCTGTACCGCCAGTCTGATTGCCCAACCGCTGATACCGATCGAAAGTGCTGACTACGCCCTGGTGCTGACCACCGATGCCGAGAGTCGCTTACGGCAAATATATTTCGGGAAAAAGCTGCGCCAGGAGGCGGACTATCGGCAGATCGCGGCCCAACTTCGCTACGATGGCACCAATGAGGATGTGTTTAATCATGCCTATACGCCCAGCGGGACCTGGAACATTGCCGAGCCGGCCTTGCAGATCACCCACGCCGACGGCAATCCTGCTACAGAAATGCTGTATCAGACGTATCGAAAAGATGTGTTGGAAGCAGGGGTGGAACTCACCACGGTTCAATTGATCGACCCGGTCTATCAAACCAAGGTGCGCCTTTTTTACAAAGTATTTCTCCAGGAAAACGTCTTTGAACACTGGACCGAAATCAGCAACGGAGAGGAAGGGGCCATTCACTTACAAAAGTACGCTTCGGCCAATCTTTATTTTCGGGACGAGGCTTTTTTCCTGACTCAATACCACGGCAGCTGGGCCGAAGAAATGCAACCGGAAACCCACCCGCTCACCCATGGAATCAAGGTCCTGGATTCCAAGCTGGGCACCCGGGCCAATCTATATGCGCCGCCGACTTTCATGCTGTCCTTTGACCAGCCTGCTACGGAGAATGCGGGCCGCGTCATGCTGGCCAATCTAGCCTGGTCGGGCAACTATCGCTTTGACTTTGAGAAAGACCGCTACAGCAATCTCCGCCTGATCGCGGGGATCAATCCGCATGCCGCCAGCTATCAACTGGCGGCCGGGGCTAGCTTTGAGACGCCCCATTTTATTTACAGCTACTCAGAGGAGGGGATTGGACCGGCCAGTCGGCAGATGCACCGCTGGGCCAGACAGTACCGCTTGTATGACGGGCAAGGCAAACGGCTCACCCTGCTCAACAACTGGGAAGCCACCTACTTCGATTTTGACCAGGAAAAACTGGTGGAACTCTTTGATGGAGCCAAAGAACTGGGCGTGGATCTCTTCCTGCTGGACGATGGCTGGTTTGCCAATAAGTACCCACGCAATGACGATGGAGCAGGCCTGGGAGACTGGCAGGAAAACAAACAAAAGCTGCCTGATGGGCTGGGATATTTGGTGGAGCAGGCGACGGAGAAAGGGGTGAAATTTGGGATTTGGATCGAGCCGGAAATGGTCAACCCGAAATCTGAACTCTACGAAAATCACCGGGATTGGGTGATCCGGCAGCCAGACCGCAAGGAGTTTTATTACCGCAACCAACTGGTCCTGGACCTTTCCAATCCCGAGGTGCAAAACCACGTGTTCGGGGTAATGGATGGCATTTTTACCCGAAACCGCAATATCGCTTATGTCAAATGGGACGCTAATGCCGTGATTTACAATGCCTACTCTGCTTATCTCGCTGAACAAGGCTTACCTCAATCGCATCTTTATACTGAATACGTAAAAGGTCTCTATGCCGTACTGGAACGCGTCCGCGAAAAATATCCCCGGGTGCCCATCATGCTGTGCTCGGGTGGCGGGGGCCGGGTGGATTACGGTGCCTTGCAGTACTTCACCGAGTTTTGGGTGAGTGATAATACCGACCCCCTGGATCGGGTCTATATGCAGTGGGATTATTCTCATTTTTATCCGGCGATTGCCATGTGTGCTCATGTCACCCAGTGGGACGCCCAGGCTTCCATCAAGTACCGCACTGACGTAGCTTCTATGGGCAAGTTGGGCTTTGACATTGAGGTGGCAGAGCTCAGTAAAGATGAATTAGCCTATTGTCAGCAAGCCGTGAAAAATTATCAAGGCTTTCA
>JBCBGC010000227.1:0-4690 GCA_038527215.1 Bacteroidota bacterium
CCAGCCGGTCATCACCCGTAACACTGGCTTCCAGCCGGTCATCACCCGTAACACTGGCTTCCAGCCGGTCATCACCCGCAACACTGGCTTCCAGCCGGTCAAGTTCTCCAAGAAGGAGAAGTGAGATAGGAGAATCCGCAACCGCAGATTGCATTTGCGGAGGAGAGGCTGAAGGAATTACTTGAAACATGGAGACCCCCGCGATGAGGCTATCGGGATCGATGACCCGGATAGCCTGCTTGAGGTCTGACTGCGGGACGTTCGGAACCATGTTACATGCCGGGACCTGAAGCCCAATTCGATAGAATTTTCGGGCAGGTTATCAAGAGATAGTATGCCCTAAAGCGTCATTGAAAAATAGTAATGTGTAGAGAAGGCACAGCTTCTGGTGGGAAAGACGGGGAAGACCGAAAGTAAATTATCCGAGCTGCCAAGCGTGGAGAGTCAAGCAACAAACAAAATTTTTGGACGAGTATATATCAGAAATGACAACATTGAGAATTTTTTCAAGTCATTATTGGAAAATCAGACAAGTATTCACCTAAATGGGAAAGTTAATCTTGGGGACAAAAGGAGTTATCCCTACTTGCCCCAGATAACAACTTATTGACAGGTGACCAGAGCATGTGAGAAAAAAGGAAACGAACCGTCAACCTCAGCTGAAAAATCATGCCTGGCCAGATGACTGGGTTACTTTTTCAGCTACAGTCGTAGTGGGCATTAAAAGAAATAAAAATATCTACATCAAGTAGATGCCTTTAAAAAAATCATAATGAAAAAGTACTCAATCCTGATTGGAATTATCATTGGAACGCTCCTTTTAATAATAGCTACAATGTATTATCCAGGAGGAAGCTACAACAATATAAATTCAGAGGGTTACGATTGGGCAAATAATTATATAAGTAACTTGCTTAGGCCTTTGGCAGTCAATGGAGAAGATAATCCGGCAAGACCTTTTGCTGTTATAGGAGTATTTTTTCTTACTGCCAGCTTTGGAATATTTTTCGTGAATTTTTCCAATAAAATTAAAATTAGAAGTGCTTCGCACGTTATCAAATATTTAGGAATTTTAGCCACAGTATTAGGATTCATCACTGTCATCCCATCAATGCATGACCTGATGGTGACTTTGTCAAGCATGCTGACGCTCTTGATATTTTTCTATATCACAGTAATGGTAATCAAATCCAGATTAACGTTGATGAAAATTATTTCGATCGTTTTCCTGTTGACTTTTTATGTTGGAGCCTATATGTATTTTGCGAGAGTTCAGTTGGAATACATGCCAATTATGCAGAAAATCATCTTCTTGATGAAAATAATCTGGGTTTTATCATTGGAATATTTAACCCACAAAAACGACTTTCAACATATAACTAAATAAAAAAAGAAACGAACTGCTAACAAAGCACCTATGTCCATGCCGGACCTCTGCTTCGCGAAGCTCAGCATGCTTCCGCGGTGCCAAGAATGCTTGAGAGCTAAAAAAATTAGGCTAATTATTCTACCAGCTTGTGTTTTTCTCCCACAATAAACCAACCAGCAAAAAAAGCGCGACGGGGCCCAGACGCTGCCAGGGTGAGGGTGGGGACTGAGGCGTGGGCGCGGTTAGCAGCGTCTTGATTTTTTGGGTACCTTTTTTATCAAGAAAAAAGGTACAAGCAGTCTTTATCAAGAAAAAAGGTACAAAGGAGTCATCAACAAGAAAATGACAAGCACCCAGCTTAGCGACGCTGAAAAACCCGCTCCATCCCTTCCCGCTTCAACTCCTCCATGGTCGTCACCCCCAACTGCGCCATATTATTGATCAGATCATCCTTAAATATGCGGGTAGCCAGGGTAGCCCCGTCCTTGCCCAGGGCCGCAACTCCATACAAAAAGGGTCTTCCAATTAGCACAAAGTCAGCCCCCAATATGAGCGCTCGCATGATGTCCAGGCCAGAGCGTAATCCGCTGTCATATAAGACCGGAACCTTGCCCTGTACCGCCTCTACGATGCCCGGCAAAGCATCAATGGCCGCGACTGCTCCATTAAACTGACGGCCGCCATGATTCGACACGGCTATGCCATCTAAGCCGATGGCCAGGGCCTCTCGGGCGTCGTCCGGATGCAAGATGCCTTTGAGGATGATGGGGCCATCCCATTCTTCGCGCAGGGCTTTGAGATAGTCCCAGGTCAGGTTGCCGCGAAATTTAAAGCGCACAAATTCCTCCACCTCTTTGAGGTTTTTGGTTTGGGCATGGCTCTCTACCGTGCGGAGACGGGGAAGGCCTGTCAGCAAAGTCGCGATAGACCAGGCTGGATGGGTAATGCCTTGCCAGATAAAACCCGGCGTAATCTTCGGGGGCGTCTTTAGACCGGCGCGCTTAGTGCGTTCTCGTCGCGCGGGCTTGGGCACATCAGCGGTTACGATCAGGGTATGAAAGCCGCTGTCTTTGGCGCGCTTGAGAAGCTGCTGGCGCAGGGCTACTTCCTTAGGCGGATACAGCTGAAACCACCCCATGTCTTGAGATAGCGGTCCAACTTTTTCTGGAATCTGGGTAGCTACCGTACTGAGACAAAAAGGAATGCGTTCCTCAAAAGCCATCTCGGCCAGCATGCATTCGGCTTTGGGCCACATCAGCCCGGTCAGTCCGACCGGAGCCACCCCAAAAGGCGCGGCATATTCTCGCCCAAATAAGTTCGTCCTCAGATCAAAGTTGAGTTCCCCTTGCATAAAGCGCGGCAAAAACTGCCAATGATCCAGGGCCTCCCGATTGCGCAGCATCGCCCGTTCATCGCCTGTTCCCGCCTCCAGATATTCCCAGGCTACATAGGGAATCCGGCGCTTTGCCTTCCGCTGCAAATCCTCAATCGCGGGATAGTTTTCCATCAAACGGGCCAGCCGTTTTTCTCGTGCATCTTGAGCCATGCCGCAAGCTACAGAATATTGAAGAAGGATCAAGAGTTCCTATGGGGCAGTTGTTAGGGATATCTTTTGGAAAGCACTTATGGTTTTTGGCTCGGCAAAAGATCCCGGGCTCTGAGCAGATCAGGCTTCGTACCTCATCCAGCCCGAGCTCAGCCCCGGGATGACGAAAGTCCAAGCCTGCCATCTCCATCCAGCTTGTGTTTTTCTCCCACAATAAACCAACCAGCAAAAAAGGCGCGACGGGGCCCAGACGCTGCCAGGGTGAGGGTGGGGACTGAGGCGTGGGCGCGGTTAGCAGCGTCTTGATGTTGCAGGGTACCTTTTTTATCAAGAAAAAAGGTACAGAGAGCCTTTATCAAGAAAAAAGGTACAAGCGTCTTTATCAAGAAAAAAGGCAGGAGCAGTCGAAAAAGAAACCCCTAAAACAGCCCCTCTAACAAACCCTTCTCGACGTTTTGGGCCAGCGTAACCTTCAAATCAGGTCGCCGCTCCATCTCTCTGCGAATAGCAAACTGCGCCTCAGGATTCCTCGCCCAGCTCCGCCGGGCAATGCCATTATTCACATCGAAGAACAGCATATTGCGCAGCCTTTTTTCCGCTCTGGCAGAACCATCCAGGAGCATGCCAAAGCCACCATTGATGACTTCCCCCCAACCGACGCCGCCGCCATTGTGGATGGAAACCCAGGTGGCGCCGCGGAAGCTGTCGCCGATCACATTGTGAATGGCCATATCCGCGGTAAAACGGCTACCGTCTCGAATGTTGCTGGTTTCCCGATAGGGCGAATCTGTACCACTCACATCGTGGTGATCTCTCCCCAGGATGATCGGGCCGGATAGCTCGCCTGAGGCGATGGCTTCATTGAAAGCCAGGGCAATCTTGGCCCGTCCTTCCGCGTCCGCATACAGAATGCGGGCCTGAGAGCCCACCACCAGTTGATTTTGAGAAGCTTCTTCGATCCAGCGGATGTTGTCCTGCATTTGCTGCTGAATCTCGGATGGGGCTTCCGCTTTGATGGCCCGCATGACTCGCAATGCAATTTGGTCCGTCAGTTCCAGATCGGACTTTTTGCCCGAAGCACATACCCAACGAAACGGTCCAAAGCCATAATCAAAACACATGGGCCCCAGGATATCTTGCACGTAAGAAGGATAGCGGAACTCCGCTCCATCTTCTCCTTTGATGTCTGCACCAGCCCGGGAGGCTTCCAGCAAAAAGGCATTGCCATAATCGAAGAAATAGGTGCCTTTAGCGGTATGCCGATTGATGGCAGCGGCTTGCCTGCGGAGGGATTCCTGCACCAACTTGCGAAAGGTCTCTGGTTCCTTTCTAATGAGTTTCTGGGATTTGTCGTAAGAAACCCCCACCGGATAGTAGCCACCCGACCAGGGATTGTGCAAGGAAGTTTGGTCGGAACCTACGTGGATGAAAATGTTTTCTTCATCCAGCCGTTCCCATACCTCCACGATATTGCCCAGGTAGGCAATGGAAACCACCTCTTGGTTTGCCTGGGCTGCTTTGATTCGGTCCACCAGTTCAGGCAGAGTAGTGATCAATTCATCCACCCAACCCTGCTTATGCCGCTTATGGGCAGCTTTAGAGTTTACTTCCGCGCAGACCGTGATACAGCCCGCAATGTTTCCGGCTTTGGGTTGGGCCCCACTCATCCCGCCCAGGCCAGCCGTCAGAAAGACTTTTCCCGCGGGGCTTTCTCCTGACGGCACCACCATCACGGTCATGAATGCCTTTCGGAAGATGTTGCCGCCAGGAGAAAG
>JBCBGC010000228.1:0-4557 GCA_038527215.1 Bacteroidota bacterium
CCACGACCTGTGCGGCTTCGGTGTCCCACCAGATGATGTGGGCATTCTCAGCCTGGTTCCCAAAGGTTCCCCCATTGACCAGGGCTACCCGCTTGGTCACCGTTTGCCCTTGTACCCAGAGCCCACTCATGCCTACGACGGCTGCCAGCAAAAGGCGCATCCATGGAAAGTTGAATTGTTTCATTTAGTTATTTAAGGTTTTGGAGTTGAAAATGTATGTTCACGGAAAAATATCGCAGTGGCATAGGCCTTCCAGCGACTACCTGATAATCCGTATTGAAAAAGTTTTGTACTTGAAGTTGCCAGAAGAGCTGCCCGCTTTTCAGCGGCATGGAGTAGCCCAGAGAAGCCTGGCCAACCAGATAGGGATCCAGATGGCTTGAGTGGTCTGTAGCCGTAAAGCGACGGCCAACGTATTGTAAGCTCGTCTGCGCTTGCCAACGATTTTTTTGGAGGCGAAGCAGTGCATTGGCCTGATGACGAGGCACATAGATCAGCTGACGAAATAAACCAGCATCACCGGGGACCGTGGTCGCTTCCCGGGTGGTGCGTGCGTATTGATATTGGATTTTTGCCAGGCTGTGCCAACTGCCTAATTGCCGCTCCCAGCTGCCCTGAAACTCCCAGCCTCTGGACCAGACTTTCAGCACATTTTCCGGCGCCCAGTATTGCGGACCCGGTAACCAGAGAATCCAGTTATCGATTTGGCTGTTGAAGAGACCGGCTTCCCATTTCATATGAATGGGAGGCAACTTTCCCGTCAAGCCCACTTCCTGATTCCAACCCGTTTCCGGCAGTAGGTCAGGATTTCCGCCCGGCTGCCAATACAGATCATTGAAGGTAGGAATGCGGTAGGAGCGGGCTATTTTGGCGCGCAAGGAAAGCAGCCTGCTGAGCTTGGCTTCCAGCCCGGTTTCTGGAATCCAGGGCAGGGCGGCTCCATCCAAAAAGGCTTTGCGTAAGCTACTCCGCCAGGCTAGCCTGCTCTGCGGCGACTCCCACAAGGCACTCAACAAGCCCGCCTGCTCCACCCGGAACAAGGGCTCCGGTCCGTAAGCCGAGACCTGAGCTTGCTGCCGATGCCAGCGATACCCCATCAAAAAGGTCCATCCTTTCAGGCTATGCTGACTCTCAGCTTCCATCAGGTGATTGACCGTTTGGCTTTCCGAATTCAAGCCGATCAGGCTATCCTGATAAGCCAGCTGGTCTTTCCACAATGCCAATAAAACCCTGGGACGCCACCCAGGTTTGGGCATCTGCCATCGCAAGGCACAACGGGATGCCTGGTCCTGCTGGCCAGCCCGAGAGTTGATCAACTGCCGACGGGCGCTTTGTTGCCAGGTACTGATTTCCCATTGTTGGCCATCGGGAAGCAGCGTGCCCAGGTCAGCCTGAAATTGTTGTTGAAAAAATGCCGCGTGTTCCTGTTGGATTTTTTCTCTGGGGCCAAAACCCCGAGGTCGCCAGAACCAATAGTCGTTATCTGCCTGCCGGTGTCCGCCCCGGACCCGGGCATATATTCGTTTATTTGCTGCTTCAGCTTTGAGCGAAAGATGCTCCTGCCCATTCTGGTCCAAATGGACCCCGCCGCCTAGTTTCCAGCGCCCAGGAACGGGTCTTTTGTCCACCAAAGAAATCACCCCGCCAATCGCTCCCGAGCCGGCCAGGTTCACGGCACTGCCGTACTGCAAGTCTACCTCCTCAGCATTGCCTGCCTGGTATAAAGACAAATCCGCTTGTCCAAGGGTAAGACTTTGTAAAGGGATGCCTTTCCACAGGACTGCCGTATGGCTGGCACTGGTGCCGCGGGATGAAAGGGAGACCAAGCCTCCGGGACCATAATCTTTGACAAAAAAGCGGGAATCAATCGCGAGGGCCTGGCCCAGGTTTAGCCCCTGGCCAAAACGGACCAGCTGACTGTCGAGGCGGGCCTGACTGTTTCCCAGACTGAAATGGCGGGTTCGCTCAGCCTGTATGTCTACTCCAGACAGCCAAAAACTACTGTCAGCAGGAGTCGATTGGGCGTAAAGCCCCTGAATTCCCAGCCCTGTAATCCCGCAGAGCCATAACCAGGCATATTTCATGCGTACGCGGTTAAAGAATGCGTCGCACGTTCAGTAAAAAAAGGGTGGAGAAAAACCGCAAAAAGAGGATACAGGAGAATACCTGCTACTTTAGGCGATTCTCTGCTTTTATCCCGAAAGCGCGAATCAATACTACAGGCAGGTCTTCTGACTTACTCCCTTTTCAGCGGCCTTCCCATTCATTGAGTTTGAACAGTGGCAGGGGGCTGAAAAGTAGTCGAATCCACTTTCGACAGGAGCTTACAGCAGCGGGTACTGTCCTGGATTTTCACCAGGTTCCCTTTTCATTTTTCCGGCCTTGACGGGCAGAAAAAACCTGTGGCAGCAAAAGTAGGAGAAAAATCTTCCACAAAAAAATATGCACATGGAATTAGCAAAAGCAATCATATTCTTAGTATTTTCGTTATAGCTACCGAACCGGATGAATGAAGTGTTTTCCACAGTGGCCTGATTTTTTTCCACAGCCTGTCGATAAGTAGCAGATAAACGAGGGGAAAAGCGATCAATTTAGAGGAGAAGGGGATTTTGTTTGTGGATAAATCATTTTTCATTCAACACGCTGATTATCAGTGCATTATAGCTATTGGGAGTTTGTTTTACAGGGAAAGCTTTTGTTATTTGAGATCCATTTTCACTACTACTCATACTCATTTAACCCACAGCTACAAACTTCCCCGTAACAAACCCAAACATTCTATCACCCCATTTGCTACTGAACTGGACTATGTCTGACCACCCACAACGAGAGCCCAGCCAATTCAGGGACTCAGATTCCCGAAAAGGCAAGGTTCGCCATCTTGCTCAAAATTCAATACAAGGAAAATTACCCCCCCAGGCCCTCGATATGGAAGAGGCGGTGCTGGGTGCGCTTTTGCTCGAAAAAGACGCCCTGCACCGGATCATGGATATCTTGCAGGCCCCCATGTTTTATAAGGACGCCAACCGCTTAATTTTTGAGCATATTCTCCAGCTGTTTCAAAACTCCGAGCCGATTGATATCCTGACCGTAAAGAATGCGCTTAAATCATCGGGAGAGTTACAAAAAGCCGGAGGGCCCTTTTATCTGACGGAACTGACCAGTCGGGTTGCCTCCGCCGCTAACATAGAATACCACGCCCGCATCATCGCAGAGAAATATATCCTGCGCCAGTTGATCACCATTTCTGATCAGACCATCAAGGACGCCTACGACGAAACCACCGACGTATTTGACTTGCTGGACCAGACCGAGCAGTCGCTGTTCGAGGTATCGGAAACCAACCTGCGCCGGAACTATATGGGCATGCCAGAACTGGTGATGAAAACCCTGGAAAAGCTGGAAGAAATGCGCGGCAAGGACTCCAGCGTAACCGGGATTCCTAGTGGGATTGCTGAACTGGACAAGATGACCGCTGGTTTTAATAAATCTGACCTGGTGATCATCGCTGCTCGTCCTGCCATGGGTAAAACCGCCTTTACCCTTACCCTGGCGCGCAACGCTTCTATGCGCTTCAATGAGCCAGTAGCTTTTTTCTCTTTGGAGATGGCAGCGACTCAGCTCACCCAAAGGATGATCGTATCCGAGGCAGAACTCGACGCACAAAAAGTGCGGACGGGCCGCCTGGAAGATTATGAATGGAAGCAGCTCATCACTCGGATCGGGACTTTGAGCAAAGCCAGCGTATTTATCGATGACACCCCAGCCCTCTCTATTTGGGACCTCCGCGCCAAATGTCGTCGATTAAAAGCGGAGAAAGGGATCGGCATGGTGGTGATTGACTACCTGCAGCTGATGACCGGACCGGCCAACAAAGCCGGTAACCGGGAACAGGAAATCGCTGCGATTTCCCGATCCCTCAAGGAATTGGCCAAGGAACTAGATGTGGCTGTGATTGCCCTGTCTCAGTTGAGCCGGGCAGTGGAAAGTCGAGGAGGAGATAAGCGTCCGGTCTTGAGTGACTTGCGGGAATCGGGATCGATTGAGCAGGATGCGGATATCGTTATGTTCCTATACCGTCCCGAGTACTACGGTTTTGAAACTGACGACGAAGGCAACTCTACAGTTGGTCTGGCGGAACTGATCATCGCCAAGCAGCGTAACGGTCCGACCGGTACTTGTAAGATGCAGTTCATCGGTAAGTACGGTAAGTTTACCGACTGGGGCTATGGCTTGCCCACCGAAATGCAAGGCATGCCCGGCGGTATGGGAGGCAATACCATTACCTTGCCTTCCCGCCTTAACCAGGATTTGCCGCCTCCACCGGCACCCGACGATTCTAATGTGCCCTTCTAGAGAAAGGGTAGTAACGGTACATATATGAGCCATCCCGAATGTTGGGATGGCTCATTTTCTTTTTCAGGGTTTGGGAGCGGGAATGTAAGCCTCAGGAAACATCCCCTTCCGCCTATCGGCCCCTTCGAAGGCTACAGCCTGTACACAAGTATGAAAAGTCAGAAAAAATCCATAGAGTGAAAAAAACTTCCTTCCTTACCC
>JBCBGC010000229.1:0-4463 GCA_038527215.1 Bacteroidota bacterium
TGCCCCAGCCGGAATGTGCAGGTGTACATCCCAATTCTGGAACACTTCGTATTCTATGCCGAATTTCTTGCAGTTAGACCGTAGATAGGTGTAAGCAAGGGTAGCAGATTCTTTCATGACTGCTCCTAGCTGTCCCGTCATGCTGAGCTTCCCATTGCCGGGGGTAAGGGTAGATTCAATAAACAGAATCTCTCCTCCTACGCTGGTCCAGGCCAGCCCAATGGCTACGCCAGGAACCTCCAGGTTCTGGTAAGCTTCGTTTTCGAACCGTTTTACCCCGAGGAATTCCGTCAGGTTTTTATCACTGATGCTGACACTTTTGGCTTCTTCGAGCACAATCTTTTTTGCTACCCCTCTGGAAAGGCTGGACAATTTCTGACTCAGCATCCTGACCCCGGATTCCCGGGTGTAGTTTTCAATGACGCTCCGAGTCGCCTTAGGCGAGATTTTCATATGCTTGGCTTGCAAGCCATGTTCCTTACGGGCTTTCGGAATGAGATGACGCTTGGCAATCTCCATTTTTTCCTCGAGGGAATAGCCATTGATTTCGATGATCTCCATGCGATCTCGCAGCGCCGGATGGATGGTCGAAAGGGTGTTGGCAGTACAAATAAACATGACCCGAGAGAGGTCGTATTCAACTTCGAGGAAGTTGTCCCGGAAGGTGTCGTTTTGTTCTGGATCCAGCACTTCCAATAAAGCTGAAGAAGGGTCTCCCCGGAAGTCATTTCCGAGTTTGTCCACTTCATCCAACATAAAGACCGGGTTGCTGGTGCTGGCTTTTTTCAGCCCCTGAATGATGCGACCGGGCATGGCCCCAATATAAGTCCGGCGGTGGCCTCTGATTTCTGCTTCATCTCTGGCTCCGCCCAGGGAAATGCGGATAAATTCTTTGTCCAGCGAGCGGGCGATGGATTTCCCCAGGGAGGTTTTTCCTACGCCGGGAGGGCCGTAGAAGCACAGAATGGGGGCTTTTTTGTCCGCCTTTAATTTCAAAACGGCCAGGTGTTCCAGAATTCTTTCCTTGACCTTTTCCAGACCGTAATGATCATCATCCAGGATTTTCTGAACTTTTTTGAAATCAAAATGATCCTCAGAGTAATTAGTCCAGGGAAGATCCAGTAACCACTCCAAATAATTGATGACTACTGCATAATCAGGCATGGCAGGCGTAAGCCTGGAGAGGCGGATCAACTCCTTGTCAAACACCTTCTGCACCTCGTCTGGCCAGGTTTTATCTTTGGCACGGGCCCGCAGGTCTTCTACGTCAGATTCAAATCCACCATCCCCTAATTCATCCTGAATGGTGCGAATCTGCTGGCGCAGGATATATTCTCTTTGTTGCTTATCCAGGTCCGTTTTGACCTTGGTTTGAATTTCCTCGCTTAATTCCAGGACCTTCAGCTCGTTGCTGAGATATTGAAGCACGAACTCTGCTTTGGTTTGCAGAGAATCCAGCTCCAGGATTTCCTGCTTTTCATCTACTTCCAGGTTTAGGTTGGAAGCGATGAAATTGGTCAAAAAGCTCAGGCTGTCAATGTTGTCCAGGGCAATCTTGGCCTCGGAAGGCAGGCTAGGGGAGAGGTCAATAATTTTTGAGGCCTCCTCCTTGAGGTTGTACATCAAAGCTCTTACCTGATCGCCTGAAGGATGAATATCCGGCAGCCTGGAGATTTTCGCTTTGAAGTAAGGGTCTTCTTGCGTGAAGCTGGTAACCTCGAATTTTGATCTGCCCTGAATGACGATGGTTACACTGCCATCGGGCATTTTGATCATTTTGTGGATCTGAGCAAGGGTACCTATATCGTACAAATCCTTCTGAGAAGGATCTTCAATTTCCATGTTGCGCTGAGCAATCACTCCCAGCCTGCGATCAGAAGAGCGATATACTTCTCTGACCAGTCGGATAGACTTGTCTCTGCCTACGGTGATAGGAATCACGACGCCGGGAAAAAGGACGGTATTTTTAAGGGTGAGAATACCAACCTCTTCAGGCATATCCTCCTCCGCCATAATCTGCTCTTCATCCTGATTAGAAATCTGGATTTCCTCCTCAAATAAGTTGTCCTGATCAAAGTGGAAAAATGTCATCTTGTCTGTCTTTCCTGGTAAATGGGGCTGCCAACTTGCCAGATTTGTTTAACTATTTCTCTGGTCAATGAGAAATACCCAAGGTGCAAAGCCTATGCCCTTGAGGCACAAAGGTACATCCTTCTGCCCTTTTGTCACTACCTTTTTGGATTAATTGTAGGTTTTCCTGCCGGGTCGGTTGTAATTTAGACGAAACATTAAAATCTTGCGTCTGTATTGAACCAAACTTTTCTTATATGAGCATTCTGTTTAAAGATGTCGTGGCACTGACCGGTTCGCCGGGCTTGTATCAGGTGTTAAAAACTCAGGAAAAAGGCATCGTTGTAGAGTCGATGGATGAACGAAAAAAGCGCCAGTTAGTACGTGGAAATATGATGGTATCCAAGTTAATGGATGTCAGTATCTACACGGATGATGACAGTGAGCCACTGGTGCATGTGATGAAAGCCATTGAAGAGAAATTTGGGGCTGAGCTACCGGTTACCAAAAAAAGCAGCTCTGCAGAGTTATTGGATTTTCTGGGCGAAGTATTGCCTAGCTTTGATCGGGAGCGGGTGTATGCTTCTAATGTCAAAAAGCTCATCAGTTGGTATAAATTACTTTCCAGTCTCGGCGTAGCCTTCGAAGTAGAGCAGGAGGAAGAAGAAGGGGAAGCGCAGGAAGCAGCGCCTGCAGAAGAAAAAGCCCCTGAGGCTGAAGAGAAAAAGCCCAAGAAAAAGGCCCCTGCAAAGAAAACTGCTGCCAAAAAGGCTGAATCCGAGGACTAAGCTCCTTTTTACATGAGTATTCCCTTCCATCCCGCTTTGGTCCATTTCCCAGTGGCCTTCCTCATGCTGGCGGCTGGGCTATACGTATACCATGCCTGGAACAACGATGCCTGGAGCCAAAAAACGGCCTGGTTTCTCCACATCGCTGGAACCATTGGTCTGCTGTTGGCGATCATTTCTGGTCGATCCGCCAAAGCCTCCATCACCTTTAACGATCGATTAGTTGACCTGATGGATTGGCATGAAACCCTGGGGTACAGCAGCCTGGTCTTTTCGGTAGTATTGTTGGGTTGGTTTTATGTGCGGGGAAATAGACAGGAAAAAACGGAAAAATGGATTTTTGCCCTGGTTTTTCTCCTGTTTGTGGGGTTGGCTCTGTGGGGGAGTCATTTTGGCGGTACCATGGTCTACGAAGAAGGGGCAGGCGTTTTAACCTCTAATTTTTCATGGAAATGAAGGCAATCAGCTTTTGGATTAGCATCCTGGCAATTTTATGCGGTTTGACTGCATGTGGGGGGCCAGATATCGAAGCCAGGTTTTTCACAGAAGGTAACTGCCAGGAATGCGGGGAAAAGATTGTCGATGTGTTGGAGGACCTACCAGGGCTGAAAAAGGCGAGTTGGGACCTCGGCACCAAACAAACTTCTGTGGTCTACGATGGGGAAGCTATCACCCTGGATGAGATTCAGCAGGCTCTGGCTGACCAGGGCTTTAATACCCAGTTTTTTGATGGGCAGCCTTCGAAAAAACAAAGCCTTCCAGCCTGCTGTCTGGAACCATCAATTTCCCCGCCACAGGAATAGGTTAGGAAGCCCTCTCTAATCCCTTGATTTTCAGGACGAAAAAGCTTATATTCTTTAAGCTGCAACCCAAATTTCGTCCCATGTTGAGCAATCACGCATCCGTTCCAACCATTGCCAGGAAGGGGTGGATTCTGGCTATCTGCCTGATCCCTTCCTTGTTGGGAACGAGCTTCGTTTCCCACGGCGATGTAACCGATGCTGTCTCTCCTCAGACAGCAGTGCTCCAGGGAGCCTGGGTCCTCACTGAAAAAGGTGGAGAAAACCCCAATGACCTAGGCATCAACATGATCAAAATCTTGTCTGAAAATCATTTCATGTTTGCCTTCTACCACGAGGCTACCCAATCCTTCTTTAGTGCCGGAGGGGGCACGTATACCCTTCAGGATGGGCGTTACACGGAGACCATTTTGTTTCATACCATTGACCCCGGCCTGATCGGTCGGCAGGTCTCATTTGACTGCCGTCTGGAGGGAGATAAGTGGTATCACACTGGTAACATCAACGGCGGAGAATTGAATGAAGTCTTTTCAAAAGCAGATGAGGTTGACCAGGCTTTGCTGGCTGGGAGCTGGCATTTATCTGCTTTTGAGGATCCTTCCGGCAAAATGGTCCCTATACGAAAAAGTGGCCCCATGCGCTTGAAGGTAATTTCCGGGTCTCATTTCCAGTACGCATATTTTGACGTAGCCAAAAAAATGCTGATCGAATCCTGGGGAGGAACCTACTCCTTCGATGGCACCGAATATCAGGAAAAAATAGTCTATCACTCCAAACACCCCCAAAGTGTTGGACACACCACCCG
>JBCBGC010000230.1:0-4441 GCA_038527215.1 Bacteroidota bacterium
ATCACCGCACTGCCTCCATGTCGTAGATTGAAGGAAATGCTGGGCACACCTTTGGCCAGCGATTTCTTCGCGATGAACTTCACATGGTGCTTTCGCAGAAACCAGAAAAAGGGCGGAATATCATACAGGCTCTGATGATTAGCGACGACGATCAAGGGGCGGTCGGTAGGCAGCGGATGAGGATGGTAAAACCGCACCCGTGAGCCCAGAAATATCAGGGACCGAAGCAGACATAAATTCAACAGGTCCACGGATTTCTTATGGGGCGTATAGCCGCCCAGCTTTAAGGCTACCCACTGGATCGGTTGAAACAGACCCAGAGCGCCTCCGAAGAAGATCAGATGAATGGGAGTAAGAATGTAACCCAACAGTTTGCGCATGACCTTTGATTAAGGTTAAGGGGTCATCGTGTTGGATGGTTATTGTGTGCTGATAGAGCAAACGGAGCAAAAAGGATTGCTTGTTTGACCCGGGACAAAGGTAGGGAGAAAGGGGGGGAGGGTAGGCGATAAGCCTGGGCTTTTTACTCTTCACTTCCCGAAATACAGACTTTTTGAAAAATGAAAAAAGCGCCACGAATCCATACGTATGGCGCTTTTTGTGTTGAATTGCGTACTTTTAAATATGTAGAAGATTACGCTGACTTCTCAAAAATCCAGTGTAGCGTCTGATGATCCTCTTTGGACAGAAGGACCAGTTTTCCTTCTGGGGTGATCAGCGCTTGAAAGGCTAATATTCCCCTTTCGTCCGAAAAATCAAGGACTGCCAGACTGAGGCTTTCCCCCCAGTTCACTTGGCCAGGTGTCATGGAATAGGTCCCGGTGAGAACCAATTCTCCTTCCTGATATAAAGTAAAGCTTCCTCCCTGGGCCAGAAATAGAGAGCTCACAGTACTTCCTTTTTCCACGAGCCATCCCGCCTCATCACCTAAGGCAACCAAGTCCCAATCCCCCGTCCAGTCATGGGAAAACTGCTGAATTTGGGGCATGGGCTTTTCGCAACTCAAGGTGGTAAATGAGAAAAGAATCGCAAGAGAAGCGGTAAGTATAAGCTGAGCTTTTTGTATGGCTGTTTGCTGCATGAGGATGGGATTAGGTGTTTGAAAATAAGTCGGAAACACCAGGAAAAATGCTGCACAAGCCATGGCCAAAACGAAGTTCCGTGTGCCTCAAATGAGCAAGCGTGGGGTTTTTTTCATAAATCCGAACAAAGGTTAGGGTTAGAAAAGTCGGCAGGAAGGTTCAAAAAGTCGGCGGCAAAATGATCTACTCTCAAAAAGACCCGAAAAGCCGGAATAAATTATTCAATTTTACTGTGGGTAAAGAAGTATTTACATATATTCACAAAACTTCCTTATTTTAAGGATAAGAGATTACAGTCTACTATTAACTATTTAACTAAACTACTCGGTATCATGAGACACCATCAACAATCCTTATGGCAGTCCTGGATGAGTAAGCTCCCCAGGATATTTATTTTGCCGTTGATCGGTGCACTGGTAATGAGTTTCCAATTGTATGCGCAGCGAACCGTGAGTGGAACGGTAACGGATGGACCATCCGGACCGCCTATTCCTGGTGCGACTGTAGCGGTAAAGGGAACTACTACTGGTGCGATTACGGGAGACGACGGAGCCTTTTCGCTACGCGTATCTGGTAATGACGCAGTTTTAATTGTTTCTTACTTAGGATTCCAGACGCAGGAAATCGCTGTGGGTAGCAACTCCACGATGAACATCGGTCTGGTTCCTTCTGACATCGAGTTGGATGATGTCGTCATTACGGCCCTTGGGGTAGAGAGGGAAACCAAAGCCCTGGGCTACTCGGTGACGGAGCTGGATGGAAATGATTTCACCCAGGCCCGAGAAATCAACATCGCCAACTCCTTATCTGGTAGGGTAGCCGGTGTCAACGTAAGCGGCATGGCTACGGGCGCAGGCGGTTCTGTGCGGATCGTCCTTCGTGGAAATGCCTCCATTAGTGGCAATAACCAGCCGCTGATCGTGGTGGACGGTATTCCTATTGACAACTCCAACCTGGGTAACGCCGGGATGTGGGGTGGTGCTGACCAGGGAGACGGGATCGGAAGCCTTAACCCTGATGACATTGCTTCTATTTCTGTCCTGAAAGGTAGCTCTGCTGCTGCCCTGTACGGTTCTCGTGCCTCTAACGGGGTCATCCTGGTTACTACCAAGCAAGGAAATAACCGTCGTGGGGTAGGGGTAGAAGTGAGCTCTACTTTTACTGGCGAGTCCGTGATTAATTTCAATGACTGGCAAAAAGAGTTCGGCCACGGTAGAGATGGGGTAGCACCCTCTACGCAGCAGGAAGCCCTCGCACAGGGATTATATTCCTGGGGTGGACGTGTAGGTGGTTCTGCTATCCAGTTTGATGGAGAGACCCGTCCGTATACGGACCAGGGTGACAATGTGGGCGCCTTTTATAATACGGGTACAACCTGGACCAACACCCTCGCACTGAGTGGAGGTGATCAGGACTTCAACTTCCGTGTGGGAGCCACTCGTCTGGACAACAATGACGTAATGCCTAACTCAGGGCTGTATCGGAATACCCTGACCGCTAACGTAGGGGGTAACTTCGGAGATAAGTTCACGGCTCGCTTGGCCGGTACCTTCTCCAACCAGAATGCCAGAAACCGTCCTCGTCTGTCTGACTCCCCTGGTAACGGAAACTACACCGTAGGTTCTTTGCCAGCTACCATCAATGTAGAAAGCCTCAAAGGAACTACAGACAAGCTTGGTGCGGGTGAAGATGGAACTGAGCTTCAGTTCAATGATAATATTTTTGTAACCAACCCTTATTGGGCTGCTTATCAGTTCAACGGCTTTGACATCAAAGACCGTTTGATCGGTAACCTGATGCTGAGATATATGCCTACTGACTGGCTGTTCGTACAGACGCGGATCGGTATGGATTACTATCAGCGTCGTAGCCATTTTGTAACCCCTTACGGAACAGCTTACCAGGGATTGGGTAGCCTGAGCGAAGGCGAAAGAAGATTCCGCGAAGTGAACATGGAAGCCATTCTCGGGTTTGATCGCGATTTCGGTGACATCGGCGTCAACGCTTTTGTAGGTGGAAACCAAATGCGTCAGGAAATTGAGAGCATCTCTATTAGTGGCTCTAATTTCAACATTCCTTTCTTTGAGTCTTTCTCTAACACGGCCAACCAGAGTGGTGGATACGGATTCAATACGCAGGGGATCAACTCTGTATTTGGTTCAGTTGAACTTTCTTACCGCGACTTCTTCTTCCTGACCGGTACCGTACGGAACGACTGGTTCTCTACCTTGACCGATCCTTCTCTGATCGACGATCCTGACAACAGTCCTTCTATTCTGTATCCTTCAGTCAGTGCGAGTTTCGTCCTTTCTGACGCCTTGGAATTGCCTTCCGCGATCAACTTCGCGAAAGTGAGAGCTTCCTGGGCACAGGTAGGGGGCGCTACTTCTCCCTACAACCTGCTGCCGACCTTTAGCCTCGTAGATCAGGGCCACTTGGGCAATCCGCTTGCGCGTATTTCTCAGGGTACTGTACCTAACTCTAAGCTACAGCCGCTGACTTCTACAGAATTTGAAGTGGGAATGGATATCAGACTATTTGATGGACGGGTTGGATTAGACGTAGCTTACTACAACCAACAGACCACCAATGATATCCTGAACGTAAGTATTTCTCAGACTTCTGGATATGGTTCTGCTTCTCAGAACATCGGTGAAATGTCTAACCAGGGCGTAGAAGCCTTGCTGACCCTGACTCCGGTACAAACCTCTGACTTCCGCTGGAACCTGTCATTCAACTTTGCTTACAACCAGAACATGGTTGATACGCTGGCGGAAGGACTCTCTTCTATTCAGGTAGGAGAAAGCCGGACCCGTAATGCGTACATTCAGCATAGAACCGGACACCCATACAGCGCCATCGTTGGGTATCGTTATGCACGGGATGAGGCTGGACAGATGATCCTTGATCCTGCTACGGGCTTGCCTACGCGTACTTCCGCTTTGGAGATTCTGGGATATGGTAACAATCCATTCACGGGTGGTGTACTGAACGAACTGAGCTGGAAAGGCGTAAACCTCAGCTTCCTGATTGACTTCCAGGCTGGAGGCGACATCTACACGGCGACCAATGCTTATGCATATTTCCGTGGCTTGCACCAGGCTACCCTGGAAGGACGTGAAGGTGGCGTGCCAGTAAATGGAGTGGATAGCGAAGGAAACCCGGTTAGTATGAATGCCGATGCTGAAGATTACTATCAGCGGATCGCCTTCAACATTACAGAAGAATTTGTGAATCCTGCGGACTTCGTGAAGCTCCGCCAGCTAACCCTGGGATATTCTATCCCACGTAGCATCATGGAAAATTCTTCTGTAATGTTGAAGGCGATCCGCTGATAGTAATCTTCAGCATCGGCATTC
>JBCBGC010000231.1:0-4340 GCA_038527215.1 Bacteroidota bacterium
TACGCATCGAAGAAGCCATGCATGAATTGAGTTTCATGGCCACGGGCATTTTTGGTAAGCCTCTCCCAAAGCAAAATGGCGCGCCTATGCGCCTGATCGTCCCCTGGAAATATGGGTTTAAAAACCCCAAGTCTATCGTCAAAATCGAGTTTACCAAGCGGAAACCCTTGACCTTCTGGAATCGAACGGTCCCCGATGAATATCCTTTTGAAGCCAATGTGGACCCGAAAGTGGATCATCCCCGATGGTCCCAGGCCCAGGAACGGATGATTCCTAATGGAGACTGGCGGCCTACCCTGCCTTACAACGGATATGGAAACCTGGTAGCCCAACTGTACCCATGAGAAACCGCATCACCATATCCTATCCATCTCATGCGCAACGGACGCTATTCATCAGAGGCGTGGTGGGGGTGCTGCTGGGAATGACTTTTTGGCAATGCAGGCAACCTAAACCTTTAGCCCTCTGTAAGCTGCGGGCCGTGCTCAGTGAGCAGGGCGATACCTTACGAGCGTATTACTATGAGGATGAGCTGCTGTTACGGTGGGAAGATCGCCAGGCAGGGGAGGTGCACAACCTGATTTATGAAGAGGGCATTCTAACCCGGGAAACACTGGGACCTCCTGGAGGAGGAGCTTTTGCCTACTTTGGATATGAATATTTTCCGGCTGGCCAGCTAAAGACCTTGTCTTATTATGAAAGGGACGAGTTGGGGAATTGGGAGGTAAAACAAGAACAGACGTTTGCCTATGATCTGGAGGATTTGTTAGAAGTATCTGATACCTATGACTTGAGCCAAACCAGTCCCGTATTAATCCGCCGTCAAAGTTTTCAATGGGCTACCCCGCTCAACTTAGCTTCCATCTTTGAATGGCAGGTAGATCCTTTTTCCCCAGGGGATTTCCGGGTAGAAAGCCGACGCAGTTTCGCGTATGATCTCCAGACCAATCCCTACGATAGATTGCAAGATTTCCGCTTGCCCAATGGACCGCATAACGTTACCAAAGAAACCTTTACGGCTTACCTCTATGGCAATGGGGGGCGGGATACGAGTTTCCAATCTTTTGAGACCAGCACTTCATACCGTTACATCCCTGGAGGCTATCCGGTTGAGGCTATCCGGATTCTGTTAAACGGTCGGCAGGAAAAAGAAACCCTTATTTACGATTGCGAGGATCCTGAGGAATAGCCGCTTTCCGATCTGGCAAGAGGTAAGCCTCTGCAGGGTCGATCGGTGAGGGAAAGTGCGACCTGGAGACCGGGCTTTCCTGAAGACTCAGGTTCTTCAAAGGTTCCAATTGGTAGTAATGATTATCAAAACGGGAAACCACAAAACTCTGCAGGCCGGTAGGCGTTGCGTTGGCCAGGGTCGCTTCCTCTTGACTGATTTGCAGACCCACAATGGTTTGCAGGTTCTCAGCCCGGGCACTCCCATATTGATCTACTAGATATAAGCGCTGGGTGTGTTCTTCCAGGACCAGAGAAGTCAGGGTTCGCTGGACGGGTTCCTTGCCATAGACCTGCCACTTGATCCACCATTGGCGACGAGGAGCTTGCCCAAATATTTTCATCAGCACCACGTCCCGGGTTGGCTGAGGGTTGATGCCATCCCAAAAACAGGCAATCGTACTATCGGGCAAAGAAGGAGCGGGCAGGAGTTGGACGGGGGCTGGAGGCTGAGCCTCGGGCTGGCAGAAAGTCACCAGGCCATTGGGACTGACCCAAAATCGATTCACCTTGCGGTCCAGCAGTTGCCAATCAACTGGCACGGAAAAGGGACCGAACCAGGCGGCAGAGCCTTTTTGCGGGAAAGCCAAGGTATCCCAGCCAATACTATGAAAATCGGATTCGAGGTTGAGGTTTCCGGGATTACCGGCGCTTTCATGATAGCTTACCTGGTAACCGGTTTGAGCCAGTGCCTGACCAAAGGAAAAGGATAAGCAGCTTACAAGAACAAGGTGAAACCACCTTGTTTTCATCGAAGGGAAATTATCGTTGGATTACTTTCCCTAAAATGGGATTAGTCCCTGGCTTTCCCAATCCCTTCCTGCTGGCAATCTTTCCCGTTTTTTCTAAAAAAAATGCCTCCCTGGTGGGGAGGCATTTTTTTTATGCTTGAGAAATGATTAGAAGTTTCCTTCCAGATCAATCCCGGTAGCCAGGCGGCGAATCGCTTCCACATAAGCGGCAATTCGCATAGAGCACCCTAGCTCTTCATGCGTTTTATACACCCGCTCAAATGCATCGGTGAGGATAGGAGCCGTTTTATCCCGAATCTCTTCTTCAGAATAGTAGTGCCCCCGACGGTTTTGTACCCACTCAAAGTAGGAAACCGTAACCCCGCCGGCATTGGCCAGGATATCAGGGATGATCAAAATTCCTTTTTCATCCAGAATGGCGTCTGCTCCAGCAGATACCGGACCATTGGCCCCTTCAGAAATCAGTAGAGCCTGGATTTCATGGGCATTTTCTTCCGTGATTACGTTTTCAATCGCCGCTGGGATGAGCACTTTCACCGGTAAGGCCAGCAATTCACGGTTGGTGATTTTTTTCGCCCCTTCAAATCCAGCCAGGGTTCCATTGGTTTTGCTGTATTTGATAGCCTCTCTGACATCAATGCCATCCTCTTTATGATATCCACCGGTATGATCAGAAATCGCCACCACTTTGAGCCCTTGATCTGAGAGAAGCTTGGCAGCCCAGCTTCCTACATTACCAAAGCCTTGTACGGCTACGTCGCAATCTTCAGGCTTCCAATTAAGCTTGTCAATGGCTAGCATGGTCGAAAGCATGGTGCCCCATCCGGTAGCAGGAATCCTCCCTTTAGAACCACCCAGGTGCATCGGCTTACCGGTTACCACGCCAGGCGTATATCCATAAATTCGGGAGTATTCGTGGAAGATCCAGGCCATTTCGCGATAGCTGGTCCCCATATCCGGAGCAGGAATATCAGAATCTTCTCCAAAAACATCCTTGAGTTTTCGGGTGTAGGCACGCGTAATACGTTCTAGTTCATCTGTACTTCTCACCTTGGGGTTCAAGGTGATGCCTCCTTTGGCACCTCCATAAGGAAGCCCCACCAGGGCACATTTAAAGGCCATCCAGCCTGCAAGTGCTTTTACTTCGTCCAGGTCCACAAAAGGGGCATAGCGAATCCCACCTTTTGAAGGGCCCATCACCGTAGAGTGAATCACCCGGTATCCTTCAAATACCCGGGTAGTCCCATCATCCAGTTTGACCGGAAGGTTGACATTGATCACCTTCTCGGGGAGGCTAATGATGTCCCGAAACCTTTGGTCAAGGTTGATCAAATCAGCCGCCTGATTGAAGCGGGCGATCAACGAATCAAAGGGATTCGGCTTAGTCTGCGCAGAGGCTTGAGCCTTGATTTCTGCCATCTTAAACGATTTATTGTTTAAAAATCAGAGGTAATTGGGTTTGAGAAATTCCTTCCAATTTAGGGAAAGGGTCAAGAGTTTTCAAAGCTTGGAGACGCTTATAGGAAACATTTAACAAGGCTCTGTTTTTGTTGAAATATTACCAATTTAGAGAAGGGAAAAATAGAAAAATATGAACGGGATGGAGACGAAAATTCCGTCAAATCTATCCAGCATTCCTCCATGTCCGGGAAGGATGCTCCCAGAATCTTTGAGCTGGCGGCTCCGCTTGAACATAGATTCCATCAAATCCCCCAGCTGACTAAAGATCACAATGATCCCTCCGATCACCCACCAACTATAGGGTCCCTCGGGCAGATAGGTGGCAAAAACGCCCGCCAAAATCAGGCTACAAACCGCTCCTCCCGTAGCTCCTTCCCAGGTCTTTTTGGGACTGATCCGGGGAAAAAGTGGATGCTTGCCAAACAACCTTCCAGAGAAATATGCAAAAGAATCTAACACCCAGGTCAGCAGTAAAATGCCCAGGGGAAGCCAAAAATTATAATCTGAACTGACCGCAGGAACGGCGATGTCATAAAATAAGTACAGCGGAATAAAGACGTAAATTCCGGCTAGCATCATGACGCTCAGCTGCTGGATAGGCTCCTTTTCTTTGGCATTAAACAGGGCCAACAGACCGGCCACCGGCAGGAGCAATATCATGGCGGCAAACATCAGTTTGGCAGGAATTTCTCCCATTCCCATATCAAAGAGAATCAAATCCACCAATTCGAGGAGCCATATGCCTCCCAAGCCCAGCACCGTCAGCCATTTATACCGACGAAACCCAACGCCCATGACACTCATAAATTCCCAGACCCCTACCAGGGAAACAATTACACAAAAAAGCCAAAAGCCGTAAGGGGAATAAATGATTGCCCCCATGGTAACTGTTCCGGCGAT
>JBCBGC010000232.1:0-4340 GCA_038527215.1 Bacteroidota bacterium
ATGATACCCGTTTTCTACGCTGGATTCCCCAAAAGGAATAATGATACGCCCTGTTAATATTCAATCCAGTGAAAATTTAGGAATATTGATTACTTGTTCGATTTTCTCTTTCGCCACCGCCGGATATTGAACCATGACAGGGTGTTTGGCCGAATCAAGCCATTGCAGGATATTTAGCATTTCTGCTTTATCCATGGCGGTGCATCCAGCGGTTCCACTATCATGTCGCCGCCATACATGCAGGAAAATACAGGAACCGCTGCCTGCTTCAGCTTCAGGACTATTATGCGCCACGAATAAGCCCCATTCATACAAATCATCTTTACGCAACATATGATCAGTGCTGTTCCAATCGGGCTGGGCGGCAGCTTCATCTATGATTTGATTGTAGACTTTTGAATCCCCATCCTCGATACACATGATGGTTTCCGTTACGTGAACGTAGGGAATATCAAGGTCCACCACCGCTGCAGGAGCAGCATATCCAAAGGCTGTACCCAGCTTAAATATGCCAGCAGGAGACTTTCTGTCCCCTTCTCTCTTCACTGGCTCTCCCATATTTCGATAGTCGCGGACCCCTTTGCCCCAACCCATGCCTTTTTTCCCGACCACAATGTTGATAGGCGCACCGGCCTGCTGCCATTCCCGCTGTACATATTCATATCGGGTGAGGGTGCCTTGGACAGCATCCCAATCTGCGGTTTCTACCACCAGGATTTGTTCATTGAGCGGCTGAACGGGGAGTTCCTCATTCGCTACAACTTGAATTTCTCCTTCGGCCTCAGCTTCCTGGCCTTGTTGCGTACAGGCTATAAAGGCAGGCATAGGTAGACAGAGCAATAATAGAAAGACTTTTTTGATAGGCTTTTTCATGGTAAAAAGATAAAAAGGAATCCGTATGGAAAAAATATCAGGAGCCAAATCGTTTGTGCTTTAAGGCATTGATGCGTAGTTTGCTAAATCCATTTTCATACCCAATATCATGAAATTTACGCCTTACCTTTTTTTACTATTGCTGGCTGGATGTGTCGGATTAAGTAAAGAGCAGGAAGCCCCCCGACCTGAATATGTGATGGCTATTCACGGTGGAGCTGGAACGATCTCTAAAGACCTGATGACCCCAGAATTAGAGACAGCTTATCGTTCAGCCCTACAGGCCGCCCTTGATAAAGGAGAAAGTATCCTAAAAGCAGGAGGTTCCAGCGCTGATGCGGTGGAAGCGACCATCCATATCCTCGAAGAAAGCCCTTTGTTTAACGCAGGTAAAGGCGCGGTATTCACCCACGAGGAGACGGTAGAATTAGATGCCTCTTTTATGGATGGAGCTACCCTGAATGCCGGAGCAGTAGCGGGCGTGAAAACCCTCCGTCATCCGATTTCGGCAGCCCGACTGGTCATGGATTCTTCCGTTCACGTGATGATGGCCGGAACCGGTGCAGATGCTTTCGGAGAAAAGATGGGCTTAGAAATCGTAGAAAATGATTTTTTCTATACCGACCGCCGCCTCAAGCAAGTTCAGGACCGGAAGCAAGCTGAAATGGAAGGCTTACAATCCATGCTTAACCCTAGAGAACCCGTGTTGAAAAAATATGGTACGGTCGGCTGTGTAGCGCTGGACAAAAACGGCAACCTGGCCGCGGGTACCTCTACCGGAGGCATGACCAATAAGCGCTACGGTCGGGTAGGGGATGCCCCGATCATTGGTGCAGGCACTTACGCCAATAACGCTAGCTGCGCCATCTCCTGCACCGGGCATGGAGAATACTTCATTCGCAATGTCGTGGCGCACGATGTAGCGGCTCGCATGATGTACAAAGGCCTGAGCCTTGAACAAGCTGCCGGAGAGGTGATTTATGACATGCTGCCTCCTCAGGGTGGTACTGGAGGCCTGGTGGCCGTAGATAAAGATGGCAACGTGGCTTTGCCCTTCAACACCCCGGGTATGTTTAGAGGATTTGTGAAATCAACCGGAGAGACTGGCATCGATATTTATAAAGAAGAATAACACACGAACTTATGATTGATAATTTCCGCCAGGTGGCGGTCATTGGAGCAGGTACCATGGGAAACGGCATTGCCCATGTTTTTGCTCAGTATGGGTATCAGGTTAACCTAATCGACGTTTCCAGCGAAGCCCTGGAAAAAGGGCTGGCCACCATTACCAAAAACCTGGATCGTCAGATCAAGAAGGATAAAATCACCCCTGAGTTAAAAGAGGCCACCCTGGGCCGCATTCAGACCTTTACCGCCGTAGCTGGTGCCGTAAGGGACAGAGATTTGGTGATTGAAGCTGCCACGGAGAACGTAGCTTTGAAAAAGCAGATATTTCGGGAAATAGACGAAAATGCCCCAGAAAAGGCCATCCTGGCTACTAATACCTCTTCTATCTCTAT
Source organism: Bacteroidota bacterium (assembly GCA_038527215.1). Classification (GTDB taxonomy): domain Bacteria; phylum Bacteroidota; class Bacteroidia; order J057; family J057; genus JAWPMV01. The sequence continues at coordinate 2,394 of JBCBGC010000232.1, forward strand.
TACGGAAATAGGGGCAAGTACCTCGCGCAGCAGCCAGGTCATCGGGATGCACTTTATGAATCCGGTTCCGATGATGAAGCTGGTTGAAGTCATTTCTGGCTATGATACGGCTCCGGAAATCCTGGAACAGGTGTTAGAAATCTCCCGGGATTTGGAAAAAGAACCGGTGGCGGTCAAAGATTATCCCGGTTTCGTGGCTAACCGCATCCTTATGCCTATGATCAATGAGGCGATCTATACCTTATTTGAAGGGGTGGCAGGCGTAGAGGAAATAGACACCGTCATGAAATTGGGCATGGCCCATCCCATGGGACCCTTACAATTGGCTGATTTCATCGGGCTAGACGTTTGCCTGGCAATTCTGGAAGTCCTGCACGATGGCTTCGGGCAGCCAAAATATGCCCCTTGTCCACTGTTGAAAAACATGGTCACGGCCGGTCACCTGGGACGAAAAACGGGTAAAGGCTTTTATACCTATGAGTGAGATCCGCTGAGAAAATCAGCGTAAGAATACATCCGCCTTTCTATTGCTAGAAGGGCGGATTTTTCTTTCGTTTGATACGATCATTCGTACTACCAGGTCAAAACTTGCTCTATGAAAAAATCGACCTGGGCTGGTTTTCACATCGGGATGTTGCTATTTGCGACCTGCCTCTTTCGTTGCCAGCCTTCTTCCCCTCATCCTGCCCTGCTTGGCACATGGAAAATGTCGGCTCAAGAAAACCTGGAAACAGGGGTTATGACCGCTGAACCAGTTCATCTGGCCCGGTCGGTCCTGATAGAATTCGACGGAAAGCCCCACAAAGGCCATGTGTATATTCAAACTGTGGTAAACCATATCCAAGGCCGCTTTCAGATATCTGAGGGACAGCATATCCATTTTTTTGATCTGACCGGTGGCTTGCAAGGGGAACCCGCCTGGAGCAAGGACCTTTGGCAAAACCTGGAGGGGACAGAACGCTTCATCCACAAAGGCAAAGAACTGATGCTGGTGAGTAAAAGCCATCAGGTAAAAACCATTTGGGAAAAAGTCGAAAAGTAAACTTGCCCAGGCAGGTGGGGGAACCTTTTCATACCTTTAGAGTATAGCCTAAGGTATATTTCGAAACCATGCCACTTTTGTCACCCTCTTTTCGATTAGCCGAGCACGAATATGTGCTGACTGCTGTCCGGTCCGCCGGACCAGGAGGGCAATCGGTCAACAAAGTGGCCACAGCCGTCCAACTCCGCTTTGATATCAGAGCCTCTTCCTTGCCGCCTGATGCGCAAGAACGGGTGCTCGCTTACCGTGACAAAAGGATCAGCAAGGATGGGGTGATTTTGATTAAAGCCCAACGCTTTAAAAGCCAACTTAAAAACCGCGAGGATGCGGTGGAACGTTTGCACCGACTGCTTCATCAGGCCTGCAGAGTAGAAAGAACCCGCAAGGCAACTAAACCCACCCGAAGCTCCGTAGAAAAACGACTCAAAGGGAAGCAGAAGCGAAGTGCTACTAAAAAAATGCGTGGAAGAATTAGCCGGGACGATTACTAAATTAATTGTGGATTAAACCGCTGACTTTCACGGGTTTTTTGTACCTTCGCCGACAGGAATTGAAACCTTTTTTACTGGTTTTCGATTAATCAAGTGAAATATCCCTCCGGAATCCGAGAACTAGCGCTTTGCGCATTGAACTTTGAAACCCCCCATCGGATTATTTCTCCTCATCAACTTAATGCGATTTTGCACACGCCCGTGTGCTTTGTTACACACATCCAAACTATGACGAATGGCTAGAAAAAAGCCCATTAAAAAAACACATACTTCTCGCAAGAAAAAAAACAAGAAGAACAACGGAAAAAAAGGAAACAAAGCTGGTCTTGAATCATTAATGCTCAAGCGAATTCATGCTTACCTCAAGGCGCATGCTGACCAAAGCTTTTCCGCGAAAAAATTGACCACTGAAGC
>JBCBGC010000233.1:0-4326 GCA_038527215.1 Bacteroidota bacterium
CATGATTATATAAGGATCGCAGAGACCTCCGACGATATAGCTGTTGGAGTCCTTGACCCGGACCGCTCACCTCCTTAAAGTCGGAAGAACTTCCAGGGTAACAGGACTAGGGAAGAAGTAAGCATTCACCATGAGGAAGAAAAATGGCCTTTTCTCTCCGTCTCCAAAAATGCCTAAAAAGAAATGAGCCATCCCAAAATTCGGGATGACTCATGTCTTATTAGCAGTCTCGGATCATTTATCGACAATCAGTCTTTTTGACGCGTACTTTACAAGGCTTCCCTGCTACACATACACATCGCAGTTCTCTCCGCGGTTGAATTTTTCGGTCTCGATTACGGTCTACCCAAACCATTTTACAGTCTTTACACTCTTTTCCCTGCGCACAAGCGAAAGTATAACAAGCGCCCTGATATTTAAGGGTGATGGGACGAGTAAAGGTACGGGTGGTGGTAGGCAGGCCTACTTTCTTAGCGAAGGAAGGCTGTACAGCCTTGATAGTTTGGCGGGTAAGAGGGGTAATGCCAAAAGTCTTGAGTAAATCCCCTTTGTCCAGCAGCCCATTTTCCATGATGATGCCCATAGGCGTTTTGAACCATGGTGGCAATGTATCGTCAACCTGAGCGAATGATTCAAGCGAAAAACCCAATAGCATGAGTAAGGTGAGGAGAGAGAGTTTAATGTTCATTTCGTTTCGTTTTTTTACCTGGAAAAAATGTTTGTTTGCTAATTGGTATCGCCCTGAAAGCAGAATGTAACCTGCCTTCGGGCATTTTTTTTGATACTTTTCTGGGCAAAAATATTTTTTCGTAGGTTACATCTAAGGCAAAACAGGATACTAATCCCTGAAAATCAGGTCTTTTCTCCATGGCTTTCTATTCAGTCCTTTATCCTGAAAAACCATGCAACATCTCTCCAGAAATTTTTCCCACCTTCTTCTCGGGAGCCTCTTTTTCCTCCTTTCTGCCTCCCTGATCGCCCAGCAAGCCTCCGTAGATAGCCTACAGCAGCTATTAAAACAGGACCTCAGTGATAGCCTGCGGGTCCGTACCCTGGTCTTTCTCACGGAACACATGCAATTTCAGAATCCTGCCCAGGGGATTTTGTATGCGAAAGAAGCTATTGCCCTCTCGGACCAAAGTGATAATCCACTGGGGAAATTGGAAACTCTGTCTCGCATGGGGGGATGCTATCATAATCTTGGGCAGTTGGATTCTGCCGAGGCTACCCATCGACAAGCCCTGTCCCTCGCCCAAAGTTTGGACGAGCCCCTCCACGCAGCCAACCAAATGACCAACCTGGGTGCAGTCAAGGAGAGCAGAAGCCAATTAGACTCTGCCCTGCACTATTATGGCATAGGTAAAAAAGCCTATGAAGAGGCCCAGGCGCCCATCTATGTGGGCATCGCTCAGAACAACATGGCCATAGTCTACGAACGACAGGGGGACTATTCACGGGCCGCAGACCAATACCTCCAGGCCCTGGCCGAATTTGAGGCAGGGGATTTCCCCTTGGGCGTCAGCGCGGCCTACACCAACCTGGCCAAGGTCTTCATTGCTCAAGGGGACTATCCCAAGGCCCTGGAGTATTCCAGAGTTGCCATGCGCTATAAGCAGGAGTTGTCGGATCTTCATGGGCTGGCCATAGTTTGTAACAACTTGGGTTCCATCCATGACAGACAGGAGCAGCCTGATTCGGCTGTACATTACTACCAACGGGCCCTGGAAATCGATCGCCAAATCGGTAACCGTCAGGAAGAAGCGGGCACCTTGATCAACCTGGGCATGGTTCACCTCGAAGAAGGCGAACTCCAGCAAGCCTTCGGCTTTTTTCGTCCAGCCTATCAACTAGCCAAGGAAGTCGGTAACCAAAGTCTCGTCGCCAAAGCTGCGGTCTACATGGGTACGCTCATGAATCGGCAAGGTCGAGGCAAGTCAGCCAGGACCTACCTATCGGAAGGACAAGGCCTGGCGGAAGAAGTGGGCGATGCCATGCTCTTAAAGCAGGTCTACAAAGCCTGGTATGAGTTTTACAAAAAACGCGGAGACCGGCAGGCTTTTCAATTTTACGACCAGTACATCTCCCTCAATGACAGCCTGATGAACGATGACCGTCGGCAAGAAATCACCCGCCTGGAAATGCGCTATGATTTTGAGCAGGAAAAAGCGGCCATCGCCCTGGCCCAGGAGCAGGAAACCTTGATTTATGAAGCTGAAATTGATCGTCAGGCCTCCCAGACGCGCTTGTTGATCGGAGGCCTGGTCGCCAGTGCCATCATCCTGGCCTTGTTGTGGCGGGGTTTTTTCCTCAAGCAGCGCACCAATCGTCAGCTCAGTGAGCAAAAAGCGGTAATCCAGAATGCCCTGAATGAAAGAGAGATTTTGTTGCAGGAAATCCACCATCGGGTCAAAAACAACCTACAAGTGATCTCCTCTCTGCTTTCCCTCCAATCCCGCAGTATTCAGGACCCTCAGGCCCTGGATGCGATTCAGGAAGGACGCAACCGGGTACAGGCCATGGCCCTTATTCACCAGAATCTCTACCAGGAGGAAAACCTCATCGGGGTGGATTTGCCAGATTATATTGAAAAGCTCACCCAATCCCTGGTTTCCTCCTATCGGGTAGACCAAGCCCGAATTCAGTTGGAACAAAAGATCGAGCCGATACCCCTGGATGTGGACGTGATCATTCCCCTGGGCCTCATTCTCAACGAACTAATCACCAACGCCCTTAAGTATGCTTTTGCGGACCGCGACGAAGGCACCATTGCGGTGGAGATTCAGGAAGATCCCCGCGGCATCCGCGTCCAGGTCGCAGACGACGGCCAGGGCCTCCCCCAAAATTTTGATCCAGATACTCCTTCTACCCTGGGCTTTAAGCTGGTGCGCTCTTTTGTCCAAAAAATGAATGGCTCCCTGGAAGTGCAGTCCGAACAGGGGACGGTGGTGCGATTGTGGCTGCCGGGGAAGGTGGCGTAGGAATCATCATGGGCCTATAAAAGAAGTTACGCTGCCGTGAGTTCATAGCGCCCCACAAAAAAAGCCCGCCATAAGGCGGGCTTTGGTAGTTAAGTAAGGGATCGCTCCCTCGGCCTAAAATTAGGCAATATCCTTCACATATAAAGCTTCGGCTATTTGGACGGCGTTGGTAGCGGCCCCTTTGCGGAGGTTGTCGGAGACAATCCAAAGGTTGAGGCCATTGTCGATGGACGCATCCCGACGGATACGACCAACGAAGACTTCGTCCTTGCCGTGGGCATCGCGCAAGGTTGGATAGCTCAGGGTTTCCGGATCGTCTTTAACGATCACACCAGCAGAAGCAGCCAGCAGGGCTTTGATATCTGCCACCTCAAAGGGACGCTCCGTTTCCACGTTGACGGACTCAGAGTGGCCGCCGATTACGGGCACGCGTACCGCAGTGGCCGTGATTTTGATGCTGTCATCGCCGAGGATTTTGCGGGTTTCGTGCACCAGCTTCATCTCCTCTTTGGTGTAGTCATTTTCCAGGAAAATATCGCAATGCGGCAGCACGTTCAGGTCGATAGGCTGGGGATAAACGGCCTCATGCTCTTTGCCTTCTCTTTCGCCAAAGAGCTGATCTACCGCGGCTTTGCCGGTGCCGGTTACGCTCTGGTAGGTAGAGATGACCAACCGTTTAATGCCGTATTTCTTATGAATGGGAGCCAGAGCCACCACCATCTGGATCGTCGAACAGTTGGGATTGGCGATCAGCTTAGACCCTTGAATGTGGTTCATATTTACTTCGGGTACCACCAGCGGTACTTCCTTGTCCATGCGCCAGGCGGAGGAATTGTCCACCACGGTGGTTCCTACCTCGACGAAGCGCGGGGCAAACTGTTTACTGGTGCTTCCCCCGGCTGAGAAGAGGGCGAGATCGGGTTTAGCCGCGATGCCATCTTCCATACTTACAATCGTGTAAGGCTTACCTTTGAAGATCACTTCCTTGCCTACAGAACGGGCTGAGGCGACTGGGATCAATTCAGAGACGGGGAAATTGCTTTCCTCCAGTTTTTGGAGCATCTCACCGCCCACCAGGCCGGTGGCTCCTACCACTGCAACTTTCATAACAAATTACTCAAAAAATGGGCGAGTATATTGAAAAAATAATAACTTGGTTCCAATTCAGTTTACTTAGGAGATAATAAACAATATTGACACATTTGGTCTGCACCCCTCGCTGCTTCTGGTCTTTAAGCATCATTTTTCATCTTAATAGGTGTTTATGGCCCTTAAGAGGAACTCAAGAGGAAGCTATTACTTGACCATGTGGCACTTCTTGTGCTTAGAAGCCTGCTCGGCTGGCAAC
>JBCBGC010000234.1:0-4002 GCA_038527215.1 Bacteroidota bacterium
TTCGATTTGATCAAAATCTTCCCTTGAGAAGCTCCTTTTCCAACGTACTCCTATTGGGCTTCACTTGGCAAACAGTAGAAATTATTATCAGACTTTAAATCGCCAATATGGAGAAAAAGGTTCTTCCAATCCTCAAGGACCTAAGGAAGGTGATTTTCGTGTTGTCCGTGGGGGATCCTGGAGCTTTCATTCCGACCATTCTCCATATTGGCGATTTAAAGTCTGATAATAATTTCTACTGTACCAGTCAACGCACCATTCCCAAATATTTCCTGACATATCAGCTAGCCCAAGGCTGTTAGGCCTTTTTAATCCCAAAGGATGAGACTCTCCGAAGCTATTCTCCGAAGCCCAACTAACTTCCCTGAAATCATTTGACCCAGAGTATTCAAAAAGATTCGATTTGATCAAAATCTTCCCTTGAGAAGCTCCTTTTCCAACGTACTCCCATTGGGCTTCACTTGGCAAACAGTAATTATTATCCCCCGTTTTCTGATTCAATGCCGTAAAAAAGGCATTAGTAATCATCATCCAAGAAATCCTTTCAACCGGTCGATGTGGATTTTGAAATTTCAGATGTTTAGGACTTTCTCCCATCACCTCTTGCCAAAGTTTTTGACTCACCGGATATCGGCATAATTCGAATGGCTTCAAGGTAACCAAATGCTCCGGAACAGTATTATCAATAGGCCCTTCTCCCCCCATTACGAACCTCCCCCCCGGAATATGAATCATATTCTCTTCCAGGTTAGCCAGACATAGGGTTTCGGGTAAACGAAGCATTGTTAATCTATTTTTGGGAGCGACGTTGATCGGTCCTAAGGAGAAGCGTTCCGGCAGAGTCGAAAGCCTACCAGATCTCCCTCACCATGGGGATAGAAGGAGAAGCGAAGAGCTACTGAAGCATAGGCTGGCTGAACGTACCATGCGCCTCCCCTAACCACCCGATTACCCCCCTCCTTTGGCCCAGAAGGGTTCTGGACAACTCGAGCTCCATGGTGTTCCTTTAAAGTCTGATAATATTTTTCACCGTACCAATCCTGGCACCATTCCCGAATATTGCCAGACATGTCGTATAAGCCTAAGGTGTTAGGACGCTTTAAGCCCAAGGATTGGGTTTCGCCCAGGCTATTCAATTTATACCAGCCTATTTCCCTTAACGCATGAGAACCAGAAAACTCAAATCTATCCTGCTTGATCAAGGCTCCCTTTTCGCCTCCTCTCGCAGCATATTCCCATTGGGCCTCGGTAGGCAGGCAATAATCCTCCACGCCGGTTTTTTCCCGTAAGGCAGGTAAAAATTCTTGTTCAATGGCGTTCCAGGATACCCGCTCTACGGGTCGGGTAGAATCCTGAAATCGTAGCTGGGCAGGCTTTCTCCCCATGACCTCCTCCCATAATTTTTGACTGACGGGAAAACGGCATAGATAAAACCCGTCCAGAGATACCAGGTGCTCAGGCTGAGCGTCCTTCTGCATGTTCTCCCCGCCCATCATAAAGGTCCCCCCCGGAATATGAATCATATGCTCTGCCAGGTTAGCCAGACATAGGGTTTGAGGTAGATGAAGCATCGGACGTCTTGCTGGTTTTACCTAAAATATGGCTAAAAAGCGCAGCATAAAAATCACGAGGCGCATAGAAGGCCCTCTTCAAAGTCGCTTTTTTCCGAATAATCCCCTACTCCCCCACAAACACAAAGCCGCCTGGAATGATTCCAGCTTTGAAGGTGAATTCAAGTATACCGGCCGGATCGTAGACCTCGATATTGCCGCGCTGGACGAAATCCAAGGCATCGGCTGCCCACAGCTTTCCGGTGGCGGGATCGATGGCCAGACTGTAGAAGTTTTTGCCCTGGGCGGGGACTAAAGGCTGGTCCGGGAGGGCGGAGGCACTAATGGCCATCCGGTAGAGGTCGCCGGAACGAAAGTAGAGATGTTGTCCATCGGGGGAGCGATGCAGGTCCCCGGGATGGATGTCTTCGCCAAAGTCCCAGGCTTGGGCAATCTGGCGGGTGGTGGGGTCAAAGCGGCTCAGGCGGCCGCCGGTGCCATCCAACACATCTCCGCTGGCCAAGGCCCAGATATTCCCGTTGGCGTCCTCCACCATAGAATGGCTGCCCAGGCCTACTTCCAGACTGTCCACGATGGCCAGTTGGGTGGGGTCCAGCAAATAGATATGCGTGGTCCTGACATTGGTGATCCAGATGCCTTCCGGGCGTTTGAGCATGCGTTCGCCCCAACCGGGAAAGGGAATTTCGCTGGTTTTGGAGAGGCTTGGCAGGTCGATCACATGGATAGACTGGCTGTAGAGGTCGGTCGCAAAAGCCAGGGTGGAATCCCAAATGGTGAGATAACGGGGAGAAGTGAGGCCGGTGAGTTCACGATTTACAGAGAGGGTTTCGAGATCAACTTCGATGATCTTTTGGGAATTATTGACCACCAGGTAAGCCTGATCCTGATGGAGGGTCAGGGATTGAAGGACGTCGCCGGGTCCGTAGCCATTGGCTTGTTGAAAAACTGAGGACCGCAGGCTATCGCCGTTTTTGTCCCAAAAATCCAGGCTGGCATTCCCCCACTGAAAATTGCCCTCATTGGAAATGAAGACCCCTTCCTGCAAAGGAGAAGGGTCCTGTGGGACTGGTGGCTCAGGTTGACAAGCCACCAGTACCCACAGAAGCCATCCAAATATGCTTAGCTTTCGCATCGTTATTGTTTGAGGAACAGTAGGCTACGCACAGCCCCTTGGTTCCTGATCCGTAAGAAATATGCGCCAGCCGCCGCTTCCGGCAAGGTAATTTGCTGACGCACCACTGCGTTCAGTTTTCCTTGGCCTACCAATCGGCCATCGGTGCTGCGCATTTCCCAGCTCGCCTCTCTTCCCAGGGAAGCCCCCGCTTCTATCCATAGGTTTTGCTGAGCAGGGTTAGGATAAATCTGCACCTTGGCCAGCAATTCATCTTCCAAAGGGGTGGCGTTGCCCACTTCCAGATATACCCAGGCAGTATCAGTATCTCCCCACACGTCATTCAGCACGTAGTAGAAGCTGTCCAGGCCGCTAAATCCAGCCGGAGCAGTGTAGAGCACACTATCTCCCAGGTTGGTCAGACTGCCCTGGCTCGGTACGTTGGGCAAGGTAATGCTCAGCGGATCTAAATCCGGGTCGCTATCATTGCCCAGCAGGAACATTTTTACTTCTCCGCCGCTAGCCACAGAGAAAGAATCTACCGCTGCCATGGGCAAGCGATTATAGACCATACCCAGGGCTTCCGGACTGTTACCTACGGGGGTTTCCCCTTGCTTTTGTCCGGCATCATCATAAATCGCCACTTTAGAAAAAGAGAAGAAATCGGTCTGGGTCAGGTACCAGAGCTGGTTGACGGTATCGCGTACAAAAGCCGTGATGGCTGTATCTACAATGCTGGAATCTACGATCGCCCGTTGACTCAGGTTGTAACTGCCTATGCCTCCATCAAATTTGAAGACCAGCTCATCTCCCACAAAGGTGTACTGCTGCCCATAGCCCCCTACTTCAACATTGACGCCTGCGGGTAGGGTTTGGCTGACTTCGGTGCCAAGGTGAAAGCTGGTGATGGTTTCTGAAGAGCCATTGAGGCCATAGATCACAGAATCCTGGTACACCAGTCTTCCCAGCTCTTCATCATTGTTGTTGAAGGTGATGTAGCGGGAAAAAGAAAAATCCCGGAGGGAAATCACGGCCAGGTAGCCAGCGGAATCAGAAAAGCTGGAGGTGGTGTAATTTTGACTGACATATAGGCTATCCCCTACGATCAGCAGGTCTTTGGCGCCTTTATCGATCTCTGGGAAGCTAGCATTGACCAGTTTGAGAGAGTCTTTGGAAAAAATCCGGAGGTTATCTGTACTGCTGCCATACCAGTTACCAACCAACAAATAATTAGCGTATTGGGTCAGTTTGATGGTACTGGGCGAACCAAAAGCCGTGGCGGCGACCCTCGCTCCTGTAGCGGCGTCATATTTCACAATC
>JBCBGC010000235.1:0-3874 GCA_038527215.1 Bacteroidota bacterium
TTGTCGGCACCACCGTCCACGATTCCCCCAACAGCTTCCTCGCCACCGAAAAAACCTACGGCGATTTTATCCTTGAAGTTGAATTTCTGCTGGAAGGCGATATGAATTCTGGCATCCAGATTCGCTCTAACCAACAAACAGATGGCGGACGCGTATTTGGCTATCAGGTAGAAATTGACCCTTCAGTCCGCGCCTGGAGTGGGGGGATTTATGACGAATCCCGTCGGGGCTGGCTGTATCCTCTGGCGTTGAACGAAGATGCCCGGTCCGCCTTCAAAGCCGGAGCCTGGAATCACTATCGCATAGAAGCAATCGGCCCCTTAATGCGTACCTGGGTCAATGGCATTCCTGCCGCTCATCTGTATGATGACATGACCGGAGAAGGCTTCATCGCCTTGCAGGTCCACAGCATTGGAGATCAGGAAGCAGCGGGCAAAACCGTCCGCTGGAAAAACATCCGCATCCAAACCGAAAACCTGCAACCTAGTCCAGAGCAAGGGACGTATCAGGCCAACTATACCGCTAATCAGCTTTCCCCTGCAGAACAGGCCCAGGGATGGGAACTGCTCTTTGATGGAAAAACGACCGATGGCTGGCGAGGTGCTTATCAAGCGGCTTTCCCTGCGCAGGGTTGGAAGGTAGAAAACGGTGAACTCATCGTGGAGTCCTCTGCCGGGGCTGAGTCTCAGGCCGGAGGAGACATCGTTACAGAAGGCCAGTACAGCACCTTCGAGTTCCAGGTTGATTTCATGCTCACCGAAGGCGCCAACAGTGGTATTAAATACTTTATCACCGAGCAGTACCAAAACGAGGACGGCAAAGGGGGCTCTGCCATTGGCTTAGAGTACCAGATTCTCCACGATGCCGTACATCCGGATGCCAAAATGGGCAGCAAGGGCAATCGAACGGTGGCCTCTTTGTACGACCTCATTCCCGCCAGTTCTCTCAAAAAAGCCAAAGGACCGGACGAGTGGAATCACGCCCGCCTGATCGTCTCCGGAAGTCGTTCCGTTGACTGGCCCAATGACAAGAACAATCCTGGCACGGCCTTTACCGGAGCCCATGTGGAACACTGGCTCAACCACCAAAAAGTCCTGGAATACGAGCGCGGAAATCAGGCATTCCTGGCCCTGGTGGCCCGGAGCAAGTATAAGGATTGGGAGGGGTTTGGTCTATGGGAAAAAGGACACATCCTGCTCCAGGAGCACGGAGACGAGGTGCACTTCCGGAACATCAAGATCCGGGAATTGGAACCCTAACGGGAGATCACATCCAGAGAAAATTCTTGAAGGGGCAGACCGATGGATCTGCCCCAAATATTTGCATCCCTATATGCCCCCCTTGCTACACCGGAGAAAAACTTCCCCACCCGCGCGACTTTTCGTAACTTCCATACGTCTCAAGGAAAGTTCGCACCGCGCAAAATTTGCCTTAAGCCCCACTCAATGGATACGCATGTCATCATACTAGGAGCAGGCCTGATCATCATTCTCTCCTACCTTTTCAACATTGCTGCTCAACGGACCAATATCCCTTCTGTGCTGATGCTCATGTTGTTGGGTTTTGCTATCAAGCCTTTTGTGCCCATCGAAGAAGGGGGGTTACGTCCCTTTCTGGAAGTCCTGGGTACCGTAGGAGTCATTCTCATCGTACTGGAAGCCGCTCTGGATTTGCATTTGGAAAAGCAAAAAGCGCCGATGATTTACCGCTCTTTATTGTTGGCCGCGGTCCTGCTGTTGTTGACGACTGTGGTCATCGCCCTGGGGCTATATCTCTTTCTGGAAATGAGTTTCTTTCAGGCCATGGTATATGCCACACCTTTGGCCGTGATGAGCAGCGCCATCATCATCCCTTCAGTCCATGGGCTCAGTGAAGCCAAGAAAGAGTTTCTCACCTTTGAGTCTGCCTTTTCTGATATCCTCGGCATCGTACTTTTTTATTCCTTGATCGGCTATCACGAGCAGGGAGGGGAAGGCAGCTTGCTGCTTTCATCTTTGGGGACGATCCTGATTACCATCATCCTTTCGGTCGTCATTACCTATGTGCTGATCATTCTTTTCCAGCAGGTAAAAGGGCACATTCGCCTCTTCCTGTTGATTGGTATCCTGCTGGCGATCTATTCCACCGGCAAATTATTACACCTTTCGCCCCTCATCCTGATTCTCTTTTTTGGCCTGACCCTCAATAATAAAGACCTGTTCTTTCAAGGGAAAATCGGGCTTTTCATAGACGATGAGCAGTTTGACCACATCGTAAAAGACTTTCGGGTCATCACCCTGGAAAGTGCTTTTGTGGTGCGCACCTTTTTCTTTGTCATCTTCGGGATGTCTATCGTGCCCAATCAGCTCCTCTATTGGTCGGTGCCCGGCATCACCTTGATCGCCTTGTTGGCTATCTATGGGACGCGCTGGGGAGGCTTGCGCCTTTTATTCAAAAAAGACATCGAGCCTGAAATCTACATTGCCCCTCGCGGCCTGATCACCATTCTGCTTTTTTATGCCATCCCTCAAGGCTTGAATGAAAAAGGAGAAGGGGTCTTTAGTGAAAACTTCCAGCCGGGCATTTTACTCCTGACCATCCTCATCACCAGCTTCATCATGTCCTACGGTTTGATCAAGCATGCTCAGAAAACCAAAGCCGCTGAAGCAAGCAGTGGAGAGGGAGAGGAGGCGGAAGCTCCCGCAGAAATGCTGCCCGTCAGTCCCGGTACCGGAGAAGCTCCTCAGGCCCCTGCCCCGCCCGCCATTCCTCCCACGCAGGAATAGCCATTTCGCCCCATGGTGGGAATAGGAATTCTCGACCAAAAAGGGCAAATTCTCAAGAGAAGTGGTCATACCGGTAAACACCGGCAATCCTCTCCCTTACATCAGCCATCTTGTGCTTATGTAAAACCGCTTTAATTGAGATCATGAAAATAACCTCCATCCTTTTCGCGCTCTTCGGACTCCTGGGCCTACCCTCCCTGCTGAGTCAGCCTATCCAGATAGAGGAACTGGATACGCACCGCTCGTATTACTATCAGGTGACGACGCAGAACCCAAAATCAGTCTATGACTATTCTTTAATTGGAAAGGTAGAATCCTGGCAAAAAAAGACCCATATCTTGGATATGAGGCTGGAAGTTTATCGGGACGGGGAACATCGCAGGAAACTGGAAGTATACATTTCCCGCGTCCGGGTGCATTGGCAATCTGACCATGAGAAATCCATGCGCGTGGAAGATTCCTACTATCCCCTTTATGTAGGCAGTCCGGTTTCCACCATCCTCCACCTGGCGGACAAGCACTTTGAATTTGATTGGTACCTGGGACAAAAAAGCTCCTTACCTCAATTAGAACGCTACCGTGGTTCTGTCGATGAATTGGAGGAAATTTTCTCCCGACTCGAAAGCGCAACCCAAAGAGATGCCATGGAGGGTCATTTAATCGGCTTGGAAAAAATGGTCCAACATCTGACTACTGGGGCTGAGCCCGCCCTTTTCCCCAATCTCACTTGTACCCTCCAAAATCAATCAGAGGGAGAGGTGGAGCTAGAAGGGCAGTGGTTAGGTAGCCCGCCAGCAGAGCTATGGGTAAAAGGAGCCATTTATCCTACGACCGCCCATGAATATGATCAGCGAATCACCTTGAATGAAGAAGGAACTTTCCACTGGCAACAGGACTTTGAAAAAAGCCAAAACCTGTTCCTTTCCGTAAAGCTGACCCCGGAATCTGTTCCTCAATATTTTCATTTTCACCTCTACCCCGGAGATAAGTTGCGCCTGGAAGGACAGGTAGTCGAGGAAAACATTCGCTGGAATATTGCAGGAAAAGGAGGAGCAACCAATCGCTTTTTGCAAGCCTACTATGATCGGTTTAAAGAGGGAAAAGTCAAC
>JBCBGC010000236.1:0-3858 GCA_038527215.1 Bacteroidota bacterium
CACAAGTTGTCACCCCGGAAAGGCTTTTGACCAAAGGGAAAAAGACTTATCCGGGGTCTCCGTGTTTGCCAAAAAGATCATGGAGACCCCGGATAGCCTCCTTCGCGAAGCTCAGGATGCTTCCGGGGTGACATCTATTAGTTAATATTTAGCCTGCGCGCAAGCCCCATGTAAGCCGTAGATCCCGGCACGGCGGGAGTAAGCTTCGGATGGTTATCCGTAGCAGCGGATTGCATCCGCTGGTGGGGTTTGGCAGCGGACGCTGCCAGTTCTATAGCATTCGCTGATGCGTATCCCACAGCATTCGCTGGGAGGGTGGCCACAGCTGCAAGCTGTGGCTACGGTGGTCACCGAAAGGTCCCGGCCCCTTCGAAGCCACTTGCCAAAGGCAGGCCAGGCGCGTAAGCCCCTTTTGAAGGGGCTGTGGCTGGTGCGAGCGGGGATGTTCCCGAGCTTCGGAAACCGCCATGCAGGTAATCTCTACCATCCTGAACCATTTTTTGCTTACTTGTCTCCATGGACCTCCGCCCCTTTCAAACCAAACATCTGAATGCCCTTTCTCCATTGGTGGCCGAAAGCCAGCAGGAAGGTTTTGCCTTTGTCCAGCGCCTGGAAAAGGAATGGCGGGAAGGCAGCAACCGCTTTGATCAGCCAGGCGAAGGCTACTACGGCGGTTGGATAGACCAGCAACTCATCGCCATCGGCGGCATTTCTCAGTCGCCCTACCATGACGATCCCCGCCAGGGACGCATTCGCCGGGTCTATATCCTCCCTGCATTCCGGGGAAAAGGCTTAGGCAAAAGACTCATCGTCCATCTCCTGGAAAGACACGCTCCCTTTTTCGATGACATTTGTCTCTACACCGACCAAGCTAAGGCCGCCGCCTTTTACGAACATTTGGGCTTTGTGCGGGTGCGCGGCCCGCGCAAGCTTTCCCATCGCTATATGCCTGACTGGATATCAGGAAAAAATCCTCCACCCGCTCCCTAAGCCTGACCAGCCTTATCCTGCGCCATCCTCAGGCTTGCAAATACCCATAAACTAGCGTAAACTCCGCCGACAAATAGAACCCACATGCTTTCCTTTTTCCGAAGTTCCAGCATCCTCTGCTTTTTTCTCGGTGTCCTCGCCTGTACCCCTGAGCCAGAACCCCCGAAACAAAAACTGCTCATCGATGCTGATACAGCTAACGAAGTAGATGATCTCTTTGCCATTGTAGGGGCTCTGGCAGAACCGGAATGGGAAGTTGTGGGCATCACTTCCGCCCAGTTTCACATTTCCCCGCTGACCGGCGATTCCTCGGTATGGGAAAGCCAGCAGATCAATGAAGATATTGCCCGACTGATGTCGCTTCCAGATCTGCCCTTGCCGCTGGGTTGTCCGGAGCCTTTGCAGGATACTATACATCCTATCCCTTCCCCGGCCACGGATTTCATCATCGCTCAGGCTCATCAGATGCCGGAAGGAGAAAAACTTCCCATCGTGATCCTCGGCTCCTGTACCAATGTGGCCTCGGCCATTTTGGTCGATCCCACCATCATCCCCAAAGTCAGCGTGTCCTATCTGGGCTTTTGGCACGATACGACCGACAATCACTACGACAAAAAAGAGTTCAACTCCGGCAATGATACCCTGGCGGTAAATGTCCTGCTCAATACGCCCGGACTCGCGATGGAAGTGATGACCGCTACGACCAGTCAGCGGCTGGTTTTTCGGAAAAAAGTAGTGGACCAATACCTGACCGGAAAAGGAGCCCTGGCCGCTTATCTGCAAAACCGCTGGGAAACCTACGAACGCTGGTGGACCCAGGAGGACCCGGAAAAGACGGCCTGGATCATGTGGGATGTGGCCATCATTGAAGCCCTTATCCATCCGGAGATGGCGGAAAGACGCCTTTACCCTACCCCTCCGGAAAACTATCCCCGGGAGATTGGCATTTATGCCGCGATCGACACCGCCGCCAT
The DNA here is from genome assembly GCA_038527215.1 of Bacteroidota bacterium. Taxonomy (GTDB): domain Bacteria; phylum Bacteroidota; class Bacteroidia; order J057; family J057; genus JAWPMV01. The sequence continues at coordinate 1,965 of JBCBGC010000236.1, forward strand.
GGAAGCAGGGTTCTGGGAACGCTTTACTGCCTGGCAGGCTGCACAGCCCTAAGACTTAGAGGTCTTGTCTTTTTCCTCCTGCTTTTTGCGTTCCTTCTGCTGTTCCTTCCGTTCCTCCTGGGTGGGGAAATTCAACTCGGTACTGGTGTAGGTGGTGCCAAAGGTCAGGTTGCCAAAAAATACCTGCTTGATAGCATCTACCACCTGGTCCTTGGTGAGTTCCCCCAAAGGATGGATAAAAGCCACCCACAGGATGTCGTTGGAGATGGCGTATTTGACATCAAGGGCCGTATGAAAATTCGCTTCCATGGCGGCTTTGAGCTGCTCTTCAGATACATCCTTCATTTCCCTAACCGGAGAAATAATGCGCATGCGGTTGTGGACCTCATCCGTAATGCAGAGCATGGGCACGCTATTTACGGTAAATTCCCAGCCGCCGGGTGCCCCTTGTACCGTATCACTGAGAACGGCTATGATGGCTCCCAGGGTCTGATTATTCATTTTTTCTTCCTGAGCAAAAAGGGCAGATAGGCTAAAGAGGCTGAGTAGCCACAGGCTAAAAATGGTTTTCATATGGTTGGATGTTTAGGATTGAACGGAAAATAAAGCTAAGCCTTTCCCTCTGAAAAAAGTGTCAGTAGGCTTACAAACTTAGGGCCATCTGAAGGAGGCGTTTCTGGTCCCAGCGGATATTTCTTATTTTCAGTACGTAATTCGGACGCATGGATACTACTACACCAAAGGACCCCATCATCTTTGTCCATGGGGCCTGGCACGGCAAATGGTGCTGGGAAAAATTCTTCAGGCAGCCTTTTGAAGTGGCAGGCCATGAAGTCATTAGCTTTGACCTGCCCGGCCACGGACAGCCGGGCAAGATCAAGGGCATCAATCAATATGGTATTCGTGATTATACCCGGGCGCTTGAGCAGGAAGTCGCTAAGCTTGATCGGCCCCCAATCCTCATTGCGCATTCTATGGGAGGTCTGGTCGCGCAAAAGTTTCTAGAGAAAAATAGCTGTAAAAAGGTGGTGTTGCTGGCCCCCGTACCGCCCCACGGCGTCATTTGGACTACTTTGCGATTCGCCCGCAAGTCCTATTTTTATCCATCGGTGTTGGGCATGAACCTCTATAAACTGGTGGATACTGCAGCCAAAAGTCGCGCTGCTTTTTTCAGTGAAGATATGCCTCAGGAAGAGGTGAAAACCTATGCGGACCAGATGTGTTCCGAATCCTTCAAGGCTTTTATCGGCATGCTCTTTCCTTTTATCAAAGTAAATTACCATCGCCAGGTGCCGATGCTGGTTTTGGGGGCAGAATTGGATACTATTTTCACCCCAAAAGACAACCAGAAAACCGCCCAAAAATATGGGGCAGACCTCCATACTTTCCCCCAGATGGCGCACGATATGATGCTGGAAAAAGATCATGCGCTGGTGGCAAGCCACATCCTTCAATGGCTGGAAACCTCCTAATATTGTTTAGAAATTTGCTTTACTTCATATCCTAATTATACCACGATGAGATATCTAATTATGTTATTAATGGCCTTTTCCCTGGCCATGTTTGGTTGCGAATCCAGCAACTCAGCCTCCCACGATCACGACCACGATGCGCATATGGAAGAAGGCGCCGCCCACGATCATGATGCGGGAGACGAACATGCCCATGAGGGTGAGGAAGGCCATGACCTGGACGTTGAGGCTCCACATCCTGAAGAAGCCGCAGGAGAACATGAGGGGGAAGGCCATGAAGAAGGAGGGGCCCACGAAACTGCAGGCGAAGGAGAAGGGGAAGGCAAGGGAGAAGGAAATTAATTCGTCCGGCAGAAAATAATATAGCAGCGCTCGCCCTACGTTATGGGCAAGCGCTGCTCGTATTATTAGGTATTAACTCA
>JBCBGC010000237.1:0-3719 GCA_038527215.1 Bacteroidota bacterium
CTCCTCCGACTGTAAGGAGGTGAGCTATCCGGGGTGACATATTTGGAGGCTGTTAGGGTTACAAGCAGCGATTTGATGAAATCTTGGCTTACTCAAAACTCAGGATGACACCTATTTTATTTCCTGATGACCGGCTGGGTCCAGGCCTGTCCTTTTTCGCCTTTGCGGTAGGGGAATTCCGTTCCCTTATCGGAAAAGATAATCGCCCTCACGTATAACTCTCCCGGTTTGAGCTTGTAGGTAGCTTTTAAGCCCTCAATTTCCTGAGCAATTTTGCCCCGTTCCTTATTGGTACTGACGATAAATCGAATCTTGTACTTGACCCCCTCCTCTGGCTCAATTTCAAGTTTAAGCTTTTTCCTTTTGCGTTTCACTTTTGAGAGCTTAGGACCATTGGTAGCGTAGAAATCTCCAGCCTCCAGGGCTTCAAGGATGGCAGATGTTTCCAAGGCCTTTGCTTTTACCCAGACCCACCCTCGGCCAGCATTACTGAATTCCACCCCCAGGCGATGAAAGTTATGGCTATCATCCACCGCCAGACCGTATAAAGGCCCTTTCCCTTCTAGTACGAAATGCGTGAGGACCTCATCCCAGATAAAGTCGGTGCTGGGATGCCGGAAATTTCCTTCATTCTGGACCAGAGGATGGCCATTGTAGATCTCAAATAATCGCAAATTTTCCAGCGGTTTCATATCCTCTGCCGTGATGGCCCACCCAAAATTAGGGTGACACACATGGGGCAGCATGGGCCGACCTTTTCGAATGGCCTGCTGATGTACCGCGTCGATTTGGCGTTGGATCATGGCGGTAGTCGATTGGCCTCCCAGGGGCTTGATGACTTCCTGTATATTGGTAGCGTTCAGGTGGACAGGTCTGCCTTCAAAGCTATCGGTGATTTCTTCAGAGGGGATCAGGAGAAACTTTTCCGGATCGCCGATCAGACGCTTATATTCCGCAAAGGTTTTGAGCTTTACTTCCCAGGATTCAGCTTTTTCCTCATACTCGACCCATTCATCCCCGAAATCCTTTAAATATTCCAGGAAGATTTTTTCCTGACGGGTTCCTTTGAGGAAGACCACCCATTTTTCCCCTTCATTCAGGGTGTTGTGATCAGAAATGGCCAGGAAATCATACCCATGGGTTTTGTACCAAAGGGCGACTCTATCCGGAAATTCATCTCCATCACTCCACAAGGTATGGGTGTGTAGATTGCCTTTGAGCCATTTTCCTCCCTGGGCGTGGCTGGGGAACCAACTGCCGAGGAAAAAGCTTAAAATAGACCAAAAAAAGAAGGAATAGAAGGTTTGTGCTTGCATGTAAGTCAAAAATGGGCGGTCAATAATTCCTGGGCCGTAGATTGAATATGTGCCCAACTTTCATCTAAGATATCCTGGCTAAGGTAGGTTTGGCCAATACTCAATCTCAAAGCATATTGACCCTCAATCAGGGTATGGCTTAGAAAAATCTGTCCTTCGTGGTTGAGCGCATGCATGAATTGTTCATTCAGCTTATTTATATCCACAACTGAGGATAGGCCCTTTGGTTTTAACCGAAAGCAAATCAGGTTAAAAGCGGGCTCGTTGAGCATTTCGAACTGGGGATGTGCTTCAATTTCACGCACCAACTCCGCCGTCAAAGCAAGATGACTCCTGATTTTCTCCCGGAGTTGCTTGCTGCCGAATCTTCGCATCACAAACCACAATTTCAGCGCCCTGAACCGCCTACCCAGTGGAATGCCCCAGTCCCGATAGTTATTCACTTCCTGGTCTGCTTGGGTTTTGAGGTATTCCGGTAGGATGGAGAAGGTCTTGATCAGGGTTTGAGGGTCTTTGACGAAATAGGCGGAGCAGTCGAAATGGGTAAACATCCACTTATGGGGATTAAAGTAGTAGCTATCGGCTTTCTCAATCCCTTTGAGGTAATGTTGCAATTCGGGTAGGAGCAGAGCCGTTCCCGCATGTGCGCCATCCACATGGAGCCAGACGTTTTCCTGTTCGCAGACCTCGGCGATGGGCTCCAGCGGGTCAATGGCGTGGCGTCCCGTGGTGCCAATGGTTACCGTTACGGCCAACGGGATGAAACCGGCCGCCCGGTCGGCCTGAATCTGTTCCTGCAAAGCCATTGGTAGCATCCCTCCCGCAGAATCGGTCGGAATTTTAAGGCAGTTTTCCCGGCCAATGCCGGCAATTTTTGCCGCCTTCTCTATCGAAGAATGGGTTTCTGCCGTGGCATATACCCGCATCCGGGACACCCCATTAAATCCAGCCTGGTTGATGTGAAAATCAGTAACTTTTTCCCGGGCTGAAAGCAGGGCCACCAGGGTAGAATCAGAACCTGTAGGTTGGATCACCCCTTCCCAGTCAGCAGGTAAACCACTGAGTTCAATCAACCAATTCATCATCCGCTCTTCCAATTCGGCAGCCGCCGGTGAAGTCGCCCAAATCATACATTGAGCCCCCAGGCCTGAAGAAAGCATTTCTGCCAGCATGGATGGGTAACTGGTGTTAGCTTGAAAGTAGGCAAAGAAACGGGGATTTTGCCAGTGGGTGATGCCGGGCAAAATGACTTGCTCTACATCCTGCCAGATCTCTTCCATGGATTCAGGATCCGCAGGCGGAGAGTGAGGAATCTGGGCTTTGATATCTCCAGGTTTTACCTGCGATAAGACAGGATATTCGGTGATACGATCTTGATAATCAGCAATCCAGTCCACCATCTTATACCCCCAGGCTCGGAATTCTTCTTTATCCATAGGAAAATTTTTCTGCCAATATGAGAAGGATTTAGCGAAAAAAAGAAAGGCAGGAACAAATACCTGCCTTTCAAAGGAAATCTTTTTGGAACGCATGAGCTAACTGGCTCGATTATCTACTTGTCGCTCCAGGTAGTCTGCCAGACTACGAATTTTCTGGTAGCAGGCTTCTTCTACCACATACTTCATAAAGTACAATTCCGCTTGAATGCCATTCGAGGTCTTGCGTTTGGGCCCCAGGATGGTAGAATTCGGAAAAATCTTTTGATAAAAGTTCAAATGAGGTTTGATGAAGCTAAAATAGCAATCGGTGAGGCCTTTCCTCCAGGCAATCTCATGACACCGTTGAATCAGCCGCAAACTAAGGATGAGCTGATGCCGTTGGCTTCCCTGGGTCGCAAGTCTCCAGCAAGAGAATGCCAGATCTCCTGCCTGATAGAGTTCCTTTATTTCAGGCTGGAACAATTCTCCGTTGTAGAATTCTTTCGAGTTCTGATGCGGAGTAAAGGAAATGGTTCCTGCCAGGACCCCCTTAAAATAGGCAAGCAGGATAACCGAATCCTCTTGTAGATCATACCTGGGGTATTGAGCGAGTTGGCCGCTGGGATGATTTCGTGCCATCTTTTGGGCCACAAATGTGTCATGAACGAGACGATACACCTTCTCCAAGTCATCCTTTGCAGTCAAAGGATGCACTTCCACGTGATTGTCCATGGGCTGTAAATTTGTTGAGTTTCAGTTTGTCTACATGGGCTTTTTACCCGAAACGCTGAACACGCCGATTTGTCCCAAAGCATCGTGTGTTCTTGCGGCTTTCTCCACATTCTTCAATAGCACTGAAGGATTAGAGACCTTTCTTCAAATTACCACCAGATTTAAGTTGGAAATCATTGAACCGGAATGGTGCGAAACCAATCCTTCAGTGCTATTGAAGAATGTGGAGAAAGCCGCAAGAACACACGATGCT
>JBCBGC010000238.1:0-3694 GCA_038527215.1 Bacteroidota bacterium
AATGAAAAGGTAGCAGGTTCTGCTGCAAGCCAACCAGGCGGAGTACCTCGCCGCTTTCGCCCTGAGAGAGGACGATGTAGGGGGTAGGGCTCATCTGCTCATATTCCACCATCACCTGTCGGCATCCCCCGCAAGGCATGACCGGTTCTGTAATGGGTTTTCGGTCGCTCCGGGCCCTTACCGCTACTTTGCGTATTTCTTTGCCTTTGCCCAGACTACCCGCATGGAAGAAGGCCACCCGCTCGGCGCAGAGGCCGGAAGGGTAAGCCAGGTTTTCCTGATTATTTCCCGTGATGATGGAACCATCAGCCATCAGGAGTGCTGCCCCAACCTTGAATTCTGAATAAGGGGCATAGGCCTGCTCGGTTGCTTCCAGGGCCGCTTGTAAGAGGGCCTGCTCGTCTGCTGGCAGATCTGCAGCAGATGCAAACCGCTCAAAGCTGAGTACCTTTTTTTCTTCAGCCATAAATATGGAATTGTAGCTGGGCGAGGGGGAGGCCGGTCCCTAGAGGATATATTGACTGAGGTCTTTGTGCTCTACCATGTTGCCTAGTCTTTCTCGCACAAAATCCGCCTCAATCGTAAAACTGTTTTCCCGACTAAGGTCGGGTACCTCAAATAGAATATCATTGAGCAAGTTGCTCATGATGGTATGAAGGCGACGGGCGCCGATGTTTTCTACTTCCTGATTGACCTGGAAAGCCATTTCTGCCATCACCTCGATCGCTCCTTCAGAAAAACTCAGTTTTACCTTTTCACTCTCCAGAAGGGCCTGATACTGCTTGGTGAGGGCATTGCGGGGTTGGGTGAGGATTTTGACAAAATCATCCTCTGTGAGCGAGTTCAGCTCCACCCGAATGGGAAAGCGTCCCTGTAGTTCAGGAATCAAGTCGGCCGGTTTGGCCACGTGAAAAGCTCCGGCAGCGATGAAGAGGATATGGTCGGTTTTGACGGCTCCATGTTTGGTGTTGACCACGGAACCTTCGACGATGGGCAGCAAATCGCGCTGCACCCCCTGGCGGGAGACATCCGGACCAGATCGGCCGCCTGCGGAAGAGGTGGCTACTTTGTCGATCTCATCTATGAAAATGATGCCTGCATTCTGGGTTCTGGTCAGGGCATCCCGGGTTACCGCGTCCATGTCAATGAGGCGGGATACTTCCTCCTCCAGGAGGAATTTGCGGGCATCCGCCACCGTCATTTTCCGCTTTTGGGTCTTCTTGGGGATCATGTTGCTGATCATGTCCTGAAGTCCGTCCAGGCCATCCATTCCCATAGGTCCCATAACCTGCACATTGTGCTGAGGCACGGTCACCTCTACCTCAATTTTCCGGTCTTCCAGGTCGCCTCTTTTGAGCTTTTCCCGGAATTTCTCCCGCGTCCGCTCATTTAGCTCCTCATCACTGAAGTCCCCATCTCCACTATTGCCAGAAGCTGAATATTGGATGCCAGGGGCGTTTTTGCTGCGAATCGGGGGAATAAGAATATCGAGAATGCGTTCATTGACCTGCTCTTGCGCAGCTTCCCGCACTTTTTCTTTTTGTTCTGCCCGCACAATATTGACGGCCTGCTCTACGAGGTCCCGAACCATGCTTTCCACATCTCGTCCTACATAGCCCACCTCGGTGAATTTTGAAGCTTCTACTTTGACAAAAGGGGCCTGCGCCAATTGGGCCAGTCGACGGGCAATCTCGGTCTTACCCACGCCGGTAGGTCCGATCATCATGATATTGTTCGGGATGATTTCCTTACGGATTTCTTCCGGGGCATTGAGCCTTCTCCAACGGTTACGCAAGGCGATGGCCACAGCGCGCTTGGCGTCTGCCTGGCCGATGATGTATTTGTCCAGTTCCTGGACGATACGGGCAGGGGTCAAAGTATCTACCATATATGCAAAGTTGGGCAATTAGAAGCCCAGGTATGTAAAAATAACAAAAAACCCAGGGATAGTGTTGCGCCCTGGAGAGGGAAATAATGATTAGTTGCCACTATCGTAGGCCATCCGCTTGAGAAATTCGGATTTTCTCCGGGCTGATACGTCTAATTGGGACCCATCGGTCAACTCAACATATCCTCCCCGTCCTCGGGTGTAATTTTTCAGGTAAGCCAGGTTGATCAGGTGAGATTGGTGGATGCGGAAAAAATTGTAATCCTGGAGCATTTCATCATATTCCTTGATGGTCCGGGAAACGAGGATTTTTCGCCCGTCATTGAGGAAAATAAAGGTGTAGTTCCGGTCGGACTCACAGCGGATGATATCCTCAGGATTGACCACGGTGAAGCCATTGGAAGTAGGTAGGACGATGCGTTTGAAAGGTTTGCCCATATTGCGGATGTTCCGAATGAGGGCTTCCAGGTGCTCGCCTTTGTTTCCTGGTTCTTCGCTTTGTCGCTTTTCTACGACGCGTTGGGCTGCTGCTTGCAGCTCTTCTATATCCACGGGCTTCAGGAGATAGTCTGTCGCCGAGAATTTAAACGCCCGCATGGCATATTGATCGTATGCCGTGGTGAAAATAACATCGAAGGTGATATTTTCAGATTTTTCCAGAACCTGAAACCCATCTCCGTCTGGCAATTCTATGTCGAGGAATACTAAATCTGGGTTGACATCTTTTACTGCAGCTAAAGCATCCGCTACGTTGCCAGCAATGCTTGCTACTTCAATACCGTCGCAATATTCCGTGATAAGGGCCTTAAGGAGTTCTTGGCTATTTCGTTCGTCTTCTACTATGAGTGCCTTTAACATCAAACTGTTAGAATTCAAGGTGAAAGAAGAGGAATCAAGGAACGATCCCACCTTCTTGAGGTGCCAAGCCCTAAAATAGGGCTTTTCTTCTGAATGAACAATGAATTGCCTTTATCACACACTAATCCTTCCGAAAGACGAACTATCAGTCCAAAAGGATGCATCAACGAAAATCCTCTCCCAATCTTCTCCACTTATCGGCTTTTTCGTTCTTCTCTTTTTTCTCATAGCACACCTTTAGGCTGCGAATCAATTCGGCCAGAATCTGGCTTCTGGAACTGGGTTTCATATATTTTTCCTTATCCGCATCAGATACTTTGAGCTCCTTCAGGAAACGGTCCAGGTCTTTGCGGGTATAGAAAGTCCCTTTGTTAAAAGGGTCGATGAAAAACTCCGTGTTGTCGTCCTGATACATGACCAGGAAGTAGCCCGGCAGTACGATCCCCCCCAGCGGCATTTCCAACTCTTCACACAGGTGCAGGTACAGCAATCCCATGGAAATCGGTCCGCCCTTTTTGGTGTCAAGGAGGGTGTGGAGAAAGTAATTGTTGGGATCAAAAACGTCCTTGCGGTTGGGTTTGAATTTCTCCAGGGTATACAGCATTCGGTTGAGCACGCCTAGTTTTTCCGGCAGGTTCATGCCGCTGCGAATCTCCAACCAGGTGCGATGGACGATGCGGTTGATTTTATTTTTGTAATCCAGGAAATCGAGGGCAGGAAACTGGTATTGAGAAACCAGAAACCATCCTTTCAAAAATGAGGCGGTAGAGACTTCCTTCCAGGCCAGAAGTCCTTCCAGCGTGCCCTGGGTCTGAATATGGTGGATGATATCTTCAATTCGGCCCTGAATCAGGCTGTCTGATTCTTTCTCCCATGCTTCTTCTAATCTGGGGATGCCGTCTCCTCCCAAAGAAATGAGCTTTTCCCTTACGTGAGATTCTATGCCGG
>JBCBGC010000239.1:0-3689 GCA_038527215.1 Bacteroidota bacterium
TGCGATCCTTATGTAATCATGGAGACCCCGGATAAGTCATTTTCCCTGCCGGTCAAATGCCTTTCCGGGGTGACATACTTGTGGGTAGTTGGGATTTAAAGAAGTGGTTAGATGAAATCATCTCCCCTTCCATATGCATGTCACCCCGGAAGCTCCTCCGACTGCAAGGAGGTGAGCTATCCGGGGTCTCTCGCACCTGTACCCTTCTCTACTGGGTGAGGCTGCAGGTAGGGAGGTGTATACAGCGAGAGACCACCGACGACATGCGTGTTGGGATCTATGACCCGGATAAGTCATTTTCCCTGGGGGTCAAATGCCTTTCCGGGGTGAAATATTTATGGGTCCTGGGGGTTCTAGACACGTTTTGGGAAAATCTTGGCTTACTCAAAATTCCGGATGACTCGTGTCTATTTATGCCTGCTTTCGCCGCTTCCCTACTCTGGTCAGGAAAAAGGGTGCCCAATAGGCGGGATTGGTATACTCATAGGCTTGCCAGTCATCCGGCATGATCAAGTCTCGGGCCGAGCAGGTTTGGGCCGCTGTTTCGGGGGCGGTCATTTCTGACAGAAACTGCTTCATGGTTGCCTGCAAGGCCTCTTCCGGCGACATTTTGGCCAAAAACTGATGGAACAGCATCATGATCTGCTGCGTCGCTTCATCGTGGGCAGGCCAGAGCGAACCCAGGATGTATTGGGTTCCGGCTTGAAAAAAAGCCGCCTGCAGGCCGAACATTTCATCCCCATTGATCGCAAATCCCCCATGCCGATTCTGGTAGGATCGTCTTCCCGAATGGCAGGCGCTTAGAATGACCAATTCAGCGTTCAGGTTCCAGTTTCCGATTTCCAGCGCATCCAGGTAGCCATCCTGGAGAAAAAGGCGGGTTTCCATGGGATTTTCTACCTGATCCAGCACGTCTTCTCCGTGGGTGGCGATGTGCAGAATGCGGTAGGTTCCTAATTCGCCACCCTCTGCCAAAGCTTTAATCTGCTGTACACTAGCCTGACCATCCTGGCTCACGAACACTTTATGCCCTCGATTTTCATACCAAGCCTGTAACGCTTCTACCTCTTGAGCGACCCCAGGAAGGGAAGAAAGGGATTCCCCCGGCACCTTAAAATTTGACACCCCTAGCATATATGTCCCCTGGGCCTCTGAGGGGGGAAGTTCCAACAGCAAGGAAGAAAGATTGGGAATATAACAGAGAGAGAATTGCTCGAAGAGCGCTTTTCCCTGCCACTCCAATAAATGATAAGGGAAAATGTGCAGCAGGTGATGGGGAGAAATGAGCAAATGCTTTTTCCCTTTTAAATCCGCTTCAAATTTCTCCGGCAACAAATAGCTAGCAAACTGCTGGACCTTTTGCGGGTCTATGTGCAGCGTCTGCATATCATCCAGGTACAGGATAAACTCCTTCAGTTGTTGATAGGGGCCTCCGTCAAAAAACTGCCTATCCAGTTTCACCTGGGTTTTGTCTACATACACCACCATCAAGATCTCCTGGGGCAACCAAAAGTAGGTGAGCACCGCTTCATCTTCTCCGAGTTCAGCCTGAAAGGCGTCCAGGTCAAACTCCGCTGGCTGCACCTTGGCCTTTTTCATGGCTTGCTGCAAATTCCACATATCATATAGCCGCCGTCTGCGCTGAAGTTGGGCTGGCGAATATCCGCCTTCAGCGTCAGCTTCCGCTTCTAAGGCTCGGATTTGGGATGCCAGGCCTTGTTCCTCCGGGGGGGCCTCCTCCTCCCCTACAGCTTCTTTTAACTTACGGATGCTTGCCCCAGCTTTGGCGCGTTCCATGCGCGCCAGCATGAGCGGATAATCTTTCATTTTACCTGCGATCAGAGAACCCAACTGATGAAACCAAAGATGTGATTCCATGAATCCATCATTCATCTTAAGGGGATCAATCTGATATCTTAGCTTTTCCATGAGCGCAATCCCTCTGCCACAGATACCTGACATGCCAGCTTCGTCATCCTCCTGAAGATAGGAGAAGGCGAGTTTTTTGAGCACCATGAAGGCCATGTCGAAATACCCAAAGGATTGAAAGCCCGCAATGGCTTCCTCCTGGAGTTTTTTTGCTTCCGTCCATTCTTGGAGTTGACCGTGGACATCCGCAAGAATATCGTTAACCAGGGGTTCATATCCGGCGTGAGGACCGCCCTTTAACTCATCCATAAAGAAGACCATCTCCCATTGAAACCCATCTGAGGTCTCGCCTGCTTCCTGCCTTTTTCTGAAATCTTCTATCTCGGCTTGTATTTCTTTTTGCCTGTCCAACAATGACCAATCTACGGGGAAATCTTCCGGAGGATCTTCCACAAAGTCCGGTTTATCCTTCAATAAAAGCTGTCGATCTTCCAACTGAAGCGTTTGCTTTTTCTGTTGATAAGCCTTCTGGAAATCTACCACACTTCGGGAAAGGTGATCCAGAGAAATGTGTTCTCCTTCCTTGCTGGAAAGCCATTCTTTGGCATGTTGGGTAGAAATAAAAATCTCCGCTAATCTGGATAGGATGTGCTCAGCTTCTGTGTGGGAAATCCGGGACCTAAAGGCCATGCTTAGCCATTGTGAAAAGCTTGCAGCCAAATTATCTGGCTGAGGTATCGCATATCCCAATTGCAGGAAGCCCTGTAGCACTTCAGCCAGCATTTTCTCTGCTCCAGTCCGATCTTTCAGTTTTCCATAAAGGCCCAATAGCAAAGAGCGTCCTTTGACCTGCATTAAGGAAATAGGGCGCGTCTCTTCCTGGTGCAGGAGATCCAGGAAGTAAGTGAGGGCTTCAGCAGATTTCTCCATGTTTGAACCCCAGAGGTCCGCTTGTTTGAAGCGATTCCTTTGGGCTCGGTGGGAATCCCCAATACTTTCAAATAAGTCAATGATGATTGTAAGTTGGGCATCAGCCTCCTCATACTGTCGCTGACTGATCAGGGTGGATACGCGGGACTCCTGGATGCGGGCTTCCAATTCTACTAAAGCTACTCGCTGCTCCTCCAGCGGTCCGGCAGAGATAAGTTGGTTAATCTGCCCAAGCAACCCCTGTAGCTCATTCAGGACACGATCGGGCGTCCATTCCTTCTCATGCTGCAGTAGGTTGAAGTATTCATTGTCCAGGGTTTGGACCCGTTCCGCCATTTCAGCATCCTGAAACGGATCTCCGGGTATCCGAAGATTCCTATGCTCGACCTCCGCTTTGACCATCATGAGATAGCTCTCAGCTGTCGCTACCTGCTCTTTAGCGTACTGAGATTGACCCAGCTTATCCATCAAGGGGATCAGTTTCAGTCTCGCCCCTAGTTGAACCAGACTCTGATCATCCATCTCCAGCAACTCGCTTTTTAATTGGGTCGTGGACAAAGGAGTGGGAGCCTTCATCTGATTTGCCACCCAATGGAGCGCGAAACCTAATCCGTCAGCCCTTCTAGTTTCGAGGATTTGCCAGTCAATTTGCATAAGGGATAAAAGTTATAAGATTTTCGAATAAGAAACTGACCCAGAATTGAAGATTCCTGCTTATTTTCATGCCTTCACGCTACTACTTTATAGCATTATGGCCAAGGATCAATTCTCAGCTAGCCGCCGCCGCTGGCTCAAAAACGGAACCTTCTTACTGGTGCGTGTCCGCCCCATAATAGCCAATGTACACCGCATCAGACTTGAGTCCTACGGCCTCCAGTACTTCCTTCAGC
>JBCBGC010000240.1:0-3658 GCA_038527215.1 Bacteroidota bacterium
TCTACAATGTGCTCAAATGACTCCACAAAGTAGACACTATCTAAAATTTGAAATTGTAGAAGAGGCAGAAACACCGGTGCCCATCGTCGTGGATGAACTACGGACCATGATCGACCGAGGCTTGATCCAGGTGATGCAATTTGACGAGGAAAAGGGAGACTATTTTCGGACGGCTATTTTTGATAGTGATAATATGCATCAATATTATTATCTCGCAACGAAGGATGGCCTGTTAAAACACAATGGATTCTAGCGCTCAAGCGCGCTATTACATACATTCAAACACGCTTACTACCTACATGGAATCACCTGGGAAAAGGTCCTGGCGTAAATTTCGAAGGAACTGGCCCGCTATGTTAGGGCTGGGTTACGCCATCCTTTGCCTGATAGTGGCTATTCTGGCTTATCCCCTCGCACCGGACGCCAGTACCCACGCCAATTTTCAAATCATCGAACTGGCCAAGCAACCTCCAGGGACCCAAGCCTGGATTTTGCTTGAACCTACCCCACAGCGGGAAGAATCCTGGACCTGGGTTTTTACTGGAAAAAATCCCCCTGGTTTACCCCATGTCTTGCAAGACTCCGCATCTGTTCGGATAGAGAATGATCGGGTTTATTTTACCCGCCTTTCTGGGGCTGAGGATTATTTGAACCTCGATCGATTCGGGGCCGAAAACCAATCCCTCAATTTAGAAGACTTTACCGCCCGATATGTTCAACCCATCCACTATCGTTTAGGCTCAGACAGTTTTGGACGGGATTTATTAAGCCGCATCATGCTGGGCGCTCGCGTGAGCCTGGCCGTGGGCCTGATTTCCGTTTTGATTAGCCTGTTGATTGGCATTACCCTGGGCACCCTGGCTGGATATCTCGGCGGTTGGGTGGACGCTTTCGTCATGTGGTTCATTTCCGTCATGTGGTCCTTGCCGACCTTATTGCTGGCCCTGGCCATTAGTTTTGTATTAGGCAAGGGCTTTTGGCAGGTTTTTGTGGCGATCGGTGTATCCATGTGGGTGGATGTGGCCCGGATTGTCAGAGGGCAGATATTAAGCCTCAGGGAACAAAATTTTGCAGAGGCAGCGGAAGCCTTAGGGTATAAAAAGCCCCGCATCATGTTTCGGCATATTCTTCCCAACGTGGTAAGCCCCATCATCGTGGTGGCTGTGGCCAATTTTGGGGCGGCAGTCCTGATTGAAGCGGGTTTGAGTTTTTTGGGAATAGGGGTGGAACTGCCGATCCCTTCCTGGGGAAGCATGATTTCTGAAGCTTATACGTATATTGTTTTCGAAACCGGTAAATGGCTGGCCATTTTTCCCGGTCTCGCCTTGGTACTTTTGGTTGTCTCGATTAATTTAATCGGCATAGGATTACGTGATGCCCTGGATGTGAGGATGTAACAGCTGTTATGGAGCACATAGAAAACGTATATAATACCACAGACCCGGAAAAACTCCTGGAGCTAAAGCGATTGGAGGCGGATACCCTGTTGGATGTGCTGCGGACCATCAACATTGATGACCTCAAAATAGAACAGCTATGTACCATCACCCGCAATGTGCTCCGGGCGCAGCTAGGGGTCAAGAAGATGCTTTTTCTGTATGAGTACGAAAGCACCTGGATTGAAGGCATTCGGCTGGGGTTTCCGCTCTTTCCAGAGACTGCCATCGATGAAGTGATGGAAGTCCAGAAGGTGTCTCCGGTTAGCGATGAATCCTGCCCCTCTTTACAGGCCCTGCAAGCAGAATATGTCCTTCCTATCCGGACCCGGGATGGGGTAGCGGCTTATTTCGTCATTGCTGATTTTGCCGATAGCGAGATTGAAGCACAAAACGACCTCATCTTCATCGAAACCCTGGGCAATATTCTCAGTGTAGCCATTCGGAATAAGCAGCTCTTTAAAGAGAAAATGGAACAGGAGTTTCTCAAAAAAGAGTTGGAGGTGGCGGAGACCATTCAAAAGCAACTGCTGATCTCCGATTTCAGCCGCTTCCGCGAGATGGATGTCTATGGCGTCAACATTGCCCACCACGGCGTGGGAGGAGATTTCTATGACGTCATCAAAAAAGGCAAAGGCAATACCTTCGTCTGTATTGCCGATGTCTCAGGCAAAGGCATCGGGGCCGCCCTGCTCATGTCCAACCTCCAGGCGAACTTGCGGGCCTTATGTGCGCAATATAGCGACCTGAAAGACATTATCCGCGAACTCAACACCATTCTGTTTAATATCACCACCGGGGAAAAATTTGTAACCCTTTTCCTGGCAAAAATTGATAGTCAAAATCAACTACTCACCTACGTAAACGCTGGCCACAACTATCCGATTTTCCTGCAAGGTTCTAAAGCCTCGCGGCTGGATAAGGGGTGTATGCTATTAGGGATTATGCCCGAACTTGACATACAAGAACAGGAAATTTCCTTTGGCAAGGAGGACCTCCTCTTTATGTTTACCGATGGGGTAGTAGAGCAAACCAATCCTGCTGAAGAGATGTATGGCAGTGAACGCATCATGTCAGAATTGCTGACACATCGCGCCCTTTCTTCCCAGGCCTTGACGGAATATTTTCTGCAAACCCTCGAAAACTACAGTGGCGGTATCGATGCCCAGGACGACGTTACGATGCTCTGTGTTAAATTTTTGTAGGAAACGTCTCAAAATACGGGGGATTGACTACGTATTTTTGTCATGAATTAACCCAACCAAGCTGAACAACATTTCATGGAACTATTCTCTTCCCACCTCTTGGAAAGGCTGGACGGACCAGCCAAAAACCTAGCTAACCGAATCTCTCAAAAAGAAGCTGTTATTGGCATCGTAGGCCTTGGATACGTAGGCATGCCTATTGCCCTGGAATTTTGTAAAAAGGGATTCAGGTGCGTGGGAGTGGATGTATCGACCCAAAAGGTAGACCTGCTCAATGCTGGGGAAAACTTCATCGAAGACCTGGTGGACGAGGAAGTAAAGGAAGTTGTGGAAAATGGCTTGCTGTCTGCTTCTACCGATTATGAGGCCCTCACAGAAGCCGACGTCATCTTTATTGCCGTTCCTACGCCCTTCAACGAAAACAAAGAACCGGACATTAGCTATATTCTGAGTGCAGGAAAAGGGGTAGCCGAATACCTGACCCCCCATAAACTCATTATTCTTAAGAGTACTACCTTCCCTGGAACTACCGAGCATTACCTCATCCCGGAATTGAACAAAAGCGGTCTGCAGGCTTCCGAAGATTACTTTATCGCCTTTAGCCCGGAAAGGGTCGATCCCGGGAATAAAGTGTTTCATACCGGTAATACCCCTATTGTCGTAGGGGGAATGGATGAAACCAGTTCTATTCTCACCGGCCATGTCAATTACCAGATCATCGATCAGGTATTTATGGTCAACAATCCTAAAGTAGCAGAACTGGAAAAGCTGCTGGAGAATATTTTCCGCTCTGTCAATATTGCCCTGGTCAATGAATTGGCCCTGCTGTGTGAGCGCATGGGCGGGATTGATGTGTGGGAAGTGATTGAAGCCGCCGGCACTAAGCCTTTTGGCTACATGAAGTTTACCCCCGGGCCTGGGGTAGGCGGGCACTGCATCCCGATTGACCCCTATTACCTTTCCTGGTTAGCACGTGAGTTTGACTTTGAAACCAAATTTATCACCCTGGCTGCCAAT
>JBCBGC010000241.1:0-3631 GCA_038527215.1 Bacteroidota bacterium
TCATGCCATCGTTGTCGAAGTCGACAAAGAGGGGTGCCCAGGACCAGTCTGTAGCGTGAATATCTGCCTGCATGGCTACCTCACTAAAGGTTCCGTCGCCATTGTTGATCTGTAGATTGTTTTTGGCATACTGGTGATTATATCCGTAGCCGAGTTTGAAGCGGAAAGTGGCAAAAGCATCTTCTCCTTCGGACTTTTTGAGGATTTCTGGATCATAAGGCAGCATGTCCAGAGAAATGATGTCCGGGTGGGCATCATTGTTGATGTCGCCCAGGTCTACCCCCATGGAGAAGCGGCTGGTATGCATTAGCTGCTCAGTCAGGACTTCTTTAAAGGTACCATCCTGGTTATTAAGGTAGAGATAGTCGTTCTCGTGAAAGTCATTGCCAATGTAGAGGTCAGGATAGCCATCCAGGTTGATGTCACTCACGGCGATACCCAATCCGTAACCGACCACCATAGAAAAGATGCCAGCTTTTTCGGTGATGTCGACAAATTTTCCTCCATCGTTGCGCAGGAATCTATCTCCGGAAAGAGGATGTGAAGTGCCCAAAAAGCCTTTCCGTTGTCCAAAGGTCCCATTGGCATGCAGGGAGTGGTTCATTTGGTATACATCCAAATCACCATCCAGGTCATAGTCAAAGAAGGCTGCCTGGGTACCGAAACCGACTAAATCCAGGCCATATTCTGCCGCCTTTTCCTCATAGTGGGGAATGCCCTGATCATCTATAGACTGGCACACATAGAGCAGGTTCTGTCCTTTAAGGATTTCAAAATCTCCTACCTGAGAGACATAGATATCCAGCATGCCATCCTGGTTGATATCCACAATAGAGACGCCGTTGGACCACCCACTGTCCGCTACCATACCGGTTTGATCGGTGATGTCTTTGAAAGACATTCCTCCCTGGTTGAGGTAGAGGCGATTGGTTTCCCGGTTGGAGGTAAAAAACAGGTCTACCAGCCCATCGTTATTCAGGTCACCAGCCCCTACTCCCCCACCATTGTAGAAATACATATAGTTGAAGATGTTCAGGTCCATGTCCAGGGGAAGATTGTTCTGAAAATCTACCCCACTGGCTTCCTGAGACAACAATTTGAAGGTAGGTCCTTCGGGTAAGGGGAGTTGATCTTCCACCACTTCAGGTCCGCTACAAGCGACCAGGCCCATCAATCCCAGACCCCATCCTATTTTGGCAACTTGTTTCAACATGACTTATCTATCCTTTTTTCGTTCAATCAGAATTAGGCAATTACTTCAGCTTAAACATGACAGGTTTTTGATTGTTGACCAGGGCCAACAAAAACCGCTGATCTCCGCGCGTCAACACCTCAAAATCCTTGATTTCTCCTTCCACATAGAAACCGGACAGGCGGTTGGGTAGATAGGAGAAGTTTCCTTTTTGATCATTGATCAGGACGTGCCCATAACTGGCGTCCAGGCGGGAAAACTGAGGCAGAAAATCATAATTATTTCCACCCAGCACCAGGTCCTCGAATCCATCCTGATTCAGGTCTATCCATTCCGCATCGTTGATGCAGGAAAGCTGCACTTCAGGAGCCAGTTCCCGGATTTCGAATTGGCCGTTCCCCAGGTTGATCGCCACACAGCTTTTCAGGTAGGTGGCTTGCTTTTTCAAGGCCGGGTCCAGCAATTGCGCGGGAAATAGGTCCTGGATGGCTTTGGTAGCATAGTCCTTATGTTGGAGGTTCTGGCGCTTGAGAGAAGCTAACTGGTCCGTGATGTCTCGCTTGAGGGGGACCGGCATATCCCGCCCATCAATGCTTCGGGTGATGATTTTTTCGATGGACTGGTTTTGGTCAAAATCGCTGATCCAAATCTTCAGGGGAGCTGTGCTGTCCGCTTTTAGGTAGAAATTTTCTCCAAGGTTCCCCAAAAGCAAGTCCTGATCGCCGTCTTTGTCCACATCCGCCGACTCCACGGTATACCACCAGCCAGAAAAAGCATCCAGATTGGATTCAACCTCCTTCAAGGTGGTGCCATTGTATGAGAAGATTTTAGGCGCCATCCATTCCCCCACGAGAATGAGTTCTTTATGGGTTCCGCCCTTCACATCCAACCAGATTGCATCGGTTATATTTCCAATCTGAGCGATGGGCATTTTCTTGGGGCCAGCTACATCCCGAAAGCGCGCTGGACCGGCATTTTCATAGAGATAACTGGGCGGATTCATGCCGTAGTTTCCAGGAACTCCTTTCGCCCCGACAAATAAATCCAGGTCTCCATCTGAATCGTAATCATAAGGAGCGATCACACTGGTATTCATGCCGTTATTGGGAAGGGCATAAGGATCAGCCGTAAAATCCCCGCTTCCATCGTTCAGATACAAACGATCTTTCATCAGCGGATTGTTGAAGGGTTTATCATTTCCGCCACTGCCGACGTATAAGTCTACGTCGCCATCCCCGTCCGCATCGAAGAAGCGCACGGCGGTATCTTCAAATAGTTTGAATTCTTCAAAGCCTGCCACCCGCTTTTTGCGGTAGCCTGTGGGCGTCTGCAAATAGAGTTGACCGGCTTGCCCGGCTGCCCCCCCTACATAAAGATCGATCAAGCCATCCCCGTTGACATCTGCCTGGTCCGTGCGGGGCCCCTCCTGGGAATTCATCACAGGGATATTTCGCTCCACATAAAAGTCGTAGTGCTCATTTTCCACATGGGACTCAAATACGTTGGGCACTTCCGCCATGAGATATTGGCTGGGATCGGCGGTCTCAGGCAAAATCATTTCACCGTCCGCCTGATAGGTGACCAACAAAAAGCTGTCAACCGGAGGATTGATTATCCGGCTGACCGTCCGGTCAGGCCAGATGACCCGCAGGGAATCTATCTGCTCAGCCTCCCCTATGCCTATCGGCAATTTATAATCAATGGAGGATTGGAATCCGCGGCTGGGAATGGCCTGCCGGCTGATCAGTTGATCATCCAGGTACAACTCTACTTTGGCCCCGATGCCAAAGGTATTTTGTTCGCTTCCTTTGAGGCTTACACCCACAAAGTGGTGCCCATCTTTGCTATCCGTATGGTTTTGATAGACAAATAATTCCTGGTTGACATTATTGATAATGAGATCAAGATCGCCGTCATTATCCAGGTCGCCATAAGCTGCTCCATTGGAGAAGGAAGCCTTATCCATGCCCCAGCTTTCTGTAACATCTTCAAACTTGAGGCGACCCGTATTACGGAAGGCTTTATTGGCGATGGGATTAGAGGGCATCTTATTGATGATGGAATCCATTTCCTCCTTTTTGCCCGTCAGGGCCATTTTTTGATAGGCTTCATTGGCGAAAAAGTCGATAAAGTCCTGGTCGATTACATCATGGTAGATGCCATTACAGACATAAATGTCTGACCAGCCATCGTTATCCGCATCAAAAATCAAGGCTCCCCAACTCCAGTCAGAAGCGGCTACCCCACTGAAATGCGCAATCTCCATGAAACGCTCGTTTTGGTCGTTGAGCTGGAGGGTGTTGTGCATATACTGATGATAGAAGCCCCGACTTTGTTTGAGTCGGTAAAGGTTGATATTATCGAAATCAGAGGTAGTCTTGAGGCGGAATTCGTCATCCGGCAGCATATCCGTAACAAAAATCTCCGGATAGCCATCAT
>JBCBGC010000242.1:0-3482 GCA_038527215.1 Bacteroidota bacterium
GGTATGTAGCCTTCGCCCGCATGAAGACAAGCTCACCTATTCGGCAGTCTTTCAGATGGATGACGATGCCAAAATCCATGATTATTGGATTGGTCGTACCGTAACCCACTCTGACCATCGGTTCGACTATGATGGAGCGCAGGCCGTATTAGAAGGAACCGCTGAGGGGCCTTATAAAGAAGAGGTTTTGAAGGTGAACGAGCTGGCGCAAAAGCTCCGCGAAAAACGCATGGGGCAAGGCAGCATTCATTTTGAAAGCAATGAGGTGAAATTCGAGCTGGATGAAGAGGATAAGCCGATCCGGGTGATCAAGAAGGAGATGAAGGACGCAAACTTCCTGATCGAAGATTTTATGCTCCTAGCCAACCGAACCGTAGCCAGTCATATTTTCAACCTCAAAGAAAATCCGCCTTTACCTTCCGTATATCGAATTCACGATCAGCCAGATGGAGAGAAATTGCTGAGTCTACAGCAGTTTGTTAAGGCCTTTGGGCATGAAGTGGATTTACTGGTCAAAGGAGATACCTCTGGTCGATTAAACGACCTCCTGCATAAAGTGCAGAATAAACCAGAGAAAAACGTAGTAGAGACCCTGGCCATTCGTACCATGGCCAAAGCCGTTTATTCTACCAAGAATATTGGCCATTTTGGGTTAGGCTTCCCTTTCTACACACATTTTACCAGTCCGATCCGGCGCTACCCTGATTTGATGGTCCATCGCCTAATTACGGCCTATCACAACCAGGTTTACCGCGAAAATCCGGTAGTGCTGGAAGAGCAATGTAAGCACTGCTCAGACCGGGAGCGTACCGCTGCAGAGGCCGAGAGAGCTTCTATCAAGTACAAGCAGGTGGAATTCATGGAAGACAAAATTGGTCAGGCCTTCCCAGGAATTATTTCCGGGGTGATTGAATCAGGGATCTTCGTTGAGTTAGAAGATAACTATTGCGAAGGCATGGTGCCTGTCCATTCTTTGGACGATGATTATTATGTATTCGATGAAGCTACTTACAGCCTGAAAGGCAAGGACACAGGAGCTGTTTTACAACTGGGAGACCGGGTTCGGGTAGCCATTGATAGCATTGACCTCGTACGCCGGACCATTGACATGACCTATCTCGAGAAACTGGCTCCTGAGCCCGTTTCCTGATTTGGCAATAAACTTAACAAAATATGCAGCCCGTGTGCCACAATGGCATACGGGCTGTGGCTTGTTGTGTCATTTTGGCACAATCTGGGAAGTGGAAAGAAATTTGAAGCCCTCTGACAGAAGCAAATAGTCAAATCAGAAATGAATTTCAATAACTATACCTTAAAAGCCCAGGAGAGTATTCGCCAGGCCAGTGAATTGGCCAAGGCAAATCGGCAGCAAAGTGTGGAGGCAGGACACTTGTTGAAGGCCCTTCTGGAATTGGAGGATAGTATCATTCCCTTTATGCTCAAAAAGCTCGGGGTGAACATAAATTTCCTTCAACAAAAACTCGATGAAGTACTGGCCGCCTATCCCAAACCGGATGGGGCTACGGGCGGACAATTTCTTTCTCAGGATGCTCATCAAATTCTGGAAAGAGCCAATAAAGAAGCAGGCAAACTCGAAGATGAGTTCATCAGCCTGGAACACCTGTTTTTAGGGCTGATCCATTCTTCCAATGGCATTGCCAAACTCCTGAAAGAGCAAGGCGTAACCGATAAAGCCTTCCGGCAAGTAATGGAGGAAGTACGTGGGGGGAGCCGGGTTACGGATCAAAACCCTGAGGCCAAATACAACGCCCTGAAGAAATACGCCAGAAACCTGAATGAGATGGCTCGGAAGGGTAAGCTGGACCCGGTGATTGGGCGGGAGGATGAGATCAGGCGCATCATGCAGATTTTGTCCCGGAGAACTAAAAACAACCCTATTCTGGTAGGCGAACCCGGCGTAGGAAAAACCGCCATAGCCGAAGGCCTGGCCCATCGGATCATTCAAGGCGATGTGCCTGAAAACCTCAAGTCTAAGACCATTTTTTCCCTGGACATGGGGGCTTTGATTGCTGGCGCAAAATTCCGAGGTGAATTTGAAGAACGCCTCAAAGCGGTCGTAAAAGAAGTAGTGGATGCTGAAGGGGGCTTGATCTTGTTCATCGATGAAATCCATACCCTGGTGGGGGCGGGCAAAACAGATGGGGCCATGGATGCGGCCAATATTCTGAAACCTGCCCTGGCCCGAGGCGAATTACGGGCTATCGGCGCCACCACCCTGGATGAATACCAGAAGTATATCGAAAAGGACAAAGCCCTGGAAAGGCGCTTTCAGTCGGTAACCGTGGCTGAACCTGGGGTGGAGGATACGGTCTCTATTTTACGAGGGTTAAAGGAAAAATATGAAGTACACCACGGGGTCCGCATTACCGATGGGGCCATCGTAGCTGCTGCGGAACTATCTGACCGATATATTTCCGATCGCTTTTTACCCGACAAGGCGATTGACTTGATTGATGAAGCCTCGGCCAAGATGCGCTTGGAAATTGATTCCATGCCGGAAGAGTTAGATGAAATTGAGCGGAGATTGAGGCATTTGGAAATTGAGCGAGAAGCGCTGAAGCGGGAGAAGGAGTCCACGAAGTTGCAAGGCGTGGTGGCGGAGATTGCTTCGCTGGAAGAAGAGAGAAACCGCCTACGTTCCCATTGGGAGACGGAGAAAGAGATCATCAAGGAAATCCGCCAGGTAAAGGAACGGGTGGAAATCCTGAAATTGGAAGCTGAGGAAGCAGAGCGGAAAGCAGATTTTGGCCGAGTGGCTGAAATCAGGTACGGCGGATTGGTAGAGCAAGAGAAGCAAATGGAATCTCTCAAGGTTAAATTGGCCAATTATCAGGCTGATTTACGGATGCTGAAGGAAGAGATTGAGGCAGAAGACATCGCAGAGATTATTTCGCGCTGGACAGGCATTCCCGTTACCAAAATGGTAGAAGGGGAAAGGATTAAACTCTTAAGCCTCGAAGATAAACTGCACGAAAGGGTAGTGGGGCAGGAAGAAGCGATTCAGGCAGTCTCTGATGCCATTCGACGGAGCCGGGCTGGTTTGCAGGATCCAAATAAGCCTATCGGATCATTTATTTTCCTTGGCTCTACCGGCGTGGGAAAAACTGAATTGGCCAAGGCCCTCGCGGAATTCCTCTTCGATGATGAAAGGGCCATGGTGCGGATTGATATGTCCGAATACCAGGAGAAGCATGCGGTTTCTCGTTTGGTGGGAGCCCCTCCCGGATACGTGGGATACGAAGAAGGAGGACAACTGACCGAAGCCGTCCGGAGAAAACCCTACTCAGTGATCTTGCTGGATGAAATCGAGAAGGCCCATCCTGATGTGTTTAACATCTTGCTACAGGTCTTGGATGATGGTCGCCTGACGGATAACAAAGGAAGATTGGTGAACTTTAAGAACACCATTATCATCATGACCTCGAACATGGGTGCCCACTACATTCAGGAGAAATTTGAAG
>JBCBGC010000243.1:0-3323 GCA_038527215.1 Bacteroidota bacterium
CGTCAGGGGTATATCGCAACCCTTCCTGGGACCTGGTAGATGCGGTACATTATGGAGCAGTTGATTTGGCGACTATTCCGCCAGCAGACCTGCCAGCTAACATGCGCAACATGAATCTGGCCCAAAGAAGAGCCTATATCGCCCGCATGCAAACCCAGCGGCAGTCGGTGCGGAACCGTATCCAGACTTCAGCCAAAAAACGGGACCGTCAACTCGGGAACGAGGTATCGGTAGGGCAGCGTCCGCAGATGCAGCAGCCTGCCAAAGCCAGAACCCTGGACAAGGCCATCCTTGAATCAACTAAAAAACAAGTGAGAACCCGCTCTGCTACCCCCAGGAAGCCTGTCTCCGCACAGCCTCAAACGCCTCAGCGTTCACGATACCAGACCCCTGCTGCCAAACCGAATTCTGCAAGCCGGAGTCCGCGCCAGGTGGCCTCTCCTGCCCGTAGCAGCAGCCGAAGTAGCCAGGAGGCAAGATCAGAAAGTAAGAGCCGGCAAGTACGGACTCCTTCCAGCGTCAGTAGTCGGAGTACCAAGTCTTCCAGCGTCAGTAGTCGGAGTACCAAGTCTTCGAGCGCCAGTAGCCGCAGTACTAGAGGTTCCAGCACCAGTAGCCGGAGTACCAAGCCCTCCAGCGCCAGTAGCCGCAGTACCTCTCCCTCTAGTCGTGCACCCAGGAAGGTAAGTACTGCCAGCCCGTCCTCTTCTGAAGCGGCTTCTTCTAGTAAGTCAAGAAGTGCTTCCTCTGAAACCAAAGCGGAAACCGAGGCCACCAGCCATCCGCGCAGTGCTCAGGAAACAGGGAAAGGAACCAGAAAGCCCTCTACCTCTTCCCGGAGCTTGCCCAGCAAAAGATCCAGAAACTAATCCGTAATGGTGTAAACCAGGGGTGCTCCTTCCGGGAGCACCCTTTTTTTTAGGCTTTTCCTACCACAATTCCTGCTTTCATCGGCCTCTCTCCTACCCTACACCGGGTCCCGGGCATTTCTGCTCGACCTCAGGAAAATCATTACCTGACTTTTTTATTTTCCGTCCTCCATATCCTTCATCCCTCCGTAATAAAAAGCCGCCCATAAGGTCAGGCTCCCCTAAAGGATTCGAGCGTCGATTATTTTCCCCCCTGCAACAGTCCATCTCCTTACGTAGGGCCCTCACAAGGCCATGGTCAAATCCTACAACCTGCTGGAATATCCAATGCAGATACTTTATTTTAGAGATAATTCAGGCTAATAATATTTATTCGTGAGGAACATATTCATCCTTTTTGCCTTAACGCTGTACCTACCTCTTGCCTTCTGCCAGTCTACGAGCCAGGGAGAGATACCCGATCCTCACACCTTTATGCCCATAGATAAGGAGCCAAAACCGCAAAATCTGAAAGAGATTCGACAGTGCGTAGGTTATCCGGCCAAGGCGATGAAACTGAAACTGCAAGGGAAAGTCTTCCTCAGGGTATTGGTAAATGAGCAAGGAAGATATGAGGACCATATTGTAACCCGCGCCGATCATCCACTTTTTAAGGAAGCGGCAGAAAATCATATCGGGAAACTCCTGTTTTCTCCTCCGATACATGAGAACAAACCGACGAAGTATTGGGTCAACGTGCCGTTCTTTTTCCAGAAAAAGCACATGCAAAAGCCTACCAGGGCGAGCCTCATGCAAGGAAGTATCCTCCACCGCCTGGGGTTATACATGCAAGCCAAACGAACCGATGCCTGGTTACAGGCAGGCTTCCAGGCCCTGGATTCCGGTCAGATCAATTTAGCCTATCAGCAATTTTCATTCGCCCTCAAATCTCATCGTGCGCAATTTAATTCGGCCGCTCGTTACCGGCAGATTCAAGCTTTGTATGGCTTAGGGATGGTCTACTCCCAAAAAGGACAAGGGGCCCGGGCTACCCAGGTTTTTACCGAAGGTCTGGCGCTGGTGGATGAAGGCAAGCCGGAAGAGGAATTGGCCTTACAGGAAATCCGGCTGAAACTGGCAGGGGAAAAAGTGTTCAGTTTACTCCAGCAGGGAGAGATCTCGCTGGCGGCCAGGCTGTGTCATCGCCTCTGGGAACAGGATTCGGTGTATTGGTTGAGCCATCTGCCCAGATGGGTGAGTCGCCAGCCATTGCTTCCTGAGCAGACTGCGGGTACGCAGGCCATGCTCAGGCATGAAGGCTTCCTGGTGAATAACCTGCTCTGGAAACAAGCCTCCGCCTGCCTGTGGCTGAAGGGGGGCTACTACCGAAGAGCCGCCGAGGCTTTTCATGAATTAGGCAAGCTGGCCTCTTCAGGATCTGAGGTCTGTATGATGTCTCACCTACATGCGGCCCTGAGTCTGCATGGCCTGGGAGCTTCTGAAGATGCCCTGAATCGATTAGAGTTCGCTAATAAACAATTCCCTCTCAGCGGATTGCCTTACCTCTTTAAAGCCAAAATTCTGGAAGATTTGGAAGGACGGCAGGCCGCCCGGGAATACAAAGCCCAGGCTGAGGCGTTGGGGGTGCGAGAGCTGTATATCCATCCCTGGCTGAGAACTTCTCCTACAGCTGGAGGCTTTTTGCCCAGACCTTGATACAAAGTTGAACTAAAAAAGGCCATTTCCTTCATGTAGGAGGGGATTTCGAAAAAAAATTAATTTTTTTTTACCTGAAAGATAAAATGGGCCAGTTTTTGCAAAGTGATGATGAATGCATGATAAAAGGGGATTTTTACTCCCTGCTGTATTCAAAATAATAACAAGTTCCTTTTGTCCTAAATCTTACGTGTGTTAATCTGAGTATTTATCAATCAGGTTCTTTTAATACACTGACAATAAGATTTTTGCCAAAAATTGACGTACTGAATACTTACCCATTTAACCATGGGAATTTCGAAAGAGCTAGTGAGAATCGCGATCAACGATTGATCCTTCACCTTAAACCGTTCCTTCTCCAAAACTAACCATTTGGGCGAAACAACTCGGGGAATGCTTTTTCAAAATTTATACTTGTAATGTATTCGGAAGTTTTTTGACAAGTCTGGTCCAATATTTGAATATCTAAGTCCATAATGGGCTAAGTTTTCTCTTTCAATGAAAGCAGGTGCTTAGCTTTTCGTAGAGCAAGGGCTGGGGTTGATTCACACGATGTGGTTGAGTCCCCCGGTTTTTAGAGCAAGGGCTGGGGTTGATTCACACAATGTGTTTGAGTCCCCCGGTTTTTAGAGCAAGGGCTGGGGTTGATTCACACAGTGTGTTAGAGTCCCCCGGTTTTTTGAGAGCAAGGGCTGGGGTTGATTCACACAATGTGTTTGAGTCCCCCGGTTTTTAGAGCAAGGGCTGGGGTTGATTCAC
>JBCBGC010000244.1:0-3257 GCA_038527215.1 Bacteroidota bacterium
CTAAGATTTCTGATGTTTACCCGCTCTTTTAGCCGGCCATTTACCCTTTCAATAGGCTTGATTTTTTCGAGTAATAGCTTGCAAGAATCTATCTTTCCCGCTTGAAATAAGGTAAGGGCCTCTTGATAAAGATCGCTGACATCATCAAAATTTACGCGGGAAAACCGTTCTGAAAGTTCTGTTAAACTGGCTTGTTGCGCTTGCAACTGATTATCCAATTCTGCAATCCGTGCATCATACATCTCCTCGGCTAATTCAGCCTTTAATAATGCCTCGGTTAGCTGGTTTACTTTCTTTTCATATCCTGCCTTAAGCTGAGCCAGGGATACCCCATAATATGTGGCGCGGGCCGAGGCGAGTACACCGGTTTTAGCTAAAATGATATCCGAAGCCAGCTGTCCATTTCCGGAAATAAAAGGGGTCCGTAATTCTTTTTGGTTTACTACCTCATAACCCTCTTTTCGAATCTTTTCCAGCACGACCCGCTCTCCAATCGCCTTCCCCTGAAAGGCTAGTCGAAAGTGGCCCTCATCATCCGAGGTGGTGTTTACCGCATTTTTATACTTGATAAATACATTAGGCACCGGCTTCTTGCCGGAGTTGAGCTCGCGGGTGAGACCGGCTTGATAGACAGTCTGTGCGTGCAGGAAAGGGGCTGTTAGCAGGACCAACAGCAGCTGTATTGTGTGATGACGGACCATGAGCTAAGGTTTTTCTAAGTAGTCTCTGAAGGTTTCTCCCGGTAGAACGGGGGTTGTGGTGGATTTTGTGCTATATCCGGTTTTGGTTAAATCAATGCGTTGGGCGGAATCCTGGAAGGCTGCGGGAATATCAAAGGCAAAAGCCCCCAGGGAGTCGGTCGTGCCTTCGCAGCAGGCCAGCTTTACCTTCACCCCGGGAATCGGAGTCCGCATATCTTCCTCGGTGATCATGCCAGAAAGCCGCGCGTAGGTATCGTCTCGTTTGACCCCAATCAGAACTTGTTCTGCCGAAAGGACGAAGCTGGAATCAATCTTGTCAAATCCCGGTCCCTCATACCTGAGCCGCACCTGCTCTTCCTTATACTGGGCCGGGATTCCCTCAAAATACACCCCCCCTTCCCGCCATGTTTGCTGCTCGGTTTTGTCGCCGTAGGTCAGCGAAAGCGTTCCGGTAGGATCTCCCAAAAAGCGACTGGGGGTCCGGTTCTCGAGCATGACCTTTAGGGTGAAATCCTGCTGTAAGACCTGGTTTTGATACCACAGGTAGGCCCCGCCCATCGCTAGTAAGGGCACCAACACAAACAACAACAGGCGAATGCGCTTACTGGTCTGGCTTTCGGTTTCAATCCGGTCGCCGATCACTACGTCTCCACCGGCTTGAATGGTCGAGCCTACCAGGACATTTTTGCTTTCCTTCACCACAGGACTTTCCTCGGCTTGGGGGAGATCGCTAATCCGCCAGGAAAGCACCTCGTCGTTTTGGACAAAAAGGCCCCAGGCAGGCCGCTTACTCGTACTTTCAGCCCGCAAGGCTCTCTCGGTATATACCCGGGTCGATGCATCTTCCTTTGCCAGGACAGACTTGGCCTGAATAAAGGCATTTTCCAGGGTGTTGCCGGATACCCAGGAGCGATAAAAGCGAATGGCAAATTCCTTGGCTTGCTGGTCAGGAATAGCAGTTTCGGTAGCGATCACGGCCGGAACCCCGATGGCTTGAATGGCTTCCAGCATGTCCTGGGTATAGCAGGCGTTGAGGAATACCAGCTTGAGATTTGCCTGGGCTTCCCCCCGCAGAAAGTCGCTGAGCTGAGCGCCATGCAACAGGATTTCCTGCCCATTTTCTACGCCCAGTTGGAGTTGATTCCCGTCCGCATGGCCGGAAAAATGGAAAATGATGAGTTGTCCGGTAAACTTATTCAGGCTGGCCAGGAGATCATCCGCTTGAGATGAAGCTGCATGATGCACAATTCCTTCTTGCGTATTCTGAAAATCAGCTAACTGAAGGCTGATCCCTTCCTGCTCAGGGCGTAGGGCTTCCAGGAATCGACCTTGCGGATCGTTCGCAAACGTGAGGAAAATGACGGGTTTCGAGCTCACAGTGTGTATTGTGTCTAATACAATCTACTAAATATGACGACCAATGGAAAAATATTACCGCTGGTAAAGTTAGGCGCGGTGCAAATTAGGGCTCAGTCAAAACAGTCTTATGGTCAGCCTTTTACTTACATTTTGTATACACCTTCGGCTCTTTGAAATACTCACTTTGGGCAAGTTTGGGCGACTCCTCCCGAAAGAAATCTTTCAGCTTTACGCTCCGGTCCCGCAGGGTGTAATTTTTCCGGTAGACCACGGCATATTGGGTGTCGGAGATTTTGCGGATGCGCTCGACATATACGTAGCGAGGTCCTGTATTGATGGCTCCTTTGGGGGCGTACCAAAGATCATAATGGGATTTATTCTCGATCATCACCGGTTTGTCCAGCACTTTTACCTGCTTAAAGAATAGGTAGGCCTCAGGTTTATGAATGGTTTTGTGGGCCGTAGCCGTAAAACCTCTGGTCGTCACCCTCACCTGTCGGGGACCTTCCATTTCCAGGGAACGGCTCGGGTCAGATTCACCCTCCCTGCACCACAGCCCACTCAACCAACCCATCTCAGGATACTGTTGCCGGACCTTTTGATGGTTGATGGATTTGTTTTGGCGAAGCTCCTTTTTCCAGTATTGTTTTTTGGCCTTTTCGCGTTCTTTGGAGGTTTGGGCGGATAATAGCAGGCTGCCCGTCACGAGGAACAGACAAACCCCCAGGGCTCGATAGTTCATGTTTATAAGCAATTAGGGTTCATGGCAAAAGGCATCCTGGGCTGGATAGGATGTCTTTATAAGATACTTATAATCAGGAAACTATGAAACAGAGCCTCCTCTTTGCCTGCCTTAGCTCCTCAAAGCGCGGTTTTATTCCAAAATCCTCACCTGAATGCGGGGAATATGCAGGTTAAAAAAGCCATAGCCGCCCTCCACATTACTGGGAAAGTTGACGGGTTCACGGAGGAGGTTGGCAAAAATGCTGGTCCCACTGCGCTCCCGGGTGGAGAGGTACTCATAGTAACCCCGACTGATGTGAGAAAGGGCGAAAGCGACGGTATCTCCTGGACGGAAATCCCGATAGGTCAGCGTATCCGTGATGAGGGGAGCGGTGTAAAGTTGGTCTGTATAGATAAAGGTTGGCGGGCCTTCCTGACCGAGCAGAAAATTGTTACGGGTTTGGTCGGTTTGGG
>JBCBGC010000245.1:0-3125 GCA_038527215.1 Bacteroidota bacterium
AAAATAATAACTATTGCTCGGTTTTGTTTAGAGTTGGACAAAGGTACGCTTTTTTCTGAGAATGGGATGATCTTGCGAAGCGGTTTCGATTTTAGACCTCTACCAAGACAGGCTTTTACTCTACAAATACTAACTCCATCTCTTTGATCAGTGCCTTGATTCGAGGCTTTCCCGCATTCTTTTTTAACAATTCAATGAAGTTATCTCCTTCAAAAAATGGAGAAAAGCCTTGTTCAAGCAAGGCTTCTGCTCTCACATTCGTGTTCACGAAGGCCAGGTCAGCATGCTCCAGATAAGCCTTATTCGTATCATGGAATTTTTTCAGACGCTGCAAGTGTCTGATATTGGCTTTGAGGAGGTTGACCCATTGGTCCTCCGTCGCATCTTTCACCTGAGCAAGGGTACGCATTTGGGTAATCTTTGGTTCCGGATAAAAGGTCAAAATTGCATAGGACGAGGTATCCCGGCGCAGGAAGGATGAAAAATTAGCTTCAGTAGGGATTTGCTCCTGAGGCCCTTCTAGCAGATTGACCCGCAAACGCTGCTGATCCTTTTCGGTGATGATTTTTAGATAGATCCGGCGGCTTTCCTCTCCGAAGCTTTCTTTGATTAGGAAAAAATGCCCGTGAGCCGCTTTTTCTTGTTTCAAGACTTGCCAATCCCTCTTTTGTCGTTTGCTGAGCGGTGAGCCGACCCTGTAGGTCTTTCCCATGGCAATGCTTCCGTCGGCGCCCAATTCCATTTTCTCCAGGCCATCCCAGCGGAAGGCATACCAGGAGGTCTGGCTTGAAGCAAAAAAGGGGAATCCCAGAAAAAGAGTGAGGCTCAGAATGAAAGAAATGGTTCTCATGGGGCTTTTCGGTTCAAGGTAAGCAAAAGAGGAAAGAACCTGAGAAGGAAAAAGCCACGAATTCTCGAATGAGGGACGAATCTGCGTAAAAAAATATGTCTTTAATTCGGTAATTCGTGGCCCTACTCAAAAGCCCCAAAAAGAAAAGGCGGACTCGACCAGCGAATCCACCTTGTTTTCCATTAAATGGTCCTGCACTCAGTTCAACCCCTCCTGCAGATATATCAATAGGTTTGTTTACACGTATTCGTGATTGTTGGCTTTGAGATCGCCCACAATCTGCTTAATGAACTGCTCATCATCTTTCTTACAGATCAGCAGCGCATCCTCGGTATCGACCACGATATAATCATTCAATCCTTTCAATACGACCAGTTTTCCATTGATGGAAGTCTTGACCATGTTGTTGAAAGATTCGTAGACGATGGCATCTCCTTGCACGGCATTGCCGTGATAGTCCTTTTCCGTGATGGCGTGCACCGAACCCCAGGTTCCCAGATCACTCCACCCAAAATCAGCAGGGATTACATAGACATTTTCTGCCTTTTCCATGATCCCGTAGTCAATGCTGATGTTCTTACAGGTAGCATAGGTCTCCTCGATGGCCTTTGCCTCCTTATCGGTATAGTAAACATCCTCAATGCCCCGGAACAATTCAGCCATATCCGGCAGGGAGGTATCGAAGGCTTTGATGATGGATTTTCCAGAAAAAAGGAAGATCCCACCATTCCATACAAAATCACCGCTGGCTACGAATGATTTGGCCACTTCCAAATTCGGCTTTTCGGTGAAGGTTTTGACCTTATAATAGCCTTTGCCTTCCTCATCCTCAATAAACTGAATGTATCCGTATCCGGTATCAGGCCGCGTAGGCGTAATGCCCAGGGTCATGATCATATCCTGCTCGGCACAGGCGTTCAAGCCCAATTCTATGCTAGAGCGGAACACATCCTCTTTAGCAATCAAGTGGTCAGAAGGGGCTACCACGAATACTGCATCTGGATTGATTTTGTTGATTTTGAAGCAGGCATAAGCCACACAGGGGGCTGTATTACGGCCTACCGGTTCCAACAAAACCTGATCATCGGTCATAGATGGCAATTGCTCCTTGACCAAATCGTAATACCGGCTATTGGTCACCACATAAATATTCTCCTCGGGCACGAATGCTGCAAAGCGGTCGAAAGTTTCCTGGATCAGGGTTTTTCCCCGGCCCAAAATATCATGAAACTGCTTAGGGAATTCGGAGCGGCTCATAGGCCAGAAGCGAGAGCCAATTCCGCCGGCCATGATGATTACGTAGTGGTTTTTGTTTTGCATGTGATTTTTCCTTGATACAGGATTCAATTTAGTTCTTTTCCTTCAACTGCACGGTAAAATATTAGCCGAGATGTAACATTCAACAGAATGGCAGTTTCCATCATAGTGGGCAAAGATAGAGCCAAGATACAGCCCCGCCCAGGAAATATATTGAACCGTAAGAAATCTGGGGTCATTGGCCAAATAGGCCCGACATTCGGTAGGCATAGCGGAGGGAAAAGAAGGACTGGGGCCTGCCTCGAACCAGGGACCGGCCTATGGCTAGGCTCGCCTGATGGGCTTGATCCCATCCCAAAGCCAGACCAAGGTCTCCCCGGTGGAGCCATTCCTCTCCTTCCTGACCAGCCACTTCCACGAACAGGGAAAAGTCATCCTGGAAGGTCCAGCGGGCTTGTCCTCCATAATGGGAAAGGAGATGGTCCGGATCTAGCATGGTCAAGCCATAGTTGCCTAAAAAAGAGAAATAATCACCAATGTATTTTTTCATCAGAACCGACAGGGCCGGACTGAGGTTGGTGGGCCTGAATTCAGGACGGCCCAGGCCAGGAAAATAAATTTCGGCCAGAAAGGACCATTCAAGGCCAATCTCCTTCTGCTTCAGCAGCAGAAATTTCCCTCCCAATTTGGTAGCACCTAAACCAGTCAGCACGGAATCTGTGATTTCGCCCTCCCATCTATCCATTCTGAAGGGCACCTGAACCTGGAGTTCCATATGAGGGGCTAACCCATAGCGTAGATTTATTTCAGGGAACCGGTAATTCGTAACCAGCCCATTGCCCGGCCGAAAAAACTGCTCAGGGTAGGTTGAAAAACCTATTTCGAATTGGAACAATCTAGGGGTGAGAATCTGAGTCCCCAACACTGAGACCTGTTTCTCAGATTGGGTGAAGGGAGGGCGAAATCACAGATTCCGTGCTGACTGGTTTAGGTGCTACCAAATTGGGAGGGAAATTTC
>JBCBGC010000246.1:0-2996 GCA_038527215.1 Bacteroidota bacterium
CCTGTAGGTCCCACCGAAAATAAAGGCAGTATACTTGCATTCAAGTTGATCAAACCTGATATCGTCTAAGGTTAGGCCTCCCTATATCCAAACTTGCAAAATCCTTGATCTGTAGGATACCCTAACCAAGATCACCCCGTATATAGCAAGCAGGAATTCGGTAACTTTGGTGTACCGAAGGGTCTCATTTACAGGCGATATTAGTGATCCAACAACCTGGGGATATGCTAGCCCCCTGACAAAATTTGGGCCAGAAAGGCTCCCGGTTTTGGGGTGATTTTTGTTATTGGAATAGCTGCATTTGTTCGTTATGCGCTTGCATCTGATGCTCTTTAAGAAAGTGTAGAAAAGCAAAAGCCTTATGATCCCCAAAGTCTTGGCATTGGTAGGGCTATACAAATTCTGGAGTTGCCAGCAAATTTTTTCACTTTACAAATCTGGAGAGAAGTATTCAGATCTCTAAAAGATTCATCTTATCAAAGTGATCTTGACGATTATCCGAGCTTTGCCGAAAGAATGGCAAAGGAAAAACTCGAAAAGATTGAAAAATGGCGCAAGAATTCCGACTTCATTGTGCTTTCTTTCATTGCTCTAATCACTGTTCTGGATGGTGGGTTTAAAATGGCATTATTTGTAATGAGAAGTGCAGTAGGAACTGAAATCCAGAAAGGGAACCATAAAAGGCGAATATGGCGGGCCATATCCGCCGAGCTTTCTAATGAAGCTTTTATAGATCAATCTGAGGCCGTAAGGTATGGAACACAAACCGAAGAAGAGTAAGAAGAAGAAGAAGAAGAAAGCGTTTGGATAACTACTGCCCAGGACGATTAGCAGCTTTTCGTTTCGTGCAAGTGTCATAATGTCCATTATCACTTTTTCAACTTTTCATTCTTATACACAATCTTTATTTGAAGTATATCGTTTTGTTAGAAGTGATGATTCATAGAATCATTAAGGTTTGTTGATCATGATAAAGTTTTCAGATGAAGAAACTAATAAAAGAAAGGTTAGGGCTGAGAGATAGAACTGGCTTAGTAGATATAGCGAAAAAACTAGGGTTAGAAAATTTTTCAAAGCTTACCCGCGAGGACCTGAAATCAAAAATAATAAGCGAGGGAAATTCTAAGGAGCTTCAAGAGTTATTAGGAATAAATAAATCCGATATTGTCAAAGCTTATTTGCCCTGGCTTGCAATTCCTGCTTTTCTTTTTGGAGCGTATAACTTTTTCCCAAATCTTTTTTCTACCTCAGAGTCAAAAATTCAAAAAAAAGTAGAGAATCTGTGTGAGTTTGATTCTGAGTATTTCAACATTTTGATAATGCCCTTAAGAGAACTGAGCGATTGTAAGCATAAAGATTGTGATCCTTCTTTAAGTATTTATTATGGATTGGTAGAGAAAATTGAGCAAGAAAATCTGCCAATATGTGTGAATTATGTAACAGAAGAGCCAGACCCCATTACCTATAAAAAAGGTAGGCAAGTGGCAAAGCGTTTTAATGCGGATTTAGTTCTATGGGGTTCTATGTACGAGAGTTGTGTGAATGATAAAAGTGAGGCGAATTTGAAATATGTTCTGACAGATTCCTTAGGTCCATATTTTGATCTTCAAGGGGAGTCTGGTTTCAAGAGACTCAACAATATTGAGGATGTACGTCAAGGATGCCTTTTGCAAGAAGCGGAGTATATAATTAATTGGGTATTTGGAGTACAGGCTTTTGAGCAGAAAGATTATGGCAGAGCACTTACATTTTTCAAACAAATAGAGGATGAGTATTATTCTCCAACTAATGATTTAAGGCTCAAAATGGCAATTTGTTACCATGCTTTAGCTTTATACAGCGAAGAAGGGAAAAACTATTATAAGAATATTAAAATAGATAGTAGTGGTAATTCTATCTCTATACAAGCCGCCAAAACATTTCAACAGTTAAAAGACTATAGAACAGCGCTTACTTATTATGCACAAGGAATTAAAGAAGATTCAACAGTCCCAGACTATTACAATGCGAGAGCTCGTGTATATGGAATGTTGGGTTTTAAAGACTCTGCAGTACTTGATTTTCGTAAAGCTATCCAAGTTGATCCTAAATTCAAGCATGCCTGGTATAACTTAGGAAGACACTTTTATTTGGAAGGCCAGCTTGATACTGCGATTTATTATATTAATGGTGCTTTAGAAATTGACCCACACTTCTATGGTCCTATAATAATGAAAGGAATATACTATGAACTTTTTAAGAAAGAGTATGACTCTGCACTTGCCATTAATAGATTAGCAACTCATGTTAATCCTGAAGAGGCCTTAGGTTTTGAGAACATGGCAAGAATCTATAATATTAAGGCGAAGAAGGATACAAGCAATAAACAATACTTAGATTCAGCAAGATTTTATTTTGACAGAACACTCGAATTGAACCCTAAAGATCTGAGTTCAGTTTATCTCAATATGTGTAATTTCTATGCTTACTTCGAATATAACTTCCAATTAGATTCAGCAGTGAAGTATTTAGAAAATTCACTATCGCTCGATCTAAATAAGTGTCAAAATTTCGCAGGCTGGACAAAATTTGATAGCTTAATGACATATGATACTATTGCTTATGTCTATTTCCAATATTGTGATAGCTCCGTTCAAAAATAGTTTTTCCATACAATTCGTTATCACTTATTCAAAGATTGGTGAGAAGGGCAATCATAAAGGACATGCTTGCTATATGTAAACCAACCATCCTGATAATGAGTTCAGACTTTAATTTCTAGATTTCGGCCTGCAATAAATCCTTTGTTACAATTTGATCATTCCCTGGCAAAAGTTGATCAATCAGAACACGAGCTTGTTCTTTTTTAAACCCAACATATCTAAGTGCTTCAATAGCTTTATCAGTGTCAATTGTAAAAAGTACCCTGGCTAATACCCGGTTCCCGGCAAATGGCATCTACACGAGTGCCACTATCAGCCTGACGTAAAGCATAAATGATCTGTGATTCGGTAAAT
>JBCBGC010000247.1:0-2917 GCA_038527215.1 Bacteroidota bacterium
GCACATCCTCCTGCCGGTCCCGCAAAGGGGGCAACATGATCTCTACCGTATTGATTCGGTATAGGAGATCCTGACGAAAGTCTTTTTCGCCGACCATCTCGTACAGTGGCATATTGGTCGCACATACCAGGCGAATGTCAATGGGGATGACCTTATTCGAGCCTACTCGGGTTACGGTCCGGCTCTGTAAGGCGCTGAGTAATTTTGCCTGGAGCGGCAGCGACAGGTTGCCAATTTCATCCAAAAACAGGGTTCCGCCCTGGGCTGCCTCAAAACGACCCGCGCGATCTTCACGCGCATCGGTAAAGGCGCCTTTTGTATGGCCAAATAACTCAGACTCAAACAAAGTAGAAGAGATGGCCCCTAAATCCACATGGATAAAGGGCTTATCTTTTCTTTTGGATTGCTGATGTAAGGCCCTCGCAGCCAACTCTTTACCGGTCCCGTTTTCACCTAAAATCAAGACATTGGCATCGGTGGCCGCCACTTTTTCAACAGCGCGGTACACTTTCTGCATCGCAGGCGAATTCCCAATGATAACAGGATCCTCACGGGTAACCTGAGCAGCCGTCAGGGAACTAGGGGCTACGTTCTTGGTGGATGAGGTGGCATTGGCCTGAGGAGGCGCAGACTGCATAGCCGCCAGTACAGTGGCCTGTAAGGCATCATTTTCCCAGGGTTTCACGACAAAATCAGTGGCCCCTTCTTTCATGGCTCGTACCGCAAGATTGATATCACCATAGGCGGTCATTAGAACCACATGGGTTTGAGGAGAAATTTTGCGAATTTTTTTCAACCACCGAAGCCCCTCCTTGCCACTGGTGAAGCCCGCGGTAAAATTCATATCCAGGAGCACCAGTTGGTACTGATCATCTCCCAATATAGAAGTGATTTTATGGGGATCATTTTCGGTTTGAATAGCACCAAAGCGCTTTTTCAGAACCATTTTCGCCGTCAGGAGGATGTCTGGATCATCATCCACTATCAGAATTTTACCGCTTTCTTTTTGATCCATTCAAGATGACTGATTTTCAGCGAACGCCTATTCAAATATACAGACAAAGCAGCCATAAATAAAAAAACCCTGAAAGGGAAAGAACTTTTCCGGTCAGGGAGCCTTAGTTCTCTTTACTTTCTACCGAATTTCCGTATTTTTAAGCCTTCAGGCCCTTTAGCTACTAGCCTACGAATATGAGAACTTTCAACTACTATTTCTTTCTCCTCCTTCTGGTTTTGGGACTCGGTTGTGGCGTTCAACCTCAGGAACCCTTCAACCCACCTTCAGTCCAGACTTTTAACTTCAATAGCACCGTAGGCGCGGTGGTGGATTCCGTGGTTCAGGCAGAAGGCATACCCGGACTCTCGATTGGGGTGATTTCCAAAGGACAAATAGCCTGGACCCAAGGCTACGGGGTAACAAACCTCGCCACCAATGTCCCGGTAACCGAAGAATCCCGCTTTAAAGCCAATCAGGCTGCGGATGTCATGGTGGCAGTAGCAGTCATGCAATTGGTGGAGAAAGGGCAATTGGACATTGATGCAGATATCAATACCTATCTGGATAACGACTTGATAAATGCCAATTTCCCACAGGCGATCATCAGCACACGCATGTTGCTGGCTCACACAGGAGGAATTAAGGACGATGCGCCCTTCCTAACTACTTTATATGGCAGTGGCTCCGAAAGCATTGACCTGCAAAACTTCTTAGAAGACTACCTTTATCCTGGTGGGCAGTATTTTAACACCTCTCATTTTACCACCAGCAGACCAGGAAAGACCTTTGAATATTCTCGGGTAGGGCTTTCCCTCGCGGCTTTCATTGTGGAGGCCATCACCAATGTAGAATTTGACCTCTATTGCAAAACCCATCTCTTCACCCAACTGGGCTACTCGGATGTGAGCTGGCTCCTCAGTGAAATAAAGGTTACCCAGCGTCTGGCCGATCCGCATACCAACAATAGCGGGATCATGAATCCCCAGATCAACTATGCCTATCCCATGTATCCCGGAGGGCAGTTACGCATCAGCTCTGAATTTCTTTCTCGCTTCCTGCTAGCTATGGTCAATGGCGGAGCTTATGGAAACCAGCGCATTCTCGGCTCTCCCTTCGTAGATGCGATCAACCAGATCACTTATCCTGGTTCTGATCCAGGCCAAGCCTTAGGATGGGGGTATAGGGATATCCTGGGAACCACTCTGTTGGGCTCCAGTGGCAGGGATACGGGTTTTAGCTCCCGGATGTACTGGAATCCTGCTACAGAAAAAGGCGTGGTCATCCTCTCCAATGGAGAAGGATATGAGAACGCCTTGGATTTTATGGTCAATGCGGCATTGAAAATCGCCGAAGGAGACCAGTAGAACACACCACTCAAGTCTGAAATTTTACTTACCTCCCTTCTCGGGGCAGGTTGATTAAGATATGCTACCTATTGATTGCTTATGGCAGATCGTCGCGAAGTATTAAAACGTATTGGCTGGATGACAGGCCTGACCTTCTCGCTTCCTCTGGTCAATTTTTATCTCAGCGGATGTGAGGAACAAGCGTCTCCTGAGGAAGCAGAAGAGGCCTTGCTCTTTCTGGATGAAACACAATTCCAAACCTTGGAAGCAGCGGTTGACCGGATCATCCCAGAGACGGAAACCCCTGGAGCCCTTGCGGCAAAGGTTCCTCGTTACATTGATAAAGTCCTGAACAATGTGTTTGAAGCAGAGGACGCAGCTCGCTTTAAGGCTGGACTGGTGGAAATGGAAGGCTATGCCAAAGACGTCTTCAACATTTCATTTGCCGATCTCCCCAAAGGAGAGATGGACACCTATTTGGGCAGCTTACAAAAGGCCACCCTGGGTTCGGAGGAGGATCCCAAAGCTCCCGGTTTTTTCCGGATGCTACAAAACATTACCCTTTTTGGTTTTT
>JBCBGC010000248.1:0-2887 GCA_038527215.1 Bacteroidota bacterium
CCAACTTGAGGACGCCCGCATACCTTTCGGCATCGTAGTCATTTCTTTTACCTACCGGATCATCAATGGCCCGCTGGAAGAGCTCCAAACGGAATTCGATAGGATCTTTGCCTGCCTCTTCGGCGACTTCATCCAGGAAGGATTGCTCCGCCCCTGCGATAAAGTTAGAGCGCGGGGCCCGCCAGGCTCCGGTAGGTAAAAGAAATGACTACGATGCCGAAAGGTATGCGGGCGTCCTCAAGTTGGTGCGCGAAAAGTCCGGTTGGGACCAAAAGCGTAGTGGTGTATACCGGGGCGTTTCAGCCTATTACTGCCATAATTCCTATGTGGCCCAGGTCCTGGACATCGTCATGGAAGGTGGTAAGCCTCGCATCAAAAAAGTTTGGTGTGCGGTGGACTGTGGTATCGTCGTGAATCCTGACGCAGCCCTCAACCAGATTGAGGGTGGCATCATTGATGGCATCGGGCACGCGATGTACAGTGGCCTGACTTTCAAGGATGGCAAACCCGAGCAGGATAATTTCAACCGCTATCGGCTAATCCGCCATGCCGAGGCACCGATAGAAATTGAAACCTTCTTTGTGGACAATGGCATCGACCCGACCGGTCTGGGAGAGCCTTCTCTACCACCGATCTCGGCTGCCCTTGCCAACGCCATGTATAAGGCTACCGGCAAGCGCCTGTACCATCAGCCTTTTATGAGCAAAAGTCAGGCTTAGAAACAAGCAGTCTGTTGAAGATAAAGGCGGCCCTTGCGGGGCCGCCTGTTTTGTTAAGACTTGTCTAGTCGGCAGCTTTCGAATTGATAATAAGGTCTGACGAAATCCGGGTCAAACCTACCAAGTTCCAGGGTCGGATTATCTCTGTATAGTTGCCACGCTTTACAATAATCTCGCTGTGCATCTGCCCTTTCACCCAACCAGTAACGAGAGAGGGCTCTCAGCCAATACCCATTCCACAATTGGGGAGAATGTTCAATCATGAATTCGGCGTCTTGTTTGGCAATTTGAGCGAAATGCCGGATTTGTTGTTGAATAGACAGCCTTTGTTGCCGCAACCGCTGGATTTCTTTCTGTGTGGCTTGCTTCTCTTCCTCTGTTAATTGGGTTGTTTCATTTCGGGAAAAAGAAGCTCCATTATCCTCAAACAACAGGGGCAGGACAGAATCCGGAGTCCCGAGTCTTTCCCATTCCAACGACTCATATGAATGCAGGCTTCTATCTTTGCTCGCTAGCCCCATGATTTTTTCCCACACTAAAAAATCCGCTCTCAGGTTATACGCCCGAATTTCTTGCGGAAATTTCTTAATAGCCTCACCTGCCATTTTTTCTGCCTTGGAACAGCCCGGCTCCAGACATTCCCAAGATCGTGATCGTTCAAAATTCCTTTGGTAGGTACTGACCATAAATTCATAGGTCCGCAGAGAATCAGGGAAATGGAAATAATAGCTTTGAATCCAGGTATCCAACGAGTCAATATTTAGCTCCAGGGTGTTAATGGAATTTCTATAGGTTTCTGGAAAAGGATTCGGAAAAATATTTGCGCCTTCCACCCGCTCCATATCAAAGAATTCTATCAGTAATTCCCAAGTTTCAGGATTTTCAGGATCTGCCGCCAGGCTTTTTTTGTAATGTTGATAAACCAGAACAGGGTCAGCTTTATACCTTCCCTTATAAAGCTCAAGGGCTGCCAGTGCCGCATAGTATGGACCCTCATTCTTTTTGTTCTTAAGGTCAGTGCTCAATTGCTTAGCATGTTTTAATTCTCTTTGGAAGTAAGCTTTTACCATAGGATTGAAAACCGGATTTTGCACCAGACTCTCTAATAATTTTATTGATTTTTTGACCTCTCCTATTGCATATAACTTATCGATCAAGAGTTTCGACCGTTTAAAGGTATCCATTCCTTCATAAAAGGTGGCGAATGGGAGCTGAGGCTCCTGGTTCAAGCTTTTATCTGGAACACCTAGCAACCAGGTGGTATTCAGGGGCTTCCCGGCTTTGAGAAAAACGAAGGATTTATAAAGTGAAGGCTCCGAAGTGCCCCAGAAATCGACTATTTCTTCTAAGTAATCCTCATTCAGTACGGTTTTCCTTTCATGTAGATATCCTTTTCCCATGTAAACCGGAACCTCTTTGGCGGAAGGGCCCATTTTTAGGTAAAATGATTTTCCAGCAGGGCGGGTCTCTGTAATATAGACAGGATAGGCAGGTACTCTTTTGTGGGCAGAAACATACGGCACTATATCCGGGAGATCTTGTTTTTGCCCATAGAAAATCAGTCCGCTCGTGTGGATATAATAGAGACTATCATCTAGGGTCCGGAAGTCAACTTTCAACCCATTGCTCCTCCCAAAAATTACTTCTGTCTTGAGCAAATCAGGGAATTGGCGGGAAGGAGGATGCAAGGAGGCTTTTTCCTGGGGAGAAATAAGCTGATGTTCCTGAAGATATCGAATCACTGTCTCAGTCCTTGGCCCTTTAGAGGAAGAAACGATTTGTTTTTTTGACGCTACCTTAAATCTATCGTCGGCTTCATATTCCTCGAGGCTTCGGGGCCAGTTATCCACTTTTTCCAGCGAATCGATCCGTCGATTAACGATTCTTTGCGCGTAGGCAATTTTGTCCAAATAGGTTAAAAAAGGCTCCAGATGGGCTTCTGCCTGTTTGTAAGAGGCCTGAGCGGCCTGGTCTTCCTGTAGCTTTTCCAGGGCAGTTTCGTATTCTTCTTTGAACAGTTTTTTCTCCAGACGGTAGGAACAAGACCAGAGAGAGGCGAGGCCCAGGAGGACCAAGAGTGGGAAATTTCGTGTATTCATGGGTTGGTTGATTTTTATCAGGCTAAAAGCTAATAAAAATACCCCAAAGACGAATATGCATCCGAAAAA
>JBCBGC010000249.1:0-2721 GCA_038527215.1 Bacteroidota bacterium
CGCCATGAGTTTTATCAACTTGCTCACCCCCTCGTCATTTCGCTGATCTACATTACATCTTACACTGATCTGCCAGTCTAACGCATCGTATGCCTCGTCAGAGGTAATAGCGACCAGATTCTGGAAGATTTTGTCGAAAGTGGGAGAACCGTCTTTCGTATGACGGCGTTGATCGTGATACTCAGCTGTCCCATCCAAAGTAACCTCAATGCTGTTCACCTTAAAGTCGTTGACCAGTTCCCAAAATCTTAATCGGGTCAGGCCTACCCCATTGGTCACTACTTCCGCATTATAGGTGCAGCCATACGCTTCGGTATACTGAATGATCTCCTTGCTGAGAGAGCGAATACTAGCCATTCCGGTTAAGGGTTCTCCCCCAAACCAGCCTACCTGAAGATGCTTGTACCGCTTAGCTTGAAGCTTTTCTTTGATCCGATTAACTATTCTCTCCAGGTAAGGCTTAGGTAATACCTTCTTCTCGTGGACCTGCCCACAATAATCACAGCCTAATTGACAGTTAGCAGAAGGCTGTATGGTGTAGTTAAGGGCTTGATTACTTTCGATTTTTGCATTAGCCCGACCCAACATAGTGGCCAACTCATTCTCTTCTGAGTCGACGATGATTTCTGATTCTTCAAATATTCGCAGAATTTCAGGATTTACTTTTTCCCATTCCGCATTTTTGATGTGTTCTAAACTTAAGGTGGGAATAGCGACCAATTTTGTGGTGCGGGTAGAAAGCAATACTGTTTTGTGATAACCGGCTACCTGATCGAAAAAGGGTTCACTCTGAACCAAATAATGAGACAGTATTTTCATGATTAAAGGATGTGCGCATTCAGGCGGTTTTTTAGAGGAAAACCACCGATGCAATTTGACAAAATAAATGCATTTCATGACCGTTGTGAATATTCCCCTTTGACAAAAGGCGACATTCACACACAGGGTTCTTGCCTGCAAGCAGGAAAAACCTTCATGTAGATCAACTCAGGCCTGGGCAAAAGGCAAAGCTTACCCAATACTCGAGTGCTCAAGCATTAAATCATTCGAAAGAGGGGTAAAAGATAGGCTAAATCAGGTAGGAAGGGGGGGGTTGGTTGTGTTACAATTTCTTTTGCGTTCATGGTTTGAGACGGTACTGAAGCCTGCTATGGGGCACAAGCATTATCTCTGGAGAATGCCTTTTACCAAGTAACAAATCAAATGATTAACTGATCATTTGCTACGCTAGCTTGTGTTTCATAAGCTGTTGGATTAATAAGAAATAGTTGGACTTATTAACAATATCTATATTCAAACGGAAAAAACCAAGTAGTCGTTTAATTAAATTAGGTGCACTTTTTTATCCCCTTATCCTTTGGGAGCCAGAATTGCCCTCGCGTTTAGTAGAAGCCATTCTAAGGTTGATGCACCCTGCAAAGAAATTTGACCAAATTCACTTTACCTTCTACCGCTTTACTTCATCACCTGCATGCTTATTGAATAGGCCACTATCCTCCTCCCAGTGAAGATTTGCGCTCCTTATGCGCGCGCTTACCAAATATGCCTGCAGTTTAGCGCAATTTCTTACCTTTCCTTGTCCAGGGTTCCTATTTGGAAGAATGATTCCTAATTTTGACCTTCAGGAAGGGGCC
This sequence comes from Bacteroidota bacterium, assembly GCA_038527215.1. Taxonomy (GTDB): domain Bacteria; phylum Bacteroidota; class Bacteroidia; order J057; family J057; genus JAWPMV01. The sequence goes on from JBCBGC010000249.1 coordinate 1,635, forward strand.
GTCCTTCTTGCTTAATGACCCAACCAGCCCAAAAATGAGAATTCTCCTGATCGCTGATGGCATGTATCCTGTCGTGAATGGGGGTATGCAAAAGCACTCCTATTATCTGGCAAAATTCCTGGCCAAACATCAGCACGAAGTCGACCTGGCACATTTTGTTCCGCATGGGCAACCGCTGGAGGCTGACCAATATCCCGCCTTAAAAGAGATAAAAAGCGGTAAGCTGCGTTTTTTCCCCTATTCCATAGCAAACAAGGATTCCCTACCCGGACATTATATTCGGGAGAACAAAGCCTTATCTAATCTGGTATACGAGGACTGGAAGGACCAGCTAGATGCCTTTGACCTGATTTATTGCCAGGGCTACAGTGCCTGGGGTTTTTTGGAAGCCAAACGGAAAGGCGTTTCCATGCCTCCAGTAATCTGCAACCTTCACGGATACGAAATGTATCAAAAGCCCCCTTCCTTCAAGACCCAATTGGCCCTCTACATGCTTCGAGGCATCACCAAGAAAGTCAGCCTGGAATCTGATTATGTCTATTCGTATGGCGGAAAAATCACAGATATCGTGCGCCAGTTGGGAGTGCCTGATGAAAAGATTCTTGAAGCACCGCTGGGGATAGAATCAAACTGGTTGCAGCCATCCCCCAGTCCCAGAGAGGGTCGTCTTAAATTTGTATTCATTGGTCGCAATGAGCGACGGAAAGGGATTCAGGAGCTCACCCAAGCTATCCAAAAATTATTGAACAAAGCGTCAGGTCAATTTGAATTTCACTTTATTGGCGACATTGAAGAAACGGCTCGGATCAACCATGAACAGGTCATCTATCATGGTCTCCTCATGGGAGAGCACCTTATCCAACCCATTATGCGGTCCTGTGATGTACTGGTTACCCCAAGCTATTCAGAAGGTATGCCAACGGTCATAATGGAAGGCATGGCTTCAGGCTTGGCCGTGATCGCGACTGATGTTGGAGCGGTCAACAAGCAGTTGGTGGGCAATGGCTGGTTGCTACCAGATTCGCAGGTAGAAACCATTCTGGACGCCTTGGAATCAGCCCTAAGCTGTCCGGAAGAAAAATTACAG
>JBCBGC010000250.1:0-2691 GCA_038527215.1 Bacteroidota bacterium
AGCCTTATTTCTCCGATCTCTCTCGCCCAGATGCCCAGGTAGTCAGTGCCAAAGAGACCCACGCCTATCCAGGAGAATCGGTTCATCCAGGACCGAATCTTCTAGCAGGCAGAGGGTCCGTTGCATCGTAACCCCAGGATAGGCGTGGGTCTCTTTGGCACTGACTACCTGGGCATCTGGGCGAGAGAGATCGGAGAAATAAGGCTCTCCGGCCCATTCACTTCCCTTTTGGGTTTTTCCCTGAAAATGAGAAGTCTGATCCAGGATGAGGGTATTATGGGCGAGGCTTTGCTTGGCCCAGGTCTTATTTTCTTTGAGGTAGCCGCCCCCACCCTTCTGGTCGATGTTGACCCAGCGAGCCGATCCATAGTCCTGCAGGGCTTCGGTGCTACCTTCATACAAGGCATAGGATAGGCGATCAAAATGGCCGTGCCCCATGCCCTGAGCTGCGTATTTGAAGACGGCGGTAATGGGAAAAGCAGGATTCCTAGGTCTAAGGATGGCCAGCGCCCCTTCGTCTCCGTTTGCTCCGTCGGTGAATATCTGGCTCCATTTATGAAACGGCTTCGCCTCACCTGCGGCCAGATCTTCCGCTACGGTGTAGCCGGTTTTGTCCAGCAAAACCCGCCCCTGATCTTCTGCCACAGACAGCAATCGGGCATCTTTTCCACAGAGGGCATATACCACATCCACCGCTTGAATCAGCTCCCGGGATAGGTAGGACATGCCCTTTTGCGCATCATTGATCGGAAAAAAGGCCCCGGCCCCGTCGGTTTGTTGGAGCAAGGCAAAAACCGCCTTTTTCAGCAGAGAATCCCGGTAAGCAAAAATCCCCAGTTCGGGTCGCTGCTGATGGAGCACCTGCGCAAACATGATGAAAGGAGACATGGCATAGCGCTGGTAGTATGGCCCTTCCGTATAGTATCCATCCGGGGAAAAGGCGTGATCCAACTGCGCCAGAAACCCGGCTTTATTCTGACCAGGAATATTGATCCGTCCCCCGTCATTATCGGTCGCCTCTCCAAACGTGGGCTGCCCTTCCAGGCCATACAAGGCGCGGTTTAGCAGCACATCATCCTGCATGACCAGGGCGATCATGCCTACTGCGGCGTTCCCCCAGGTGCTATGGTTATGAATGCGGTTGAAAAAGCGAGGATTTTCCAGCGAGAGGTAATCTGCACAAGGCCGGAACAATTGCGTTTCCAGGGTTTCGCGTTCCTTCGCGCTGAGCATATCGTAAATCCCTGCATAGGCCTGGCTCATATAGACCAACCAGTTGGCGTCATTCAGGCATTGCCAGAAGATCTTGCCACGAGCATAGGAGCGAGTACTGGGGTGCTTGCCCCAGCCAGGATAGGCTTTTGCGTAGGCAAAGAAGACCTCCTTCACATAAGCTGCATATTTTTCCTCTCCCGTCAATTGGTAGAGAGCGGCCGCTTTGGGCAACAGGAAAAAGTTTCTTTTATGAACTTCATGGGAATACCCTCCCGCCATGTCTTTAGGCGTGGGCACCAAAATCCCTTCTTCCATCAGCCCCTGTACCTCCCCTTTCCAATGGTTCACCGTCTGTTGAAATAGCGGGGGCCATACTCCCCCCCTCAGATTAGCTTGAGCTTGCAGGGCCAGTCCCTGGCTCCCGCCTACCATGAACCAAATGAGGATCACTATTCTATTACGCATGTTGGTCAGGATAAAGGAGGGTGACATCAAAGGCGATCTGCCTTTGACGTCCCTCCACCCAGTGACTACTAATTACTATCTAGTTGGTAGCTGATTTTCAGCACATCCATTTCGCAGGATGAATCACCCCTGGTAAACCCATCTGTCCCGTCGCATTAGACAAGAATCTTAAGGAATAGGCTCCCAATGGATCATGATGAACCTGAATTTTTGTAGAAACGGTAAGTTTCCGGTTTAGTCCTCTACAATCGTAAAGGTGTCAATTCTGCATTCTACGCCTACATTGGAGAAGTAGATAGCCACGAATTGGTTATCGCCAGAGTTGAACCGAACCGAATCCAACACATAGGTACTGGCATCCGTTTGGTCGGTCAAATCCACCGAAGCGAGGGTGGCTCCCGCCACCGCTGCCGGATCCGTCACATCTCCTCCCAGAATCGATACGGTCAGGGTTCCGGTAGGAGAAGTCTTCATGGTGTAGTAGAAAGAGACCACATAGTCTTTGTTTTGCTCTACCTCAATCAGCTGATAGCCAATCCGGTCGCCTCCAGAAGGAAGTTTCGCGGACTTCACGCCTTCATGAACCGGGCTGGAAGTAATCTGGATTACGCCGCCAAGGTCGCCATTTCTCCAGTTGTCGCGGTAGCTATCGGAACCTTCCTCGTCAAAGCCTGGGTTAAGGATTACCGGGGTAAAAACCACCACGGGCTTAATCAGGTCAAAGTTTTCGGAGTAGGTATTGCTGACCCCCAGCTTATCAGAAGCAGTCAGGCTTACGGTATAGTTTCCATCCTCGGTATAGGCATGAACCGGATTTTTTTCCGTAGAGCTACTCCCATCTCCAAAGTCCCACACGTAGTCCGTCGCACTGATAGATTCGTTGGAGAAAGTGAGTTCCAGATAATTGGCATCTCCTTGTGAAAAGGAAAAAGCCGCTTCGGGAGGCGTCAGGTCAGGCAATGAGCCTTCTTCCGGCAAGGGGTTGGTATCACAGGCCATCAGAAACAGCAT
>JBCBGC010000251.1:0-2523 GCA_038527215.1 Bacteroidota bacterium
CAGCAACTTCAAACAGATTATCCAGGGATGGGCATTTTGTTTTCATACCAGCAGGAGCGCTTGACTACGCCCTGGTGCGAGGGTGGCCCAGGCTATGCCGGTTCACTGGGGGGGATTTGCTTTGGCTCAGCATGATTGGTTTGAACCTGCAGACCGCTTTGCCGCGGCAGCCCAGACCCAGCAACTTCAAACAGATTATCCAGGGATGGGCATTTTGTTTTCATACCAGCAGGAGCGCTTGACTACGCCCTGGTGGCCGGAATTGAGATAAGGTATGGCGCCTGGACTACAGACTTCGCAATTTGATCCAGAAGCTTTTGAAATTTCTTTGCCATTTTAGGTAACACACACGGGCGCAATCACTTAACCCACACCAATGATGAATCATTCACGTTCCCTGATGCTCCTGCTGGGGCTGTTTGCTCTAGGCAGCTTTGCCTTTCTGACTTTCGGTAAAACCGATGGCGAAGCCCGCAAAGAAATCGAGAAAGTGGTCCTCAAAGGCTACATTCACGGTGCTTTTAACGAGTTGAATCCCGAAGCGATGCGCAAAGTCTTTCACCCTGATTTTGCCATTTTTTCCGCCAAAGGAGAAGAAATCGGCAAGTACCCTATCGACAAATGGGCTTCGGGGGTAGAACAGCGGAAAGCAAAAACGGACTTCGACCCGGCGAAGAATAAATGGGATCATAATTTTGCGATCGTAGACGTTACCGGAGGAGCCGCTACGGTAAAGGTGGAACTTTCCAAAGATGGCCAGCACATCTATACCGACTATCTCAGCTTATTGAAATTTGACAGTGGCTGGCGGATCGTCGCCAAGGTATATCATAAACATCCCTAGTCGGGGATTACCCCATATCAGCCTCCCAGCAGGGAGGCTTTTTTTTTACTCAGGCCCAACCTTCCGGCAGAAATTCGTAAGATGAAATAATAATTGCTCCATGTCCGCTTACCACCTCCATGCCCTTGCCCTTACCCGAACCTATGCTGAGTCCCGGCAAGCCAGTGCCAAGGCTACGATAGAACATGTGCTCAGCATGTCAGATATTTCTGCCAAGGATTGGAAAGCATGCCGGGAACTTATTCGAGAAAAAGCCTGTATCGGCCTTCATTTCCATCCCTATCGCCTCAATGAGGACGGGGTCTCTGTCCTGGCCTTACTGCTGCAGGATGGCAAGTATAAAAATCAGTTCGAAACCCAGATTTCCAACGGATCGCTAACGGCCTTTCCCGGGGGAAAAAGAGATCAATGGGAAAATCAGTTGTTTGACAAATTGTATGAGAAAACTGAAATCCCCTTTTCCCATCGACCTAAATACGGCGCGCTTCAGCTTTTGGCGCAGTCAGACGGACCTTGTCCCCGGTTTGGGTCTTGCTATTTTATCCTGAAACCTTCGCTCTCAGCCTACAGCACCTTCACCTATGGCGATTCGTATCTCTTACCTGCGGAAAAAGGGACCCTGAAAGCCTTCGATGGAATTCTGGCGGCCATGATGAGCGATAGTTTTGAGCGGGAAGCTGCGTTAGGGCATATCCATCTCCGGCCGGAGGCTATGGTGAATAACCTGACCCGCATGCTCAAGGCTTCGGTGCGGGACCGCATCTTTTATTTACCCAGGAGAAATCTCGATCACTACATAGAAGCTCAGGTACACAAAGACATCCTTTTGGAGGAAGATGTAGCGGCCCTGGTAGCAGATGCTCATTTCATGGATACCCCATATCAGGGTTTGCTGGAGGAATTGAGTCAGCGGTATGGCTTCCCCCTTTACTGGCATCCTGGCTTTGAACTGAAGGCTGAGGAAGTCCCGAAAAATTTCCGGGGGAAACATATGCCAGCGGTGGCAGAGCGGATCGCCATCGCAGGAAAGGTCCATGCCTATGCTTTGGCTGAGGCGGAGAAAAGTCGCTTTCACCGGCCTAATGAACCCTGGCCCAGCCTACAACAACTAAAATATCTGTGGCATACCCTGGTCCGGACCGGGACCTGGTCTCCGGAAGTCTGGGAGATGCAAAAGGAGGCGGGCAAATAATCAAATTCCCTCCCGGTCACTTATCCCGCCAAAGCTGCACATTACCCGGTCAAACCTGTACACTACCCCGAGCCTCTATTAAATAAGGCGCGGGATGCGGTACTTGTGATCACATATAACAACATATCCAACTTCATTTCTCATGGCGACGAATCATTCTGAGCATCACAGTACGGTCCACCCTTACTCGCTCACCGCACCCTATTTGAATCAGCCCCCTTTCTGGCAAACGGTCGGTATGATCACCTTCGCTTTTGCTGGATTCGGTACGGTCTATTTTTATGCTTACCACCCCTCTACGGTTTTTTACTTATTAGCAGCTTTAGGCTTGACCGCCAAAATCCTGACCAGCCCCTTTCCCAAGGCATGGCTTAGCCCCCGGCAAAGCATCCGAAAAGAAGTTGAGCAGCACTCCCTGGTCAGAGAAAAGGAACCACCGTGGCAGCAGAAGTTTGTGCTTTAGGGGGCTGACGGGTGGAATCCTTTT
>JBCBGC010000252.1:0-2497 GCA_038527215.1 Bacteroidota bacterium
ATATCTTTGTAGATCACTCATACCTTTAATTTACCGATATTTTCACAAATAGTTCTCTTTGAGAATGCTAATCAGTTGAACCATACTTACCCTCACCAAAAATAATCCCTCCCATTCAGCATGAATAGGAGGGAAGCATTACTTCTATCGTTCAGGTCTTATCTTCCAGGGTCTTACCGACGAGGCTTGCCCTCGTCCAGACTCTCATAGGCCTCAATGATCATCCGGGGCTTGTCCGTTAGGAGTCTGATATGTTAGCTGAAATCCTGTCGGCTATCATAGATCTCATACACGTATATGATTTCTTTCTCTACGGCGTACAAAATGATTGATTGTGGAGCGGAGGTGATCGCTCGTCGAATCTTGTCCTCCGAAGATGTAAGATATTGCCAGCGCCGGGGAAATTTTTCCAATTCTTCCAAAGTATCCCAAATCACGGCCAAAAAATCTCCCCCTCAGCCCTTTGAAACACCTTCATGGTAATCAACCAATTGTTCGATCTGGCGGATGGCGGTTTCAGATATTTGTAGGTTATTCTTCGCCACCAACTCTCTCCTTTGCCTCCTTTAGCGTCCAGGTTTTCATTTCACCAGACTGAACTTTTGCCTGAGTAGCGCGAGCGCTTTCGAGCATCGCCTCTACCCTTTCAGGGGAGATTTCCAGGGGAGTATCATGCTGGAGCATGGCCGTAGAAATGTCTTTAATGAGCATCAGACATTCCTCTGGAGAGAGTTGGGAAGCCAGTTCCAGGATTTTAAGATAGGTTTTACTCATACCTAAATATACGAGCTCTAACGGGGTTAGGGTCCGGCAAATCGTCTTCCTGGCTTACTCAAGTTTAAATACCAGGGGGGTAGGTCATCGAATAGGGTGATAAAAAAGCGCTCACATGGCTTGATCGGGCTAGGCCTGGCAAAAAAAATCCCTCCCATTCACGTAGAATAGGAGGGAGGATTTCATGCTATCATTACAGGGGCTTACCGACGAGGCTTGCCCTCGTCCAGACTCTCATAGGCCTCAATGATCTTCCGGACCAACTTGTGGCGGACCACATCGGTCTTTTGCATCCGGATAAAAGAGATTCCCTTGATCTTGGTCAGGAGCTTTACAGCCTGCAGCAGGCCGGACTTCTGCCGATGCGGCAGGTCGATCTGAGAATCATCCCCGGTGATGATCACCTTGGAATGCTCACCCAGACGAGTCAGGAACATTTTCAGCTGCATCTCCGTCGCGTTCTGTGCCTCATCCAGAATGATAAACGCCTGGTTGAGGGTCCGCCCGCGCATATACGCCAGCGGCACAATCTCAATGATGTTATTGGCGAGATAATACTTCAGCTTCTCAGTATGGATCATATCCTCCAGCGCATCATAAAGTGGACGCACATAGGGGTCGATCTTATCGTGCATATCACCAGGCAAGAAGCCAAGGCTCTCGCCAGCATCTACCGCGGGGCGGCTGAGTACGATCTTTTTTACCCTTTTCTCTTTTAAGGCTTTGACGGCCATAGCCACTGCGATGTAGGTTTTACCGGTACCGGCAGGCCCTACCGCAAAGATGACATCATCTTTCATGGCTGCAGCGACGATCTGCCGCTGACCTTTATTTTTAGGCTTGACCACCAGACCACCACCGCCATGCACGATGACCATATCCTCCTCAGCCAGGGCTACACCATTGTGCCCGGTTTGACCATCGGGAATCAATATCTCATTAAATTTATTGTCGGTGATACGGCCTTTTTTGCGAATCTCCTCAAAAAGGGTGCTGAGGATAGCTTTGAGCTTTTCTACTTTCTCTGCCTCGCCTTTGATCTTCAGCTCATCCCCCCGGGCCACGAATTTTACTTCAGGGAACCCATCTTCGATTTGTTGGAGTCGTAGGTTATTGACGCCATAAACCTCAAGGGGGTTAATGTTTTCCAGTACAAAGATATGTTCAGTCAATACGCAAATAATTAATAGGTGGACAAAAATTACACGCTTTTTCTGAGCTATCCAATAGCCTCAGAGGTGAGAAGGGGATAACAGCGTTTGACTTGGCTATTCATACGGGAAAAGCGGTAAAAAGGATGGGGTAAAGGTAAAATAGGTATTGATTTGCACGGGGATAACTTGTAATATGCCCCCCTACAGGCAGCAGGAGAATGGTTAAAAAGCTTAGATCACCCATGCCTATCGTTACCTTAACCTCCGATTTAGGCGACGGCAGCCATTATGCAGCAATCGTCAAAGGTGTCATTCTTTCTCTCTTTCCTGGGGTGCAACTGGTCGATGTCACCCACAATATCTCTGACTTTGATTTGATGCAGGCCGCTTACGTGGTCAAGCATATGTACGCAGCATTTCCGGTGGGAACCATTCACCTGATTGCGGTCGATCCCGAGCATGGAAAAACCGAAACCGGCATTGTGGTAGAACACGACGGCCACTATTTCATTGGCCCTAATAATGGCGTCCTGAGTCTCGTCTGTGGCGGAACCCATGTTCCTTGTCGC
>JBCBGC010000253.1:0-2270 GCA_038527215.1 Bacteroidota bacterium
GGAGCACAAGTATATGTCGCGCCCGTTGAAGGATGGGATGCCTATCTGAATGTGGTAACCGGAGGGGAAAGCGGGACCGAAATAGATCTGACTACTACTTTCCAAGTCTCCGAATCTTTTATGCTGGGGCTGAATGCTGCGTCCTACTCTGACGGGGCTGACGATCCGGGTTCTTTTCTGGGGGCTGCCATTTACGGTAATTTGGCCGTTTCCGATGATGCAGCCCTGGGCTTGCGCTATGAATACTTCGAGGCCAACGCAGCCAGTGGTATCCTGGCAGATGTGACCACCAGCGTAAGTGCTTTTACCCTTTCCGGAAATATCGGCGGAGGAGATTTGACTTTTATTCCTGAAGTGCGTTATGACGTAGCGTCCAATCCTATCTTTCTGGATAGCGATGGAAATACTGCAACCTCGGCCGCTCAGTTTCTGCTGGCCGCAGTGTTCGCCTTTTAGTAAGTAGTTGGGACCTCATGTCCCAATAGCGCAGACTCTTCCTCCAGAGGAGTCTGTGCTTTTTTCTTCTTCTTCTTGGGCTTTTCGGATTTCTCTCGGGTAGATTTCCAGGGATGGATACGGCTGCGGCTATATTCCTCCGCTTCCGTCCCCCGCTCTTTTTTGGCAGCAGGGCGACTTCGTTTCCCTTTGGCAGCTCGCTTTTTAAGGATATGCCCCTTTTTATTTTTTGGCTGGTGATACGCCTTCTTTTCCGCTTCCGTCTTGACCTGAAGGCGTGGGGGCTTGAGCTTAGGGTTATTCAGGGGTTTGAGCTGGGGTTTGGACGGGGGTTCTTCGCTTTGCGCAAAGCTCATGGGGCCATTTCCGATCAACAGTAGCATCAGGAACACCCTTAAGAATACACCTATCCATCCAGCCCGTTTCCTGCCATAAAGGAAGGCTTGAGCTTTCATGAATTGTTCGCAATAATGAGTCCTGATGATAAGTTAGCGAAGGCGGGGTACAATCAAAAATGAATGAGCCACGCCAACTCGATTAGTCTACGGAAAGCTGGTTGATCCATTCGCGGATCAGGGCTACGCCTTCCTTATGGACCACTTGCCTGCCCACCTCCGGCATCATGATGCCGGGATCTTCTGAGATGATTCGAAAATATAAGATAGAGGCATCGGCATTGCCCGGTTCGATATCATAGGTCCGTCCTCCTGAGCCTCGGCCTGCGGCAACCGGCGCTTTTCTAACGCCCCAGGTGGTGGGGTCGGTTTGATGGATGTCGAGGAAAAATCCAGAAGTATAGGCCGGTCCTTCTGCCCGGTGGCAATGCGCGCAGTTGATATCCAGCCAGGCGCGGGCTCTTTCATCCAGGCTGCCGGTCGCGGGGTCATTCCATACCGCCATGCGTGGCACATCCTGATCGGGCAAGCCTTGAAGCCAGCCATTTTCTTCCCAGTACGCCAGTTGATTGTGGGTCCCGGTCTCATATGCATGATCCCCATTGAGTTGGCGGACCGAGGGCCCTATGGGTTTGAGGTCCCCTTCATAGCTATGACAGCCTTTACATTGATTGAGGTTGGGGAAACTGTATTCCAGTTTTTGCTTTTTCCCTTGCTCATTGACCCAGGCGACTTTTTTTCTCCCGCCTGCTACTTCCAAATAAGCCTCCGTCTGTTCATCATTCCAGTGGTAGGCCAGAGCCTTCCAGCCTTTCTCCTCATGAATCAACAAACGGGTTTCCATCAGTTGACGGCCTTTTTCTGGTTTGCGTGCGTCTTTATGATAATAAAAAGTCTTAATGATGGTGGTGCCCACCGGAAAATCCAGCACTTCCTTGGCGTTGTAGGGCGCAGCTTGCCCGGCGGGCAACTTGACAAAGCGGAGCTTTTCTGCGTAATCAGAAAAAAGCGGGGTATTTAATGCATAGGGAATCACCCCAGCTACGGGTTTTTGCGCAGCCATTTCACCCGCAAAAAAAGCATAGTCTGAAAGTTTCTGGGGGATAGCAGGTAAGGGGGCAGACTGGGTGGTAAGCCCGCTGCTCATTAAGAACAGCGCGCCGCCCAACAGACATAGTATACCTAGAAGATAAGCTCGGATCATCTTGATTCTTTCTAATTCGTACCTTGAGTCTGTGTGTTCCTGTCCCTATTTGCCAGCTTTGGCGCTGATGCTTGGAGAAGCAAGAGAGGCTCTTTCACAATCATAGGATTCAATATCCTGCTGAATGTTTTTTGCCCCATTGCCGAGGTCCATATTGGCAAAGGTAGCGGATCCATTGTTTCGGATGCAAATCCGATAAGAAGGTTGCATGGCTC
>JBCBGC010000254.1:0-2249 GCA_038527215.1 Bacteroidota bacterium
CCTCTATCATTTCGGGCTTATCCCTTTTTCGCCAGATCAGCTTGAGCTACAAGTCCTCCTCTTCACTTTTTAACAAATCCCCATGGTATCCAGCCTTCCAACCGAAATAGATTACCGCATCCTCAGTCTGCTAAGTCCTGAGCAGGCCCATCATTTTCAGGTGGTGCCTTTCCAGATGGAACAAACGGGGGTATCCTGCCTGGCCGGACCTGAGACGCATCTGCAATTACCCAGGCTGGAATTATTGCTAGGTCAAAGCCTGCAGCTTGAGCCGCTTTCCCAATCCGACATCCAGGCCCAACTGGCGCGCTTTTATCCCTTGCATCAAGCCAAGGCCTCGGGTGTAAGCAAAACCGAGTTGAGCGATTCTGACGCGGTGCGTTTTGTGCAAAAGATGATTGAAGAAGCCGCTCAAATGGGCGCTAGTGATATCCATGTCGAGCAGTACGAAGGGCAGGCCCGGGTACGCTTTCGCTGGGAAGGGCAGCTCATCGAGAAATACGAAATCCCCCTTGGGCAGTACAATGCCATCATCAGTCGGATCAAAATCCTGGCTGAGCTGGACATAGCAGAAAGGCGGCTGCCGCAGGATGGAAGGATTCCTTTTTCCGTGGGAGATACCCAGATTGATCTTCGGGTCTCTACCATTCCTGGCAAAAAGGGGGAAAAGGCCGTCATGCGTCTCCTTACCCGCTCCTCTGAGCACCTCGATTTGCAGAACCTGGGCCTGCCCGAGTGGGAAGCCCGGCATTATCAGCGCGCCATTCAGCGGCCCAATGGCATCGTCCTGATTACAGGCCCCACAGGCAGTGGAAAAACCACCACCCTCTATGCCACCCTGAACCAGCTCAATACGCCCACCAAGAATATCCTCACCATTGAAGACCCGGTGGAATACAAAATTCAGGGCATTAACCAGGTGCAGCTCAAAGAAGGCATTGGCCTTACCTTTGATCGGGCCTTGCGGGCCTTTCTCCGCCAAGACCCAGATATCATCATGGTAGGAGAAATCCGGGATACCCCCACGGCCCAGATCGCGATTCGGGCCGCCCTGACTGGCCACCTGGTATTTTCCACCCTACACACCAACAGCGCCTGGGATGCTATTACCCGCCTCAGAGACATGGGCACCCCAGCCTATCTCCTGGCCGCCTCCCTGCGACTGGTCGTCGCCCAAAGACTCGTACGGGTACTTTGCCCTCAGTGTAAAAGCGTTTCTCAGGAAATCCAATTTCCACAGTGGCAGGAGCGCTACCAACTCAGCCAGCATTTCCATGCCACAGGCTGTCCTGCCTGCTATTTTACTGGATATCGCGGACGAAAGGCAGTCTTTGAGGTCCTGCCCATTAGCCGGGAAGTAGCTAGCCTGATTAAATCAGGCGCAGAAGAAGTGCATGAGTTTCAGACGCGGGAAGGCATGCCTAGCCTTTCGGATAACCTGGCCCAGCTCGTAGCCAGCGGAGAAACCTCCCTGGCAGAAGCGATGATGCATGTAATGGATTAGAAAAGCGTATCAACGGATCTGACCGCGTACCCGCAGATTGCATCTGCGGGAAAGAACCCCTTAGGCCTAAGGCATCAGTTCAATGAAAACTTTGGCATCTACAGATTGCATCTGCGGCATGCAGGCCCTTAGGATTAAGGCAAAGGACCAATCGGACGATGAAAAACCAGGCTAGCCACCAAATGGCTCCGCTTACGCCGGGTACCGGGGATTTTTTCCAGGCGCATATCCAGGCTTTGGAGCTGACCGATGCGGTGAGTTTGCTCAAGCTCGTAAAGGAACTTAACTATGGCAGGGTACTTCCCGCTAATCTCCACCCGCTCCTCTACGAGTTGAACCCCATTCTCAGATAGGCTCGCTTCGCCCGGAAAAGAGAGTATTTTCACCTGCGCCTGCCGGGCTTCCGCTTCTACCAAGGCTACCACATCCCGGTGCGTCTCTAGCTTGGTTTTGCTATTCCCTTGGCTCCCAAGCTGGGCTTGCAGGCCCTTTTTTTCCCGGGTCATGGCCAGCCTCAGATCGGTGTGCTGCTGAAGGCTGTCAAAACTAGGCCGCAGGCGTTGGTACTGAGTTTGATACTTACGAAAGCCCTGGTACTGCGCAAGGGCCATCCAGCCTGAAAGCAGCAAGATGACGCCCAAAAGCGCTAGTTGAACCGTGGGAGTAAGTGTTTCTTTCACGAGCCTGCTTTTTGTCCGGGTAGATAAAGGGCTATCACAAAATGGTAGCGATCTGATGAAAAGTC
>JBCBGC010000255.1:0-2122 GCA_038527215.1 Bacteroidota bacterium
AGCCAGTGGTGCGAGTGATGACCGGCTGGAAGCCAGTGGTGCGAGTGATGACTGGCTGGAAGCCAGTGGTGCGAGTGATGACTGGCTGGAAGCCAGTGGTGCGAGTGATGACTGGCTGGAAGCCAGCGGTGCGAGTGAGGATTGGCTCGAGGCCAGTGGTGCGAGCGATGACTGACTCGAAGCCAGTGGTGGGAGTGATGACCGGCTGGAAGCCAGTGTTACGAACGACCCATCCAGTCCTGACGGGAAAGGCGCTCCATCACTTCGGAACGATAATTTCGGCCGATGGGGATTTGATGCGTTCCAATCTCAACTTGGGGGGTGGAAAAAGCATCGATTTTGTCCAGCGAAACAATAAAGGAACGGTGGATTCGCATAAATCGTCCGGAGGGTAGCAATTCCTCCATGTGGCTGATCCGTTGGTAGGTGGTGATCGCTTTTTCTTTGGTCCGGATGCGGATATAATCTTTCAGGCTCTCGATGTACAGAATGTCCTCGAAGCGAATCTTGACCATTTTTTTGTCCACTTTCATAAACAAAAAATCTGGTTGGGCCTCTCCGGGTACTTCTGAGGAAGGGGGAGCGGGCGAATCAGGCATCCGGGCGTATACCTTGTTCACGGACTTCAGAAATCGATCAAAGGAAATTGGTTTGAGCAGATAATCTACCACATCCAGCTCGTATCCATCCAGGGCATATTCCCGGTAGGCGGTAGTCAGAATAACCAAGGGCCGGTTTTTGACCGTCTTCAGAAATTCAATGCCCGTCAGTTGGGGCATTTGAATATCCAGAAAAAGTAAGTCAACGGAATCTTTCTCCAGCAGATTGAAGAGATCTACAGCATTGTTGAGCCTGGCGACCAACTCTATGCGGTCCAACTTGCTGAGGTGACTCTCCAGCACATCTAAGGCCAAGGGCTCATCATCAACGATGACGGTGCGGATGGAATCTTTCATAAAGCCTGACCTTGAGGAGTGAGAACCAGATCAGCGGGCGGCATCTCGGTGGTAGGCTGTAATTCGTCCAGGTCCAACTGTAAGGAAATGTAGAAGGCCTCAGATCGTTCTTCAATCGCAAGTTTGGAGCTTTTCGGGTACCGTAAATCAAGGCGCCTTTTTACATTTTTTAGCCCGATTCCTCCTTTATATCCCTGAACCACATTTCTCTGCGGCGCGCGGGAATTTTCCACGGTAAAATGCAAGCGCGGACCATTTACCAACAAATGCACCCGGATCCATTTTTCTCTTAAATCATCCGACACCCCATGCTTGAAGCTATTTTCCACAAAAGGAATCAGCAACATGGGCGCAATATGCTTGCCTGCGATATCCCCCGATACCTCCACCCGCAGATCCAGGCTATCCCCATAGCGGATGCGCTCCAGCGCCACATAATTGTGCAAGCAATCTATCTCTTTGCTGAGCGGGACCATGGAGGCATTGGCGTCATAGAGCATATAATTGACCAGGCCGGAAAGGCGCAGGACCACTTCAGGGGCCTGGTCTGATTTTTTCAGGGTTAGGGCGTAGAGGTTGTTGAGGGTGTTGAACAAAAAATGCGGATGTATCTGCGCCCTCAGAAACTTTAACTCTGCCGCTAGTTTTTCCTGCATCAGCTCTCTGGCGCGTAAGTGATCGTTATACCAGTTACGGCTGATCTTAATGGCACTGGCAAAAATGGTTACATAGGCAATGGCCAAAATAGTTTGCCCGATGCGATAGCCATCCCAAAAGGGAACCAGGAAGTCAAAGTTGTAGCGCATGGGCACCAGGATATAGGAAACTAAGCCTCGCTGAACCAAGCCCGCCACGACGAATAGAACAAAGATGGCCAGGAAAAAACTCAGGCTTCTCCCTTTCAGGAAGAACATAGGGATCAGGACATAAAGGGTAAGGTATACCACGATCATTTTCACCGGAAGGGTAAAGAGTTGATCCTCCAATCCTTCGTAAAAATTGTCCCCATCCATCAAGGCAAAGAAAACCACATAACTCACCCAGAAAAAGGAGTGGATGAGCCAGCGGGGTACGTGCTCAGAAATATTGAAAAAGGGATGATCGGTCAAAAATGGTTTCATTCGCTTCTCTTCAATCTGGGTTTCCTGCAATCCCGCGCAAATTCC
>JBCBGC010000256.1:0-1972 GCA_038527215.1 Bacteroidota bacterium
GGATTGGTTTCGCACCATTCCGGTTCAATGATTTCCAACTTAAATCTGGTGGTAATTTGAAGAAAGGTCTCTAATCCGATCATGTCGGAGGTAATGGTCACTACGTCGGGCTGTATCATCTCAAAACCTGTATGTTTAAAAAGATGATGCAGGGCTTTCCCGATAAAGCGATTTCCTCCCTTGCGTTGCTGATGTTCAGCCGCAATTTGACAGAAAATTCGGAATTCGGATATTTCTGGATACATAAATAGCCATTCGTCATTTACGTCCAGAATGTGGAGAGTTCCTCCTGGTTTCAGGGCTCTGGAGAGGGACGCCAAAGCTCTTTGCGGATCTTCTAGGTGCTGAAAGAGAAATCGACAATAGATATAGTCGAATTCATTTTCAAAAGGAAGATCATAGACATCAGCTTGTCTAAAGCGAATAGCTTTACGACTTTGCTTAGCCATACGGCGAGCTTCAATGAGGAGGCTGGCGTCGAGGTCAACTCCCGTTACATGACCTGTAGTCAAATAATCGTGGATGATACTAGCAGTCAAACCCGGTCCACAGGCGGCATCTAAGACCTTCATGTGGGGTTTTAGACCATGTTTCTTAAGGGAGTCCAATTCTAATTGTGGGAGCAAGGAAGCCTGTCTCTTGAGTCGAACTAACTCATCAGACTGGTTTTGAAAAGAAGATAAATCATAAGTCCCTTGCTGCCTCTGAGGGGACTTGTTCATGCAAAAAAATTTGAGCGTCTACTACGAAATTATTACCACGTATAAATCAGGACCAGTAACCACAGGGTGGAATGGCCAAAGTTCTCAAACTCTAATTGCTTTGGTGAGGTTAACGAAACTAGATCACAGTTAATCAAACATACGAAAATTTTTGGCTTAGAGATTAAGTTTTTGCAAAAAAAATTCGGAGGGATTAAGGGATTTTTAACTTTTTCGCAGGTTTGCTGCCAGTATTCGCCTGGTATAGCTGATTTTCAGTACCTAAGACTTCTCGTGCCAAATCTGAATGAGGTGGACAATGGTCTCCACTGCCTTCTCCATATCCTGCACCGATACCCATTCTTCCCGGGAATGGAAGGCATGCTCTCCCGCAAAAATATTAGGGCAGGGGAGCCCCATAAAGGAAAGCCTGGAACCGTCAGTCCCCCCTCTGATCCCTCTTCTGATGACCTGCAAGCCAGCTCTCTCCATGGCCAGGGCGGCATAGTCGGCCACCTCTGGATGATGGACCAGCACCTCCTTCATGTTGCGATACTGCTCTTTGACTTCAAAGGTAAGTTTGGAATGCGGGTAGCTCTCCATCACCTTGTCGCAGATGGCCCGAAGTTCAGCTGTATGTTCTGCAAGTTTAGGGGTGTGAAAATCGCGGATGATGAAAGACAGCTTTGCCTCTTCGGCTGCTCCGCTTACGGTGACAGGGTGAATAAATCCTTCTTTGCCTTCGGTGGTTTCCGGAGAAAGGCGGTCTTTGGGGAGCTGCGCCAGAATCTCTCCGGCAATTTTTGCTGCATGCTCTAATTTCCCCTTGGCAAAGCCAGGATGGATACTGACCCCCTGTATGTGGAGGTAAACCGCATCGGCAGAAAAGGTTTCATCCTCAATAGACCCTCTGGTTTCCCCATCTACGGTATAGCCAAAATCTGCCCCCAATTTTTGTATGTCCACCTTATCGGCCCCTCTCCCTATTTCCTCATCCGGGGTGAAAAGAATGCGCACCTTGCCATGCTCGATGTCAGGGTGGGTAATCAGGAAGTGGACGGCATCCATGATTTCCGCCAGGCCAGCTTTATTGTCGGCTCCCAAAAGCGTGGTTCCAGAAGCGGTGATGATGTCATGGCCGATTTGTTGGGCCAGATCTGGATGGTCTTCAGGGCGAAGCACTACGGAAGGATCATCGGGTAAGGATAAGGCTTGCCCCTGGTAGTTTTGATGAATCAGCGGTTTCACATCCGTTCCACTACAATCCGGAG
>JBCBGC010000257.1:0-1887 GCA_038527215.1 Bacteroidota bacterium
GTGCTTTGCTTCAGGCGTCCTATGAGCAGCTCCGTCTGCCCTATATGGACCAATCAAGATTCTGGGCTGCGCAGCAGCACACCTCTGATGAAACCCTCGGGCCCACCCGTGGACCAGACTGGGATGATAACGGAGTATGGCGTGTACTTCACGACCACACTTGGGATGCTGACCACTCTTTCCTGGGTAACACCTTCAACGAACTGTTGGGAATCGTTTTTAGCACCACCAACATTCTGAGCTTTAACACTTCTGCCGAGCAGGCTGCCGAAGCCAGATTCCTGCGTGCTTTTGCGATGTTCTCTGTTGCCGATGGTTGGGGACAGGTTCCTGTTCGTCAGCCAGGTGAGAACCTGCTGAATGCACCGACCGTACTGGCTGGTGCTGACGCGCTGGATTTCGTAATCAGTGAGTGTGAAGACATCCTGGCTACGCTGCCTAATGGTGCGGCTAACCGCGCCAACGCTGACGCTGCGCGCGTTCTGCTGATGAAAGCCTACCTGAACAAAGGTGCTTTCAACAACCGTCAGGCTCCTGCCTTTGACAACGCTGACATGGGCAAAGTAATCCAGTATGCTGATGAGATCATCTCTTCTGGTAACTACAGCCTTTCTGATGGCGTTGCTTACTATGACAACTTTGCTCCTACTAACGATCAGATCTCTACTGAGAACATCTTCACCGGTGAAAACCTCGGAGGTGTTAGCTCTGGTAACGTAAGAAGCCGTTGGTTCTGTACCCTGCACTACAACATGAACCCATCCGGATGGAATGGTTTCACCACTATTGCAGATTTCTATGACAAGTTTGACCCTGCGGATATCCGCAAAGGGGCTGACTACGCTGGTATGACTGACGTTTCCGGTATCAAAGTTGGATTCCTGGAAGGACAGCAGTTTGATCAGGATGGTACTGCTCTGACTGACCGTAAAGGTGCTCCTTTGGCTTTCACCAAAGAAGTAAAACTGATCGAAACAGGTGATAACCTGGAGGTTACTGGTGTACGGGTAGTAAAATACCCCATTGACTACGCTAGTGGTGATAACTCTGACAACGACTACGTATTCTACCGTCTGGCTGACGTAATGCTGATGAAAGCTGAAGCTATCCTCCGTTCCGGTGGATCTGACGCTGAAGCCCTCGCTATCGTAAACGAGATTCGTCAGAAGCGTGGGGTGGCTGATCGTGCCAACCTGAACCTCGACGATATCCTCGAAGAGCGTGGATTTGAGCTGTACTGGGAAGGACACCGTCGTCAGGACCTGATCCGCTTCGGTAAATTCCTGGATGCCTGGAACGAGAAGCCTGCTTCCGGACCAGAAAGACTGTTGTTCGCTATTCCTAGCGGTGCACTGGCTGTGAATCCAAACCTGTCTCAGAATCCTGGTTACTAGGACTCAATAAAATTTGAAATGAAAAAGGTCATTTTTAATGGCCTTTTTCATTTTTTATTTTTGGCTTTTGCCTTACCCATCCATAGAAAAAATCTTATGCGTCGCCTTCTTATCATTGGTCTGGGATGTCTGATCGGGGCATGTGGAGGAAATTCCACCTCCCCTAACTCCCCAGCGGGCGCTCCTTCCGATGCCCGTTTTCAGCTGATGGACCCTGCCGCAGTAGGCATGAGCTTCATCAACGAGGTCAAAAACGACCGGGATTTTAACATCTTTAGCTACCGAAACTTCTACAATGGAGGCGGGGTGGCGATGGGCGATCTCAACAATGATGGCCTGACAGATGTATACCTGACCGCCAATCAGGGGTCGAATAAACTCTACCTCAATAAAGGAAACTGGCAGTTTGAGGATATCACGGAAAAGGCTGGGGTAGGCGAGGCCGAAAAATGGTCTACCGGCGTGGTGATGGTGGACCTAAACGCGGATGGTC
>JBCBGC010000258.1:0-1877 GCA_038527215.1 Bacteroidota bacterium
TGCCACAGAAATACCAAAGCATTTGAATCGGCCCGATCTCCTGGGTGACCATCAAGAGTTGATAATAAGCATGGTCTTTCCAGCTACCTGCGTCTAGCCAACTAAAGGAGGTCTCTGGAGGAGCAGGAACCGCGCCCTGTTGAAAAAAGAGAATTTCCAGGAAGGGAATGGCCGATAAGAGGCTAAACGTATTGAATAAGGTGTAGAGAAAAAGAGCGCCAATGGCTAGGCCTCCCATCCAAAAGTAGGGCTTTCCGTAAGCTAGCACTCGCAAATACGTCCGCATTTCTTATTTTTGTTGGAAAGCCACCCTACAAAGCTATATGTCGGAAAGCATTGTTCAAAAAAAACTGAGTAAGCAAATACATCAATTCCTGGGGGATATCCTTACCCATGAATTAACTTTTTTCTCAGGCATACTCCTTACGGTCAGTGTTGTACGCGTAACCAAAGACCTGAGTTTAGCCAAAGTCTATATTTCTGCGATGCCGGAAGCTGAAGCTGACCGGGTAGTAGACACCCTCAACCAGGAGACGTGGCAAATTCGGAAAGCGCTGGCTCGTCGATTGAAGAACCGGCTGAGAAAAATGCCGGAATTGAGATTTTACCGGGACGACTCTTTTGAACAAGCCGAAAAAATCGAGAGATTGTTAGAGGAAGTCGAAATCCCTGATGCGGACAAAGCTACAGAGGTCGACGGAGAGTAATCTTAAGTGGATTCATGAACCTTCCCTATTTTATCGCCCGGCGATATCTTTTTTCCAAGAAATCCAGTAATGCCATCAACATCATTACCTGGGTATCCATTCTGGGTATCGGGGTAGGGACCGCTGCTTTGATACTGGTTTTGTCGGTCTTCAATGGCCTGACGGGCTTCATCGAAGGGCTATTCTCCGCCATGGACCCGGGTGTCAAAGTGGTGGCCGCCCGTGGGCAAACCTTTGCCCATGATGATTCCATCATGAATTACCTTGAACTGGACCCGGAGGTCGCAGCCGTGGCTCAATCCATAGAAGGCCGAGTATGGCTGGAACACCTTGATTTTCAAACCTATGCCGTTTTGAAAGGCGTTTCAGAAGACTTCCTGCAGGTCAATCGCCTGGATACCTTCGTGTACGACGGCAATTTCGACCTGGCCCCGCGCAATGGGGTAGCCCGTGCGATCATGGGAACCATCATTGCTGCCGAGTTGAATACCCAGGTGGACGGAGAATTTCATCAACCGCTGCCTGTAAGCGTATCCTATATTCCGCAATCAGCATCTTTTCGCATGATGGCCCGGAGTGTGAATATGGATTACCTGGTCCCTTCCGGTTTTTTCAACGTCCAGAAAAGCTATGACGAAAAATATGTGGTCTGTGATCTCGATTTCGCTCAAGAGTTATTCGAAGAGGAAGGGCGGATTTCTTCCTACGAACTAAAGCTCAAAGACATTGATCAAGCTGGAGAGGTGAAATCCCGGCTTCAGGCAGCCATCGGTGATCAATATGAAGTCCTAACCTGGTATGAACAGCATAAAACCCTGTACCAGGTCATGCGAAACGAAAAATATATCAGCTATCTCATCCTGGTTCTCATGCTGGCTATCTCTGCCGTAAACATTGTAGGGAGCCTTTCGATGATCGTGCTGGAAAAAACCAAGGATATCGCCGTCTTAAAATCCATGGGTGCTACCGCAGACGTCATCAGGCGGGTATTCCTGACCGATGGCTTGCTCGTAGGGTTGATTGGCGGCCTGCTCGGGGTAGTGTTGGCCCTGGTCCTGGGATTTGCTCAGATTCGGTTTGGGCTGGTCAAAATTCAAGGCGGTGGCCGGGTGGAAGCTTTCCCGGTGGAAATGGAAATGTTCGACTTTGTCCTGGTTTTCTTTACCGTGA
>JBCBGC010000259.1:0-1783 GCA_038527215.1 Bacteroidota bacterium
CCCTTTGCTTTCCCCGGCGTCATCGGTACCGCTATTTCCATCATTCTGGGTTTTCGCATCAACCAGGCTTACACCCGCTGGTGGGAGGCGCGGAAAATATGGGGCGCCATCGTCAATGATTCCCGCACCTTGGTCCGGCAACTCCTGACCTTGCCTTCGGCAGATACCCAGCGCGAGGATGGCTTGTCCCTGGTCAAACATATGGCCCTCCGCCAGGCTGCCTGGTGTGTGTCCTTAGGACAAATGCTCCGTAAGCAGGACAGTCTGGCCAATATCCAGCATATGTTGGCTCCCGCTGACTGGAAAGCCTTGCAAGACAAAAAGCATGTGCCCAATTCGATCTTGGTGATGCATGGACGCGATGCCCAGCGGCTTTTTCAACAAGGCATGGTCACCGACATTCAACAAGCCAACCTGGATGCCACCCTTGCTCGCCTGACGGATTCCATGGGCAAAAGTGAACGCATCAAAAACACCGTATTTCCGGTGCTCTACAGCCGTTTATTGCACGCCTTCCTATATCTTTTCCTCTTCCTGTTACCCCTGGGACTGATCGACTATTCTCCTATCATCACCATGCCCGTGATCCTGGCCAGTTCCATCATCTTCTTCCTGATTGAGCGTACTTCTGAACGCCTGCAGGATCCGTTTGAGGACGAGCCAAATGATACCGCGGTAACTTCCATTGCCCGAGCCATTGAAATCAACATTCGGGAAATGCTGGAAGAGAAAGAATTACCTGAGCCCATCGCTCCGGAACCTTTCTACGTCTTATAATCCTTCTTGGGTTTTCTGGTATACCAAGAGGTATTCCGGCAGGGAAGAGAGTGCTTGCTGTTCGATCTGGGTAAAGCCGACATTCGTCAGCTGTGTTGCGACCTCTTCTACCCGTAAAAAATGCATCCTTGGGATAATCCCCAGGCGCGTCAGCATAATCATAAAGGCGCGCCTCAAGCTGCGTTTTTCTCCCAGGAAAGCAGTGGCCGTGATGAAATATCCGCCCGGCTTGAGCAGGCGAAAGGCTTCCTGAAGAAAAGGTTCTACTTCCTCTAAATAATGAAGGACATTGAAAGCAGTCAGCACATCATACGTGGCCGGACTACCCAGTTCAGCATTCAAATAGGCCTGTCTAAAGGATAAGTTGGGGACCTCCTGGGCATGATGGCTGGCCAGGGCTGCCTCTATCATGCCGCGAGAAGGATCTATCGCCAGGACTTCTCCTGCATAGGCTGCCAGGTGCCGACTGAGTAAGCCAGAGCCGCAGCCCACGTCCAACAATCGGGAGGAGGGCCTTAAATAAGGTCGGGTAATCAGCAGGATTTGCCGGGCAGAGGCACTCAGCTTACCGCTGCTTGGGGAGGACACTTTATCCCAAAAAGCCATTTCATGACGCGCCATAAGCCGGAATTGAGGGGGAAGATTCTCCTAGGCAGACGAATAAGCCGCTTATTTATGCGGAAGCATTATTCATGGAGGATGACAAAGTCTCCCAAGTCGCGATAGGCGGACCAGTCTGGATCGGCAAAATCTTCCGCAGGAAAGCAGCTGATATTCCGAATGCGGAGTTTTTTCCCATACTGCTGGAGTTGCTCAAAGGTTCCCTGCTGGTAGTCGGTATGAAAGCGACCAATCAAATGGAAGATTTTTTCCTGCTTATGCTTTTTCCAGTATCGAAAAATGGCATAAGCCATCGAAGCGTCCCACACACACTGGGCGAAATAAATGTTGTCGCCCATGCCGTGATCCGCCCCGCCCATGGCTTCCTGAAAACGGTCGTAGTAAG
>JBCBGC010000260.1:0-1743 GCA_038527215.1 Bacteroidota bacterium
TCCGAAAATCCAGGCTCAACTTTACTTTTTCCAATCGGAACTTTAATTGCTGGATTTCCTCTGCTTTTTCCGGGTCAATTTCTGCTTCTTCGATCTGCGATAATTGTCGGCTGAGCAATCTGGCGTCAGCCTCCTTCCGCAGCAAGTTCAAATCGAAGAGTTCATACAGCACTTGCTCAATGGCCCTTTTTTCTGCGAATGATTTAGCGCCAGCTTCGTCCAGGTAGCCTTCTACCAGGTCAGCCAGCATCTGTTCTTTTTCCTGAATTTGCGTACGATACTGTTGGATTTTTGCCATTTCAGCATCCAAAGACCGGGTCCTGCGGTGAGCCTCATCCTGTCCCTGAGCCAAACTTAGAAAAGGGAAGGCAAGTATGGCAATGATCGTAAGTGTGCGCATATCTACTATCCGATAGTGGTATCGGGATGAAAATAAGGCTAGCACCAATCGGTTCCAATAGATATGGACTGAATGGTCAACATTGGCCCATCAAGGACCAAATGGCAGACCGAGCCCAAAGAATGAGGGATGGAACAACAGATGGGTTAGCTGGTCGATACTTCTACTAGTAAACGCAGGATTACCTACTCTAGTATGAGCGGCTTAGCTTTCAGGATAAAATGCTTGATAGGCTCGCTCTGTAAATTCCCACATACCCTGGTAAAGATTTTCCTCCGCGAAAATCAACACAATCACCTCAAAATTCTGGAGCCTTTGTGCATAGGCTTCGATTTCAGGAACCGTGTAAGGCAATTGCTCATTGAGCTTCCAGACAGCTTTGTGGTAATACCAAAATCGCCAATCGGCTGCGTAATACCGATGCGGAACAAAGGTGCCAATCAAGGTCCAGTGGTAGCTGTCCCCGATAGTAAGCACCTTGGGCCGGTGGTGGCGGCTACTATCAAAAGGATGTACTTCAATTATGGGATAAGCCAGCGTTTCAGCTTTGGGGTCTTTCCATAAATTTGCGGCCTTGCCGATGTCCTGATCAGCCCCCCGGGGGACTTCGGTTTGGTCCATGCGCACAAACTTCTCTTCCAGAAGGTCAAAGCCACTGAGGTGTTCGATCCGCTTGAGCAAGGAGTCAGTAAAAATCCAGCTACCATACTCACTCCAATGGTAACCTCCTTTGGGATATAAAGGGTATTGACAGGTGTCCTGAATGCCTTTAAACCAAGGCGTAACATCAAGGACATTAACGCTTTCTTCTTGCAGGTGATAGCGATACCGCGCTGCATTGGTGGGTGGGGCTCCCATGGGCTGAAGATGGCCGGGCAGATATTGCGGAAAAAATGCGGCTTTGCTCGGGGCCATGACGTACAAAAGGCTGGTCCCCGTTTGGGCCAGGGTGTCTTGCACCTTCCGCAGTTTTTTCACCTCCTCCGCGATGATCGCCTCCCCTCGAAACCTGGCTCCCAAAAAGTCTTGAACATCATTTCGTCCGAAAAAATATCCCTTTTTACCCGCAATAATCCGCTTAGGATCGATAGCCCGGAAGAGCTGATATTTCCACTGGTTGTTCAGGCGTACCAAACCGGGTTTCCACGTTAAGCTGTCTTTAGCCAGCTGGGTTCTGTTTTCCTGAAAACTGCTATCCGCTTCCATGGCAAACCAACTGGAGAAAGAGAGAGGCAGGGGAGCAGGAACCTGAAAGTATCCGTTTAGGGGAGGACTCGACAGTCGTTCAGCGGGAATCCAGCTATGCCACAGCGGGAAAGCCGGTTTGGTACGCCTGAACAACC
>JBCBGC010000261.1:0-1224 GCA_038527215.1 Bacteroidota bacterium
TTCTCGAAATTGACATTAATATCTCGGAGACCCCGGATAAGCCGCTTCGGTTCCCTCATCGTCTTTCCGGGGTGACATAACCTATCTGTGGGTTCAGTTGTCTTCGACAAGGCCCTCCGCGTCCTGGGACGCACCCTAAACCTGCGCGAAGGCCCCTTTCCCGGTACTCCGGGAGAAACTGTGGCCAACGCGAGCGGGGGTGTTCACCCTCCCCAGCCCGCAATCTGCTCTTTACTGAGCTTGCAGTTGATCCACTCGCTGTCGAGGTCGGCGCCGACCTTTTCGTACATGCGGATGGCGGGCTCGTTCCAGTCGAGGACTTGCCAACGCACCTGGTTGACATCGTGCTCACGGGCGTGCTGGACGAGGCGGTTGAGGAGGAGGGAGCCGATGCCTTGGCGGCGGAAGGACTCGGTGATGACGAGGTCGTCGAGGTAGAGCATTTTGCCTTTCCAGGTGGAATAGGCCAGGTAGAAAAAGGCGATGCCGATGATGCCAGCCTCGGGGGTTTCGGCTACGTAGCATTCGAAGAAGGGGCGGTCCCCGAAGCCATCGCGGGTGTATTCCTCCACGGAGGTGTGGACTTCGTGCTCGGCTTTTTCATAAATGGCGAGTTCGCGGACCAGGGCGTGAACAGCAGGCATATCGGCAGCGGTGCCTTTACGGACGGAGATATTTGACATGTCTATATTTGAGTTGAATTGATTTCATTCCAAATTGGAAAGGAGCTTTTCTTTATTTGCAGTTTTGCCGCTTTTTCTTGATAAAAACCGGCGCAAAAATCAAGAAAATCCCAACCAAGGCCTACCCGCTAGCCATCCTCCCCACGGATTTTCAGGTCCAACGCGCTTTTTTTGCTAGTTGCCAAATTCAGGGCCTTAAAATCAAGAAATGGGCGAAAGGCTGTCGGAAATCCATTGCAGGTAATCGGGATTGCCTTCCTGGATGGGAAGGGCAATCACACAAGGCACTTCGTAGGAATGTAATTCCTTGACTCGGTCGGTGAGGGCGGCTACCTTTTTTGCATCGGTTTTGGCGATCATGACGGTTTCCTGGTCGCTGACCACCTTGCCCTCCCACCAGTAGAGGGATTGCATGCCAGGCAAGATATTGACGCAGGCGACGAGGCGTTCTTCGACCAGCGCACGACCGATTTGCTGGGCTTCTTGTGTATCTTTACAAGTGATGTATATCCAACGCGCTTCCAGGCAATTTGTTTATTTT
>JBCBGC010000262.1:0-928 GCA_038527215.1 Bacteroidota bacterium
CGCCGATCCAAAATAGCAAGAGAGTCGTAATATAGCCCCCAAAAGACCCCATCTGCTCAACTGTGACCGGAGAGTTGGGGAGAATGATAAAAAATACCAGCCCTAATAAAAACAATCACAAAGCGAGCAGCATTGAAAAACGCCAAAAATGGCCGATTGGATGGAGTCCAAAACCAATAAAGTTCGTTTTACTTTCCATGGGTAATCGAATTAGTTAGCCTAAAAAAGAAAGAGGGCTAGTTAATAAGATAAACCCATTCGTAATTTGAGGATTATTATTGTATTACTATTTGATAAAGTGTTTACTACAACTGATTTTTTCCTGAGCAAAACTTTTTGATATACAGGCCATCCTACAAAAAAACCGTCGAAAAGATGCCTTTTCGACGGTTTTGACCTATTCTTGTGGCGGAGAGGGCGGGATTCGAACCCGCGGTACCCGGTATGGGTACGGCAGTTTAGCAAACTACTGGTTTAAGCCACTCACCCACCTCTCCTTTTGCGTGGGGACAAAGGTAGTAAAAAAGATGAAAATACAAGGCTTTTTTTTCTTTTTTCACCCAGGACTTTTCCTGCGAAATTATCCCCCTCTCGTTCACTTTTTTGCGCCTTTTCTTGCTTATTTCCACCTTAAGTGTTCACTTTAAACTGTGGGATAAACTATTTCTACAATTCTTTCAAAAACTTAACATTCCGGTTACATTATTTGCAATGAAGAGGTAAATTTTTTGTTAAATTTGCGCCTTCATCTTTTATCTAGTGTAACAAAGGATTTATGAGCATTAAGAAAAAGGAACTGAAAAGTAAGCCAATCGTGAAAGTTACTTTTCGCCTCCCTAAAAACGCAGTTGCCCAAGCCTCTGAAGTAGCGCTTGTCGGTGATTTCAACGCCTGGAACAAAGACGCCGAGCCAATGAAGGCCCTCAAA
>JBCBGC010000263.1:0-899 GCA_038527215.1 Bacteroidota bacterium
TTCTTGGGCGAGTTTTTCTGCCGGACCATATAACTGATAAAATCGTTTCCGGATGTCCGCAGGCAGGGGTTTAAGGTAATTGTAGAGGGGCGTTAGGGGCTTGCCTTTTTGGTCCACATGCACCAGGGACGCACCGTAGGTAGAGAAGTTGAGGTGGGTGATGGCGGGGGATTTTTTCAGGAAAAAATCCAGTCGATCTTCCATCCAGCGAAGAATGCCTGTGAGGTCATCACAAGGAAAACCGTCTTCATCTTCGATTTCCGCAAACCGCTGTTCCTCTAGTTCGATGAGCTGATAATCCGCATCGAAGAGCAGGCATTTTTTGTGGGTTTTGCCGATGTCGAAGATGAGGGTCATTGAGGGAAGTTATGGAAAAATGGATAAGGACGGAAGCCATGCCGCAGCCGCCATAAATTTTCGGATGGCATCCGTAGCAGCGGATTGCATCCGCTGGGGGAGATCCAGCGACTGCTGTGAATTGTCTAGCCTTGGCTAACTCTTGATCCGCAGCTGCAAGCTGCGGCTACGGTTCCACCATGAATTTTCGGATGGTATCCGTAGCAGCGGATTGCATACGCTGGGGGAGATCCAGCGACTGCTGTGAAATGGCTAGCCTCGGCTATTCTCTAATCCGCAGCTACAAGCTGCGGCTACGGTGCTACCATGATCACGGTGCCTGCGGCAGGGTCTTTGGGAGACGCCAGGCGTAGCGTCTCTACGGGGGAATGATCCTAACCCTATAAACCGGTGGCTTGTCCCTGGCTACCCCGTTCGTCGATCAGGGCCTTGCGAACCTGGAAATGTCGGTAGGCGGCAATCGGCTCCAGGGCCCCTCCCGCCTGGAGCCGGGCTTCTCGGATGAGGGGACGGAGGTCAGTCCGAAAGGCGTCCTGGAGGAT
>JBCBGC010000264.1:0-659 GCA_038527215.1 Bacteroidota bacterium
TAATAAATAGGCATGATATGAAACGGCCTAGGAAGCCTAGGTTACGTCTCCAATGGACAATTTACAAAAATTCATAAAATGTAAAATTATATCACTAAACATATATTAAAGCATACATGCAAATATATAATCATGCCGCGTAGAGGAAATTAGCACTAATGAACACGTAACTCTAAATTTGAGAAAGCAAAATATTACATGACGATCAAGCGACGAAGTAAACAAACAAAGCCTAAACTCAAAAAACAGTTAATTACGCGAAAAAGCGGTAACAAACATTATTGAAAGTCTCACACAATAACCACCATATACTCACACAGACATAATAGCAGAATAAACCACAAAAAAGGCAGAATAATGCAGAAAATACGTCAAAACAACGGAGCAGCGAAAAGGTAGTTGTTGTCAGAAGGACCAACAATAAAAGATGGCGTCTATCTGCGCAGGCGCAGAGCTCCCGAATTTAGTCGACGTTAAAAGTCGACAGCATTCGACTTATGTCGAAATGCTAAATTAGTCGTATATTCATGGAGTATCGACATTCTCATGTAGAGGTTAATTGCTGGAGAGAATTCCCGTCTTCAGCATGAGAATATCCATAGACCATTCGGTTTCTCCCTGAATATTCTTGGGGAAACCATGCACGGGTGCCTGGTTTT
>JBCBGC010000265.1:0-591 GCA_038527215.1 Bacteroidota bacterium
TTGCTGTTGTTTTTGTTATCTCCCAACCAAAGCTGTTGTTGTTGTTGTTGTTCATCATTAGTCCCTGGCCCTCTTCTTAATCCTCGTGCCACTCGCTATGCAGAACAGCAACACCAATTTGCTGTAACTATCCCACGCTGCAACACATCTCAGTTCCAGAGATGCTTCATCCTTTTTACCAGCAAACTCTGGAATAGCCTTCCTGATGATATGATGGTTGAGGATCCATCTAAGTTCAAGAGGAGATGCAATAGGTTTTTACGGGATAATCATGGGAGAAATTAATCGTGATTTTTATCATGATTTTTTAAATTATATTTATTTTTTTATCTTTTAGTCATTTTTTAACTCTGACTAACTATTTTAAAGTAAATTTTACCTTTCTTTCTCTCTTCACTTTTCTTCTTCATTTTCCTTATGGATACCATATTCCGTGGAAGCTTATTTATAAGTAAATGGCCTTTGGCTTTTTCCACATGAATAGGTATTCGTTTTTTAAATAATAATAATAATACACAGCCAAATAATTGGTCTGCATTCACGAACTGTATATATTAGCTCACTCGTGACCAGAAAGAGCTTTCAAATCAA
>JBCBGC010000266.1:0-541 GCA_038527215.1 Bacteroidota bacterium
CTCTCCGATCTCTAGGGTTTTCGCAAGATTTCTCTGTGATCCATTTAAATATCATCATATATAATTCCACTGCCAGACGAACGATCTATCTGACAGTGAACATTTTGTTCAATAAACTCATATTTTTTTCTATTTTCATGGATATAATACATAAAAACTGTGAGGAAATCATTCGTCTGGCTGTGGAATTATATAGTACTATATTTGCATGGATCACAGAGAAATCTTGCGAAAACCCTAGATTTCACTTCCGTCAACTTTGACTTCAATTATCTCGGAAACTTTTTTTTCGTAAGTTACGCATACGCGGTACACTAGAACTCCGACAATTTTTGTCCGATTTTAATTTTTTTTTTCACCGATATAAAGAGGACACCTTTGTCCATGATCCTATAGACCGGATTTTCCATTTTCGTTCTAGTTTTTTTTGTGCCTGTTTTTTTCTGTTTTTTTGTGTTTTTTTGTCATTTTTTCCACCCTGCTAAGTAAAAAATTTAATAAATCGAGTTCTATAATTTTTTTTCAAAAATCCGCTCTATAG
>JBCBGC010000267.1:0-557 GCA_038527215.1 Bacteroidota bacterium
TTGGAGTCAATATGTTCATGACCATCATGAAGCGTCGTGAACGGCACCTATACGTGGCCGTATGGTTCTACATCGCCACCTGGATTACCGTCACGGTATTGCACGTCGGTAACAGCTTAGAGCTTCCCGCTACGCTCTGGAAGTCTTATCCGCTCTTTGCGGGGGTACAAGATGCACTGGTGCAATGGTGGTACGGGCACAATGCGGTGGCCTTTTTCCTGACGACACCCTACCTGGGCTTGATGTATTACTTCCTGCCCAAGGCGGCAAACCGGCCAGTATACAGTTACCGGCTCTCCATCATTCACTTCTGGGCCCTGATTTTTATTTATATCTGGGCCGGGCCTCACCACTTGCTGTATACCAGCCTTCCTGACTGGGCGCAGTCGCTGGGCATGGTCTTCAGTTTGATGCTTATTGCACCAAGTTGGGGGGGGATGTTGAACGGTCTGCTAACCCTGAGGGGCGCCTGGGACCGGGTGCGGGAAGACCCCGTACTGAAAATGATGGTGGTTGCCGTTACCGCTTATGGTATGGCCCTTCTAAAGTGGCCATAC
>JBCBGC010000268.1:0-555 GCA_038527215.1 Bacteroidota bacterium
TTTTAGTATTCGCTCACAACCTTTCAAAAATAGCCCTTGGTAGGCCAAATGTGGATTTATTGTTGTGAAATCCCAAAATGTGATGGTTTGGCAAAATTGAGCATCGCCCCAATTAGCTGGATACCCTTTTGAATGTCAAATAGTTAACCTAAAATCGGCTGGTTCTTTAAATGTTGTAGGAAGAAGGGCGCCTTTCGCCGGGGAAATTATCAGTAATTATTGATGTTCGGATATCCGAGAAATGTTTTGATAGAATAAAGAAAAAAAATTACCTTTGCGACCGCTTAAAATGGTGGTTGTAGCTCAGTTGGTTAGAGCGCCGGATTGTGGTTCCGGAGGTCGCCGGTTCGAACCCGGTCTTCCACCCAAAAAAACCCTTGAAACAACTTCAAGGGTTTTTCTTTTAGAGGATATGTTGTGCTATTCTATCGCCTTATCTACGACTACTTTTTCTGGACGATTGGCTACTTCCCAAGCGGTATGGAAAACCAATCTAGCGCGGTTTTCAAGTAAATCATAGTTTATCTTATCAGGTGTGTCGCCTGGTTTGTGATA
>JBCBGC010000269.1:0-544 GCA_038527215.1 Bacteroidota bacterium
AAGGAGGTGAGCTATCCGGGGTCTCTCGCACCAGTACCGTTCTTTGCTGGGTGAGTCTACATATAGGGAGGTGTATATTGTGAGAGACCCCGGATAAGGCTTTTTCCCTGCCGGTCAAATGTCTTTCCGGGGTGACATACGGGTGGGTGATTGAAGTTGCAAGGAGCGTTTTGATGAAATCTTGGCTTATGCAAGATTCGGGATGACTCATATTTTTTCATCCTGACTCCCTCGAAATTCCCGGCTAGCTTGTTACTTTCATTCAGGGACGGCGTCCTAAACATATCTTTCGAATTCCGAAATACTCAGAAAACAGTACCTTAAGCTATTTGTCCGAATATCCTACCCTATGCGCTTCTACCTACTGCTACTCATTCCATTATTTGTGCTCTCCTGGGCTTGCAAGGCCGGGAAATACACCCCCGAGGCCTACGAGAAGAAACAAGTTCGCTTCGGATCAGGCGGAGGCTTTACCGGTGCGGTGAACACCTACTGCCTGCTCGAATCCGGGCATTTATTCCAAAAACCTCAGCTCGCCGATACC
>JBCBGC010000270.1:0-536 GCA_038527215.1 Bacteroidota bacterium
GTGCCTGGTTGATAGAATCATTGTCTCAGGCCAGGGCGCTAACCCAAGAATGGATATGGCATTACAACCACCAAAGGCCACATGAATCGCTAGGGAATATGACGCCCAGAGCTTTCGTGTTGAAATATGGAAAAGTCTCAGACTTTCCCACATTCCAACATGACCAACGACAGAACTTAAATTGGAAATTTTTACCCTTAACTGTAGCTAATTAAGGGGGACGTACACTATTTCTAAGCCTTTTAAATCCACTCCGGAACGCGAGCAATTGTCTAGCTTAAAATACCCTTTAACATACCGGATTGAAAATACTCCATTGAAAACACCAATAAAAAAACAAGTACCTAATTCGGAAATGGTTTTGCTTTAACTATAACAAACAAATCTAGGCAGAACGAGCTTATTTATACGGGATATCTTAAGTAAACCTTGCTCTAACTTGGCAAAGAGCCAGGGTCAACGCCTAGGACCCTGGCTCAAATATCCTTTTAGAAATTAAGGCTCGACCATTTTGAATTTGCTCCCTCGATATTCTA
>JBCBGC010000271.1:0-534 GCA_038527215.1 Bacteroidota bacterium
CATACGTCCTGCGAGCTCAAATGAGAGCTGATCGGAGTCAACTGCGTGGAAGCTACCATCATACAGACGAGCTTTGACACCCTCAACTGGGAAGCCAGCCAAGATGCCATCTCCAAGTGCACCTTTGATTCCTTTCTCAACAGAAGGAATGAATTCGCGAGGAATCGAACCACCTTTGATCTCGTCCACGAATACGAAGGAATCTTCGTCTTCAGCAGTAGTAGGCATAAACTCGATCTGAACATCAGCGAATTTACCACGACCACCAGTCTGCTTTTTGTAGACTTCACGATGCTCGGCAGTGCCCAGGATTGCTTCACGGTAAGATACCTGAGGCTGTCCCTGGTTGATCTCAACCTTGAACTCCTTCTTCAGACGATCGACGATAATCTCCAGGTGAAGCTCACCCATACCGGCGATGATAGTCTGACCAGTTTCCTCGTCAGTGTGCGCCTGAAATGTTGGATCCTCTTCAGAAAGTTTCGCAAGACCAGTACCCAGTTTATCCTGATCACCTTGAGACTTAGGCTCAAC
>JBCBGC010000272.1:0-528 GCA_038527215.1 Bacteroidota bacterium
AATTCTGATAAGAATTTTCTAGTTTTTTTTTTTTTTTTTTTTTTTTTCTGTTTTTATCCGTTAAGACCTAACTTTTTTGTTGAAGATATTAACCGATCGCGATGAAATTTTCAGACAACGTCCGGACACTCTCATAGCAGATCGAGTTTGAGTTTCATGACCGTAACTCAATTTCCAGTTGTTGTTAAGTCCGGTTAACCGAAAAAAAAAATTCAAATTTTGGGAATTTTGCAATTCTGAGGTCACCAAGTAGGTAATTTTTACCGCCCGGAAAAAAATTTCCGGAAGGTATTGTTTTTGACAGTGTTTGTTTTTTTTTCTGTTTTTGTCCGTTATACATCAACTTTTTTGTTGAAGATATTAACCGATCTTGACGAAATTTTCAGACAACGTCCGGTCACTCTCATAGCAGATCGAGTTTGAATTTCATGACCGTACCTCAATTTTGGGTTGTTGTTAAGTCCGGTTAACCGAAAAAAATTCTAATTTTGGGAATTTTGCAATTCTGAGGTCACCCAGCAGGTAATT
>JBCBGC010000273.1:0-515 GCA_038527215.1 Bacteroidota bacterium
AGAAAAGGCTGAACTGCTTCATCAAGTTTTTGATTCAAAGCAGTCTGATGAGAGATCCCACTTCCTGATACCTGCCATCCAGAGCCAATGCTAACCAAATTTGCATTTCGCTCTAAGGATGTGAAGAATATCCTTGATAATCTGGATTCCTGGGGAGGGGAAGACCCTGATGGTTTCTTTCCTCTTTTGCTTAAGAAAGTCTCTATAAGTTTCGCTCCTAAATTAAGTCGTTTTTATAGATTTTTATTTCGACAAGGCATCTTTCCAGACGCTAGGAGGCTTTGTAATACTGTGCCTACCCCAAAATGTGGTTTATCTGCTATTGGCACAGATTACAGACCCATTTCCATTCTTCCGGTTCTCTCGAAAGTTGCTGAAAAGCTATTTTTTAAGCCCTTGTATAGATACCTTGAGTCGAATAAATTATTACCTGCCCGGCATTATGCCTATAGGAAACGACTTGGTACCTGTGACGCTCTTCCAAATCTTGTTGCAAGTGGCATGTCAGATCTAGA
>JBCBGC010000274.1:0-519 GCA_038527215.1 Bacteroidota bacterium
CCAACAATTTTCAAAATCACACTACTACGGTGACTTTTTTCAAAAATGGTGTCTAACTTGTCGATTTTGCGGCTGAAATTTGGGAAAATTTTGAGGAGGATTTTTTTCTGAAAAAAAATTTTAAAGGATTTCCTTTGTAAAATTCACGACTTTTCTGAAAATCGAATCTATTTTACAGGGATTTTTCTTTATAAAAATTTTGTAAAGGGATTTCCCTGTAAATTTGAGGCAGAATTTCAGGGTTGATTTTTTTTTGTCCGAATAATTTTTACGTGGATTTCTCTTATAAAATTGAAGGTGAGTTAAATTTTTTGGTAAACTTTTTTTTTGGTCCGATTCAATTTTAAAGGGATTTCTTTCGTAAAACCCGCGCTAGTCTTGCACGTGCTGCATTTTTGTGAAGTGAAAAGTGAAAAGTGAAAAAGTGAAAAAGTGAAAGTGAAGTGAATCCATTTTTGGTCCTTTAATTTTTTTCAATTTAAGATATATTAAAGGGGGGGTTAGGGGTAACAACAACAT